>JAQCIQ010000001.1 GCA_027592025.1 Bacteroidota bacterium
AGTCTGGTTATGATCAAGAATGGTTAACTTCCCATCTTGAAAATATTGATGAAAAATCAAAAACTAGAATCAATAAGTTAGAGTCTGTTGAGGATGTTACTACTGAATTTTTATATGTACTGGAAGAATGGAAATTTATTTATTCAGGACAATTAAGCTTTAAAGAGATAGGAACGAGGGCCTACAAGAAAGACAGTAATTCTAAGAATCAATTGACTAGGTTAGCTTACAATGCACGTATTTTGGCTCATCATTGGGGAAATCTAATGGAACATTGTAGGAGAAGGTATAAGAATTGTGATAGTTATTGGGAAAAAAATAATATAAATAATTTCAAAGAACTTTTATACAATCAAGAAGCATTTAAAAGAAAAGCAGAAGGTACTTTGAGCCAATTAGCTATATCAATAACAAATTTTGGGATTGAATGGGATGATATAGACTGCAATGGTGGTTTAAGTGATATTGATAAGGAAAACTTTAGAGACAGACTTGATAAAGATTTATGGGTTGTATCAACTAACTTTTAGACTTGTATTAAATATATATTCATAATTTAGAGAGTTGATCTATAAAGAACTAACAAAAAAAGGAGTGAAAAATCACTCCTTTTTTTGTGGGATAAAGTTTAGTTTGAAGATATACAATTCGTTGACAGCTATTGCCAGCATTGTTCTTTTAAAACGACCTTTGCGCTATGAGTACAATGGTTCAAATTGTCATAAAACCCCATCAGCAAGAGGATCAGGCCTTGCTGTTAAAGTTAGGGCTGCAAAAGGCGCGTTTAAAGCCAGGCGACATCATTGACTGGCGCATTAGAAAAAAGTCCTTAGACGCTAGGAATACCAGCATAAAACTGAATATTCAATTGGAGTTTTGGACAGTAGGTGAGAAAAGAGAGCCCATCGCGGCTTGGCAGCCTAAGGCGATTGATCCTAACAACAGAATTGCCATTATTGGCGCCGGTCCTGCTGGTCTCTATGCGGCACTGAGAGCTCTTGAAGCTGGCTTGACTCCAGTGATTTATGAGAGAGGGAAAGACGTAAGAGCCAGAAGAAGAGATTTGGCGGCCATCAATAAAGAGCATGTTGTCAATCCAGAGTCTAACTATTGTTTTGGCGAAGGTGGGGCAGGGACTTACTCGGATGGAAAGCTGTACACGCGATCAAAAAAAAGAGGCAATGTGCTCAAGGCCTTGGAATGGTTGGTCTATTTCGGAGCACCTGAGGCTATTTTGGTAGACGCTCATCCCCATATAGGAACGAATAAATTACCAAACATTATAATTGCGATGAGAACGGCAATCATCGAAGCAGGCGGGGAGGTTCATTTTAATGCTAAACTTACGGATGTTAAAATTGAAAACAACGCCATCAGCGGGATTCAAATCAACGGTGCTGCTTGGGAAAAGTACACCTCGGTGGTTTTGGCTACAGGTCATTCGGCAAGGGATGTATTTTATTTGTTGCACCAAAGAGGAGTCAAAATGACTGCCAAACCTTTCGCACTGGGAGTTCGCGTTGAGCATACCCAAAAACTGATAAATGAAATTCAATATCACAGCGATGTTGACAATCCTTACCTTCCTCCAGCTTCATACAGCCTGGTGGAACAAATTGACGGATTGGGGGTTTATTCGTTTTGCATGTGTCCAGGAGGCATCATTGCCCCCTGCGCAACGGAGCAGGAAGAGGTTGTGACCAACGGATGGAGCCCAAGTAAACGCAATAATCCTTATGCCAACTCGGGTATTGTGGTGAGTGTTTCTCCCGAGGATTTGCCGAATTATAAAAAAGATGACCCGTTTGTCTGTCTTTATTTTCAGAAAAAAGTAGAGCATGACTGTTGGGTAGCTGCAGGTCGCACTCAAAAAGTACCCGCGCAACGCATGATCGATTTTGTTGAAGGTAAAGTGTCAAAGGATTTTCCAAAAACATCATATCAACCTGGACTGACAGCGGTGAATTTATCCGAAGTATTGCCAGATATTATTGCCTCTCGACTCAAAAAAGCATTTCAAAAATTTGGTCGCAAAATGAAGGGTTATTACACCAACGATGCCGTAATACACGCACCTGAAAGCAGGACGTCTTCACCTGTTTCCATTCCTCGACATCCAGAAACCCTCGAGCATAGTGAAATTCGAGGTTTATACCCTTGCGGCGAAGGCGCTGGCTATGCGGGAGGCATCATTTCCGCTGCAATTGATGGCATTAATTGTGTAGATGCCATAGCCCTAAAGCTAGCTTCTTCATCGGAGACTCTAATCTTAAAGGAATAATCGAAAATGCGTTGAGGGGTTTATTGGATAGTCTATGCTGATACATCCAATTTTTGTCATCTCAAATGACACGATTATTTATATTATCAAGAGAATATTTTTTTAAATTTATTTTTTTCAAATATCATACTATGAAAACAATATTTTATTCAATTCTGGCCTTGACCCTCATGACCTGCAGTGGAAGTGACAGTGATAATGTGACAAACGGATCGGATTATCAAGGCAATTGGTCTGGGACTTTTTCGGGAGATGACAACGGCACTTGGACAGCCAGTATCAATTCGGTGGGCGAAGTCAGTGGAATAGCTTTGTCGACTACTTTCAGTGATACCTATGCTTTGGAAGGTTCGGTCAGTGCGTCGGGTCAATTTCAAGCCACTCTTGGCACCAGTTCAGCTGGAGGGGTTTTCACAGGACAACTTGGCTCAAACTCTGGTAGCGGAACATGGGTCAATGAAACTGCTATGATGAGTGGGAGTTGGTCAGGAACCAAAGACTAATTTTATGATCAATAGATCTAAGGACCACTGGTTTCAGTGGTCTTTTTGCTTTTATGCTGTACCCCAAATTCCTTCAAGTATTTTGATTGGCAACTATTCGGAATGGTTAAATAATCAAAAAGAGAGCTCCCAATATTGGAGCTCTCTTTTAATTACGATTGATCGAATTGTCATACGATCAGACCACTGATAAAAATATCCGAAATGGTCGAAAGCTTTATTTATTTTCAGTAGCTTCCTTTAGACCATACAAGCAAGCTATGACACCTAAGCCTGCAGCAATCAAAAGATAAAGTCCAATACCTATTTCGGCCATTTCCCCAGCTTTATCCTTTGCGTTAAGGGTGTCATATACTCCAATAGCCGCGCAACCAAGTGCTAAAATTGAAACGACAATTTTACCAAATCCTTTTTTATAAGTTCCAACTAATACTAACAGAATAATTACAGCGAAAAGAATAAGTGAAAGGACTCCATCGCCTCCATCCATTCCTGAGACGGATTTAGAAAATCCCATAAGACTGACTGTTACCCAGGGTAAGAAAGATGAAGCAATACCCAAAGCTGAAACAACAAGTAATGCAATTTTTTGTGTTGACATATTAATGATTTTAATCGTTTATTTAATAAATATAACAAAAAAACCAATAACAGTAAATTTTTTTAAGTAATAGTTTCTTTTGAATATTATACAATTTTACCCTTCATCATTTTATTCCAATACAAATAGGGAAGCATGTATTTTTTAAGCATCCACAAACGCCAATGTTCTTTGGAGCTATCCCAGATCAGAAGTTGCTTCAGTTTGGGGTCAGGAGTAAATTTCCCGGAGTAGTCAAATTCTGCAAGTACCATCTTGCCGTAATCGGTCACCAAGGGACAAGAAGAGTAGCCGTTATAGGATAAGTCTCCTAGTTTGTTCTGTTTGATCAACTTAGCAAGATTGTCCACTAAAACAGGAACTTGTTTGCGAATAGCAGCACCCGTTTTGGCCGTTGGTAAAGCGGCTACATCACCAAGTCCAAATATATTGGAGAACTTGTTGTGTTGCAAGCTGTGATGATTGACGTCCAACCAGCCAGCCTCATTGACCAAATTCGATGCTCTCACAAACTCAGGAGCTACCGAAGGTGGCGCCGTGTGTAGCATGTCGTAGTGGATGCCATAGCGACCATCCTTCACCGTAACCTGTACGTCTTTGTAGTTGTATTGGAATGACTCATCAATCGATTGGAGGTTCTTTTTGCCAGTTTTCACAACACAACCACCAGCTTTAACCTCTTTAGTGAGCTCGTACCAAGCAATTTTATTTTCCTCATCTACAGCTACCAATTTGTGGTAAAACCTCAAATTGATGTCTTTGTGATCCACTACTTTCATTAAGGTATCTGCAATCTCTTTTGTGCCAAAAATGACCGTACCAGCAATAGCAAATACGATGTCAGTTTTCGACTTGACAGGGCTTTTAGCCCAGTAACTTTCGGCCAAATACATTATTTTTTGAGGCGCTCCACCACATTTGATCGGTGTTGCAGGCTGAGTGAATAGAGCAGTTCCCCCTTTAAAGTTTTTGATAACTTCCCATGTGTTTTTCGGATTGGTATAAATGCTGCAAACAACACCTTGATCTATGGCATCACCCAAGCCTGGAACCAAACTATAGTCATTAACCAGTCCAGGCGCCACCACAAGATAGTCATAACTAAACGCTCCACTATTATTAGTGATTACTTTATTGTGATTGGCGTCAAAACCAATGACCTTATCTTTTATCCAAACAGCTCCTTTTGGAATGACCCTCGACATGGGTTTTGCGGTTTTTTTGAAATCATAGGTGCCAGCGCCGACTAGGGTCCATGCAGGTTGATAAAAATGCGTATCTGCTGGTTCAATGATCGCTATACTCTGAGATGTTTTTTGTTTAAGGAGTTGAGCGGCAGTCATGATGCCGCCAGTTCCACCTCCGATGATTATAATTTGATAATGTGATGTCATATGTAGGTTAATTGGGTCATTAAAACTAAAACAATAAAATCAGAAATAATGCAACTCAGGTTACACAAAAGAGATATTTAGTGCTCAAACCAATTGATTGGCCATCAATGGACTGATTTTTCTGGGCTAATACAACAACTTTATTTCTAAACCCTCGTCTTGTGAATACTAGCCGAGTGTAATTATTGCTAAATCAACAATTAGAGCATAAATTTTTATTAATCACATAATTTTATAATTGTTTTTATGACAATCTTAGAATTTTAGATTATTTGATGAGATTTATCAAATGAAATCAATAAAAAAGTCTCAAATTTATTTGCTCAAATTCAGCTTTCATGAGAGCATACATTAAAGGCACAGGCTCATACGCGCCAAAAAATGTTGTAAAAAATTCATACTTTGATGCCATCGGTTCATCCGATGAGTGGATATACGATAAATTAGGCATCAGCGAACGACGAATTTCTACTGGAGAAACCACCAGTGATTTGGCCTATCAAGCCGCTTTAATCGCCCTAACCGATGCTGGGTTGAGCCCAATGGACATCGATCTGATAGTCTTAGCGACCGCCACACCCGATCGGCCAGTACCCTCCTGTGCTTGTTTTGTTCAAGAAAAATTAGGAGCCACTAGAGCGGTTTCATTCGATATTTCGGCGGTGTGTTCAGGAGCATTGTTTGCAGCAGCTACTGGGGTTCAATTCATTGAATCGGGCATGTATCAAAATGTACTAGTCATAGGAGCGGATACATTTTCAAATATTACAGATTGGACGCGAAGAGACGCCGTATTTTTTGGAGACGGGGCAGGAGCCTTTGTGCTTTCAGCGACTGAAGAAGACAAAGGGTTTTTGGATTTTGATTTGAATTCAGACGGCAGAGGTAAGGATCATTTTACCATTCCTTCTGGTGGTTCGGAAAGACCCACTAGCCCGGAAACTATTTCCGAGGGGCAGCACTTTTTTCAAATGAATGGCAAAGAGGTTTTTAATACCGCTATTGAGGTTGTGCCCCAAAGTATCAATACATTATTGAAGAAGAATAAGGTAGACATTGATGCCATCAAATGCCTGTTACCCCACCAACCGAGCATCAGAATTCTCCGCGAAGTCGCGCATAGGGTCAACCTGCCTTTCGACAAGGTTAAAACCAACATGGATCGTTATGCCAATACTTCGGGGGGCACCATCCCAATCATCCTGGATGAGACTTTAAAGAATGAGATATTTGAACAAGGCGATCTGCTGCTTTTTGCCGCTGTAGGTGCAGGATGGACTTGGGGTACAGCTCTTTACAAATGGTAAACAAATTAATATCTAAGCCAATGTTAAAAGATAAGACTTTTTTAATTACTGGAATTGCGGACAAACACTCTCTAGCGATGTATGTGGCCAAAGAGGTCATCAAACAGGGAGGTCAAGTGATCTGCACTGGCCTGGGGGTGAGTCCTCATCACCAGAATCTATCCGATAAAGCAAAGGCCTTTTTAGATAAAACCTTTCAAGACTTTAAACTTGCCGTAACACAAGAATTGGGAGATACTGCTGTCGCAATTTTGGACGTCACCCTAGACGACAATATGGCGTCATTTGCTCAAAATCTCGCTGAAAAAGGGGTAGAGCTTCATGGCTGGCTTCACGCTATAGCCATGGATAAAACCATCAGAAACAAGGAAGTAAAACCCTTATTGGAGGTTACCAAGGCCGAATTTTGTGACACTATGGATGTTTCCGCCTTTTCATTGATTCGACTGACTCACTTCCTGCTCAAACACAAGGTGCTGCAACCTGGAGCCTCCATATGTTCACTGAGTTATATAGCTGCAGCCAAGGTAACCTTTCATCCCTACCGGAACATGAGTATTGCCAAAGCAGCACTCGAACGCATTACCATTGAGTTAGCCGATGAATTGGGCCGATCCCATGACATCAGAGTCAACGCACTGAGGTTCTCCACCTATATGGGTAGTAAGGCTGGTAATGCGACCCTTACTGAAGCCGATCTGGAAACAGCCGACAAAATGAGCCCACTAGGCAATGCTTTTCCTCTAGATCTAGCACACGAAGTAGTTCACCTTTTCAGACCCGATCTGAGAATCACTGGAGAAATTCGCCATGTGGATGGGGGATACCATATTACAGGTTAGTGGATAAAAAATCAATCAATTTGTCATCTAATTAAAATAAATTGGCCACTAAAGCCTTCTGGAAATTATGACTGCAGCACCTTGGTATTTGGATATTATTTCATTTGCCATATAAAGATAAAATCCTGTTTTTCTGACCACAATTGGCAAGAAAATGTCGACTTTAGCCCAGCTCAAAACCCGCACCTAAATTAATAATAACCTCAATGGTGAGTTATTGATTTTATCGAAGAAATAATTCGATTTTTGAATTTATATGGATAAGATGACTTTTAGAGAAGCCTGTAAAACTGACATCGAACAGATTCAATTGGTAAGAAACTCTGTAAAAGAAAACACCTTGTCCAATCCTGCGTTGATCACAGACGCTGATTGTTTAGAGTTTATGACTAAAAGAGGAAAGGGATGGGTTTGTGAAATTGACGAAAAAATTGTTGGATTTTCAATCGCAGACCTAGTTGAAAACAATGTTTGGGCACTGTTCGTAATGCCAGGCTATGATAAAAGAGGTATTGGAAGGAAATTACACGAGATGATGTTAGAGTGGTATTTCAATCAAACACTCGAGTCTGTGTGGTTAGAAACCGATCCAGGCACTAGAGCTGAGCGTTTTTATAGAAAATCAGGTTGGACAGAAGTTTCTGTTCACGAAAAACGAGGGATAAAATTCGAAATGACCTTTAACAATTGGAATAAAACAATGAAGCATCGCACAGAATAGATGACCATCAAAAAAAAGAGATTCATCGCAGTTTAAGTGTTCACCCAATCCACAGTTTGAATTCATTGACTTTCCGCACTTCAAAAACTAAATCTTCATTGATTTAATGATACAACCTTTACCAGTTTTATCGGTCGTAAAAAAGAGGTAGAAGTCACCGCCGTCTTTGAATTTAAATTTTTTCCTTAACGCATCTGCAGAGTCTGGGGCATTCCGCACTTTGAAGTTGGCCTGACTTATTTTTAAACTTTCAAACCCCTTTTTATTGTAGGCTGCCACTTGCACAATCTTGAAACTTTGGCCGGGGAAACTGATAAGTTGACTAGACGTATAAAGATGGGATTGAGGGTTCAACTTATCTAATCCAAGTTCAAGGGCCAAATGATCGTGTATGCCTGCTTTAAGGACGCAAGCCAAAGGCTCATAGAGATAGTCTTGAATGTCGGAGATGGCAGGTGAAGCTTGAGTTAGAGGCCAATCGGCTGCCTGTTGCCAATTACCCGACTCGCTCAAGTTTACGGCATATATTTTTGGGCAGTTCGACTTGTCTGGGTCTAATAACCAAACCAACTCTTTGACCTCGTTATTGACCGAGACGACATGCACTGAGGAGACAAAACGCAGTTGTTTCATGCCCAAACTGATATCCAGAAGCGGGGCTGTTTTGACCAATACTTGCCGTCCCTTTTCGAAAACCAAATCCATGTGGTCTAGGAGATTCGGAGTGCAATCTTCAAGTCTAAAAACGCGTTTTTCGGTGTTACTGCGACGCGCAGGGTCAAGGTAAATCACATCTGTTTTGAAGTCCAAGGTACGTAAATATTCAAGCCCATCTACCGCCAAACAAGAGACGTTAGGGCTCTTCAGTTGCTCAAAATTATGCTTTGCCATTGCCGACAACTCGGCGTTAATTTCGCAATGGATGACTTGGTCAAAAACCCGAGCAAAATAGAAGACATCAACGCCCAAACCTCCAGTGAGGTCTAAAAGAGTTCTGCCGTGAACCAAACTGCTCTTAAATGAGGCAGTAGCTTCTGACGAAGTTTGTTCAATATGGAGTTTAGGCGGATAGAGGATCGCCGTCGCATTGAACCAGGTTGGTAACTTCTTCTGACATTTCTTTTTAGAGACGATTTGCTCTAATAAGATTTTGGTAATGACCCCATCAAAATAAGGACCGCCAAGAGCCAGCGATGGGATGTCATCGTTCAAGTGGGCGTCAATGAAGTCCTGAACGTCTTGTCGCAGTATTGCGTTCATTTTACAAATCCTTGGTCAAACCTTGAACGATTTTGTTCTGAGATATAAAGGTTTTTAAAATGACTTTGACCACGGTGTAGGCCGGAACAGCGACAATCATTCCTAAAATTCCAAACAGCAGACCAGATGCTAAAATAACAATAAAGATTTCTAAGGGGTGGGATTTCACGCTCTTGGAAAAGATAAAGGGTTGACTGAAAAAATTATCGATCAATTGTCCAGCCATGAACCCTACAGCTACCCACAAGACTTTAGGGAGAATGACAGAATTGAAGTCTGCTTCAATATTGCTGATCATGGTTAATGCAATCATCAGAACCCCTGCAATCATAGGACCTACATAAGGAATGATATTGAGTAGGGCGCAAAGAAAAGCAATGACAACAGCGTTTTTGACACCCAAAATCAAAAGAACCGCGGCGTAAAATACCAACAGAATAAAAATCTGAAATATCACACCAATAAAATAGCGAGACAATAAATTTTTGATTTTAGAAAATGAAGTCCGAAAACCATCCTCCCATTGGGTTGGTGCGGCAGTAATCAAAATGCGCTCAACCAAATCGCTGTCTTTCAGAAAAAAGAAGGCAATAAAAATTACAGACAACATGCCTATGCTCAAACTTCCAAACCCACTTACCACTGCGTTGAATAAATTGGGAATGATATTAAAATCAATTTTAGAAAACAGTCGAGAGCCGTCTAAGCTGGCGGTCAAGTCAATGTTGCGATTTCCTAGATAGGACACGAGCTCGCTATACTGCGCAAAAATGGCAGATTCGAGCTCTCCAACATTGAGCAGTGACAGGTTTTCTCCTTGCTCAACCACCAACGGAATAAAAAGTTTGAATAATCCAATGATGATAAACACAAATAGAGCCATGGTAAAAATCGCTGCAGCACTATTCCTAAAACGCAGTTTGGTTTTTAAAAAAAGAACGATGGGTCGGCCAATTAGAGCAACTACTGCCGCAATAATCATATAGAGTAAGATGGTTCTCAAAGCGTACAATACATAAACTAAAGTCGCAATGCCAATCATTACGCCAATCGCCTTTAAAATGCCTTTTGAAATTTCATTCGAATTCATAGTCTTAATTTTTAAATACGTAACTGATGATATTGGCGCCCATTTTTAATGCTGTTTGACGCACTGCTTCTGGATCGTTGTGAATCTGCGGATCTTCCCAACCGTCTCCCAAATCGCATTCAAAGGTGAACAATAGCACTAAGCGACCATCGATTTCTATGCCTAACGCTTGTGGCGGTAATCCGTCGTGTTCGTGAATCTTGGGCAAACCGTTCGGAAATGGGTATGGGCCTTTGAAAATTGGATGGTCTTTGGGTAAAGCAGTCAGACTTTGATTGGGAAAAACAGTTTTCAAAGCACTTTCAAGATAGGGTCTCATGCCGTAGTTGTCATCAACATGAAGAAATCCACCCGCCATCAAATACGTTTTGAGCGTTTTTGCTTCCTCTGGACTGAAATACACATTGCCATGTCCAGTCATGTACAAATAGGGATATTCGTACAAATCGAGTCCAATTTCTGCTGTGTCGGCTTTTGGATTGAGACTGGTTTGGATGTTGTCATTACAAAATTTGATCAAGTTAGGCAGGGCAGTTGGATTGCTGTACCAGTCTCCACCGCCGCCATATTTTAAAACTGCCAAGGTCTGCCCGAAAGTCATGGAGCCCACCATCAGGACAATCAAAACAACAAGACCTTTAAAACGAGCCATAAACTGTGTTGGTTAGAACGCAAGCCAAAAGGGCAGCGGTTTCGGTCCTAAGACGTTGATCGCCTAATGTTACAGGCTTAAATCCTTTGGCCATCGCCATCTTGATTTCTTCTTCGGAAAAATCGCCTTCTGGACCGATCAAAATTAAAGTGTTTTTATCAGGATCTATGGCCTGAAGTATGGGATATTTTTGACTGTTTTCGCAGTGGGCTATCAATTTATTGCCATAAAAATAAATGTTTAGAAAGTCACTTAAAATGGTTGTCTCATTAACGGCCGGAAGATATGTTCTCAACGATTGTTTCATGGCCGATTGAACAATTCTCTCAAGGCGCTCTCTTTTGACTTCTTTTCTCTCGCTCCGAGCTGCACGGATAGGCGTAATGCTCGAAAGCCCAATTTCCGTAGCTTTTTCTAAAAACCATTCGAAACGATCGGAATGCTTGGTTGGACAAACCGCTAAATGAATTTCTTTCGAATACAATGGAGTAAAAGTCTCTTTGATTACCTTAACCTCACAAAGGGTTCCTAATTGGGTTTCAATTTCACATTCAAACAAATTCCCCTTGCCATTAGTGATAAAAATTTTATCACCAGTTTTCTTGCGCAATACCTTTAGAATATGCCTGCTTTCCTCCTTCGAAAAAGAGAAAGTGCTCTTACTAGAGTCGATTTGTGGTTCGTAAAATAATTGCACAATAATAACTTCAAAGGTTGTCCAAAGATACCAAAACTAAGGCATCTCTAAGGCAAATTTAAAATTTAAGACGGGCACTTACTTCTTGGTCTTCTGAACCAGTCAGGCCAGATTGCAGTTTTAAATACCCACAAATCCCAATCATGGCAGCGTTATCGGTAGTGTACTCGAATTTAGGAATGTAGGTCGTCCATCCAAAACGACCTTCGCCAGACTTGATGGCTTCACGTATGCCGCTGTTGGCAGAAACGCCTCCGCCAATAGCAATTTTTTTAATCCCTGTTTCTGCCGTAGCTTTCAATAACTTATCCATTACAATTTCAACAATGGTGTGTTGAATGGACGCGCAGATGTCATTGATATTTTGATGGATGAAATCTGGATTGGCTTTTGTTTCCTTTTGGATGAAATATAAAATTGCTGTTTTCAACCCCGAAAAACTAAAATTCAAACCATCAACGGTTGGCTTAGTAAAAGCAAAGGCCTTCGGGTTTCCCAATTTGGCTCGCCGATCCATTTCTGGTCCCGCTGGATAGCCCAATTGCAACAATTTTCCACTTTTGTCGAAAGCTTCACCTATGGCATCGTCCATGGTTTCTCCTAAAATAGTCATGTCAAAATAATCGTCTACCCTTACGATTTGAGTATGTCCGCCAGATATGGTTAGCGCTAAGAAAGGAAAGGTAGGAGATTGTTCATTGGCGTCGGCTATAAAATGGGCCAAGATGTGCCCTTGCATGTGATGGATGCCCAAGGCCGGTATGCCTAATCCGTTGGCCAATCCTTTGGCAAAGGAAGCACCAACTAACAAGGATCCCAACAATCCTGGACCTTGTGTAAAGGCAATGGCATTCAAATCACCTTTATCAATTCCGGCTTGTTTGAGGGCTGTATCGACTACGGGAACAATGTGCTGTTGATGAGCTCGTGATGCCAGTTCGGGAACCACCCCGCCATAGGACTCATGAATTTTTTGCCCAGCAACTACATTGCTCAAAACCAAATTGTTGCATAACACAGCCGCCGCCGTATCGTCGCAACTTGATTCTATACCCAAAACGTAAACTTTTTCGGACATGGCTTTAACAGTTAGGCATAATAGTTGTTATTTTGTATATTCTTATGCTCAGGCAAAGAAACAAAAAATCAGTGGGAGAGGGGAGAACCACAATCTAAATATGCGCTATCCAGTCAAATATGACCATTAAATTGAGTAAGCCAGTTTTGAAATGGATCAAGCGCCTATCTGTTGGGGTGGTTAGCTTATTAATTCTTTTAATGGTTCTGCTGTCGATCCCTCAGGTCCAAACTTATTTGGGGCAGTATGCCGCAAATAAGATCAATGAAAAGTACGGCACTGAAATAGCCATTGGCCAGCTCACTGCAAACCTCAAAGGTGAAGTGGTGCTTAAAAACATCTTAATCCAAGATCATCATCAAGAAACGCTCCTTTCTGTCAAACGATTGAACACCTCTATCCTCAATGTTAAAAGCTTGATAAAAGGTGATTTGCGCTTTGGCTCGATTGAACTTGACGGATTATTGTTTGAAATGAGGACTTATGCCGGGGAAACTCTATCGAATTTGGATTATTTTGTAGAGCAACTCAGCACTTCTCCAAAGTCCGATACAACATCGTCTTTTTTGATGACGGCCAAGGCCATTCGTATTTCTAATGCTTTGTACTCATTAATAGATGACAATACAGGGGTTCATTTGGATTTTGAGGAACTGTCCATTAATGCGTCAAACTTTTTGATTGAAGGACCCAATGTTTCAATGAATATTGATCATCTAGGCTTTACTAACCCCAATGGATTAGAAGTCAGCAATTTGACCTCCAATTTTACTTATACTCTGAACTTCATGGAGTTTAAAAACATGTCCGTTCAGACCCCATTTTCAAACTTGAAAGGTCAGTTGCGATTCGATTATCAAAGGGAGGACTTGAGGTTCTTTAACGATAAGGTCTTGTTGAAGGCAAAATTCAGTGATTTGGTGTTGTCAACGAACGATCTGCGTTTGTTTTATGATGGATTTGGACAAGATGTTATTTTTAAAGGCAGTACGGAGCTTTCAGGAACACTCAACCAATTGGCGGTTAATCAAATTAATATTGCTTTTGACCAAAATGCTTTTCTCTCCGCCGAAGTTCAGCTATCAGAGTTATTCAATAGAGAAAAGGCCTATGAGATCAAAGCAAACGTTGGGCGGCTTAAATTTGACCAAGGCAATCTATCGCATCTTTTGCCAAAGCTTCTCAATGCTAATGCGGTAACAGTTCTCGATAAGTTAGGCTTTCTTGATGCCTCAGGAACCGTTGTAGCAAGTCGAACTGGCATTGATGCTGATATGAACGTGCGGACTAGGTTAGGTAGCTTAAGTCCCAAAATGTCTTATTCTGCTGACAAACAAACTTTAGTTGGAGGCCTTCAATTCTCTGGTTTGAATATTGGCGCTTTACTCGATCTCGATGGACTTGGTTTGACTAGTGGACAAGCTGATTTAGTTCTAGCTGATTTGGATAGCAAGAACATCAGCGTCAAAGTAGAGGGCGATTTGAAGGAGTTGACATTTAGAGAGTATTCCTATCTCAACACTTCATTTAATGGCGAACTGTTATCCAATGCGGTTGAAGGCCAATTTCGATTTAGAGATGATCACTTGAATGCCAATTTTGATGGTTCTATTTCTGGCTTGTCAAGACAAAAACAATTCAATTTTGCGGCTCACATCCTTGAGGCAGATTTGAAAGCTATAAAGTTGGCAAAATCGGAAAAAGAATCGATTTTTTCTGGACATATGATGGTACAGGCCGAAGGAACAAATGTCGATGACGCCTTAGGTATTGCGTCCTTCTATGACATCAATTACCGCAATCAAGACGGCAGCTATTCTTTTGAGAATTTTGACGTTACTACCTCAATGGATGGTGACGAACGAACTTTAAGAGTAAACTCTCCAGAAATCATCACTGGTCAAATCACAGGACAGTTTAAGCTTTCGGAACTAAAGAAACTGGCCCACAATTCACTTACTCACATTTACAATTTGGGTGACGAATATGAGGTGAGTCCTAATCAATCTTTGGATTTTGATTTTGTAGTTTACAATAAAATTGCCAAGATCATGTCGACTTATTTGAATATTGGCAACAACGGTAAGTTGAGCGGTCATTTGGAGTCAGATTCTCAAGAGTTTAACGCTAATGTTTTGGCGCCATTTTTCTCGACTAGGGATGTGGTCATTGAAGGAATGACATTGGAATTGGATAATAAAAACCCAGTTTACAACACCTTTGTTGAAATCGGTTCTTTGAAGACTTCCTTTTTTGAGGCTCATGATTTCAATCTCATTAATGTGACGAGGAAGGATACATTGCTGATCAAAACCAATTTCAAGGGGCCAATAAATTCGACAGACCGTTACGACTTGAATCTATATTACACCAAGGATCAAGAAAAGTCGATTTTAGGAGTGCGACGATCTGTCCTCAATTTTCAAAATGTACCATGGGTATTGAACCCCAATAAAGATGACAATCATAAAATTGTTTTCGACAAAAGTTTCAAAGACATTCAGGTCTATCCCACTGTGTTGGCTCATGACGACGAACTCATCCAAATGAGTGGCGAATTGTATTCGACAACTGACAAGTCTTTTGATCTCCAATTTCAAGAGGTTGTTTTGCAACACGTTTTGCCCGAAATAGAAAAATTTAAGATGTCGGGCATCATCAATGGCCAATTATCCTTGACTCAAGATAACGGCCAGATTAAACCTACAGCCGACATCGCCATCGACAATTACAACCTCAACGGATTTGCGCTCGGAGATTTTACAGCTCAGATTTCTGGTAAAACTCCAACCGTTTACGATCTAAAGGCTACTCTTTCGAATAGATTTTCAGAAACCATAGTAGTTCAAGGCGGATTGAACTTTGGAGAAAATGTCCAAAATCTTGATTTAGTACTTCAATTGAATAAAGCTTTATTGGACCCATTGACCCCTGTAGGAGGAGAAGTCATAAGCGACATCAGAGGAGAGGTTTCTGGAGTGGTTTCGATTTCAGGGAAATTTGAAGAACCGAGTTATGAAGGAGAACTTTTCTTGGAAAACGCAGGCATGAAAGTACCCTATTTGAACGTTGGCTACAATTTTGGCGGTGACACGACGCTTGAGTTGGTCAAACAGTCTTTTTTATTGAACAATTTGGAATTAGTGGATTCCTCTTTTGGAACAAAAGCTAAAATGAGTGGTAAAATCAAACATTCTAATTTTGCCAATTGGATTCTCGATTTGGACATTAATTCGTCGAGAATGTTGGTCCTCAATACCAACAACGATAATAAGCCACTATATTATGGAACGGCATTCGTAGGAGGGAGTGTCGGCATAAAAGGGCAGGCCGAAGCTCTCGTAATCAAGGCGGAGGTTTTGACCAAAAAAGGAACGACCTTCGTAATTCCATTGAATGACACACAAGTCTTGAGTAACAGTGACTACCTGACTTTTATCACTGCCGAAGAAAAATACAATACTCTAGGGATCGATTTAACAACTTCAAAGACTTATTCGGGTTTGGAACTGGATTTTGACCTGGAGATTGACGAGACTGCCGATATTGAAATCATCATGGATCCTCAAACCAGAAGTGGTATTCGTGGTTCTGGAAATGGTGGACTATTGGTTCAAATCAACACCAATGGCAAGTTTAACATGTACGGTGATTTTATTGTAGCAAAAGGAGTTTATAACTACATCTACGAACCCATCATTAGAAAGGAATTTAAGGTGCGTCCAGGTGGTACCCTAGTTTGGAATGGAGAACCAACAAAGGCCGAAATTAATCTGACTGCGGTTTACAGTCAGCTGCAAGCCAATCCTTCTATACTCTTGGACAATCCCATAAACAGAAGCATTCCCGTAGAAGTTGAAATTCAACTGAGTGGTCAATTGGAGCGTCCAGAACCTAACTTCGACCTACGTTTTCCTAGTGTGAATAGCGCTTTGAATTCTGAGTTGGGCTATAGGCTTAACGACAACGAAAGCAAGCAATTTCAGGCACTCGCGTTATTGGCAACCGGAACATTTACCAATCAACTAAAACTGGATGAGCAAGCTGTTTATGGCAATTTGGTAGAACGGTTTTCTGATGCGGTCAATTCAGCAATTTCGGGGGGGAATGACGCCATTCAATTAGGCTTGGACTACCAATTAGGAAGAAAAACGCAAGATTATATTACCGAGAACAGAGTAGGCTTTTCTCTTTCGGGAAAAATAAGTGACCGAGTTCTGTTCAATGGCAAGGTGGGAGTTCCTTTTGGAGGAGTCAATGAAACCGTTGTGGCTGGCAATTTTGAAATTCAGGTGCTGCTTAACGAGGAGCGCACCTTGACTCTTAATATTTTTAACAAAGAAAATGACATTCAAAACTTTGGTGAGGCCATCTTTTTTACTCAGGGGGTGGGTCTGTCCTACGATGTAGAGTTTGACAACCTCAAGGAACTTCTTCGCAAGATTTTTAAGCCAGAAACGACCAATTCAGAGGCGATCAAAGAAGAAGAAGTTCAAGAAAAATCGCCTCCACTCAAAGGTTTTATGAGTTTTAAGAAGCAGTAACTCACTCTGAATCGAAAATAAATGCACCCATATAATCTGTTAAAGCTTAAGTTTATTAAATTTGCTTCTCAATAAAAATATGGGTACTGACATTAAAAAGATTGGCGTTTTTACTTCTGGTGGAGATGCCCCAGGAATGAACGCCGCGATTCGTGCAGTTGCGCGAACTGCCGCTTACCATAACATTGACTGTCTAGGGATTTATCGAGGATACGAAGGAATGATAGAAGGTGACTTCAAAAATCTTACACCGCGCAGTGTCAATAACATCATCAATAAAGGAGGAACTATTTTAAAGTCTGCCCGCTCTATGGCTTTCAGAACCCCTGAAGGTCGCAAGGCAGCTTACGATCAATTGGTCAAAGCTGAAATTGATGCATTGGTCATCATTGGAGGCGACGGTTCTTTCCATGGAGGAATGGTTTTTCAAAATGAATTTGATATTCCAGTAATTGGTATTCCCGGAACGATTGATAATGACATCAATGGAACCAATTACACCATTGGTTATGACACAGCCTTAAATACTGTTGTAGAAGCCATCGATAAAATTAGAGACACCGCCAGTTCTCACCGCAGATTGTTTTTTGTTGAAGTCATGGGCCGCGACGTTGGTCATATCGCTCTCAATGCAGGAGTCGGAGCAGGTGCAGAAGAAATACTAATTCCAGAGGAAGATCTCGGGCTTGAGCGCTTGCTGGAATCACTCAAAAGGAGTAAGGACAGTGGTAAATCATCGAGTATAGTCGTCGTTGCCGAAGGCGATAAAACTGGAAATAATGTCTTCGAACTGCGTGACTATGTAGAATTACACATGAAAGAGTACGAGGTGCGAGTATCGGTTCTAGGCCACATGCAAAGAGGAGGTGCTCCAAGCTGTTTCGATCGTGTTTTGGCGAGCCGAATGGGCGTAAAGGCAGTTGAATCCTTGCTTGAAGGGCATAGTAACGTGATGGTAGGAACCATCAATACCCAAATGGTCTTGTCGCCGCTAGAAAATGCCGTAAAAGGAAGTACACAAATAAATCACGAATTACTGAGAGTCTCAGACATTCTTACCATATAAATTTAAACCTAACAAAATGACTAAAGTAAAAATTGGAATTAACGGTTTTGGACGCATTGGACGTATCATGTTCCGCGCTGCGATGAAACGAAATGATGTAGAAATCGTTGCAATTAATGACCTGCTCGAAGTTAAACATTTGGCATACATGCTCAAATACGACTCTGTTCATGGTAATTTTGACGGTACTGTCGAGGTCGAAAACAATCAATTGGTTGTGAACGGAAAAGCCATCCGCATTACTGCCGAAAGAGATCCTTCTAACATCAATTGGGGAGCCCTTAACATTGATGTAGTTGCTGAGTGTACCGGAATTTTCACGACTCTTGAAAAAGCTCAGGCTCATATTAAAGCAGGGGCAAAGAAAGTTGCTATTTCGGCGCCGTCTGCCGATGCACCGATGTTTGTCATGGGTGTAAATTCAGATCAAATTAAAGCAACCGATACCATAGTTTCTAACGCTTCTTGTACCACCAACTGTTTGGCGCCAGTAGCTAAAGTATTGAACGATGAATTTGGATTAGTCGAAGGATTGATGACAACCATCCACGCTGCTACAGCAACCCAGATGACAGTAGACGCGCCTTCAGCTAAGGACTACCGTTCTGGTCGCTCGGCTATCAATAACATTATTCCCGCTGCGACGGGTGCTGCCAAGGCAGTGGGTAAAGTTATCCCAGAACTCAACGGTAAGCTGACAGGAATGGCGTTTCGCGTCCCAACTGTGGACGTTTCGGTCATTGATTTGACCGCTAAATTGGCAAAACCAACCAGTTATGAGGCCATCAAAGCTGCCTTTAAGAAAGCTTCTGAAGGAAGTCTTAAAGGTGTTTTGAGTTACACCGAGGATGAAGTCGTGTCTCAAGATTTTGTTGGAGACGCTCATGTGAGTTGTTTTGATGCCGCTGCAGGTATTGAGCTTAGCCCTACGTTTTTCAAGATTATTTCTTGGTACGACAACGAGTATGGTTACTCTTCCAAACTAGTGGACCTTATGGTTCATATTACCACTAAGGTCTAATCTGCGCGATGTGATAGTTGTAGCTGATAGTGGTTCAACCAAATGCGATTGGTTGTTAGTGGATGACAAGGGCACGCCTTTGTTCGAAAAACAGCGGACGAAAGGACTCAACCCAGCTATTTTGCTGCGTCCCAAATTGAGATCCACCATAGCCAAAAATAAGGTAATGGCAGCCGAAAGACAAAAAGCTACCCACGTCTATTTTTATGGCGCTGGATGCGGTACTCCAAAGCCTACCAAAATGCTTAAAGAAGTGTTGGAAGAATACTTTCCTAATGCTGTAGTCGAGGTAAAGGAAGACACTTATGCTGCAGCTTACGCCGCTTTAGGCGCCGAAATGAAACCAGCAATTATTTGTATTCTTGGCACAGGTTCAAATTGCAGTTTCTTTGACGGAGAAAAACTACATCAACGAGTGACGTCATTAGGTTATGCGGTCATGGATGACGCTTCTGGAAATTACTTTGGAAGAAGATTGATCAGGGACTACTATTTTTCTCTAATGCCTGAAAATCTGAAGATTTCATTTTCTGAACGGTATGATTTAGAATCTGATGCGATCAAGGCGAAATTGTACAAAAAGCCTAATCCAAATGCTTACTTGGCTTCTTTCGCTGAATTCATGTTTCTCAACAAGGAGTCAGAGTATATCGAGAATTTAATCAAATCGGGCATTCGAGAATTTGCTAAAACCATGATTTTTCAATTCAAGGAGTATTTAGAAGAGCATCCAGTTCATTTTGCTGGTTCAATTGCTTTTTTCGCTCAAGAAGAAATCCGTGCAGTGGGCAAAGAAATGGGATTTAAAGTTGGCGTATTCGAACGAAGACCTATAGAAGGTTTGATCAGATACCACGTCAATAACCTCAACAATAAAGGGGCTTAACGCACAGCAATCATGCTGATTTCGATATTGACGTTTTTGGGCAGACCCGAAACAGCGACAGTTTCCCGGGCTGGCGCAATGCAGTCTCTGAAATAGGTGCCATAAACGGTGTTGACAGCGGAGAAATCATCCATGGTTTTTAAGAAAATGGTAGTTTTCACAACTTGCTCTATGCTCATTTCTGCGGCGGCCAAGACAGCCAGGATATTGGCCATGACACGATGAGTCTCGGCTTCTATGTTGCCCGTAATCAATTCATTAGTGTCTGGATGAATAGCAATTTGCCCCGATAAATACAAGGTTTCACCTTTTAGAATGGCTTGATTGTATGGGCCTATGGGTTGGGGAGCACCAGTAGAAATAATAGCTTTTTTCATGTACTAAATTTAGAGTTGTTGATCGCGCTGTCGGCGTTTGTCGTATTTGATATCACTTAATATACCCGATTTGATGCCTATAAAGAAATTCCATTGTTTGTAGGTGCTAAAGGGTACCCAAGAAAAATTCATTCGCCACGACAATAAATCTCTCTCGAACCGCAATTGGGTGAACGTAAAACCAGTGTTTTTCAGGTCATATCCCGACGAGGCTCCGATTCGCCATTTGGGAGAAATCTCTACATCACCAGAAAACATCAATGAATGCGAAGAAATTTCTTTTTGACCAGCGCTGTTGTTGTAATTCAACGCGTAGGACAGTCTCAAATTCCACGGGATGGTGTAGGTAAACAAGTCATTCTCCTCAGCTTCCTCTGCCTTGTTCTGATCTTCTTCTTCTGAAAACCGTCTGTCAGCAAAATCTTCGGCCCTTCCGAACAAATCGTCATCTCGACCTCCATTTCTTACAGTTTCAGACTGACTTCTGCCGCCCGAATCACTGTCAGCATCTTTACCTTGACCGCCTTTCAAATTGTAACTCATGCTGACGTTAGCACTGGTCATCCGAGCCAAACCGCCTCCATTACTGATACTGAACGTATTGATCTTTCTTTTGTTTTCGTCTAAAGCATAGGGATCAAATGTCGCTCCGAAATTCAAATTCAACTCTTTCTTAAATAACTGAGTGCTTCCCGTCATGTTGATAGGGCTCAAATTAAGAGAATCGGCCGACATGTTGTAATTGGTGCTGAAATTCAGACTATTCAAAATCACGATTTTTTTGGACTCGACCTCTGTGCTGTCTCTTGAACGTACTTTGGCTTCTATGTTGTTACCTAATGAAAACCCAATTGAACTCGAATACCTGTTGCTAGGAGAGCCAAACATGGAGCCTTCAAAACGGGTGTATTCGACATCAGCGGTAGTATTGCCGTCGGCATCAATAACCTCGTAAGTGTCATAGTACTGTTGAAATGAGGGGTTGATGTTATAACTGATGGAAGGTCGAACCACATGTCGAATGGCTTCTATCTTGCTGCCCTTTTTGAACGGGAACATCCCATAAACAGTAGTACCAACCCCAGTGCTGAAATTGTAGGTTCTAAAGGCGTCAAATCCTTTAACAGGGGTAGTTACCACAGTTTGTGTGGTTTGATCAAAAGACTTGGATATGGTTTCAAAAGTCCAACTCTCTTGAAAATTCGTACTTGCACTGACACTCAGGAATTTCAAAATCTTAAAGTTGGTTGAAAGCGGAATGGTGTGTTGCATTCCCTTTTTAGCATTGTCAAACATTTCCTTTTTCAGAAACAACGAATCGGTGGTTTGAATGCGTTGTTCTCCTCTGACATTGTATTGTAACTGAATGTTCTGTAGGATGCCTTTTTTACTGCCATTTTTTGGAGCAAATGGAAACATTCGGCCGACGCTACCTTGAAAGGTTGGTAAAGTCAAATTGATTTGTTGAGTGTTAGTGTTTTGAGAATGTGTTGCAGTCAAACTGACATTCACTGCAGGCTCAATAGGAAACGACTTAGAATAGGAGATGGAGGAGGCCAATGTGTTGTTCAGGGCACTCGAAATGTTCAACTGATTGATCGACTCCCTAAAGTAGGTGCTGCTTCCAATGTTGACTGAGGCAGAAAAGCGCGAATTGGGGTTTGATTTGGAATCCTTGTTGTGGGACCATCTGAGATTATAAATGTTTGATTTAGAATAGTCGGGAAAGCCCTTTTCACTGGTAATTAGGTTTTCAAATCTAAAACTCAAATTTCCGTTAAATTTATAACGCTTGTTGTATTGATTGTCTACTCGCAAGCCATAACTCCCGTTGGTGTAATAATCTCCAACTACAGCCAAGTCCAAATAGTCACTTACGGCAAAATAATAGCCCCCATTTTGAAGGAAATATCCTCGCTCAGCTTGCTCTCCAAAGGACGGCACGATGACTCCAGAGCTGCGCTTGTTAGTTAAAGGAAAAAAAGCGAAGGGCACCCCAATCGGCGTAGGAACGTTGTAAATGTACATGTTTGTCCATCCTGCAACCACTTTTTTGCCTGGGACAGCTTTGAATTTTCTCATTAAAAAATAGTACTCGGGGTCTTCCAAATTGGTTGAAGTGGTGAATTTTCCTCGATCGATAAAAAGCACAGAATCGTTAACTTTTTTAGTCAGTTCAGCCAATATTTTTCCGCCACTTTGCTCGGTTTTTGAATTCCAAATAAGGGCCTTTTTTGTGGTAAAATTAAAGCGAATCGAATCTGGCTCAATCACATCAGCACCTTGAGTAAATACAGGTGCTTGAGAGTAATTCCCTAAACTGTCTTTGATCCGGCCCGCGTTGACCTCATTGGTTTCGTAATTAATTGTAATTACTCCAGCCTTGATGGACATGTCTTTGTAGGTCATGTCTGCTTGGTTATACAGGTAAATGGTTTTTTTCTTGTTATTGATTGAGGTAATGTCCTTAGCATTGTAAGTCAAAATGCCTTCTAACGCACTTTTAGATTTTTTGATAATGGAGTCTGCCGCAACATTGACACTGTCAAATCTTATGGTGTCTCGGGCGACTTCAACCGGCTTTAAAACAGGAGTAGTTTGAGCAAAACTGTTTATAAAAACTGTAAAAATCAGTACACGGAAGCAGTAAGTGGCGTTTGTTGACAATGTTTAATGCTGTATTTTTGTAGAAATGGTCTGATTTTTGACCTCGCAAAGTTACGTATATTTTTGTTCTAATGGTTGTGACTGATACCTTTAACTAATTTACACAATGTCTTTAAAAATCGTTATTTCTTCAACTTTAGTGCCAATGCTCATTGGTTGCAGTTTTGTATGGTCGTTTAATGGAGCTTTTGCTCAGAATGAAAAATTTAAAGTAGTGTTGGATGCTGGTCACGGGGGAGCCGATCCTGGTAACGTGGGTAACGGATTCAAAGAGGCGGTAATATCATTGAGCGTGGCGCTGGAAGTCGGTAAAATTCTCGAAAAAGTAAAAGGTATTGAAGTGGTTTACACGCGAAAAACCAATGTTGCTGTAAATCTTTATGATCGTCCAAAAGTGGCCAATAGCATCGATGCCGATCTTTTTGTTTCAATCCATTGCAATTCTCATCATACCCAGGCCATCGGGACAGAAACTTTTGTAATTGGACCAGCCAGTAATGAAAGAAACTTTGAAGTGGCCAAAAGAGAGAATGAAGTCATTTTCTTGGAAGAAAACTACGAGAAAAATTACGAAGGGTTTGACCCTAATTCCCCAGAATCACTGATTGGATTGTCCTTGATGCAGGAAGATTTTATTGATTTGAGTATCCATTTGGCAGAATTGATCGAGGCCAATTTTGTTAACAAAGCGAAAAGAAAGAGTCGGGGAGTGAAGCAAAGTAATTTTTGGGTGCTTCACAACACCTACATGCCAAGTGTTTTGGTTGAAATTGGATTTTTGACCAATGATGAAGAAGGTCCTTTTTTGAATAGCCCATCAGGCCAAAGCCAAATGGCGGTGAGTATCGCAGATGCCATACTTAAGTTTATTGGAGAGTTAGACTATTTTGTCGAAAACGATCAGGCCTCTGTCATTTTCCAAAATTCTCAAAAGGAGACTAAAAACACAAACGACAACGAAA
This sequence comes from Bacteroidota bacterium, assembly GCA_027592025.1. Lineage (GTDB taxonomy): Bacteria > Bacteroidota > Bacteroidia > Flavobacteriales > Flavobacteriaceae > JALRKI01. The sequence continues at coordinate 23,950 of JAQCIQ010000001.1, forward strand.
TTGTTTTTAAAGTTCAGATTGCCTCCGGTTCGAGGAAGCTTAAGATGAAATCCAAGAATTTCAAAGGATTGGAAGGTGTGAGTGTCGAAGAATCGGAGAACATTTTTCGGTATTATTACGGAGAATACCGATCTTATTCTGAAGCAGTGAAAGAGCAAGAAATGATAAAACAAAAAGGATATCCTTCCGCATTTATTGTTGCTTACGAAAAGGGAGTTAAAATTCCCATTAAGGAGGCCATTGAAGCGACAACAAATTAAAATTTATACCTAACTTAGCCAGCAAAATCAACACCTTTTGAAATTTACTAAAGAAATCAAAACAGCCATAGTCGTTCTCTCAGGGATACTGCTATTCATTTTTTTATACAATTATTTTAAAGGCCAAAATCTTTTAATTGCCTCAAGGACTTTCTATGCGACTTACTCTAGCGTCGAAGGGCTGACCAAATCTGCGCCAATAACCATTAATGGTTTTAACGTAGGTAGTGTTGTGGGTATGGAATTGACCCCTGACGGCAGGAATGTCTTGCTCACTCTATTGATTCAAGATGATATAGAGTTTTCAAAGAATTCGAAGGCTCAGATATACGAAACTGGGTTAATTGGAGGAAAAGCGGTTGCTATTGTTTTTGCCAATGATGGAGCAAGACCAGCGGTCAGTGGTGATACCCTCGCCTCTGAGGTTAAAGACGGTCTAACTGAGCTAGTAAATCAACGCCTAACTCCTCTTCAAGAAAAGATTGAAAAAATGATGGTCAGTGCTGATGATTTGTTACAAAATATCAATGATATTTTTGACGACAGAACCAAGGCTCATTTGAGAGGAAGTGTTGCCAGGCTTGACAGTACTTTGGCCAGTATACAAAGACTGTCTTCTTCTGCTGAGAGCATGTTGGCAAGCAATAAATCCAAGCTGAACAGCGCTTTTGATAATGCCGAAAAATTCACGGAAAATTTAGTAGCTATTTCGGACACTTTAACTGAAGCAGATTTGACGGGAACAATCAATCGCTTGAATCAGTCTCTTACTTCGGTTAGTGCTTTGCTTGAGGACATAGAACAAGGTAAGGGTTCTGTGGGCAAAATTTTGAAAGACGAAAAGTTGTATGACAATATTGAAGGGGCAACTGCCCAGTTAGAGGCTCTACTTCAAGACATGAAGTTAAACCCCAAACGATACGTCCATTTTTCCCTTTTTGGCAAACGCCCTAAGTCTTATGATTTTGAAAAAAACAACTACGAAGAGTTAAACCAAAAACAATGATGAACTTTCTGCCAAACGCTATTTTTTTAGCGGTTCTTGTTTCAGGAGTACTTTTTTTCGCTAAGAATGTTGGCAAATTGAAGCGAAACATTGCCTTGGGTAGGGATTTGGAGATCACAGGCTCTAAAAAAGAACGTTGGAATAATTTGTTGATGATTGCCCTTGGACAGAGCAAAATGGTTCGACGTCCAGTCTCTGGAATTCTGCATGTTGTGGTCTATTTAGGCTTTATCATCATTAATATTGAAGTGCTTGAAATTGTTATTGACGGCATTTTCGGTTCTCATCGCATTTTTTCGTTTTTAGGAGGCTTGTATGGATTTCTAATAGGCTCTTTCGAAATATTCGCAGTATTAGTCCTGTTGGCTGTTATCGTATTTTGGTGGAGAAGAAATGTTCGACGAATTGCCCGGTTCTTGAATCCAGAAATGAAAGGTTGGCCAAAACAAGATGCCAATTATATTCTTTATTTCGAGGTGGTCTTAATGACTCTTTTCTTGGTCATGAATGCAACGGATTCTTCTTTTCAAGCTATGGAATCAGGCAATACGGTGAGTCAATTTATCGCGCCTTGGTTTGCTGGCTTTTCTGAATCAACCATTCACCTCGTTGAAAGGTCGGCATGGTGGCTTCACATTGTTGGAATATTAGTTTTTCTGAATTACTTATATTACTCTAAGCATCTACACATTCTTTTGGCTTTCCCTAATGTTTATTTTGGATCTGTGACTCCCAAAGGTCAGTTGGACAACATGGAAGCAGTGACCAATGAAGTCAAATTAATGTTAGATCCAACAGCAAATCCTTATGCCGTTCCAAGTGGAGATACTCAGTCAGCACCTGATAAATTTGGAGCTAGCGACGTACAGGATTTGAATTGGCTTCAGTTACTGAACGCTTATTCGTGCACAGAATGCGGCCGTTGCACCTCCGAATGTCCAGCCAATCAAACAGGAAAACTGTTATCCCCGAGAAAAATAATGATGGATACCAGAGACCGACTGCAGGAAGTGGGAGCAAATATAGATGCCAACAACGGAACTTTTCAAGACGATGGCAAACAACTGTTGGGAGACTACATCAGCAAAGAGGAGTTGTGGGCTTGCACCTCATGCAATGCTTGCGTAGAAGCTTGTCCAATAAGCATCAATCCTTTGTCAATTATCATGGACATGAGACGTTACTTGGTCATGGAACAATCTGCGGCTCCTGTTGAATTGAAGAATATGATGAGTAATATTGAAAATAATGGTGCGCCCTGGCCTTACAATCAAATGGACCGAATGAATTGGGCCAATAACGACTAAAAACCGAGTTATGTCAAATATTTCTGGAGCTGAAGAATTTTTAAGAGAAACTACTCAGGGTGATCACAAAATTAGTCCTGTTTTGCCCGATCATATCAAAAACTATTTGATAGATATTGACGGCACCATTTGTGATGACATACCTAATGAAGAGCCCGAGCGCATGGCTACTGCTAATCTATATCCCGACGCGCTGGAGATTTTAAACCGCTGGTACGAAGACGGTCATTTGATTTGTTTTTTTACATCTAGGACAGAAATGCACCGCGAAGTAACTGAAAGGTGGCTGAAAGAAAACGGATTTAAATACCACAGCTTGTTAATGGGCAAGCCCAGAGGAGGCAATTATCATTGGATAGACAATCATTTGGTGAAAGCTACAAGATTTAAAGGTCAATTCACTGATTTGGTTTCAAAAGAGGTAACTATACAGGTATTTGACGACCAAACAGACTAATATTTTTATGAGCGATGTATTAAAAATACCCACAATGGCCGATTTTCAGGCTCAAGGAAAGCAACCGGAAGTGCTGTTTTGGGTTGGATGTGCTGGAAGTTTTGACGACAGGGCCAAGAAGATCACTAAAGCCTTTGTAAAATTACTCAATCGGGCCAACTTAGAGTTTGCAGTGTTGGGAACGGAAGAGAGTTGTACTGGTGATCCAGCCAAACGTTCGGGCAATGAGTTTTTGTTTCAAATGCAGGCCATGACCAATATTGAAACCATGAATTCTTATGGTGTCAAAAAAGTTGTAACCGCTTGCCCTCACTGTTTTAATACCATTAAAAATGAATATCCATCGCTTGGCGGCAGCTATGATGTGATGCATCACACCCAGTTTTTAAAATCCTTACTAGAAGATGGTCGTCTCAAAGTCGAGTCTGGACAATTTAAAGGCAAGCGCATTACTTTTCATGACCCCTGTTATTTAGGTAGGGCCAATAACGTTTATGAGGCGCCAAGACTGTTGTTAGAAAAACTCGAGGCAGAACTTGTTGAAATGAAGCGCAGCCGAAAAAACGGATTGTGTTGTGGTGCTGGAGGTGCCCAAATGTTCAAAGAAGCAGAAAAGGGCAATAAAGAAATTAACATCGAAAGAACGGAAGAGGCAATAGGAACCAAAGCAAATATTATTGCTGCGGGTTGTCCGTTTTGCAATACCATGTTGACCGATGGGGTTAAACACAAAGAACAGGAAGCCAAAGTCCATGTCATGGATATCGCCGAAATGATTGCTCAAGCAGCTGATCTATAAAATCAAAACTATGCTAGTCCCTTTTGAAGAACTTTCTGAAACCTCGCGTGTGTGGATTTACCAGTGCAACAGAACGCTGTCTACCGATGAGATTGAAATCGTTCGATCCGAGCTAGATTTGTTTTTAGATCAGTGGACTGCACATGGGGCTCAACTCAAAGCAGGCTATGAATTGCCTTATAGTCGATTTATTGTTTTGGCGCTCGATCAGTCTGAAACTGGGGCAAGTGGTTGCTCCATCGATGCCTCGGTTCGATTCATACAAAATTTAGAACAACGTTTTGGAGTGGATTTGCTCGACAAGATGAACGTGTCCTACAAGCAAGGAGAATTTGTGGCCTATAAAACACTTTTAGATTTCAAACAAATGGCCAAAGACAAGGCGGTTTCGAAGTCAACCATTGTGTTTAATAATCTCGTCAACAATATCGCAGAATACAGATCCGATTGGGAAGTCCCTGCTGAAGAAAGTTGGCACAGTCGTTTTATGAGCAAATCATGATTTTAAAGAAAAATAGTTTATTGTTATTCGCGGCTTGGCTGAATGTCTGTTTTTCAGTAGTCGCTCAGGTTGACCCATTATTGGCAAGCAATGAACGGGATCAAACCCAATGGGTTGATAGTGTCTACTCGAGTATGAGTTTGGACCAAAAAATCGGTCAATTGTTTATGGTTCAGGTTTTTTCAAACCAAACGCCAAAGGATGCCCTGTTCAACGAAAATTTAATCAAGTCAACTCAACTGGGGGGAATTATATTTTCTAAAGGAGATCCAATCAGACAAGCCGAGTTGACCAACAAATATCAAACCCTTACCAATCTTCCTTTGTTGATTGCCATGGATGCAGAATGGGGTTTGGCCATGCGATTAGATCAAACCCATGCCTTCTCATTTAACATGACTTTGGGGGCTGTTCGCGATAATGATTTGATCTATGAGGTTGGAAAGCAAATTGGAGAACATTGCAAAAGGCTAGGGGTTCACGTCAATTTTGCTCCGGTAGTTGATATCAATACGAATCCTGACAATCCAATTATTGGCTCAAGAGCTTTTGGGTCGGACAAGGACTTGGTGATTGAAAAGTCCTCGTTTTTTTTGAAAGGTTTACAATCGCAGAATTTACTGACCACAGCAAAGCACTTTCCAGGTCACGGGGATACTGATCAAGACTCCCACAAAACACTACCAACCATAGATTTTCCCCTCAATAGGATTATAGATGTTGAATTGGCGCCTTATCGTTCTCTGATCGATCAAGGATTGAACGGGGTAATGGTAGCCCACCTCAATGTGCCTGCCATCACAGGACAAGATGGTTTGCCCTCCTCTTTGTCTTCTGAGGTAGTGACTTCCATGCTTAAGGATGAAATGGGGTTTGAAGGATTAATTTTTTCGGATGCCTTGAGCATGAAAGGTGTGGCCAATTACGAAGAACCGGGAGAAGTGGATTTACAGGCGTTCTTGGCGGGCAATGACGTGTTGTTGATGGCCGAAAACGTCCCAAAAGCAATAGTATTGTTTAAAAAAGCCTACCAGTCGGGGCAATTATCCGAAGATCGTTTGTGTTATTCTGTCAAGAAAATATTGAAGGCTAAATTCAAAGTAGGACTCAATGATTTCAAGCCTATTTCAACCAATCATTTGATTGAGGACTTGAATCAATTAAAGAACGAAGCGCTGAACGAAAAAGTGATGGAAGCGGCTTTGACCGTATTGGCCAATAAAGATAACATCTTACCTGTTCGCGATTTAGAACTTGAACGGTTGGCCTTTGTGCAACTTGGTAATGGCGATTCAAGTACCTTTTTAACAACATTAAAGAAGTACGCTAGCATTACCGAAATCAAAAACAGCAATCTGGATGAATTAAATCAACAATTGAAACAGTTCAGCACAGTGGTGATCGGATTTCATAAGCCCAGCACCAGTCCTTTCCTGTCCTATAAAATGACTACTGCCGAATTGGTAGAGCTTGAAGAATTGTCCAGAAATCATAAAGTTATTTTTTCTGTATTTGCTAACCCATATGTGCTCAAACAGTTAAAAACCATTAAAAATATCGAAGGAATTATACTGGCCTACGAAAACAGCGACGCGGCTCAATCGCAAGCTGCTCAACTTATTTTTGGTGCTTCTAAGGCCAGAGGCCATATTCCAGTGACTATTGAGGGTATTTTTGAGGAAGGAGATGGTTTGAAAACGGTGTCGTTAAAGCGCCTGGGTTACACCAATCCCCTTAATGTGGGACTAGACGATACCGTCCTTCAAAAAATTGACTCCATTGCTGAGTACGCCATCAGTCAAAAAATGATACCTGGTGCTCAAATTTTGGTCGGAAAAAACGGCAAAGTAGTTTACGAGAAGTCTTTTGGATATCATACCTACGACAACAGTGAAAAGGTTGATTTAGAGGACATTTATGATTTGGCATCAATAACAAAGATATTAGGAACATTACCTTTGGTTATCGAAATGGAAGACAATGGTGTTTTTCATTTGGATGACACGCTAGCAGACATAATGCCTCAATACCGAGGAAGCAATAAGGCTGGGATAGACATGCGCCATTTGTTGTCTCACAATGCTGGACTTCAATCTTGGATTCCTTTTTACAAGGAAACCTTAGACACTGTGATCAAGTTGCCCATTCCTGAATATTTCTCAAATAGAAAAGATGCTACGCACCAACTTCATGTCGCCAAAGATCTCTTCTTAATGTCAAGTTTTAAGGACAGTATCTCCAATTGGATATTGAACAGTCCTTTGAGAGATACAACCGATTACAAATACAGCGACCTGACCTTTCTTTTGCTTCAGGAGTATGTTGAAGGAGCCTATGGCCAAGGTCTCGATGAGTTAGTTCAAAGACACTTTCTAAGGCCCATGGGAGCCAATCATGCGGGATACTTGCCTCTAGATTGGTATGACATCAATGCAATTGTTCCAACGGAAATCGACAGTTATTTCAGATTTCGAGAAATAAGAGGATTTGTTCACGATCCTGGAGCTGCCATGTTGGGTGGTGTCGCTGGACACGCAGGACTGTTTGCTAACGCCAATGACGTGGCCAAGATGATGCAAATGTATCTTCAAAAGGGATTTTATGGCGGAAAACGCTTTTTTAGTGAAGCCTCTTTCGATCGTTTTAACACTTGTTATTTTTGCAATGACAACAACAGACGAGGCCTAGGCTTTGACAAGCCGCAGCTTGAGGAGTCAGGACCCACCTGCAATTGCGTGTCCATGATGAGCTTTGGTCATTCTGGATACACAGGAACGTTTACTTGGGCCGATCCAGAGGAGGAAATAATTTATGTATTTTTATCGAACCGCACTTATCCCGATGATAAGAGTAGCGATTTGGTGAAATACAACATACGGTCGGAAATTCAAAAAGTTATTTATGACGCAATTCGGGATTAATAACCGACCAAATTAACCTTATGAAAATAGGAATTGTTTGTTATCCTACCTTCGGAGGTAGTGGAGTGGTAGCGACCGAGTTGGGTTTGGCCATGTCTCGAAAAGGACATGAAGTCCATTTCGTAACTTACAGTCAACCAGTGAGATTGGATTTGTTGAGCCCAAATGTACACTTTCACGAAGTTCATGTCCCTGACTATGCGCTATTTCACTATCAGCCTTATGAATTGGCTCTTTCAAGTCGACTGGTCAATGTCATCAAAACCTATGGCATCGATGTGCTGCATGTTCACTATGCCATACCTCATGCCTACGCTGCTTATATGACCAAGAAAATGCTGGAACATATGGGGATTAAATTGCCCATAGTCACCACCTTACATGGTACAGACATTACTTTGGTGGGAAGCCATCCTTTCTACAAAGCTGCGGTAACCTTTAGCATCAACCAGTCGGATGTTGTGACAACCGTTTCTGAAAGTTTGAAAAGAGATACTAAAAAATTGTTCAACATTCAAAAAGACATTAAGGTTATTCCAAATTTTATCGATCTAAAAACTCACGTCAATCCGAAAAAATGCGAGAGACATGTGTTAGCAGAACCCCATGAGCGAATCGTTTCGCATATCAGTAATTTCAGGCCTGTCAAGCGCATTGCTGATGTGATTAACATATTTAAAAAAATCAGAGATAGACTGCCAGCTAAATTGATTATGGTTGGAGATGGACCTGAGAAAGAAGCAGCAGAAATACAGGTGGCCGAATATGGCTTGATTAACGACGTAGTTTTTTTAGGAAACAGCAGAGAAATCAATCAAGTGCTATGCTACAGCGACTTATTTTTACTGCCATCTGAAGCCGAGAGTTTTGGCTTAGCGGCCCTAGAGGCTATGGCGTTTGGCGTTCCCGTTGTTTCTTCCGATACTGGAGGCTTGCCAGAGCTGAACCTCCAGGGTGAAACAGGATTTTTATGTCCTATAGGGGATGTTAATTCAATGGCTGAACAGTCCATCCAAATTTTATTGGAAGACCATACTTTAGAAAATTTTAAAAAAAACGCCAAAAAACAATCCTTGCGTTATGACATTCACGACATTATGCCCTTGTATGAAGCTGCCTATGAAGAGGCCATTCAATTGGTTCGCTAGTTTCTGTTGTAAATAAGCGGTTTGTTTTTTGTAAATTTGACCATATGGCGGGCAACACTTTTGGAACTATTTTTCAACTCACCACTTTCGGAGAGTCACATGGGCCTGCCATTGGAGGCATAATCGATGGCTGTCCAGCTGGCATTGCGCTGAATTTTGAGGCCATTCAACATGATTTAAACCGACGTCGACCTGGTCAATCCAAGATTGTGACGGCTCGGAAAGAAGAAGACGAAGTGATTTGGCTTTCAGGTCTTTTCGAAGGAAAAACCACAGGGACACCAATCGGATTTCAAATTCTCAATAAAGACCAAAAATCAAAGGATTACAGTCATATTCAATCGGCCTACCGGCCAAGTCATGCCGACATGACTTATGACAAAAAGTACGGCATAAGAGACTACCGTGGTGGTGGACGCAGTTCGGCCCGAGAAACAGCCTGTCGAGTAGTTGCTGGTGCAGTAGCGAAACAAGTCTGTTCGAACATTCGTTTTAACGCCTACACTTCTGCAGTAGGAAATATTGAATTAAAAGTTCCATTAGAACAACTCGATTTTGAATTGTCAGAGACCAACGATGTGAGATGTCCTGATCCAAAAACCGCCACTCAAATGGTAAATTTGATTAGCGAAGTAAAGAAAAGTGGAGATACAATTGGGGGAGTGGTGAGCTGTGTCATCTCTAATGTTCCTGTTGGTTTGGGAGAGCCTGTTTTTCAAAAACTGCACGCCGAACTTGGAAAAGCCATGCTGTCCATTAATGCGGTTAAAGGGTTTGAGTACGGCAGTGGATTTGCTGGAACTCAAATGCGAGGGTCTGAACACAATGATGCCTTTCAATCGGATGGAAGAACAACAACCAATCATTCGGGCGGTATTCAAGGCGGTATCAGTAATGGCATGGATATTTACTTTAGGGTGGCCTTCAAACCAGTAGCTACCATCATGAAGACTCAAGACAGCATTGATCAGGGGGGAGCCAAAGTAAGTGTTAGAGGAAAGGGGAGACATGATCCCTGTGTAGTACCGCGAGCGGTACCCATCGTAGAAGCAATGGCGGCTTTGGTGATGGCGGATTTTTACTTGCGTCAGAAGATTCAGACTGTTCGTTAGTCGTAATAAGACATTAAAATAAACCTAAATTGTAGACATGAAAAAATGGCCCTTACATTGGAAAATTTTACTCGGAATGGTTCTGGGTATTGGATTTGGAATTGCTTTAATACAGATAGATGGAGGGGTTGATTTTTCAACAAAATTCATCAAACCCTTTGGAGTAATTTTTATTAAGCTCCTCAAATTGATTGCTATACCTCTGATTGTAGCCTCATTGATCAAGGGTATCTCAGATTTAAAAAACATTTCAAAGTTCCGAAATATCGGTTTGAGAACGATTGTAACCTACGTCGTTACAACGGTGATTGCCATTTCTATAGGATTGATATTGGTGAATTTGCTCAAGCCAGGAGAGGGGATTGACAAGGCAACCATTGACACGCTCACAGCGACCTACGCCAACGACTCTGGGATTCAGTCCAAAATATCTGAAGCCAACAGGCAGCAGTCGAGTGGACCATTGCAATTTATTGAAGACATGGTACCTGACAATGCCATTGGAGCGATGAGTGACAACTCCTTGATGTTACAGGTTATCTTGTTCACCATTTTCCTCGGTATTTCCATGCTTTTGGTCGGTGAGCAACAAGCCAAGCCTTTAAAAAAGATATTCGATTCTCTCAATGCGGTGGTGCTCAAAATGGTGGATTTAATCATGCTTTCTGCACCATATGCGGTTTTTGCCTTATTGGCCAATGTTGTGGTGTCTAGCGACAATCCAGACTTACTTTTAGCCTTGCTAAAATATGCTGTGGTTGTGCTGATAGGATTAGTTTTGATGGTGTCCTTTTATTCTTTTGTCATTTTTGTTTATGTTAAAAAAAGTCCATTTTGGTTTTTGTCAGGAATTAGTCCCGCTCAGTTGTTGGCTTTTTCAACCAGCAGCAGCGCTGCTACTTTGCCAGTTACCATGGAGCGCGTGGAAGAACACCTGGGAGTCGATAAAGAAGTTTCCAGTTTTGTTTTGCCAGTTGGTGCTACAATCAATATGGATGGAACCAGCTTGTATCAAGCCGTAGCCGCTGTTTTTATTTCTCAAGCTTTAGGCTTTGACTTGGATTTTGCTGATCAGCTGACTATTGTGGTCACTGCCTTGTTGGCCTCAATAGGTAGTGCTGCTGTTCCCGGTGCGGGAATGGTGATGTTGGTTATCGTTCTTGAGTCCATTGGCTTCCCAGCAGATAAATTGGCTATTGGTCTGGCCTTAATTTTTGCAGTGGACCGACCCCTAGACATGTGCCGCACTGTTGTTAATGTGACTGGAGATGCAGCCGTTTCCATGTTTGTAGCCAAGTCAGTTGGTAAATTAGGAGAGCCTAAAGTCGAAAATTGGGATGACAATTATCAAGAAGTCAAGTAAAACTACAAGAATCGACCTCTTTCTTCTGAACTAGGGATTCTACATTCTTGTTTCTGACCAAAAATTTTAAATCGATTTTTGGCGATACAATCGTAGAACAGATCGTTTATTTTTCTGGGCAAAATCCGACCAATTGAAATGCTTTTCCAGACACCGCCCAAAATGTCGGCGATTTCAAACACAGCCTCAGATTTCTGGAATATCTTTTTCTCATTTTGATCGTATAAAACTACGGAATCGCCACTTATATTTGACACCAGAGAATTTGACAGTGAGTGAAGATGGACCTGTTGAATGGGGCAAAATTTAATCTGTTGTTGCTTGTCTCGCTTGATGATAAAATTGACCAGATAGTTGCACAAATTGCAATGTCCGTCGAAAAACAAAATGTAGGACTTCACCTTTTAAATGGTTTTACCAGCTCCAATTGTTCTAAAGAAACCTTGGTGGTGAAGGCCCCATAATTGATCAATGCCTTTCCTTTCTCAACGGATTCAATGGTACCAACAGCCTTGCCATCAAATAATCTGACTTCATCCCCAATATGTAAAACAGGTTTTGGTTTCTCAACGACTTTTTTGACTTGCTTTTGCTTACTTTCTCTAATGGTTTTAATCTTATCTTGAACTTCCTTGCTAATTTCGGCGATGGGCTTCTTTTGATCTAAAGATTTTGCAGCTTGAGAACTTTTCTTTTTAGCATTCTCAGTTTCGACCAATTGCATGATTTCAGACATCAATTGCTTTTTGAGTTTGTGTTTACCATAACGTTCTCCAATTTGACTGATTTTCTGACCGAGGTGAATCAATCGCTGGTTGTAATCGTATAATTCTTGATAACTCTCCAGTTTTTTTTGAATTTTGGCGTTTGTTTCAGCCATTTTATCGGATTCCTTAGATTTTTTCTGCTGCTCTGTTTCTAGAGATTTAGAAATTTTCTCCATCTTTTCTCGCTCCTTTTGCAACTTGACAATTGTTTTGTCGAATCTGATTTTACCGCTTTCAATTTTCTTTTTTGCCTTGTTAATTAAACTAAAAGGGATACCGTTTTTTTGAGCTGCCTCAAAAGTGAAAGAACTTCCTGCTTGTCCAATAATCAGTTTGTATCTGGGCTCAAGGGTTTGTTCATCGAATTGCATGTTGGCATTGACCAAATTGGGCAATTCATTGGCCAAGAGCTTCAGATTGGCATAGTGGGTGGTAATCAACCCCATTGCTTGGCGTTCGTTGAACTCTTCCAAAAAGGCTTCTGCCAAAGCACCTCCCAATTCAGGATCGGAGCCTGTTCCAAATTCATCGATCAGAAACAAGGTTTTAGGATTGCATTTGTTCAAAAACTGTCGCATTTGTTTCAAACGATAACTGTAAGTGCTCAAATGATTCTCGATGGACTGATTGTCCCCAATGTCACTAAGAATACGTTCGAAAAAACACATGGAACTGCCTTCCTTTACCGGAACCAGAAATCCACTCTGCAACATTAGCTGAAGTAGTCCAACGGTTTTGAGTGTTATACTTTTACCACCAGCATTTGGTCCCGAAATCACAATTACCCGATGCTCCTGATTCATACGAATGGTCTGAGGGTAGGTGGTTAGCCGCTCCTTCAAATTCGATAAATAGAGGAGTGGATGGTAGGCATCAATCATTTCCACTGTTCTAGATTCAGAGATACTCGGCAGCACGGCATTGAGTGCTAGAGCCAATTTGGCCTTCGCTGACACCAAGTCGATGTCGGTCAGGAAAAATTGAAATTGTCTGAGTTCTGGGGCAAAAGTGCGCATTACGGCAGTCAGCGTCTTGAGCAATCTGATGACTTCCTCTTGTTCCTCGAACTGCAAATTTTGCAATTCCCGATGCATGAGAAAGGTAGACTCTGGCTCCATATAGACGATGCTCCCAGTCTTGCTGCTCCCCAATATACTGCCCTTGATTTTTTTGCGATACATGGCTTTAACAGCGAGTACGCGCCTGTTGTCCACTACGGTTTCACGGATATCGTCCAAAAAGTCTAGTTTTTGATAGTGGTCAAGTGCTTTGGCAAAGCTTGTGTTAATCTTGTCTTGGATCGATCTGATGTCACGACGCAATTGAGATAACAATGCGCTGGCATTGTCTTTGACGAAGCCAAATTTATCAATGACTGCATATACTTCAAGTCCAATGGTTTTATTTGGCTCCATCAGTGAAGCATCCTCATGTAGGGAAGGGTAGTAGTCTTTAAATTTTTTAAAAAACAGAATTAAAACATTCGCAGTTTCAGCCAAACTTGCCATATTTCTGAAATCGGCAATCTCGAGGTAGGTGTTCTCTATGGACATCATCTTTAACGCTTTGTTGATGTCTTCAAAACCATGATTGGGTATAGTGTTCTCGTTGTCGTAACTCGAACGGTACTCGTTGACCTTATTTAATGCATGAGAAACATCCGAAACAAGAGCCATTGGACTGATCTCCTTAACCGCTGTTCGCCCCATAACTGTGACACAGTATGCTGCACACAATTGCCTGATGTGATCAAACTCTAAGTCTTTAAGCGTTCCTGCGCTTACATGCACCATACAACTTGGATTTGGGCAAAGTTAAGCATTAATACAGATAGTGAATAGAGGTGATTTTTTTTTCCTACATTTATACTGCCTAATTTCAAAACCTACAATTATGTCAACTTCACAATTAAAATTTTATGCGATAATAGCCTCTGTGCTTTGTGTAGCCGGTGGTTTGGTCACTATCTTGTCTTCGCAAGAAATCATCCATGATGATTACCTTTGGGCGGGTATTGGATTGTATTGCATTGGTAAAGGAATTTTTGTTGGACCAATGCTGATGTCTCAGGCAAAATCCTAGCGCAAGCCCCGATAGTTTTGTTATTTTTGGGGCATGTCGAACAGGTTCCAATATCCGCAAAACGATTGGTCAGAATTTCTAAGCCACAAACTGGCAGAGCCTCAATTTGAAAGGCTCTGCCAGTTTGTACCCTCTGCTTACAGTGCGTCCACTTGTTATCCAAACTTCCCTCACATTTTTGAGGCTTTTGCACAATGCAGTTATGAAAAAACCAAAGTTATTGTAGTTGGTCAAGACCCCTACCATGGCGAGGGTCAAGCCAACGGGTTGTGTTTTTCGGTCCAAGATGGAATTCCTCACCCACCTTCTCTTAGGAATATTTTTAAAGAATTGGAATCAGATGTCTTGAAGGTGTATCCCGACTCTGGAGATTTAAGTCCATGGGCTAAGCAAGGCGTATTACTACTAAACGCGGTCTTAACAGTAGAGGACGGGAAGCCTGGAAGCCATCAAAATCAAGGCTGGGAATCATTTACCGATGCGGTGATTGAACGCATCAGTCGTCAAAAAACAGGAATGGTTTTTTTACTTTGGGGTGGATACGCCCAAAAAAAAGGAAGATTTATAGACCGATCCAAGCATGTTGTTCTTGAATGCGGTCATCCTTCACCTTTGAGTGCCAATAGAGGCTATTGGTTTGGCAACAAGCATTTCAGTCAAGTTAATAATCATCTGAAAAAGCAGGGCAAAGATCCTATAAGGTGGTAATGACTTGGAGCGTTTTCTCAATAAGTGCATCTATGGTTCGATCAGGATTGGAGCTAAATTCCCCATTCTCACGATTGGCTAAAATAGCGTTTAAAGAAATAGCACGATGGCCCAAAAGTTCTGAAAGTCCGTAAATGACAGCTGTTTCCATTTCTAGATTTGTTAACCGAAGCCCTTGGAATTCAAAACTTTGGAGATCTTCGTAAAAATGGGGGAGTTGGCTTTTAAGTCTGATTTCTCGCCCTTGAGGCCCATAGAAGCCGTCAGCGGTAACCGATATACCTTGAAAATCCATTTCAGGACCAAATGAGGATAACAAATCAGTGTTGCCCTGTATCAAAATAGGGTCAGCAAGCCCCCCTGGAAGTCGGAGATGTGCCTTCAAAGCGCTTTCAAACACTAAATCTCCTTTCAATCCGACGTAAGACCTTAATAATCCGCCCAAATGCAGACCGTGTGTGGAGACCAAATGACTGTCCACATTGATGTCAGCCTTTATGGCGCCTGAGGTTCCGATGCGAACTATATCTAATCTGGTGTGAAAATCAGAGATTTCCCCTGTTGTTAGATTGAGGTTAAACAGAGCGTCAAGTTCGTTCAGTACAATGTCTATATTTCCAGCACCGATTCCAGTCGAAATGACGCTGACGCGATGGTTTTTAAAAATACCAGTATGGGTAATAAATTCTCTTTTTTGACACCGTTCATCAATCCGATCGAAATGAGATGACACCCTCGTAACTCGATCAGGATCGCCGACAAAGATGATTTTGGCAGCCACTTGCTCTGGACGCGTGTTGAGGTGGTAAATACTGCCATCCGGATTTAAAATAAGTTCGGCTTTTGTCATAATTCTTAAGTTTAACCACCGACTCTTTTAACATTGAATCCCAATGATTTAAGAAAATTCATAACCTCATCTCTGTCACCAGTTTGAAGCAGTATCTTTTCGTCTTTCGCACTAGCGCCTACATGAAATTTTTTCTGTAATCTTTGCGTTAATTTTTTGAAATCTGAGGACGCGCCGTTATAGTTTTCTAGTAATGTTATTGGCTTTCCTTTCCGCTTTTCATACTTACAGAAAACAGGTTCTTCCTGCATCCAGAAATCGATTTGATCACTGTCAGTTTCTTCTTTTTCCTCTGCTTGATGGTTTGGAAAAAGATGACGCAGTTGGTCTTGCAAATCCATGGTTTATTTTTTCTTTAAACCCAATTCAATCAATCTTTCTTCTAGGAATTCGCCAGCAGTGATGTCTTCAAACCCTTTGGGATGATCTGCATCAATCCATTGCTCCAAAACGTTTAGCGACATTTCGCTGATGGGATGCATAAAGAATGGAACGGAATAACGCGAGTTGCCCCATTCGGCTTGAGGAGGGTTAACTACCCTGTGTATAGTAGACTTGAGCTTGTTGTTGGTGTGTCTTGACAACATGTCGCCAACATTGATCATCAATTGATCGGGAGCGGCGATCGCGTCAATCCAATCGCCCTGCATATTCTGAACTTGAAGACCTCGGCCATGAGCACCCATCAGTAAGGTGATTAAGTTGATATCACAGTGAGCTGCTGCTCTGACTGCATCATCTGGAGCCTCGGTAATTGGCGGATAGTGAATAGGCCTCAAAATGCTATTGCCATTGTGAATGAAATCGTCAAAATAAGTCTCTTCTAATTTGAGATAGAGCGCCAGGGCTCTCAAAACAAATTTGGCCGTCAATTCGAGCTTTTGATAAACCTCTTTCCCAACTGCATTGAATTCGGGTAATTCTTTGACCAAAACATTTAAGGGATATTCTTTGGCTCGAATTGGATCGTCTTCGACATACTGCCCAAAGTGAAAGAACTCCTTGAGATCTCCCACGTTCCGACCTTTTGCACTTTCTTTTCCAAAAGAAACGTAACCACGTTGCCCTGACAACCCTTCAATTTCGTAGGATTTCTTGGTTTCGAGCGGCAAGTCAAAAAAGGATTGAATTTGCTCATAAAGTTGATCGACCAGTTCATCCTCCAAAAAGTGACCGCTTAATGCTACAAAGCCAATTTCTTCGAATGAAGAACCAATGGCATTAACAAAGGCTTGTTTTTCAACGGGATCATCAGTCAGAAAATCATTTAAATCTACACTTGGAATTTCGCTCATTTTTAGGTTATTTGATTTTCAAATATACTAAAAATCACTCTGCTAGAATATTCACTCAAACTCCTCCTTTTTTTATATTTTTGAGGGGTTAGCGAAAACATATGTCAAAACAGTCCGAACCTTTGAATTTGCTAGATTTTAGCAAATTTTCAGTGATACAATCTGAACAACTCTATTTGTATCGCAATTTGCTTTTTCCTCGACTGATAGAAGAAAAGATGTTAGTCCTTTTACGTCAAGGAAAGGTTTCTAAATGGTTTTCGGGAATTGGGCAAGAAGCCATTTCTGTTGGAGTTACCGCAGCGCTTAAGTCGACTGACTACATTTTGCCTATGCATCGCAATCTTGGCGTTTTCACAACTCGTGAGGTGCCATTGTACCGTTTGTTCTGCCAATGGCAAGGAAAGCCTGATGGCTTTACCAAAGGAAGGGACCGTTCTTTTCACTTTGGGACCCAAGATTACAATTTGGTGGGTATGATTTCGCATTTAGGTCCGCAACTTGGGGTAGCCAATGGCATCGCATTAGCAGATATTTTAAAAAACAACCAAGGTGTAACTGCTGTATTTTCAGGAGATGGGGGTACGAGTGAAGGTGATTTTCACGAGGCATTGAATGTCGCCTCAGTTTGGAAATTGCCAGTGTTGTTTTGTATTGAAAACAACGCCTACGGCTTGTCTACTCCAACCAATGAACAATACAACTGCAAGGATATAGCCGATCGTGCCATTGGTTATGGCATGAGGTCATTGATTCTTGATGGAAACAATATTCTGGAGGTTTACACAGCAATCAAAACATTAGCAGAAGAACTTAGGGTAAATCCAGAGCCTATTTTGATCGAGTTCAAAACTTTTCGCATGCGCGGTCATGAGGAGGCCAGCGGCACCAAATACGTTCCTCAAGAATTGATGGATGAATGGGCTGCCAAGGATCCGCTGATTAATTTTGAGAAATATTTGATTGACAAGAAAATGATTACTGCTCAAGAAATTGAGGTTATGTCAACTGAAATCAAAGAGCAAATAGATCAAGCACTTCAGGAGGCTTTTGCGGCTGAAAATATTACAGCTGATGCAGAGAAAGAGCTCAGTGATTGCTATGCCCCATTTGATTACGTTCCAGTTTTACCTGATGGAAAAACTAAAGAACTACGTTTTATTGATGCCATTTCGGAGGGCCTAAGGCAATCTATGGAAAGACACAGTGACTTGGTTTTAATGGGTCAAGACATTGCGGAGTATGGTGGAGTTTTTAAAATATCAGAAGGCTATGTTGAACAGTTTGGCAAAGCAAGAGTGCGTAATACACCTATTTGCGAGTCGGGTATAGTGGAAGCAGCAATGGGTCTGTCTATCGGCGGCATCAAAAGTGTCGTGGAAATGCAATTTGCCGATTTTGTGACTTCTGGATTCAATCCAGTTGTGAATTATTTGGCTAAGGTTTATTACCGATGGGGGCAAGAAGCTGATGTGGTTGTTAGAATGCCCTGTGGTGGCGGAGTAGCGGCTGGACCCTTTCATTCTCAAACTAACGAGGCTTGGTTCACTAAAACTCCTGGACTTAAGGTGGTTTATCCCGCATTTCCTTATGATGCTAAGGGACTACTTGCAACCGCTATTAACGATCCTAATCCGGTGATGTTTTTTGAACACAAGGCGCTTTACCGCAGTGTCAGACAAGAAGTTCCTGAAGAATATTACACCCTACCTTTCGGAGAGGCTGTCCTGCGACAAAAAGGTGATCAAGTGACTATTGTGTCCTATGGTGCTGCAGTCCATTGGGCTATAGCGGCCTTGAAAGATATGCCCCACGTTTCTGCAGATTTGATCGATTTGAATACCCTGCAACCTTTAGATACCGCAACCATCTTCGAATCCGTAAAAAAAACAGGACGAGTCATAATTTTCCACGAAGACACCATGTTTGGTGGAATAGGGGCGGACATCTCAGCTCTGGTGACAGAGCATTGCTTTGAATTCCTTGACGCACCAGTCAAGCGAGTGGCCTCTTTAGAAACACCAGTTCCATTTAACCCAATCCTGGAAGAGCTATTCATGCCTCAAAAAAGATTTGGTCAGGTCTTAAAAGATGTGTTGGCCTATTGAGTTATCTCAAATAATGCTTTGACTTCGCATTTCGGGCAAACAGGACTAATAATAGGGCAATGACAAAAACAATGATTGGCATTGTGCTAAACTCTGCGGTCATTGAAACATCGTTTTGTACCACAAAATCGTAATAGGTCATTGCAAGTACTGCGAGAAAAGAAATGAGGAGCAGAGATAGAGCCAATTTTCTTCGCAGAACAAGTGCTAAACTCCCTAGGGCTCCTGCAAAGACAGCAATTCCAAAAGCGTAAGTAAACCAACTTGGAGCGTGGTGTATAAAATTTTGGATGTCTTGAGGATATTCCGCCAGCATTTCTTCTGTCATGGACATTTCAACAAAAAATTGAAATACGCCAAAGGAGTTCCATAGTAGTGCTAAAATGCTGACGATCCAAAAAAGTTTAGAAGGGTTGTGTGTAGGTTCCATAAAATGAAGTGTTTAAAATCAATTCTAAATTAGAAAAATTATAATCGCTATCGAATAGCCGCTCTAATTTTTTCTTTCAGGTAGACTCCAGTGGCTGAATTATCTTGATGTGCTACCTCCATAGGACTGCCACTGCAGACGACATAACCACCATTTTCGCCACCTTCGGGACCTAAGTCAATGATGTAATCAGCGCATTTGATTAGATCTAAATTATGCTCCACTACGATAACGGAATGCCCATTGTCAATTAAGGCGTCGAAGGATTTGAGCAATTTTTGAATATCGTGAAAATGAAGTCCTGTAGTCGGCTCATCAAAAATAAACAGATGTGAATCGGATTGTTGTCCTTTACCCAAAAAGGAAGCCAATTTGATGCGTTGCGCCTCTCCTCCAGAGAGCGTTGAAGAACTTTGACCGAGAGTGACGTAACCTAGGCCAACTTCTTGTAGAGGTAGTAATCTGTTTTTGATTTTAGTTTCTCTATGTTCTTCAAAAAAAGAAATAGCGTCGTCTATGGTCATGTCCAATACATCTGTGATGGATTTGCCTATGAACTGGACATCCAGTACTTCTTTTTTAAACCGCTGACCTTTGCAAACTTCGCATTCTAACTGCACATCTGCCATGAATTGCATTTCGATAGTGACACTTCCTTCGCCTTTGCAATTGTCACATCGTCCTCCATCAACATTAAAAGAAAAGTGTTTTGTAGCAAATTTTCTCTGCTTGCTGAGCGGTTGACGGGCGTACAACGATCTGATGTCATCATATGCCTTGATATAGGTGACAGGATTTGACCTTGAAGATCGTCCAATGGGGTTTTGATTGACGAACTCCACTTGTTTGATATGCGAAAACGAACCACTTAAAGAAGTGTGTTCTCCCGGCTTTTCGCCATAGCCTCCTAATGCTATTTGCAGAGCAGGATACAATATTTTTCTGACCAAGGTGCTCTTGCCCGAACCTGACACGCCCGTGACAACAGTCAAGCAATTGAGCGGAAAGACCACGTCAATATTTTTTAGATTGTGAACGCGCGCGCCTTCTAAGGATATATGGGCGCCGTCCACGGAGCGCCTAGCGCGCGATTCAATGACCCTTGTCCCATTGAGATATTGAGCTGTCAGAGAATTGGAAGCCATTAACTGTTCCAAATTGCCTTGTGAAACTACTTCTCCTCCAAATGTCCCCGCCTCTGGGCCAATGTCAATGATCGCATCGGCCTGACGTATGATATCTTCGTCGTGCTCTACTACGATCACTGTGTTCCCAATATCCCGGAGTTCTTTTAAAACCTCAATCAGTTTTTGAGAATCTTTAGGATGTAATCCAATGCTAGGCTCATCAAGGATGTACATTGACCCAACCAAGCTGCTGCCTAATGCTGTTGCTAAATTGATGCGTTGACTTTCACCTCCAGACAGACTGTTCGATTTCCGATTTAAGGTGAGGTAGTTGAGTCCTACCTTAGATAGAAAACTTAGTCGAGACCTTATTTCATGCAACAAACGCTTGGCAATGTCTTGATGGTGTGGGTCTAATTGAAGCTCATTAAAAAAAACAATCAAACGGTCTACAGGCAAAAGGACTAGTTCAGGCAAACTCTTTCCACCAACCTTAACCGCATTGGCCTCAACTCTGAGGCGCGTGCCTTGGCAGGATTGGCAAACGGTTTTGCCTCGAAATCTGCTCAGCATGACTCGATTTTGAATTTTGTAGACCTTTGATTCCAAATAGTCAAAAAAGGAATTTATCCCCTTAAAGGTTTTGTTACCCTCCCAAAGCAATTTTTTTTGTTCAGGCGTTAATTTGTAATATGGTCGATGAATAGGAAAATCGTTGGCCTCGGCCTGAGCAATCAATTTATTTTTATATTTTTTCATGCTGTCGCTTCGCCAAGGCACAATGGCATCATCGAACACCGAAAGACTGGTGTTTGGCACCACTAGAGATTCATCTATGCCAATGACGTCGCCGTAACCTTCGCAGACGGGACAAGCCCCGTAAGGATTGTTAAAACTGAACAAATGGACGTTCGGCTCCAAGAAGGTGACCCCATCCGATTCAAAAAAATTACTGAACTGATGACTCGTTTGGTCTTCTAAATTTTCAACAATGCACCGCCCTTTGCCTTCATAGAAGGCCATGTCAACCGCATCTGCCAAACGATTGAGAAAATTTTCATCATTTTGAACGACAATTCGGTCGATTACAATAAACCATTCGCCCTTGGGGGACTCCATTTGCAATGCCTCTTCAATTCTTAAGATTTCGTTGTTGTGCTTGAGTCGCGAGAATCCTAATTGCTGAAGGACCTTAAATTTATCTTCTAACTTTCGGTCTTCCTCTAAAATAATTTTTGACAGCAAAAGGAGTTTAGTTGATTCTTTTGCGGATTTGACAAAGTCAACAACATCCGAAACACTGTCTTTTTGAACAACCTTTCCCGTTTCGGGAGACACAGTAACCCCAATTCTGGCAAAAAGTAATTTCAGATAATCGTAAATCTCAGTCGAAGTGCCAACCGTCGATCTAGGATTTGTAGTATTGACCTTTTGTTCAATAGCAACAGCAGGGGAGATTCCTTTGATATAATCGACTAAGGGTTTGTTCAGACGCCCTAAAAATTGTCTGGCATAACTTGACAGACTTTCAACATACCGACGCTGACCTTCGGCATATAAAGTGTCAAATGCCAAACTTGATTTGCCAGAACCCGATAGACCTGTAATAACAACAAGTTTGTTTCTTGGAATGGAAACATCAATGTTCTTCAAATTATGTAGACGCGCTCCTTTGATAAAGATGGCTTCATTGGATGCTACTCTGGAATGAGGTCTTGGCATTATTTTTGTAATAATTTGCAAAGGTACTCATTTGGCACCTGACTATTTTTATGGCAGTGAACAATTAATTTGTTAAAAAGCATTATATTTGTTCTAATCATCATTCAAAAAACAGCTATTGTATAACATTACTCTCTAATTTCTTAACCACAGTTTAACTGTTTAAACAGAGATGTTATGTATACAAATGAAACTACAGATGCTGTTTTAGTTTCTGCTTTTATTAAAGGTGATGATTTGGCCATAAAACTACTGATAGAAAGGCACCGCAGCAGAATTTTCAATTTTATTTATTCTAAAGTCAGCAATCGGGATATTTCAGAAGATATTTTTCAAGATACTTTTTTGAAAGTCATTCGTACTGTAAAATCCAAAAGATATAACGAAGAAGGGAAATTTGTGCCTTGGGTGATGCGCATTGCTCACAATTTGGTCATAGACCATTTTAGGAAACAAAATAGGATTCCAGTACAAAGAAATTCAAGTGAATTTGATGTTTTCTCTATGATTTCAGACAGCACACTAAATGCCGAAAATAAGATTATAAAAGATCAAGTTGAATTGGATGTGGTTAAATTGCTTGACGTGCTTCCGAACGACCAAAGAGAAGTTTTAGAAATGAGGCTTTTCAAAGATATGAGCTTTAAAGAAATATCTGAACAGACAGGGGTGAGCATCAATACTGCCTTAGGTCGCATGCGCTATGCTCTGATCAATTTAAGAAAGGCTGTTGATAAGTTTGGGATTGTTTTGAACAATTAGGTGAAATAATAAGTTTTGCCCTGCGTTATTAATGCAAACAAAACTTTAATATGGCAAAACTTTACTCTAATTCTTCTACTCAAAACAAATTTCAATTAGAATCCACCGCGTTTTTATTGGCATACGCTCAATCATTGCACGTTATTAGTACAGGTAATTTGTACTTTGAGTGCAATTTAAACTAACGCTTTATTTTCTGTTGATATTGTTGAATGACACTGGCTCGTCCAATGGTTTTGGTAATGATGTCTTTGTTCAAATCCCAGCCTCGAGCTGGCGAATATTCCCTTCCATACCAGATGATTTGAAGGTGTAGGCTGTTCCAAAGTTCTTTAGGGAACAGTCTTTTGGCATCCTTTTCGGATTGCACTACGTTTTTTCCATTGCTAAAACCCCAACGGTAAAGTAGCCTATGGATGTGAGTGTCTACGGGAAAAGCGGGAACTCCAAAGGCTTGAGACATGACCACACTGGCTGTTTTGTGACCGACAGCTGGTAACTCCTCAAGTGCCTCAAAACTCTGTGGCACCCTGCCTTGATGTTTGTCAATCAAAATATGTGACAATCCATGAATGCCTTTGCTTTTCATTGGAGACAGCCCAACTGGTCTGATGATTTCCCTTATTTCTTCAACACTCATTTTTATCATATCATAAGGATTATCAGCCTTGGCAAACAGCAATGGAGTAATTGAATTGACTCTAACGTCGGTGCTTTGCGCGGACAACAAAACTGCGATGAGTAGGGTGTAGGGATCCTTGTGGTCTAATGGGATGGGAATTTCGGGATATAATCGGTTAAGCGTTTCAATGGCAAAATCTACTTTTTCTTGTTTGGTCATGAATGCTTAGTTTTACCAAAAATAAGCAAAGTCATGAATATGTTGCAGGTCGGCAATCCATTGCCAGAAATATCAGTAAACGACGAGTCAGGAAAATCTGTCAATTTGGCTGATTTTATTGGTCGAAAACTAGTCGTATTTTTCTATCCAAAAGCCAATACCCCAGGATGCACGGCTGAGGCTTGTGATCTTCGAGATCACTACAAAGAGCTTCAAGACGCTGGCTATCAAATACTGGGTGTGAGTGCAGATACTGAAAAAGCCCAAGCCAGCTTTAAGAATAAATTCAACTTTCCATATCCCTTGCTAGCCGATGTTGATAAGCAGCTCATTAACGCCTTTGGCGTTTGGGGAGAAAAGAAATTCATGGGTAAAACTTATGACGGCATACATCGCACCACTTTCGTATTTGATGAAAAGGGGAAAGTAGAACGCGTGATCACTCAAGTCAAAACCAAAGAACACGCTACCCAAATTTTGGAAGGCTAACTAAACCGAGGCTGGCTCCACCGAGGCCCAACCGAACAGTTTGCGCAATTTAATCAGTTCTGCAATACCTTCCGGAACTTGTTCCTCCCAACCTTCTTCGTTGTTGTTGATTTTATGGAGAACATCTCTTGAAAAGATACCCAAGAGGGCTGGATCGTAAGTTTTGATGTCCACAACACGGCCATTCTCTTTAAAGAACTTGTAAAGTTCTTTCATTCGAGGGTGAACTTTGAGGTTGTTACTGTCTGTCAGAATATTGTTGTCTTCTAAAAGCGGATACAAATAAACTTTTAGATCCTTAAAGAACAACTTACCAAAAGCTTCTAATATGCCTCCCGACAGTTGGCGGTAGTATTTCTCGTCAAAGATTTCGACCAAATTGTTAACACCCATAGCCAATCCCATGCGTTGTTTGGTGTAGCTGGAGAAATATTCCACCAGGCGGTAGTATTCTTTGAAATTGGAAATGAGCACTTTGTGCCCCAAAGAACATAGCAAGTCGGCTCGTGATAAAAAATCAGCTTCGTCAATTTCACCTTCCGATTTGAGATTGGAAAGGGTAATTTCAAATATTACTTCTGTAGCCTCTCGATCCACTCTATTTTCACTCTCAAACATGTCAAGGGCATTTTTATAAAGATCGATATTCACCTTAGTCACCGGCCTGAAGCTTCCTCTAAGCGCAAGGATGTTCTTCTTGTAAAGTTGGGCTGCAGGAAGGACATTAATCCCTTCCGGTGAAAACATAACCGCATCGGTCATGCCATTCTTTACCAACTGTAGGCTCATTAATCTATTATCGACTTGCTCGAATACTGGCCCAGAAAAATTGACAGTGTCAATTTCTAATTGATCCTTACTGAGGTGGTCGTAGAGATATTTCAACAGACTTTTGGGAACATTGTATTTGTAAAATGCTCCGTAAATCAAGTTAGTTCCGAGAATACCGAGGGTTTCTTGCTGAAGTCTGGCGTCATTTTCTTTGAAACGACAATGTAGAATAATGTCGTTATAGCCTTGCTTTGGATCAATTTGAAAGCGAATTCCAACCCAACCATGACCTTTGTATTGCTTGGCAAAATCAATTGTAGTCACTGTATTGGCAAAAGTGAAGAACAATTTGTTGGGATGCTTTTGACGGCTCAAACGCTTTTCGATGAGATCCATTTCATGATCCAACATCTTTTTCAATCGATCTTCGGTAACATAGCGTCCGTCTTTTTCTACTCCATAAATGGAGTCGCTAAAGTCTTTGTCATAGGCCGACATCGCCTTTGCAATGGTTCCTGAGGCACCGCCAGCTCTAAAAAATTGTCTTACTGTTTCTTGGCCTGCGCCAATTTCGGCAAAGGTGCCGTAAATGTCCGCGTTTAGATTGATTCTCAACGCTTTTTGTTTAATCGTTGGGGTTAAGTCGATTTCTTTATCGCCTTTGAGAGTAATTTCCATAACACAGATCAGTTTCTAAGGCAAAATTATCAATTTATACGTGCAATGAGAAATATATACATAGTTTTGTTTGAGTCAATTCATCATTAACATTTTTTCATGCGAATTACTTTTTTAGGTACTGGAACTTCTCAAGGCATACCAGTAATTGGTAGTCACCATCCTGTTTGCAAGAGCAATGACCCAAAAGACCAGAGATTGCGAGTGTCTATACACCTCGAATGGGAAGGCAGATCTTTTGTGGTTGATTGCGGTCCTGACTTTCGCCAACAAATGCTAAGAGCCCATATTGAGTCGATAGATGCTTTATTGATAACCCATGAACACGCGGATCACGTGGCAGGATTGGACGATATCAGGCCCTATTGCTTTAAACAAGGGCCTTTACCAATATATGCCACCAAAAGGGTAGCAGAAAACCTTGAGTATCGGTTTGCCTATATTTTCGAAAAGGTAAACAAGTACCCTGGTGCGCCTACTGTTCAAATGAATATTATTGAAAATGAACCATTCTCGGCTTCAGGATTGACCGTAATTCCCTTGGAAGTTGACCACCGCAAACTGACGGTAATTGGTTTTAGATTTGGAGATTTTGCTTACATCACTGATGCGAAATATATTCCCGAAGCGACAATCTCTAAATTGAGAGGCGTCAAAACCTTGGTATTGAACGCCCTAAAGCAAGAATCTCATCCTTCACACTTCAACCTGTCCGAAGCTTTGGGTATTATTGATGTTATTAAGCCAGAAAGAGCCTATCTCACGCATATCAGTCATCACATGGGATTTCATGAGGAAGTACAAGAATCGCTACCAGAAAATGTGTTCTTGGCCTATGACGGGCTTGTGTTGGATCTATAGGTTATTCATCCATCGCATCATATCAGCGAAACTTTCTTGAGAAATAGTGTGACCCATGTCAAATTCGTGGAATTCGAATTTTAAATCTGCAACAGTTTTCAATAATGATGCCGACTGTTTAGCCCACTCGACCGGAATAACCATATCACTGGAGCCGTGGGCAGCATAAATATTTAAACCGCTTAAGGGTTGTTTTTGCCAATTTTCAGGTAAAATGGCTTCGTTGCAATAGCCGCTTAAGGCGATAGTTTGTTTTATTTTTTCAGGATAAGTGAAGGCAACAGCGTAACTTAGAATGGCACCTTGACTGAACCCCATCAAGGTAACGTTGTTAGCGTCTAGGTTCTTTTGGTCACAAATGTTACTGATGAACTGACTGATTAAGTCTCTAGATGTTCTTGCTTGATTTTCATCACTAAACCTGCCTTTATCGGCATCAAAATTTATGGCGTACCAAGCGAAACTTTGAGGCCCCAAAGGATAGGGTGCTTGAAGTGAAATGATGTGATATTGAGGCGGTAAATAATTTACAAAACTGAATAAATCAGCCTCGTTACTCCCATAGCCGTGGAGCAGCAACAGTAAGGGAGCTGTTGTCGTTGGGGCGGAGGGAGGTCTCTCCATATAATTCAAATCTTGCCAGTTCATAAAATGGAAAGTATTTTTTGAATATAAGGCCCGACTAGCGGAATGGTTTTAGGTTTACCTTGCCCGGCGCAAATCATGCCGTAAAGAAACATTGACCCAAAAACAAACCAATAGATCAGAGTATATTCCCAACTGTCAATATTGCTAATAACCTTTCCGAAAGCAAGATAAATCAGCCAAAGCGCAAAAGATTGTCTCAAGTGAACTTTTAAAAATTCTGACTTTTCTTTAGGCATAAAATAAGCGAAAACAAAGCCAATGATGGTCAAGTAGGCAATTATAGCCCATTGGCGATCATTAGTAGTCATTAGATTGTAATGGTGTTGATTCCGTTGGCGATAACCCCATGAGCTTTGCCTTTAAGGGATTGACCTAAAAAGCAGCTGTTCTTTGATTTAGATATCAAAGATTCCGCCTTGACTTGGTAAGTGGTGCTCGGGGAAAACAAACACAGATCGGCCTTGGAGCCAATATCAATTGGCTGAGATTCTATCTTAAATATCGATTTACCACGTGTTAGTGCATCAACAGCTTGTACGGTACTCATCACGGATTGAAGGGCGCCAAAAGATGTTTCTAGTCCAACAGAACCAAAGGCCGCCTGATCAAAAGTCACCTGTTTTAGTTCCGTATCTAGAGGATTGTGGTTAGAAGTAACCAAATCAATGGTTCCGTCTTTAACCCCTTTTAATAAGGCTTTTTGATCTGATGAGGTTCTCAGGGGTGGATTGAGCTTAAAATTAGTGTCGAAGTCCATTAAAGCCTCATCTGTCAATACCAGATTATCAATGGCCACACTACAACTCACTTTTAAACCTTCTGCTTTGGCCTGTTTGATCAGGTCAACACTTTCTTTGCATGAAATAGTAGGAATATGGAGCCTTCCGCCAGTGTATTTCAATAATTCAATATCTCTTTGAATTCGACTAATCTCGGAGGAGGAACTCATTCCTGGCAAGCCCAAGCTGGTACTTACAACGCCTTCGTGCATAACACCAGCCTTAGACAACTTGCTGTCCAATGGAAAACTCATTACCAAACCATCAAAGTCAGAGGCATATTGAAGGGCTAATTTCAAAAGTTCCGTGTTGGACATGTCAGTTTGATAGTCGTAGAAACCCACGGCACCGTGCAGGTGCATGTCAAACAGTTCTGCCAACTGGCTTCCTTGGCCTTCTTTTGATACAGTTCCAAGAGGTTTTAGGGTACAGGCTTGATGGAGTCCTTTGGTTTTGACAAAGTCAATTTGAGAAGCCGAATTTAAAATCGAGACGGGGTTGGAATTGAGCACTACTGAGGTGAATCCTCCAGCTGCCGCCGATTTGAGTCCGTTTTTGATGGTTTCTCTCTCTTCGAAACCTGGTTCTCCAAACGAAACACTGCTGTCAAACCACCCTTGGGAAACATGCAAATCTTTGAATTCAACTAACTGAGCATCGGAAGTCTCAATATGGTCTTCGACTTGAATAATTTGGAAATCTTGGAGGAGTATGTCTTTGGTTTGCCTGTGAAAAGGGCTAGAAGCATCGATGATGGTGGCTGATTTGATCAGTATTTTCATCGTCAGATTTTTTTATTGTTAAAATGTTCAGATTCTAGCATGATGAGTTAAATCGGGATTTATTAACGTTCTTACTACTTCACAAATTTCAGAATTAACCATTCAGATCCTATCAAAATCAAGGCAAAAATAAGAAACCATTTCCATAGCCCCCCTTTTTCTTTTTCTTTTTTTAGGGCATCGAAAGCCGGAGCGATCTCTTTAAAAACAGTAAAATCGGAAAAAACTTCATCGGAGGGAAAGTTCAACTGATTTTCTCTTCGGTCAAAATTAAAGCTCAAGGATTGCAATTCATCCTTATTCTTTTTCACCAAATAATCCCCAGCCTCTTGGATTTCGTCTTTAAATTCTAATGTAATAGACCGATTGGTTTGTGTTTGCAACGGAATGTAGCTGTCTTTCCCGTTCTCTACAACAATGGGATGTTCCGAAGATGCTTCGGAGATCACTTCAACCTTGGTATTTTGTCCAATGTTGCAATATAAAGTGTTTTGTTGGTCCGATCGAAATCCGAAATTGTAGAAAATGGGAACAATCAAAGGAGAGGAAGTGAAATTACTGAAGTCGTTCGAAAGTGGGCCGGCCAAGCAAAGTAGTTGTGCCGATCCGATGGCGAAAGGCAGGCCCTCGGAGTCGCTCAAAATTCGTCCTAAAACTGGCTTCATTGTCAAGTTAGACAAGTAGGTAGGGTATTGAAAGTTCTTTACCTCTGATTCAAAAACTTCATCGAAAATAGGGTGTTCAACATGAACTTTGCTGACGGTCGAGGGACCGCTGCTATTGGGTGTTTTTGGACTATAAACCGATTGTCCCAAAATGGCGTTATAAGTATCGGCATTTCCTTCAGAACTAGGAATCAATAAAATACGCCCACCATCTTTAACAAATTGTTGTAGCCTAGAGACCAAAGTTGAATTGAGGTTGCTGAGTTCATTCAGAATGAGTAAATCTACAAAGTTGAGTGCGGCAAAATCGAGCTGACCAGGTGTTTGTGATTGAAAAACAAACTCATCTGAGGTAAATATCCTGTCCATATATTTGGACTTGATCTCGGAAATGGACAAAACTTTGGGTTTGAATAAGGCTTGAATTGAGAAATATAATTTATTGTCAAACAAAAGATTAGAATCGTCAACTGCGACATATCCATTCATTGCCCCAGTGTCTTGGATTGTAAAGGTGATGTCCTCCCTGCCTTGATTATAGACTGTTTTTGTTTTAAGCTTTCCGTTAATAAAAAGCTCGACAGGTATGGAATTATTGCCATAGCCTTGCTGTTTTATACGGCATCCTAATTCTATGGAACCAAATGTCCTTTTTTTAAGATACAAGCTGTCAACACTAACCTGCTTTTCAGAATTGGGCTTGATTGTCACTAGACTGGTTTTCTGTCCTGCACTTCTCAAAGGTTGAATATCTATGATGTTCTGAAAATCGGAAATAACCACGACATCGGAAGATTTATTCTTGCTTTTCAATTCTTCCAATTGGAATAAGACTTGATTCAAATCGAAGGATTTATTACTGTATCCTAATTCCAATAAGTCATTGCGAACTGCGGCCACGGTTGTTTCTGGATACGATTTGTCTAGGGTATATATGGAGACTTGTTGATCTTCTGGCAGGGCAGCAATCAAATCCTGAACAGCAGTTTTCAACATAGCCGTTCCGTCATTTTGGGCT
This sequence comes from Bacteroidota bacterium, assembly GCA_027592025.1. Lineage (GTDB taxonomy): Bacteria > Bacteroidota > Bacteroidia > Flavobacteriales > Flavobacteriaceae > JALRKI01. The sequence goes on from JAQCIQ010000001.1 coordinate 54,208, forward strand.
GACATGCTCAATGAATTATCCAAAAAAATGGTTTGCAGAGCGATAGTGGGTCGGTTGGCTACTTTCCAATTGGGCTGTGCAAATGCCAAAATAATGCAACCCAACAAAAGGGTTCTGTTGACCAAAAGAAGCCATTTTTTGATGGATTTACTTCTTCTGGTTTGGGCGTTAATTTTTTCTAAAAACTGAACATTTGAGAAGGGTATGCGTTCAAACTTTCTGAATTGAAAAAGGTGCACTATCAGGGGGATTACTAATAGACATAGGGCATACAGAAAATGAGGATATTCAAATATCATAGCGTCACAGCGTATGCGAACTTAAGGAAAATTGACCAATTGAACTGCAGGCGAATTGTTGAATATTAACAAAAGAAAAAATAATCTATCATGGGTGCCAAATAGCGTTGGGTCAAGAACGTATCTATAGCGTCTTGCGCTTCTGGATTAGCTACGGTGACAATAATTTGCGGACTTTCTAAGTCGTCAATGGCTGAAAAATGAACCATTTTTTGCCCGTAAATATCACGGCCAATTTTATTCGGGTTGTCGCACATCCAAACAAACGGAATGGATCGGCTCAAAAACATTCGGGCTAAATGTTTGCCCTTAAAACCAGCGCCCCAAATGACTAGGGGACGCCGAGAATCATAATGCAGTTTTACGAAGTATTTGAATTTTAAATCCAAAAAATAGTTTTGTGCATAGTGCTCATGGGTTCTCGATGTTCGACTGGGATAGTCACGCCACAAATGCAACTTCTCCGAACAAGGGATGCACTGGAAACCAGCCTCAAAAAACCTGAAACTGAGGTCGTAGTCCTCAGGATAAGTATCGGGCGAAAATCCTCCACAACGATCGAAATCATCGCGATGAATCATCCAGCATGGAGACGGGATGGGACACTCTTTGTATAATTCAGAAAAGTTCCTTCCCGAGGCGGTCAAGCTGTTGAGCCATGATTCGTATTTGGCATAGCCATCACTAATGCCAGTGGCCGAAAAATAAGTCACTTGACCTACTGCCACATGTCCTTTTCCTGACTTCGACAGGAGTCGATAAAGGACTTCTAATTTATTTTCTGTCATGATGTCATCACTGTCCATCCTGGTAATCAATTCTCCTTCACAATGTTGGTAGGCGGTTTGGAGCGCAGCAATGATGCCATTGCCTTTATTGGTCATGAGGCGAATGCGCATGTCCTTAAAAGCGTAGTTTTCAACCAGTTTATAACTCTCATCGGAGGAATGATCATCTACAACGAGCAGCTCCCAGTTGGTATAACTTTGATTAAGGATGCTGTCCAAGCATGCGGTCAAGTAGGAGTTGGTATTCTTGAACGGTGTGATGATACTTATCTTAGGTAGACTCATGCTTAAAACTTTTCGAATACCCCTAAACCAAAGAGAGCGAAATCGTATTTGACCGGATCTAAAGGGTCTAGCCGTCTCAATGACTGATCTAGTTCTGCGACGGCCAAGGCGTCGTTTTGTCTGCGACGCAACAATCCTAACTTCCGCGCTACTCGTCCAGAATGCACATCCAACGGGCAGGATAATTGAGAGGGGCTGATCTGATGCCAAATACCTAGATCAACTCCAGTGTCGTTAGGCCTCACCATCCATCTTAAGAACATGTTAATGCGTTTGGCAGCCGATTTTTTTAAAGGGTCACTAATGTGTTTTTCTGAGCGCGGGTCGCGAGGAAAACTAAAAAAAGCCTTTTTGAATTGATGAATTCCCATCTGCAAACTTTCTGAATGTACGAACAATTCCTCCAAACTTGAATGGGTTTGATAGATCCCTTTCAAGCCTGATACAAAGGAGATTAAGTCTACTCCATTAAAGGTTCGATGCACAAAGTTTTGTAGTGATTTTAAATCTTGAGGGGAGTGATTCCTAACAAAGTCATAGGGTGATTCTCCCAGCAATTCCATCATGTTTTCGGCAGATTTCAAAATACTTTTGCGATTGCCCCAAGCAATAGTAGCCGTCAAAAAACCCGCTATTTCGACATCTTGAATGAGTTGAAATCGGTGAGGAATCTGTATGGGGTCAGACTCAATAAAGAGGGGTTTATTATACTGAACTACTTTTTCATCTAAGAAAATCTTTAAGTCAGAAAGGGATAAGTCACTCATCTTTAGGATACAATGCGGCCGTCTTGCATGGACAAGGTGCGATCGGCCATGGCGGCCAGTTCGGTATTGTGAGTCACAATAACAAAGGTTTGTCCAAACTGATCTCTCAATTCGAAAAATAACTCGTGAAGCTTTTGTGCCGACCCTGTATCCAAGTTGCCCGATGGTTCATCGGCCAAAATGAGCTCAGGATTGTTGATTAAAGCTCTGGCTACAGCAACTCGTTGTTGCTCGCCTCCAGACAATTCATTCGGCTTGTGATGGTAGCGCTCCTTTAAACCCAAGTAGTCCAACAATTCTTTGGCTTTGGTTTCAGCGTCCAATTTTGTCCTACGGGCAATAAAGGCAGGGATGCAAACATTTTCTAGTGCAGTAAATTCGGGCAGCAACTGGTGGAATTGAAAAATAAAGCCAATTTTTGTATTTCTAAAAGCAGCTAGAGCTTTGTCGCTCAATCCATGGAGGTTCAAACCTGCGATGCGCAATTCTGACGTGGGAGTGGGGTCAGCCGCACTCAAAGTGCCTAAAATATGAAGTAATGACGTTTTTCCAGCTCCCGAAGGACCAACTATGGCCACAACTTCTCCTTTGGCCACATCGATGTCAACGCCACGCAGGACGTGAAGTTCTCCGAAATGCTTATTGATTTGTTGTGCTCTAATCATTGGTCCAATTGAAACGCTAAAATATAACTTTCTACTGGTTTGTGATGCTATCGACGAGAGTACTGTGATTCAATCCTACTTAGACAAATCCTAACGTCAGACTGATGTTGACCTAAGAGTTCTCTAAATAAATATGAATTTAAGTTCATTTTAAATATATTTTAACATATATTAGAGCTTCTATGCAGACCTTTGCAAAGCATTTATAAACCATAACATTTAACCATGAAAAAATTATTATTCATCTTTTGTGCAATTTTGACTTCGAGCAACATGAGTGCTCAAATTGTTGCACCCCAACCTAGTCCTTCTTCAACTGTCAACCAAGTGGTTGGTTTGTCCAATGTTACATTGGCATACTCACGTCCAGCGATGAGAGGTAGAAATATTTTCGGAGGACTTGTTCCTTTTGGAGAAGTTTGGCGCACCGGTGCTAACCAGAACTCGACTTTTACTTCGGACACTTCATTTACGGTAGGTGGTCAGGAATTGGCAGCTGGTACATATGCTGTTTTTACAAAACCAAGTTCATCGGCTTGGGAAGTTTATTTTTATACCAAAACAGACAACTGGGGAGCTCCCAAAGAATTAGACTCTAATTTGGTTGCAGCTTCTTTAAAAGTTGAGCCTTCGGCGCTTCAAGATCCGGTGGAATCTTTCTACATGGGTATCGAAAACATGACCAATGACGGAGCAGATTTGGTCATAGAGTGGGAAAACACTCGCGTAGCGGTTGCTTTTGAAGTACCTACCGATGCCGCTGTAATGGCCAGTATCAATAAAGTATTGTCAGCCGCTCCAACACTGAATGATTATTACAGTGCAGCGGTCTATTATCTCAACGCTGGTAAAGATTTAGACCAAGCTGTTACTTGGGTAGATAAGGCTATTGACATGTCAGGTGATGATCAAAAGTTTTACATGTTGCGTCAGCAGTCGTTGATTCATATGGCTAACGGAGACAAAAAAGGAGCCATTAAGGCCGCTAAGTTGTCTTTAGAAAAGTCGAAAGAAGCAGGTAATATGGACTATGTCCGCATGAACGAAGCTTCTCTAAAAGAGTGGCAGAACTAATTTGTCATTTAGAAAAATTAAAGCGCAGCATGTCTGCGCTTTTTTTATGACTTGTTTTGAGGCATGACGGCTTCTATCAGAAGTGCTAAAAGCATGACCAAACCGCAGCCCAAAAGATTGAGCCAGAGATAAGGCATCCAATCCAAACGAAACGCGACAATCACTAAAACTTGAGTTATAATTGCTGCCAATAACACTGATTTGGCGTTGACCCATTTGACAAAGAAGGCTAAGAGAAATATCCCTAAAACATTGCCGTAAAATATTGACCCAATGATGTTTACTAATTGGATTAAATTGTCTGCCAAATAGGCCACACAGGCCACGCCAATGGCCAATATGCCCCAGCCGATGGTGAACAATTTTGTTGTTTTAACCAATTGCTGATCGGAATCAGCAGGGTAGGAGGTATTGTACAAATCTAAGGCTGTAGTGGCGCCTAAGGCATTCAATTCGCTCGCCGTCGACGACATGGCCGCAGAGAGTATGACGGCTAACAGGAGACCTATCAATCCTCTAGGCAGGTTATTCAGAATGAAATGGATAAAGACATAATCTTTGTCATTGCTTTCAAAACTTACTTTTTTGGAATTAGCCGCTTGCTCTAACAGTGTTCTGGCTGCATCGCGATTGGCCAAATCGGCTTTTTGGCTGTCAGCGATACGGTTCTTCAGATCATCTGAAGGCGAGGATTCAAAATGTTGGTAAAGACTGATGCGATATTGATAGTTTTGAGTTGATATGTTTTTTAGATTCTCATAGTCAGTCTCGTATGGGGTGTTTTGGATCAATTGCTCTGACAGTGGGTTAAAATGAAGTGGAGCTTGGTTAAATTGATAAAACACGAAGACCATTACTCCAACAAAGAGAATAAAGAATTGCATGGGAACTTTCAATAGACCGTTAAAGAGCATGCCTAAACGCATTTCCTGAACCGATTTTCCGGAAAGATACCGTTGAACCTGACTTTGATCTGTTCCGAAGTAGGACAGAGCAAGAAAAGTTCCTCCTATCAATCCAGTCCAAACCGTATAGCGGTTGTTCAGGTCAAACGAAAAATTCAACACTTCCATTTTATCGCTAGATCCAGCGATATCAATAGCATCAGAAAAACTGATGGACTCAGGCAGGGCCCTAACGATAAAAAACAGAGCAAGTATCATCCCTGAGAATATGACCGCCATTTGTTGTTTTTGAGTCACGTTAACGGCTTTTGTTCCACCCGAAACGGTATAGATGATGACCAAGCATCCGATCAGGATGTTCAAAGCGGTCAGATTCCATCCTAAAACTGCAGAAAGGATGATTGAAGGGGCGAAAATGGTTATTCCTGCTGACAATCCTCGCTGAATTAAAAAGAGCGAGGCCGTTAACTTTCGGACTCGGAGGTCAAATCGTTTTTCAAGAAACTCATAGGCTGTGAACACCTTTAAGCGGCTGTAGATGGGTATAAAAACAGCACAAATGATGACCATTGCAATGGGCAATCCGAAATAGAATTGCACGAATCCCATACCATCGTGAAAGGCTTGTCCAGGCGTGGATAAAAAGGTAATGGCACTGGCTTGCGTGGCCATGACCGAAAGACCTATGGTCCACCAACGGGCTTGTTGACCTCCTCCGATGTAGTCTTTCACCGACTTGCTTTCTCGGGTGCGCCAAGCGCCGTAGATTACAATAAAGAGCAAAGTACCCCCAAGGACGATCCAATCGATTAGTGCCATTGCTTGGAGATTAGGTAAAATATAACAATGTAAATAAAGTTGGCCCCTAAAACCAAAATATACCAAAGACTCTGTCGGGATAGTTTCATTTTATTTGAATTTTCCGATGGATATCAAATTGACAAAAAATCGATAGGCACCAGGCACAGATTCTGGAAATTGCCTGAAGAAACTCAAACCTGTATAGATGTAATGTCCTTTGCCATAATCGGTGACCAAGACGCTGCCATCGGTTGGAGGCTCATTGGGATCGTTCATTCGCAGCAGGGCTTTAAAAGCACTGTCCCAGCTGCTCGGAAAATACAAGCCGCGCTCTTGAACCCATCCGTCGAAGTCTTTGGAGCTCAACTGATTGGGAAATGACATCAGTGGACTGGTGGGATCCAGTATTTCAACAGGAGAAAATTCGTCGGTGACCCTGTCTCTCGACAATTCAATTGGCACGGGAGCGAGTTGATCCACGACAATACCACGATTAACGTTGTACTGAACTAACATAGTCCCTCCTCGTTTTACAAAGTCCAATAAGTCATTTTGTTTAAATTTAAGATCATCCACGGTATTATAGGCTCTGATGCCTGTAATCACAACGTCGTAATTAGAAAGTAATTCAGGAGAGATATCTGCCGCTTGTATCACGTCGGATTGGAGTCCAACTCGAGCCAAACTTTCGACAGTCACGTCGCCTGCCCCAGCGATAAAAGCGATTTTTAGCGGTACTGTGTTAATGTCCAAGCGCACGGCTTTGGCCTCGCTGGGTCTGAGTATGGTTTGAACGGGAATGTGAGTGTAGTTGATTTGTAGCAATTCATGTTCGAATGATTGGTCATCAATATTGGCGAAAGCTGTCAAGTTGGCTTCTGACGAACTGGATGGGGGGTGCAATACGTAATCCAAAGTCAACGATTCTCCTTTGTTTTTGATGATAAAACTTGAAATCGTTGGCGAAATAATCCAGCCTTCAGGCACTCTAATTCCAGCTTCTCCCGAGCAATTGTCGGCGTGTGCAGTAATTTTTAATTTCAAATTTTGAGGGTTTGAATCGGCAAAAAGGAAACTTTTACTGTCCAGAGTCACATCAACTTTTGGCACTATTTCAAAAGGTTGATAGATTTCTCCCACATCGGGCAAAGCGTGGTGATAAGTCAAATCAGATTGCAGTTGAAAAGGCATTCCTAAAACGGATAGATTGACCTGACCTAACAATGATCGCGGGGTTTGAGGCAAACCGATTAGGGCTTGGTCGTCCACACGATACAATCCCAAAGTACCTGTTTTGGTCAACCAATAAGGAACAGAGTACGGGGTGTCTTCTGGGATGAACAACGTATTATCAAAGGAAACATCTTCATTTTGTTTGAGGTGTTGCTTTTGAACCTTGTACAAGAGTATGCCGTTGACGCTTGCTTCTTCAATCACAATATCGGAAGTGTTTCGAGCAATGATTTCTAGGCCAACAGATATTTCGCTTCCTGCAGAGGCATTGGGCGACGTAGTTTTGAAGTCGACATACAAGCCTGCACATGCCTGAATCAACTTACTGATTTCTTTTGTCTTGATGTTTCTCCAGTGGCTGTCCTCAAGATTTAAAATCAGTTGGTAAGCCTCCAAAAGCTGTTTTAAATGAACAGCTGGATTTTGAAAATTGAAGTTATTCTCGACTTCAGATAGGATTTTGCCGATTTTCTTGCCTCCCGAAACGCGATTCCATGAAGTGTCAATGCCATCGAAGAGGTCATTGTTTCCCTGTAATGGCCCATTGATTAGCTCCACGTACTCGGTTGAACTGCCTCGCTGACTCATTCTTCCAAAGCCTTGAGACAGATGTTGGCTGCTGGCTTGCGCAGCAATTTCATTGTTCGACAAACCTGTTTTGGGGTCAAAGCTGCCGATATCAAAGGATACTAATTTGGACTTATCGGCCTTTTCAAAATTTTCTTCGCTGCCATAAAACCACCACGAGGTATTGAAAAATTGACGGTAGGGTGACCAAGTTTGAGTGCGGGCGAGTTGTTCGGGCGCAAAGTTAGGGTCAGCGGCCAAAGTAAAAGCTTCTACGCTCGCTATGGCCGATCCAGTGTGGTGGCCATGAGTACTTCCTGGAGTGCGGTGATCGAATCTGTTGATAATGACATCGGGTTTGAAATTTCGGATGACCCAAACTGCGTCTTTGATGACAGCCTCCTTGCTCCATATGGCAAAGGCTTCATCAGGATGTTTGGAATATCCAAAATCATTGGCTCTAGTAAAAAACTGTTCTCCGCCGTCTATGCGGCGTGCGGCTAGGAGCTCTTGTGTGCGAATGACACCCAATAAATCTCGAAGCTCGGGTCCGATCAGGTTTTGGCCCCCGTCACCTCGAGTAATTGACAAATACCCAACTTGGGCGTCAAGATGATTGGATAAATAGGAAATGAGTCTTGTGTTTTCATCGTCTGGATGAGCGGCAATATAGAGCACGCTGGCCAAAGTATTCAACTTTTGAACGCCTTTGTAAATGTCAATAGCACTGCTGACTTTGGGACTTTGAGCCCAAAGGTTAGCCATGGCAATAAGACCAGTAAAAACGAGTAACACAATTCTGTAGGGACGCATAAAAGATTGATTAATTCGCTAAAATAGGGAATCTGAAACTTTGATTGTAAAATATCCTAAATTTGTATGTTAAACTTTAACAAGCGACAGATGGAAGTAGCTGTTTTCGCAAACGGTTGTTTTTGGTGTACAGAAGCGGTATTTCAGAGGGTAGAAGGGGTGCATGACGTCAAATCTGGCTATACTGGAGGGTTTGTGAAAAACCCACCTTACAGAGAGGTATGTCAAGGCAGAACTGGTCATGCCGAGGCGGTCAAAATTACCTTTGATCCAAAAGTTATTTCCTTTGAGAAACTGTTAGAACTGTTTTTCGCCACTCACGATCCAACCACTTTAAATAAACAGGGAAATGACCTCGGAACTCAGTACAGATCAGGCGTGTTTTACACGTCTTTGTCTCAAAAAATAAAGACCGAAGATTATATTTTGGCCTTGACCAACAGAATGGTCTTTATGCAGCCTATTGTCACAGAGGTTACTGCCTTTGACGTCTTCTATGACGCCGAAACAGAACACGATAACTACTACAACGACCACCTCAACCAAATGTACTGCCAACTCGTGATACAACCTAAGGTGGAGAAAATCGAAAGCATTTACCAAGACTTGCTTAAAAAGTAGGTGCAAGATTTCCGAAATATATGCATTTGGAACGAGTAACGCGAAAACAGACATCCCTCCTTAAAACTCCAATAAAAAATGTGCTGCTTCGGTTAAGTTACATTTGAAGATTCAGACTTGGGGTGTCACGGTACTCAAATAAAAAAAAATAAACTCAACACCAAGCGGAGTTACTTTATGTTGGTCTAAAGGGTTTATATTTTCAAACCAAACCGCTTGAGCATCTTCTTTTGAAAAGTCCAGAAAAACTGGAACTGCCCAAATATAAAGGCGTAAATCACTAAGAAAATCTGGTAAAAAACAAATCCTCCCAAGGTAAATAAAATCCAATACAGCCAGGCGGGAAAATTGTCTGGAGTCAGGCCAATAAAACTCATAAAAGGTCTGCTGATATAGGCTGCAGAAGAACCCGTAAAGGCAAAGACAATGAAAATAGCAATCATTTCGAAGCGGTAAGTAACGGGCCATTTTGAGGCTAACTTTTCTAAAATCCAAACCGTAAATTTCAACGATAGGATGAAAGTCACCAATGCGATTGCAATAATTGCATAGGTTGGCAAACCATCAAAAAACCTAAAACTCAGCTTTAGGCAGGTCAGCACAAGCAACAGCAACCCAAAAAAGGGCCAGAACAATTGCCAATTGTTCTGTATTTCCCATTTGGATTTCAATGATTTCATCAATGGATTTTAGAGGTACTAGTTGTTGGATTTGAGGATTGAGATAATTTGTTCAGCCAATTCTTCCCCAATGCGATCCTGAGCCTCTAGAGTGGCAGCGCCAATATGTGGAGTGAGCGAAATTTTAGGATGCATTAACACTTGAACCGCAGGGGTTGGTTCGTTTTCGAAGGTGTCCAAACAGGCAAAGGCCAGTTTTCCACTGTCTAGGGCCTCTATTAAGGCAACTTCGTCAACAACCCCACCTCGAGAGCAATTGATGATTGCGGAACCCTGCTTCATCATGTCCATTTCCTTCTTGCCAATGACGTATTCTTTTTGAGCAGGCACGTGAAGAGTAATGAAGTCGGCTTCTTTAAGAATGCTTTCAACCGAATGGGAAGGGATGGCAACGTGGATGAATTGACCATTATAAAATTCAACTTTCACAGAAGATTCGTTGACGTACTTGTCACTTGCAATTACCTTCATGCCGACGCCTAGTCCAATTTTAGCCACTTCGCGTCCAATACGACCAAATCCAATGATTCCCAATGTTTTACCTCGAAGTTCCTGACCTTTGGCATAGGACTTTTTGAGTTTGTTAAAGCCACTGTCGCCTTCCAAAGGCATATTGCGATTGGAGTCATAAAGAAACCTGACAGCTCCAAAGAGGTGAGCAAAAACCAACTCGGCTACAGAAGCCGAAGAGGAGGCTGGTGTATTGATGACATGTTTGCCCATTGATCTGGCGTAGTCAACGTCAATATTGTCCATGCCAACACCACCACGGCCAATGATTTTTATGCTAGGGCAGGAGTCTATGAGATCTTTTCTAACGGTAGTAGCGCTGCGCACTAACAGAACAGCAATTTGCTCTTCGTTGATGAAATTGATCAGTTGTTCTTGGGCAACTGTCGTTGTCAATACCTTAAAACCATTGGATTCGAGGGCATTTTGACCGCTTTTAGAAATCCCATCATTGGCTAAAAATTTCATAATTTATCCTTTTCTGTTAAACTCATTCATCACATCGGCCAAAACTTGCACGCTTTCCAAAGGCAAGGCGTTATACATGGAAGCGCGATACCCGCCAACCACTCTGTGTCCGTTGAGCCCATTAATTCCAGCAGATTTGACCATTTGACCAAATGTTTCTGCATCGGCGCCTTCGGCTAAGGTAAAGGTGGCGTTCATGACTGAACGGTCTTCTTTGGCAGCAAAACCTACATAGACATCCGATTGGTCGATGGCATCGTAAACCAATTGGGCTTTGCGCTGGTTTTCTTTTTCGATGGCCTTGATGCCTCCCAAGTCCTTCAACCACTGCATGGTCAACAAAGAGACGTAAACGGCAAATACTGGTGGGGTGTTGAACATGCTATCCTTGTCGATATGGACTTTGTAATCCATCATGGAAGGAATGCTTCTTAAAACTTTGCCTAGAATATCTTCTTTGACAATAACGAGGGTTGTGCCCGCTGGTCCCATATTTTTTTGTGCTCCCGCATAAATTAAATCGAATTGCGAAAAATCTAGGGAACGGGAAAAGATGTCACTGCTCATGTCGCAGACCAATGGTGATGCATTGGGGAAATTTTGAAGTTGAGTGCCGAAAATCGTATTGTTGGAAGTTACATGAACGTAATCTAGACCTTCAGGAATGGTATAGTTTTTCGGGATATGATTGAAATTAGAATCTTTCGATGAGGCGAGTTCGAGAATGCTTCCAAAATGCTTGGCTTCTTTGATTGCGTTGTTAGCCCAGGTTCCTGTATTCAAATAGCCTGCCTTTTTTTCTAACAAATTATAGGCAACCATGATGAATTGTAAACTGGCTCCACCTTGCAGAAAAAGAGCCTGATAGCCTTTGTTTTGAAGTCCCAAAAGTTCCAGTGAAAGCGCTCGTGCCGATTCCATAACGTCAACAAAAGCTGAGCTGCGGTGTGAAATCTCGATCAAAGAAAGACCGCTTTGGTTAAAATCAATAACGGCTTCAGACGCTTTTTGCAGCACCGATTGAGGCAGAATGCTCGGTCCTGCGCTAAAATTGTGTTTTTTCATAGGAGGCAATATTTAAAGTGTAAATATCTTCATTTCTTGACACTAAGTATGTACTAATGAAATAAAAATGTCTTAGTTTTTTAACAAGAATTCAACAGTGTCAATTCCATCGGCAAAATCTGAAAGAGATGGCCTTTGAGCGTTGCCAAAAGGCACGTAATCTTGTCCAACAACGCACTGAATGAATTCTTGATCTTGACTAAATTTCGATTGCAGCAATATCCTGTCACTATAAGATTCCCAGTGTAACATGCCTATTGGAGAGGCGTAATGAGAAGAATTTTTAAGCAGTAAAAACCCATTGTCGAGTAAATCTGTTCCATTGAGCAATTCCACGGCTTTGTGATAATCGTAATTGTTGGCGTATTTGTGATGATTGATGATGTCGCTGAAGTGGTACATCCCGCCAAAAAAGTCTTGAAAGTCATAGGACTCAGGGACCATCAACTTGGTCACATTACGGCAACCTAAGCCGAAATATTGAAACACATCATTGGCCAAGGCCTTCAAATCATCGACTGATTCTTGGCCTGTGAGCACGGCAACACTGTTCCTGTTTTTTCTAAGAATGTTTGGATATTTGCTGAAATAATAGTCAAAATAGCGGGCTGTATTGTTGCTTCCAGTGGCAATGACCATATCGAATCCTTGTAGTTTTTCTTTGGTAAAAACGACACGATCCTCAAAATAAGGATCAATCTGAGTCAATTGTTGTACCAAATAGGGCATAAGAACGGCATCTTGAGAAGACAATTTCACCAGCGCCTTGTGACCTACCATCAAGACCGAAAGCAAGTCGTGGAATCCAACCATAGGAATATTGCCAGCCATGACAAGTGCTACGGTTTTAGACTCTATCTCTTTTGTTTCGTAGGATGACATCCAGTTGAGCAAGTTTTGAGCCGTTAATGTTTGACTCCAACGGTCCAAAGCTAAACGGACATTGCTGGGTGTAAACCAAGGATTAAGAATTGTCGTTTTTTGAATCAGATTTTCAAATTCAACAGATGAATCAGACCCGCTGCTTTGTTCATCCAGAGAAGATCTCAGTCTTTCTCCCAATTTACTGAAAGCGGTTATTCGTCTGTCTAATGTCATTCTAACGCTTGTTTATTGTTCGGTTTGGTGGTATGTTTGCACTGCAAAATTAATCATTAATACGGATTAAGCGCATGGCTATCATTATTACCGAAGATTGCATCAACTGCGGGGCTTGTGAGCCCGAATGTCCCAACACGGCCATTTATGAAGGAGCCGACGATTGGCGCTACAAAGATGGCACTAGTCTTTCAGGGGAATTAATCTTGATCAACGGAAAAAGGGTCAATGCCGACGAAACGCAGGAACCGGTCAGTAACGAGTACTATTACATCGTTCCCGACAAGTGCACAGAGTGCAAAGGTTTCCATGACGAGCCTCAATGCGCTGCAGTGTGTCCAGTCGATTGTTGCATTCCAGACGAAAACCACTTAGAAACGGAAGAAGTTCTTTTGGCGAAACAGCGTTTTATGCATCCCGATTAATGCAAAACAAACCCATTTATTTATGAAAGCAGGAATCGTTGGCCTTCCTAACGTTGGCAAATCAACTTTGTTTAATTGTTTGTCAAACGCAAAGGCTCAAAGTGCAAATTTCCCCTTTTGTACCATAGAACCCAATGTTGGTGTAGTCAACGTGCCCGATCCTCGACTGACTCAACTGTCTGACTTAGTTTCACCAGAACGTGTTGTTCCTGCTACTGTGGAAATTGTGGACATCGCCGGATTGGTTAAAGGGGCAAGTAAGGGTGAAGGATTGGGCAATCAATTTTTAGCGAACATTCGAGAAACCGATGCCATTTTGCATGTCCTCAGATGCTTTGACAACGACAATATTGTTCACGTTGACGGTGGGGTCGATCCCATTAGAGATAAGGAAACAATTGATATGGAACTTCAGTTGAAAGATTTGGAAACAGTCGAAAAGAAGTTGGAAAAGGTCAGAAGAGCTGCTAAAACAGGCAATAAAGAGGCTCAAAAGGAATTGGAGGTTTTGACTCAAATTCAAGATAATTTGAATAGGGGGGAGTCTGTTCGCAGCATGAATTGGAGCGAAGAGGTCCATGCTCAGTTGGTCAAGCCATTGCAGTTGATAACCGACAAACCAGTCATGTACGTGTGCAATGTGGATGAGGGTTCTGCTGTGTCAGGAAATGCCTATGTCGAGAAAGTTAGAGCCGCTGTGCAAAACGAGAACGCAGAAGTATTGGTTTTGGCTGTTGGCGTGGAAGCAGACATCAATGAGTTAGAGGATTTCGAGGAGCGTAAAATGTTTTTAGAAGACCTAGGTTTGGACGAAGCCGGCGCCGCAAAACTGATTCGCTCGGCCTATCGATTGCTCAAACAGCAGACCTATTTTACCGCTGGTAAAAAAGAAGTGAGAGCTTGGACTGTCCCAATTGGAGCGTCAGCACCCCAGGCCGCGGGTGTAATTCACACCGATTTTGAACACGGATTTATACGAGCTGAAGTGATCAGCTTTAATGACTACATCCAATACGGCAGTGAGTCCAAAGTCAAAGAGGCTGGAAAAATGCGGGTAGAAGGCAAAGCCTATACTATTAAAGATGGAGACGTGGTGCATTTCTTGTTCAACGTCTAAGCCAGAGGTCCATTTAGACGGATTAGAGTAGCTGATTTCTAATTATTATTCTTAAATTTGATGTTCAGACCCCAAATCTGGACTCTAACTTGACCAAAAATCTAAGGATTTATTTGTAATACACTTCAAGTTTTTTGTCATTGATCAGGTTCTGAATTGTTCAAACTAAATGGATTCACGATGACAAAAACTCAAATGACTCTTATCGCTTTAGGGCTGAGTCTTTATTCCTTTTCACAACACACCTTTTCGATTGTAGCGGTAGATCCTAATACTGGAGATATCGGCAGTGCAGGAGCCACATGTCTTAATTTTGAAGATGGCGCTTTGGCCATCAGCGATATTGTGCTCAATGTTGGAGCTATTCACACACAATCGGCCTATTCCGTATCTAACCAAGCGAATGCAAGGGCAAGAATGGAGGCTGGCGATAGTCCAGATGAAATCATCAGTTGGTTGCAAGCCAACGACGATTCATCCGATGGTTATAGTATCGCAGAGCGCCAATACGGCGTAGTAGATTTAAATAGTGGTTCACCCAGATCAACGGCTTTTACAGGCACCAATAATTTTTCCGAAAAGGGACATCGTTTGGGTTCTGGTTATGCGATTCAGGGCAACATTTTGATTTCGCAAGATGCGTTAGATGATATGGAAAATGCCTTTCTAAATACTGCTGGTCCTTTGTACGATCGGCTTATGGCTGTCATGTAGGCTGCTAAGCGACCAGGTGCCGACTCCAGATGTTTAGTTGACAACATCAGTTCTGGTTCAGCTTATATCAGAATGGCTATTCCCTCAGATACGGACAGTTCATATGGCAATCTATGGTTAGACATCAATGTTTGGCTCAGCTCTGGAACTTTTACTGGTGATCCCATAGACCAATTACAGATTAAATTCGACGAATTTAAAGCCGGTTTGGGATTGGATTCTAATGATCTGAAGGGCTTAAGAATATCTCCCAATCCGACCACAGGTATTGTAAAAATAGCTTCAGAAACGGCTCAGCCATATCACATTCAGGTTTTTGACAGTTTGGGAAAACTGCTGATGAATCTTGAAGTTGCTTCTCAAAACCATCAACTTAACTTGAGCGGACTGAACAATGGCCTTTATTTTATTACCATTACCGAGACCGACAGTAACAAATCAGTGACTAAGAAAATTTCAATACAAAAGGAGAAGTAAATCTTAATTGGAAACGATTGACTATATTTGATAAACTGGCCCCAAGTCCAGTCCCAAACCATGACAACTGCTTTTTTCTATTTGATCTAGGGTCTTAATTGCTCACTTTCCTCAATGGGAAAGGCTATCTTCATTTTGGGTTTTGTCAATTTAACTTTTAATTCAAATCTCATGAAAAAACTAGTAGCAGAATTTATTGGAACCCTTTGGTTGGTTTTAGGGGGTTGTGGCAGCGCTGTGTTTGCCGCTGCCTTCCCCGATTTAGGTATCGGATTTATGGGTGTAGCCTTGGCCTTTGGTCTTACTGTTGTCACCATGGCCTATGCTATAGGTCATGTTTCTGGCTGTCATCTCAATCCTGCCGTATCCGTTGGTCTTTGGATTGGAGGCCGATTTAGCCTTAAAGATCTTGTTCCCTATGTGATAGCACAAGTTTTGGGTGGTATTTCAGGTGCAGGGTTGATTTATCTAATCTCGAACGGTTCGGGATATGGCATTGGCGATTTCGCTGCCAACGGTTTTGGAGACCATTCTCCTAACGGCTATAGCATGCAATCGGCTTTGATCACTGAGATTGTCATGACCTTTATGTTTTTGTTCATTATTTTGGGGGCTACCCATTCCAAAGCTCCAAAGGGATTTGGAGGTCTCATCATTGGTCTTGGTTTAACCTTAATTCATTTGATCAGTATTCCAATCACCAACACCTCGGTCAACCCAGCCCGCAGTACGAGCCAAGCCTTATTTGTTGGAGATTGGGCTTTAGACCAATTGTGGCTTTTTTGGTTGGCACCTATTGCAGGAGCCGTTTTGGCAGGATTGATTTATCGCTACTTGTCTCTAGAAAAGGGAGATTGATTTTTTTGAAGATGAACCTGAGAATTGATTACCTTTCAATCAGAATTTAAAGAAGATGATCAAAATCATAACTAGTGCCCTGTGTTTAGCACTCTGTTTTTTTAGTACTTACGCTCAAACCTATGCCACCCATGGCATGGTGGTTTCCGACGATGCCTACGCCTCTCAAGTTGGGGTGGACATCTTAAAACAGGGTGGCAATGCCATTGACGCTGCGGTAGCTACGGCATTGGCCTTAGCGGTCACCTTCCCTCAAGCGGGTAATATTGGAGGCGGTGGTTTTTTGGTTTACATGCCCCATCAAGGTGAAGTAACGACGATTGATTTTAGGGAAAAAGCACCCATGTCGGCTACCGAAAACATGTTTTTGGACGCGGAGGGAATTTTGATACCTGGCAGCAATCACAAAGGATTGAAAACAGTGGGCGTGCCTGGGACGGTGGCAGGACTTTATTTGGCCCATCAAAAATACGGTCAACTGCCTTGGGCAGCATTGGTGCAACCAGCGGTTGATTTGGCAGATCAGGGCGTGCCATTGAGTTACACCTTAGCGTCTCATGCCAAAACCATTGTCGAGTCCGACAGTCCCGATTTTTTAAAGCAACTCTTTACAGACCAAAATAATGCCGTATTAGGCTTTGGGGATATTTGGAGACAACCTGAATTGGCCATGACCTTGGCCATCATCAGAGATCGGGGTGAAGACGGCTTTTACAAAGGTGAAGTTGCTCAGGCCTTGGTGGATTATATGGAGGCCAACGGAGGTTTGATTACCAAAAAAGATTTAAAAGACTACAAAGCCATTGAGCGCAAGCCTGTTAAGGGGACTTACAAGTCTTACGACATTTACACCATGCCGCCACCGAGCTCTGGTGGGGTAGCTCTGGTTGAAATGATGAACATGATGGAGTTGGTGGATCTCGACAGTACCGAATTCAACACGACCGCTTATTTCCACTTGCTGACTGAGGTCATGCGTCGTGCTTTTGCCGATAGAGCCGAATTTTTGGGTGACCCCGATTTCAATAACGCCATGCCACTCGACCGATTGACCTTTAAGGCCTTTGCGCAACAGCGCATGGCACATTTGGATTGGGATCAAGCCAGTGTGAGTGACCCCTTGAAATTTGGGCAAATTTACGATGGAGACAATACCACACACCTCTCTGTAGTCGATGCAGACGGAAGTGCGGTTTCACTGACTTACACCATAGAGCAGTCCTATGGCTCTGGTATGGGCAGTCCTGAGTTGGGGTTTTTATTGAACAACGAAATGGGCGATTTTAACCCACAGAACGGTTATACGGACAGAGGTTGGTTGATTGGTACGGCTCCAAATAAAATTGAACCTGGCAAACGGATGTTGTCCAGTATGACTCCAACCATTGTGGCCAAAGAGGGTAAGCCATACTTGATCATTGGCAGCCCAGGAGGGAGAACGATCATCAATACAGTCTTTCAAACCGTTTTGGCTGTGTTGGCATACGACATGCCCATGCGTGAAGCCATAGAGGCGGTTAAAATTCACCACCAGTGGTTTCCTGACGAACTGATTTACGAAAAAGACAAACTCTCTCCCGATTTGGTCAAGACGCTGGAATCTATGGGGCACCATCCCGTTTCTCGCGATCAACTGGGTCGGTTAATGGGAATTTTGGTCAACCAAGTACTCATAGGCGCTTCAGATTCTTCGAGTCCAGATGGTGCGGCCATAGGCTATTGATATCAATAAATAGTATTACATTAGCTCAACCATACAGTTACTTCTAAACACCTAACCCATTAAAAACCAATACCCATGAAGACCAATTATACTCTAGGATTTCTTTTGCTGTTCAGCTTTGCACTGTCAGCGCAAGAAGCAGGAATGCTGAAATCTCAAGTCATCCAATATGTTGACTCACAAGAAAAGAACCTCATTGCTGATAGCGATAAAATATGGGCTGCGGCCGAAGTAGCCTTTCAAGAATCGGTTTCTGCCGAGACTTTAATTCAATACGCCAAGGCCAATGGTTTTAGAGTAAAAGTCGGAGTAGCGGAAACACCTACGGCCTTTATTGCCGAGTATGGCAGTGGATCTCCTATCACAGGAATATTGGGGGAATTTGACGCCCTGCCGGGTCTGTCGCAGCAGTCGGTACCTACCAAATCTCCCTTGAATGCTGGAGAAGCAGGTCATTGATGTGGGCACAATTTATTTGGCACTGCCAGTTTGGGTGCAGCGGTAGCCATCAAAAACCTTATGGATGAAGGCAAAATCAAAGGAACCATCCGTTTTTACGGCACACCAGCCGAAGAAAAGTTTTTTGGAAAACTGTGGAGGGCCAGAGCGGGACTTTTTGACGATTTAGATGCCTGTTTGGATTGGCATCCTGCCGACCACACCGAAGCCGATGTGCAGAGCTCTTTGGCCCTGGTGGACTTTACTGTAGAGTTTTTTGGACAGGCTGCGCACGCCTCTGCCGATCCATGGAATGGCAGAAGCGCCTCCGATGCACTCGAACTCTACACCCACGGCATCAACGCTTACAGAGAGCACATCAAGCCAACCGTGCGGATTCATTACCACATCCAAGATGGGGGACAGGTGGTCAATGTGGTACAGTCATAAACAGGCAGAGCTAGGGCAGTGTTGTTTTCATGGGGCTATGGTATTTCCTTTTTCTCAAAGCATAACTTTTATTCTTGAGGTCAAAATCAAGACTAAAAATAACGGTCAACGTATAAAATTACAATTTTTTAGCAAAAGTTGGTCAAAGCAGGTTCAGTCGGTGTTTAACAAATTGACTGGTATTGTTAATTACTTTAGTCGGCTCATCTTGCGTCCTTAGTGGGCTTCATATATATTTGCAACTTTCTGTCACCAATACCTATGAGCGAAACAGCCTATAACGAAGATCACATCCGCTCCCTCGACTGGAAGGAGCACATTAGGATGCGTCCTGGGATGTATATAGGCAAGCTGGGAGATGGCTCAACGCCTGACGACGGCATCTACATTCTCCTGAAAGAAGTTCTGGACAATTCCATAGACGAATTTGTCATGGGAGCAGGGAAAACCATCGAAATTGCCATACGCGATCAATCGGTCACCGTAAGAGACTATGGTCGTGGTATTCCCTTAGGTAAGGTCGTTGACGTGGTATCCAGAATGAATACTGGTGGTAAGTACGATTCTCGAGCTTTCAAAAAGTCGGTCGGTCTGAATGGAGTAGGGACCAAAGCTGTCAATGCCTTGTCGAACTATTTCAAGGTAGAATCAGTGCGCGACGGATTATCAGCAGTGGCAGAATTTGAGCAAGGCAACCTGACCTCCAATCTTGAGCCTAGCGAATCGACCAAGCGCCGAGGAACCTCGGTGACTTTTGTCCCTGACAGCAGCATATTTAAGAATTTCAAATACCGCAACGAGTATGTCGCCCGCATGCTCAAAAACTATGTTTACCTCAATCCTGGGTTGACGATATTGTTTAACGGAGAAAAATATTTTAGTGAAAATGGATTGAAAGATCTGCTAGAGGACAACACCAATGCCGATGACATCCTTTATCCCATCATTCACCTGATAGGAGAGGACATTGAAGTAGCCCTAACCCACAGCAAAACTCAGTACAGCGAAGAATATCACTCTTTTGTCAACGGCCAAAATACCACTCAAGGAGGAACTCATTTGGCAGCCTTTCGTGAAAGCTTGGTCAAAACCATACGGGAATTTTACAACAAAAATTATGAGCCCGCTGACGTGCGCAAGTCGGTTGTGGCGGCTATTGCTATCAAAGTCATTGAGCCCGTTTTTGAAAGTCAAACCAAAACCAAATTGGGTTCTACCGATATGGGAGGCGATCTGCCCACCGTGCGCACCTATATCAACGATTTTGTCAAAACCCAATTGGACAATTATCTCCATAAAAATCCAGAAGCCGCTGAGAAGATTCAGAGGAAAATATTGCAGGCTGAACACGAGCGCAAGGAGTTGTCAGGCATCCGCAAATTGGCCAAAGACCGCGCCAAAAAAGCGAGTTTGCACAACAAGAAATTGCGGGATTGTCGCATTCATTTTGACAATCTGAAAAGCGATCGCCGATTGGAGTCTACGCTATTTATTACCGAGGGCGACTCGGCATCGGGGAGCATTACCAAGTCCCGAGATGTCAATACCCAAGCGGTTTTCAGTTTAAGAGGAAAACCATTGAATTCGTATGGCATGTCAAAAAAAATCGTTTATGAAAACGAGGAATTTAACTTGCTTCAAGCGGCCTTGAATATCGAAGAAACCATTGAGGATTTGAGATACAACAACATCGTTATCGCTACCGATGCCGATGTGGATGGGATGCACATTCGTTTGTTGTTAATTACCTTTTTCCTGCAGTTCTTTCCTGAATTGATCAAGGAAGGTCACTTGTACATCCTTCAAACGCCATTGTTTAGGGTAAGAAACAAAAAGGAAACCATCTACTGCTATTCCGAAGAAGAGCGTCAAGCGGCCATCAAAAAATTATCACCTAAGCCAGAAATCACGCGTTTCAAAGGATTAGGAGAGATCAGTCCCGATGAGTTCAAACATTTTATCGATGAGGACATTCGTTTAGATCCTGTAATGCTTGACCGCGACACCACCATCGAATCCATGTTGGCCTTTTATATGGGCAAAAACACCCCGACACGTCAGGATTTTATCATCGACAATTTGAAAGTGGAATTGGACGAAATTAAACCGGAATCAACCATCGAAAGTCTTTTAGGATGAGTGAAGAGTTGAACAACATTCCAGAAAATCACAATGCTAATGAGACCATCACTAAGGTCACAGGCATGTTTAAGGACTGGTTTTTGGATTACGCTTCATACGTTATTTTAGAACGGGCTGTACCTTCCATTGAGGATGGTTTTAAGCCAGTTCAGCGTCGGATCATGCAATCTTTGAAAGATTTGGACGATGGGCGATACAACAAAGTGGCGAACATCGTCGGACATACGATGCAATACCATCCGCATGGCGATTCTAGTATTGCCGATGCCATGGTTCAAATTGGACAAAAAGATTTATTGATTGATACTCAAGGTAATTGGGGCAATATTCTGACTGGGGATAGCGCTGCAGCGTCTCGCTACATCGAAGCCCGTTTGTCAAAATTTGCCTTAGAAATTGTTTTTAATCCAAAAATAACCCACTGGCAGGCCTCTTATGACGGTCGCAGAAATGAACCCATCAATCTCCCTGTAAGATTTCCGCTGCTTTTGGCTCAAGGGGCTGAGGGCATTGCGGTAGGTCTATCGACCAAAATTCTGCCGCACAACTTTTTAGAACTCATTGATGCCTCTATCAAGCATTTGGAAGGAAAAAAGTTCACGCTTCTCCCAGATTTTCCTACAGGAGGAATAGCCGATTGTTCTAACTATAACGACGGAGAGCGCGGCGGTAGAGTCAGAATTAGAGCCAAAGTAGGGCAGTTGGACAAAGCGACCTTGGTGATTACCGAAATACCCTTTGGGACAACCACGGGCTCCTTGATTGATTCAATCATCAAGGCCAATGAAAAAGGAAAAATCAAAATCAAGAAGATTGAGGATAATACGGCCGCAGAAGTTGAAATCCTAGTTCATTTGCCGCCTGGAGTGTCGCCTGATAAAACTATTGACGCCCTTTTTGCTTTTACCAATTGCGAACAATCGATTTCACCCTTGGGCTGTGTGATTGAGGACAACAAGCCTTTGTTTGTGGGGGTTTCTGAAATGCTGCGCCAGTCGACCGAGCACACTGTTGAGCTTCTGAAAGCTGATTTAGAAATTAAATTAGACGAGTTAGAAACACAATGGCACTTTGCTTCTTTAGAGCGTATTTTTATTGAAGAACGCATTTATCGGGATATCGAAGAAGAGTCGACTTGGGATGGGGTCATTGCTGCTATCGATGCCGGTCTGAAACCTCACATTGCACATTTGAAGCGAGAGGTAACCACTGACGACATTGTGAAATTGACCGAGATTAAAATCAAGCGGATTTCAAAATTTGACTCAGACAAGGCCAATCAGAGAATTGAAGCTATTGAAGGCGCTATGGCTGAAGTCAAACACCATTTGAGTAACCTTGTGACTTACGCCATAAATTATTTTAAAAAGTTAAAAACCGATTACGGCAAGGATAAGGAGCGCAAAACAGAATTGCGCATTTTTGATGATGTTGACGCAACTAAGGTGGTCAATAGAAATACCAAATTATTTGTCAACCGTGAAGAGGGTTTTGTTGGAACTGCCCTGAAAAAGGATGAATACGTTTGCGATTGCAGCGACATTGATGACATCATCATTTTTACCCAATCAGGCCAAGCCGTGGTAACCAAGGTGGACGGCAAAACCTTTGTTGGTAAGGACATCATACATGTGGCCGTATTTAAAAAGAAGGACAACCGCACCATTTACAATATGATTTACCGCGACGGAAAGTCGGGACCGTCCTATGTCAAGCGATTTGCAGTAACTGCTATTACCAGAGACAAGGTTTACGATCTTACGAGCGGCAGCGATCATTCGGAAGTGCTCTACTTTTCTGCTAATCCCAACGGCGAGGCCGAGGTCGTGACCGTCTTGCTGCGTCAGGTGGGGCAAATCAAAAAACTGAAATGGGACATAGACTTTTCAGACATCATCATCAAGGGGCGAGAATCAAAGGGCAATTTGGTCACAAAGAATAGCGTCAAACGAATTGAGCTGAAGGAAAAGGGAGTCTCAACCCTCAAGCCAAGAAAAATTTGGTATGACGAGGTGGTGCGTCGATTGAACACAGATGAAAGAGGCGAGTTGTTGGGGGCGTTTAGTGGTGAAGACCGTCTATTGGTAATCGAGCAGTCTGGTATTGTCAAAACCATTACACCCGATCTTACAACGCATTTTATCGAAGACATGATCGTTTTAGAACAATGGATTCCTGAAAAACCAATTTCGATCATTTATTTTGATGGCGAAAAGGAACGTTACTTTTTAAAGCGTTTCTACATCGAAAATGAAAATAAGCCAGAATCGGTGATTACAGATCATCCGAATAGTCATTTAGAAATGGCATTAACCGACTGGCGCCCTATGGTGGATATCGAGTTTGTCAAAGAAAGAGGCAAAGATCGTCGAGATAATCTCCAGGTTGATGTAGAGTCATTTATCGCTGTTAAGGGCATAAAGGCACTCGGCAACCAATTGACCACTCATGGCGTTAAATCTATCGACAGGCTAGATCCATTGCCTTTTGTCGCTCCAGAACGCCTAATAGCAGCAGACATCGAAGTGATAGATGACGTTGAGGTCGACTACAAAACTGATAATCAAACTGGCCAGATCGATTTATTCAGTTAGTCGAGAAGAGTAGGGGCTAGTCTACTTTTGTCGCTCTCCCAGTTTGCTTAAGCGACTCTCCAACAAAATTGTATTCGAAAGTGTAAGAGTCATCGGTAGTGGAAAGGATTTTAATGAGAACGGGTTTTTCCTCGCTTCTATTTTTTGGATTGATTGTACTCAAAACATATTCGCAAGGATTGATCCATCGGACCGAAGCCGAATCCGTGACATTGTTAAAAGTTTCTATTTGTAAATTAAGAGTACGATAGAATTTAGATTTGTAAACTACATCATCAATAACAACCTCGCTCATAAAAGTTCCTTCGACAAATTTGTCGCAATCCCTCTTTTGTTCGTAACATCCTGATAGTAAAATTACTATACTTAAAACTAACCTTTGGAATACCTTTGTCATCATTGTGTAAAATTAAGCATCTATTGCGACTTATTGTAGGTTTGGAATGTGCCATCAGTATTGAGGACCACAATTCTCTCTATATCGTTGTTTCCAGTGCGCTGAACAATCATTTCCTTTGAAGCAGGAGATGTGGTTTCTGCTGTTTTCTGAGGTTGTTTCAGGTCATTTGTCCCAGTAATAAGCCAATAAAGGTCCACCTCAGGGTATTGGTGCAATACTTTGATGACAAAGTCCAAACTAGGTTTGTTTCTGCCAGAGAGGATGTGCGACAGGCTGGAACGCTGGACTCCGATAGAATCGGCAAATGCCGAGGGGCTCAATTGTAAATTTTCAAGCAGACTTTTGATGCGAGATACCATGATAACGAGGCTTAAAAGCGAAATAATTGGTTTAGTTAATTAATCGTAACACATTGAATAAGAATAAACTAATTCAATCAAATATAAATTGTTTACAAATGTAATAAATTATGATCTTTTGAACTACAATTTGGGCGATTTAATCAATTACAAATGTAACATAAATATCATTTACCTTTGGCTTATGGATTTAAATGAATTCAGATCGAGGTACTCTCAAGTCGCTGCTAAGGGCCGTTATTTGCCGTATGCTTTGATGAGTGATGTGATGGCTCAATTTTCTGAGCTCTCTGTTCATGATGAAGGCCTTTCGGTCAATGGACAAGTGATTCGATCTTATACTTTGGGTAGCGGTCCGGTTAACATTTTGATGTGGTCTCAAATGCATGGCAATGAAACTACCTCTTCAAAAGCGCTACTTGATCTCATTCTGTTTGTTACTAATGTTAAGGACTCGTTGATACTCGATCAATTGAAGATAGTCATTATCCCAATGCTCAATCCAGACGGCGCGGATGATTATACCAGAGCGAATGCCAATGGGGTAGATCTCAATCGCGATGCGCTCGATCAAACCCAGCCAGAGTCTCAATTATTGTTAAAGGTATTCGAAAGAATGCGCCCTGAGTATTGTTTTAACTTACATGACCAACGTCCTATTTTCGGAGCAGGTTCAAATGGTCAACCAACAGCATTGAGTTTTCTGGCTCCTTCGGGCGATGTCGATAAGAGTTGGAATAAGAATAGAACGGAAGCCAGGGCTATACTTGGCAGTGTCGCCAAGACTCTGAGCTCGGGTTTTTCTGAAAAATTAGCGCGTTTTGACGACGCATTCAACCTGAATTGCTTTGGCGATTTTTTTCAGAGCAGAGGAGCTGCTACCATGCTTTTTGAGGCGGGTCAAGATTCATCGGACTACAGCAGAGACCAGATCCGATTGCAGTATTGTTATGCCCTCTATGTGGCCCTAGAAAGGATATCTTGTTCAAGTCCGCATGAAGATGACGCTAACTTTTACTCTAAAATGCCTAAAAATGTCGAGTGTTTTTGCGACATTCTAGTCAAAAATGCAGTGACAACTTCGGGCCAACGGGTGAGCCTTGGGCTGACTTATCAAGAGCAGTTGATCGACCATAAAATTGTGCTGAAACCTTTCATCTCCCATATTAGCCCTTCCAGCGCGCTTTTTGGACACCGTGTCATCTTTGAACCAATCTACTGGAAAGATACTTTTCCACTTCTTAAGGTTGGAAGTCCTGTTGAATATTTAGAAGTAAATTCGAATAAATTGCTCCTCAATTTAACAATATTTTAATCTTATAGGCTATTTGGTTAGAATAATTAGCTTTATATTCGCATCTTGATAAAAAACTATAATTATGAAGATGCAGTTGGACGATTTAGACAGACAAATTCTTGATGTGCTGATTGAAAATACAAGGATGCCCTTTACTGATATTGCAAAAAAAATGGGTGTTTCCGCGGGAACAATCCACATTAGATTCAAAAAAATGGAAGATTCTGGAGTAATTCAAGGTTCTTCTTTAACCATCGATTATGAAAAATTGGGATATGATTTTATCGCCTATGTTGGTATTTTCCTGAACAAGACCTCTCAGTCTCAGAAGGTTCTGGAGGCGTTAGAATTGATTCCATTTGTCACTGTTGCTCATATTACCACTGGAAAATTTAATCTTTTCTGTAAAGTGAGGGCGAAGAGCACCACTCATGCTAAGGAAATCATTTTCAGAATTGACGACATCGAGAGTGTGATGCGCACAGAAACAATGATTTCGTTAGAGGAAAGCATCAACGATAAGAAACGTTTGATGCACCATATTTTCGCAAACATCTAAACGCCAGATTCGTAGAAATCAAAGGCCCTGTCGTACAATTCAAGAGGCACCTTATTA
The DNA here is from genome assembly GCA_027592025.1 of Bacteroidota bacterium. Lineage (GTDB taxonomy): Bacteria > Bacteroidota > Bacteroidia > Flavobacteriales > Flavobacteriaceae > JALRKI01. The sequence continues at coordinate 80,457 of JAQCIQ010000001.1, forward strand.
TCTATAATGGCTTGTCCAACAGATTCTAACAATACAAAGTTAGTCAGTCCGTTGGAATTTTTTTTGTCAAAGGCTAACAGTTCTTCAATACGTCTTCGTGAATTGGAATCAAAATGTTCAATGCCGTAAAGTCCTGCAACTACCGTTCGGATTTTTTGGGCGGTAGCCAAGTCTAAACCTTTCAGTTGGACTGAGAAATAGGCTGCAAGGACCATTCCAATGCCAATAGATGCACCGTGACTCAAGGCCTTTTCTGAATGATCGAGTCGAAAGGATTCTATGGCGTGACCAAAGGTGTGTCCAAAGTTGAGCACCTTGCGCGAGTTCTTTTCGAAAGTATCCGCTTCGACTACACCCAGTTTAATGTTAACAGATGTTTCGATAATGCGCTCCCATTCTGTAATATCAAGGCAATTAAGATTGGAACATAAGTCCCAATAATTTCGATCTGAAATTAGTCCGTGTTTGAGAACTTCGGCCCAGCCGCTGCTGATTTCAGCCTCAGGCAAGGATTTCAAAAAAATGGAATCAATTAACACCATTTCCGGAAAGTTCATTATTCCTATTTGGTTTTTCAGCGAACCAAAATCAATTCCAGTTTTCCCGCCAACCGCCGCATCGACCATCGCCAAAAGGGAAGTAGGCACATTGACAAACTTGAGGCCTCTCATAAAAGTACCAGCAACAAAACCACCGATGTCGGTAACCACACCACCGCCTAAATTGATTAACAAACTGTGTCGATCTGCTCCGTGATGGGACAATTGCTCCCATAGTTTTGAACATTGTTCGATGGATTTGGATTTTTCTCCATTGGGAATTTCAAGTACTGTAGGGGTCAGCTTAGGGTCTAGTTTTTCCAAAAACTGTTTGACGCAAAGTTGTCTGGTGTTGCGATCAGTCAACACGAATAACTTGGAAGGACCAGAACTGTCAATCAAATCGTTTAAACGTTGATAAGCAGAATTCCCAAAAAAGACGGCAGTAGAAATGTACTTTTTAGTGTTCAAAAGAACTGTGTTTTGAAAGAGCAAATTACATTAATTATTTAAAAGTCATAATTCCTATTTAGATATATTTGCCAAATGAACCAGACGCATTTTCCTGTCAATTTTGAAAACACTCAAATAGCCTTTAGGCTTAAAGGAAATAAGGCGCTCAGGAGAGCGAATTGGTTGTTTAGCATGCTCTCTTTTCCTGTTCTAGTTCGCTTTGGAAATGCCTTTATGAACTGGGCCATGAGATGGCACATGCCGATTACTCCACTTGTCAAAATTACAGTATTTGACCATTTCTGTTGTGGCGAAACCTTGACCGATTGTGTTCCAGTGCTCAATAAATTGAATGAGGTAGGTGTCAAGAGCGTATTGGATTACTCCATAGAAGGAAAAGAAACAGAGGGTCAATTTGACCAAGCACGTGACACTCTACTGGAATTAATTTCATTTTCAGCCGACAATCCATGTACACCTATAGTTGTGTTTAAACCGACTGCATTCGGTAGATTTGATCTGTTTGTAAAGAAAGGAGAGGGTGTCGAATTGACCCAAACTGAAATAGTGGAATGGCACAGATTGGTAGGTAGGTTTGACTCAGTTTGCAAGGCCGCTAGTGCTCAACGACTGCCCGTACTCATAGATGCTGAAGAAAGCTGGATGCAAGATGCTGCCGATGCTTTGGTTTTGGAGATGATGAGAGTCTATAACAAGGAAGAGGCTTTGGTTTTTAACACAGCGCAGCTTTACCGAATCGACAGGCTTGATTATTTGTCACGATTACTTAAAAAGGCAGAAAATGAAGGATTTCATGTGGGCATTAAGTTAGTGAGAGGTGCCTACATGGAAAAGGAGAGAGCTAGAGCAGCAGAATATGGCTATCCTTCTCCAATTTGCGCGACAAAGGAGGCTACAGATGAAAACTTTGATAAGGCAGTAACATTTGTTTTGTCAAACCTCAAGCGGATGTCACTGTATTTGGGGACTCATAACGAAAAAAGCACGACGTTGGCAGTGGATACACTTAAAAACTCCCAAATTGCTTCCAATGACTCAAGAGTTTGGTTTGGGCAGCTTTACGGCATGAGTGATCACATCAGTTTCAATCTTGGGGCTGCAGGCTATAATGCCACTAAGTATATGCCTTTCGGTCCCATAAGAGAAGTCATACCATATTTGTCCCGTCGAGCTACTGAAAACACCTCAGTTTCTGGACAAACGGGGAGAGAATTGAGCCTCATACGAAAGGAACTCAAACGCAGAAAAACTAGTCGAGATTAATATTGATGTCTAACACTGTGGCAACCTCTGCGCAGTTTTCAACTAGAACAGATTTCAAACTCGACTCCTCTTTGTTTTCAATCAAGTACTGCTTGCAGCTGTCAAGCTCTGTATTACTTTTAGAAAAGTTGATTTGACCGCTTCTTACCAATTCGGCGATTTGACTTTCGGTAATGTTCAAGGTTTGCGTTTTGGCTGATACTTCTTCGGACAACTGAAGGTCTTTCAGATTGATATTTTTGATCGCTCTGGCCTGCGGACTGTAGGAACAAGAGGTTCTTTTGCCGCTGAGAAAAAAAGATAAAAAAATGAGACCAACAGCGAAACCTCCGAGGTAATACCCTAAGCGTTGTATAAAATTCATGCGTCAAAAGTAAGTTAAAAAATAAACAAGTTAAGGTCTTTGCATTCCAAATCAAACCATTTGCATACCGAAGCATTGGTCCAAACGCCGTGATAGCAGTAAAGCCCTGTTTTCAGACTCCGATTGAATCGGATGGCCTGCTCTAAACCACCGTTTTGAGCGATATCAAGCAAGTAAGGGGTTAGTAAATTACTCATAGCAGTGGATGCTGTTTGAGCATAACGAGATGGGATATTGGTGACGCCATAATGAATCACTCCATGTTTCACAAAAATGGGATTTTGATGACTTGTAACTTCGCTGGTTTCAAAATTGCCTCCCATGTCAATGCTGATGTCAATAATTACACTTCCAGGTTTCATCTGACGGACGGTGTCTTCGTCAACAAGAATAGGAGCCCGATTTTTACCTCTGACTGCGCCAATGGCAACATCACAATTTAATAAGGCCTGTTTGAGTGATTTTTGCTGAAGCGCAACCGTGTAAATGTTGTGCCCCAGTTTGGACTTAATCCTCCGCAGTTTGATCGGAGAGTGGTCAAATATTTTCACACTAGCTCCCATTCGAATCGCCGATTGCGCAGCAAAGAAGCCTGCCGTTCCTGCGCCAATGATGACCACTTCGGTTGGGGCAACACCACAAATGTTACCAAAGAGCATGCCCTTGCCAAACTCCGTGTTACCTAGAAATTCTGCAGCAATCAGAGACGAAGCATTGCCAGCAATTTCACTCAATTGTCTAACAATTGGGAAAGCTCCAGTATCGTCTTGAATGAATTCATAAGCCAAGGCGGTTACCTTTTTGTTGCCCAAGGCTTTGAAGTATTTCGAGGACTGAGTTTTGAGTTGTAGAGCAGAAATAAGGATGGATTTTTCACTCAGCCAATCAATTTCTTCCAGACTGGGAGGATTGACTTTCATAACAATAGAGGATCCAAAAACTTTGGCTCTGTCAAAAGTTATTTCGGCACCTGCGAGACTGTATTCTTCATTGCTATAATTCGACGATTCTCCAGCCCCTGATTCAATCACTACCTTGTGATTATGGCAGGTTAGCGTGTAAACTGCTTCAGGAGAGAGACAAACTCTATTTTCATTGGGTTCGGACTCCTTCGGAATTCCTATGATCAGCGATTGTTGCGTTGCTGATATCTCCAGACGTTCCTCGAGTGGAAGGAGTTCCTGCTTCGAAAAGGGTGTTAGTTTTTCGCTCATACCAATGAATTACTATTAGAAATACAAAGTAACAAAAAATAAGATTGACACTCAGCGCTCAAAGGATAAGCTTCTAGAATTGTCAGAATTGATTGAAATGGTCATTTTGACCGTGTTCTGAGGTAGGAGGGGCATGGCCAGTTCGGGCCATTCGATAAGCACCAAGCTATTTGAATCGAGATAAATATCAAATCCCAAATCAACCAATTCTTGTGTGGTGTTAAGTCTATACAAATCGAAATGATGTACCATCCCACTCTTGGTTTGGTAAGTGTTCACAATGGAAAAAGTCGGACTGCTTATGGAATCACTTGTCCCAAGTCTTTTGACCGCTGCTTTGATTAGGGTTGTTTTGCCCGACCCCATGGCTCCGTCAACAGCAACAATGTTTCCAAAACTGACTTGAGACAGCAAAAAATCAACGGCCTGGTCAATGTCGTCCAGATGATATGTCAAAATACGCTTCATGGTTTGGGATCAAAAATGATTAATGGAACAATCATCTCTTCCATGGAAACACCTCCGTGCTGAAAGCTGTTGCGGTAATAATTGACAAAGTAGTTGTAGTTGTTAGGATAGACAAAAAAGACATCGGACTTGGCAAAAACAAAAGAACTGTTCATCGTCAAAGACGGCAATCCCAGACTGTTAGGTTCTTTTGAAACCATAGCCTCCTTTTCGTTATAGGTAAGGCTTCGGCCTGTTTTATATCTCAAGTTGATGCTAGTTTCTCGGTCCCCAATTAACTTTGAAGGATGCTTAACATTGATGGTGCCGTGGTCAGTGGTCAAAATGAGTTTGATTCCCATTTCTTGGGCCTGCTGAATGATTTTTAATAAAGGAGAATTGCTAAACCAACTGTTGGTCACCGACCGGTAGGCTTTGTCGTCCGCCGCGAGTTCTTTGATTACCTCAACTTCCGTTTTGGCGTGTGACAAGGTATCTACAAAATTGTAAACGATAACGTTCAGGTCGTAGTTGGCCAATTCAGAGGTTTGAAGAGCGAGTTTTTGTGCCGCCTTGACGTTGGTAATTTTGTTGTAGCAGTGGCTAAAACGATCTAGACCCAGCCTGGCAAATTGAGCTTCTAGAAATTCTGCTTCGTAAAGATTTTTGCCTCCCTCGTCAATGTCGTCCTTCCACAAGTCGGGATGTTTCTTTTTCATTTCGAGCGGTGTTAAACCTGAAAAAAAAGAATTTCTGGCATATTGGGTGGCTGTAGGCAGGATGCTGAAATATGGTATCTCCACTCTCGGCGCAAAATGTTTACCCACTACAGGAGCTATAACCCGCCATTGATCGTAACGCAAATTGTCAATTACTATCAGAAGGGTTGACTGTTCTTTGTTCAACTCAGGAGCAATATATTTTTTGAATAATTGATGGGATAGGACTGGTCCAGATTCTGGATCTTTAAACCAGCTGGGGTAGTTGTTTTCAATAAATTTCCCGAAGGCCAAATTGGCCTCTGTTTTTTGGGACATCATGATCTCCAAAAGCGTTTGGTCTTGACTGTTCTCGAGTTCCAATTCCCAATAAATGAGCTGTTGGTAAAGCGCAACCCAATCTTGGTAGGTCTTAATAGACATCATTTCCATGGCGATATCTCGAAATGCCTTTTGATATCGGCTAGTCACTTGCTCAGAGACCAATCTCGAATTGTCTAAGTTCTTTTTGAGACTCAGTAAAATTTGGTTTGGATTTAAAGGTTTGATCAAATAATCGGCAATCTTTTGACCGATAGCCTCTTCCATCAGTGACTCTTCTTCGTTTTTAGTGATCATCACTACAGGTAAATCTGGGTATTTGGTTTTGATTTGATCGAGGGTTTCTAGTCCCGACAATCCGGGCATGTTTTCGTCTAAGAAAACAATATCAAACAATTGGCTCTCCAAGCACTCAAGGGCGTCGGCGCCGCTTTGACAGGCTTGAACGGCATAATTTCGGGATTCTAAAAATAGGATGTGAGGTCGAAGCAAGTCTATTTCGTCATCTGCCCAAAGAATTTTTATTGTTGTCATAACCTAAAGTGAATCTTAATAGTAGTGTTGATCCTAAACCATTTTAGTTCAGGTTGATAGAGCTTATCACTATATTTGCTTTTCATCCGCCGAACCTTGAACTTTAAATTATGACATCATCGCGCAAACTTAAAATTTTCAACGACCCAATTTACGGTTTTATTGCGATACCTAATGAATTGATTTTTAATTTGATTGAACATCCTTACTTCCAAAGGCTGCGCAGAATCAATCAAATGGGTCTGTCGAATTTGGTCTATCCGGGCGCTCATCATTCGAGATTTCATCATGCCATTGGGAGTATGCACTTGATGACTAAAGCCATAGCCACTTTGCGCCACAAATCAATTGAAATTTCGGAGGATGAAGAGTTGGCGTTGCTGGCAGCCATCTTGTTGCATGACATTGGACACGGCCCTTTCAGCCATGCCTTAGAAAATAGCATCATAGAAAATCGCACCCATGAATCCCTTTCACTGGCTATAATGGAATCATTGAATCAGACCTTTAACGGCGCATTGAGTTTGGCTATTCAGATGTTTCAAGGCCAATATCATAGACCATTTTGTCATGAGTTGCTCAATGGTCAATTTGACATGGACAGAGCAGATTATCTCAAAAGGGACAGCTTTTTTACGGGGGTTTCCGAAGGTAACATCAATAGCGATCGTCTGATCATGATGTTGAATGTAGTTGATGGTCATTTGGTTGTTGAAGAAAATGGGATTTTTCCTTTGGAGAAATTTTTGACCGCAAGACGTTTGATGTACTGGCAAGTCTATCTGCATAAAACAAGTTTGGCGGCAGAACAGTTGTTGACTTTGGCATTGAAAAGAGCCAAAGAATCGATTTATAGCGGCCACGACCTCCAGGTCAATGGCCCAATCGCTTATTTTCTTAACAATAATAAGGGTTTCGATCAGAATGCGATTGATGCTTTTGTTCAATTGGACGACTTTGACATCATGTTCGCCGTAAAAATGTGGCAAACCTCAGACGATAGGGTTCTATCCAGCCTGTGTAAAATGATAGTAGAGAGAAGATTGCCAAGGATTAAAATAAGGCGTAAAGTCTTTTCAGACTCGAAGTTTTCAAGCTTTTTAGAAGCCTTTCGAAAGAAGGCCAAATTGAGCGAGCATGAGGCTTCTTACTTTGTTTTCAGAGGGGAGATATCTAACCAGGCATTCAATTCGGAAGACAAATTGCGAATTCTTTTAAAAAATGGCAAAGTCACCAGTTTTCAAAAAGCATCCGACCAATTTAGTTCTATCGTTATGAACGAACCCACTGTTCGATACTTTATGTGCTATCCAAAAGTCTGAAATTAGTTCAATTTTTATACTTTTGCAGAGATGAAATTTACTGCTGCTCAAATAGCTAGTTTGCTTGAAGGAACTGTCGAAGGGGATTCAAGCACACAAGTTTACAAACTTTCTAAAATTGAAGAAGGAGTAGAGGGGTCTTTGACTTTTCTATCAAACCCTAAGTATGCTCAATACATTCATGGAACAAAGGCTTCAATTGTCATCGTTTCTAATGAGTTTAGAACCGAGTCAAAATTGCAAGCTACTTTGGTCAGAGTAGCGGATCCTTATGCTGCATTTACAAAACTACTGGGTCATTACAACCAAATTAAAATGAACAAGGCTGGAAAAGAAGACCCTCATTTTATTGATCCTACTGCTAAAATTGGAGACCACCACTATCTAGGGGCGTTTTCTTATGTCGGTGCTAACGCCGTCATCGGCCACCGTGTCAAGTTATACCCTGGGGTATTCATTGGGGAAAATGTCGTGATTGGAGATGATGTAATCATTTTTCCTGGGTCTAAAATTCATTCCGATTGTGTTATAGGCAATCACTGTGTCATCAATTCAAATGCAGTGATTGGAGCAGATGGATTTGGATTTTCTCCAGATGCTTCGGGCGAATATTCTAAAGTGCCTCAAATTGGCAATGTCATACTGGAAGACCATGTTGACGTTGGAGTCGGGACTACCATCGATAGGGCTACTCTTGGTTCAACCATTATTCGTCGGGGAGTCAAGTTGGACAACCAAATTCAAATTGCCCACAATGTTGAGATTGGAGCCAATACCGTGATAGCCGCGCAGACTGGTATTGCAGGCTCAACCAAAATCGGCGAAAACTGCCAAATTGGTGGACAGGTCGGCATAGTTGGACACATCACAATTGGAAATAACGTCAAAATACAAGGGAAATCAGGGATTATATCACCTTTAAAAGACAATGAGGTGGTGCAAGGATCGCCTTCAATGGCCTACAACGACTATTATAAATCTTATATTCATTTTAAAAACCTACCTCATTTGGTCAAGCAGTTGAATGACCATGAACAAAAATTGAATCATGAATAATCAGCCCTCAAAACAAACTACTGTAGCCTCCTCAGTCTCATTGGAAGGAGTTGGATTGCATACTGGAAATACGGTGAAAATCACTTTTGCTCCTGCACCTGAAAACACAGGTTATGTGTTTCGACGTGTCGATTTGAAAGGCAATCCTCTAATCGAAGCCAATGCTTTATTTGTAACAAGCACACAACGAGGTACTTGTCTTGAAAAAGAAGGTGTAAAAATTCAAACTTGCGAACACGTTCTCGCAGCTCTGGTAGGACTGGAAATTGACAATGCTTTTATTGAATTGAACAACTCTGAGCCACCAATATTGGATGGATCCTCCAAATTTTTTGTTGAGGCGCTCGAGTCTGTTGGAAAAGTAGAGTTGGAGGCCGACAGAGACGAGTACGTGGTTAGAGAGGTTATTAGTTTTAAAGATGAGGAAACGGGCAGCGAGATGACCATATTCCCATCGGATGAGTATCAAATCAGCACCATGGTAGATTTTGGAACTAAAGTTTTAGGAACTCAAAATGCGAGTTTGGAGAGCCTTTCTAATTTTAAAACTGAAATAGCTGATGCCAGGACGTTTTCTTTTCTGCACGAATTGGAAGCTTTGTTAGAAAACGGTTTGATCAAAGGCGGCGATTTGAATAACGCCATTGTTTACGTCGACAAAGAACCTACTGAAGAGACCATGAATAAGTTGAAAATGGCTTTTGGCAAGGACAAACTGTCGGTCAAGCCCAATGGTATTTTGGATAATCTGACTCTTCATTATCCTAATGAAGCAGCACGTCACAAACTTCTGGACGTAATCGGAGACCTCGCTCTGGTCGGAGTGAGACTTAGAGGAAAGGTCATTGCAGAAAAGCCTGGGCATTATGTGAACACCGAGTTCGCGAAAAAAATATCTAAATACATTAAAATGGAGCGTCGCAACAGTATGCCAATTATTGACTGGGCCAAAGAGCCAGTTATGGATACCATTAAAATAATGAGCATTTTGCCTCATCGGCCTCCCTTTTTGTTGGTCGATAAGATCTTGGAGATCTCGAAAACTCATGTCGTTGGAGCAAAGGCAGTGACTATGAATGAGCCGTTTTTTCAGGGTCATTTCCCCGGAGCTCCTGTAATGCCTGGAGTTTTAATTGTTGAGGCTATGGCCCAATCCGGAGGGATACTAGTTTTAAGTACAGTTCCGGATCCTGAAAATTATTTGACTTTTTTCATGAAAATTGACAATGTCAAATTCAAAAAAAAGGTACTGCCAGGAGATATGCTAGTGTTCAAATGTGAACTAATAGGTGCCTTCAGAAGAGGCATTTGCCATATGCAGTGTCATGCTTATTCCAATGGTGTATTGTGTGCTGATGCTGAATTAATGGCTCAGATAACTAAAGTTAAATAATTATGAATCAGCCACTAGCGTATGTGCATCCAGGTGCAAAAATAGCAAAGAATGTAGTGATCGAACCTTTCGCTACCATTGACAACAACGTAGAAATTGGCGAAGGAACGTGGATCGGACCCAATGTCACCATCATGGAAGGTGCTCGAATTGGCAAGAATTGCAGTATTTTTCCAGGAGCTGTTATTTCTGGCGTGCCACAAGATTTAAAGTTCAACGGAGAAGACACTACTGTGGTTATAGGAGACAATGTGACCATACGCGAGTGCGTTACTATCAACAGAGGTACAGCCGATAGGGGCAAAACAGTTATTGGCGACAATTGCTTGATTATGGCTTATTGTCATATCGCTCATGATTGTTTTGTGGGTAAAAATTGTATTTTCTCCAATAATAGCACTTTAGCAGGACACATCACGGTTGGCGATTATGTTGTTTTGGCTGGGATGGTTGCTGTTCATCAATTTTGTTCAATTGGAAACCACGCCTTTGTTACAGGAGGATCGCTCGTTCGGAAGGACGTGCCTCCTTTTGTTAAAGCAGCTCGTGAGCCTTTGTCCTACGTCGGAATCAATTCAGTCGGTCTGAGACGACGTGGTTACACAACAGCCAAGATTACTGAAATACAGAGCATTTATCGCATATTGTATCAAAAAAACTTTAACAACTCTCAAGCAGCGTCAATTATCGAAGCGGAAATGGAAGCTACTGGAGAAAGAGATGAAATATTGCAATTCATTCGCAACTCCCACAGAGGAATTATGAAAGGATACATCAAATCAAACTAAAACAAAACAATGGCTAGTACTGCTGATATTCGAAATGGATTGTGCATCAAATACAATCATGATATTTTTAAAGTTATTGAGTTTCTTCATGTCAAACCAGGAAAGGGTCCGGCTTTTGTGCGCACGAAACTGAAGAGTGTTACCACTGGAAAAGTAATAGACAATACATTCTCGGCAGGACATAAGATCGAAGAAGTCCGCGTAGAGACGCATCGTTTCCAATATTTGTACCCTGAGGGAGATAAATTTCACTTCATGAACGTTGAGGATTATACGCAGATCATACTTAATAAAACAGCAATCGATTCTCCAGACCTATTGAAAGAAGGAGAAGTAGTGACCGTTCTTATCAATTCTGAAGACAACATGCCTTTATCAGTAGACATGCCTGCAAGTGTAATCCTTGAGGTGATTTCTACCGAACCCGGAGTAAAAGGCAACACAGCCACGAATGCTTTAAAACCCGCGACAGTCGAAACTGGAGCGATTGTAATGGTGCCTCTGTTTGTCAATGAGGGCGATAAGATCAAAATAGAAACGGAAAAAGGAACTTACAAAGAACGCGTTAAGGAATAACATGGACTTTCCTCAACCCCTCAAGCTTTCTGAAGTAGCAGGTATTCTCAAGTGTCAACTTGTTGGCGATGCCGACATGCTGGTCTATGGCATGAATGAAATACATGTGGTGCGTCAGGGCGACATAGTTTTTGTCGATCACCCAAAATATTATGACAAGGCTCTGGAGTCAGCGGCATCAATTGTACTGATTAACAAAGCGGTCAATTGCCCTGAGGGCAAAGGATTGTTGATTTCTGAGGATCCTTTCCGCGACTTCAATAAGCTAACCAATCATTTCAAACCGTTCTATCTCTCCAGAGATTTGATTCATCCGTCTGCTCAAATTGGTGAAAACACTCAAATTGCTCCGAATGTTTCCATTGGTGCCAATGTAAACATTGGTAAAAACACCATCATTCACCCAAACGTTACCATTTACAATGATTCTCAGATTGGCCATAATGTGATTATTCATGCAGGTACGGTTATTGGGGCCGATGCATTTTATTATAAAAACAGGCCTACTGGTTACGACCAATTGAAGTCGAGTGGAAGAGTGGTCATAGGCGACAACGTTCATATTGGTGCCCTATGTGCCATTGATCGAGGAGTTAGTGGCGATACAACGGTTATGGCGGGGTCGAAATTAGACAACCACATTCAGGTAGGGCACGATACTGTTCTAGGGCTGAATTGTTTGATTGCTGCACATACGGCCATTGCTGGCTGTGTTGTGGTAGGGTCAAATGTCAAAATATGGGGACAAGTTGCAGTGAGCAGCGGCCTAACGATTGGAGATCACGCCGAAGTTTTGGGCAAATCAGGCGTAAGCCGATCGATTGAAGGTCATCAGAGATATTGGGGAACACCAGCAGTTCCTTTCAATGACTACATCAGAGACCTTGTTGCTGTCAAGAATTTGATTAAAGAAAACCGAAAGAAATAATTAGGATTCGTTGGTAAACAAAGATTTCTATTGCTTTGGTTTGCCTTGAAATAAACTAAATTTGAATTTTAAAATATAAAGGAATGAGTGTACTTGTGAATAAATATTCTAGAATTATTGTTCAAGGATTTACTGGTAGTGAGGGGTCGTTTCATTCGACTCAGATGATTGAATATGGCACCAACATCGTTGGAGGTGTAACTCCTGGCAAGGGAGGACAAACCCACTTAGACCGACCGATATTTGACACTGTTGAAAAAGCTGTAAAAGCGACTAAAGCCAATACATCAATTATTTTTGTGCCACCAGCATTTGCGGCTGACGCGATCATGGAGTCTGCTGATGCCGGGATTGATGTCATTATCACTATTACAGAAGGAATTCCTGTGGCGGACATGATTAAAGTCAAAGCCTACATCAATAATAAGTCTTGCAGGCTGATTGGACCAAATTGCCCCGGAGTCATTACTCCCAATGAGGCCAAAGTTGGCATCATGCCTGGTTTCGTTTTCAAAAAGGGCAGAGTAGGAGTAGTTTCCAAGTCAGGAACCTTGACGTACGAAGCTGCAGATCAAGTAGTTAAACAGGGGTTGGGTATTTCTACAGCCATTGGGATTGGAGGAGATTCCATAATTGGAACAACGACTAAAGAAGCTTTAGAAATGCTGATCCAAGACCCTGAAACTGATTGTGTAGTGATGATTGGTGAAATTGGAGGTCAATTAGAAATCGATGCGGCCAAGTGGTATCAATCGAGTGGAAGCACTAAACCTGTAGTAGGTTTTATTGCAGGAGAGACTGCTCCGGCAGGGAGAACTATGGGTCACGCTGGCGCAATTGTAGGCGGTAGCGATGACACTGCGCAAGCCAAAAAATTGATGATGAGAAAATGTGGCATGACTGTCGTTGATTCTCCAGCCGAAATTGGCTTAATGGTAAAAAAGGTGTTAGCTTAAATTACAATTTAATACAACTGATTATGGGACAATTAACTGGAAAGACGGCCATCATAACTGGGGCGTCACGTGGTATTGGTAAAGGAATAGCGGAGGTTTTTGCTGCCGAAGGTGCCAATGTGGCCTTTACCTTCAGCAGTTCAGAAGAAGCTGCCAAAATGCTGGAAGCCGAACTTGGAAAATTTGGTGTTAAAGCCAAGGGTTACAAAAGTGATGCGGCTGACTTCGAGCAGGCGCAAACCCTCGTGGCAGAAGTGTTGAACGACTTTGGCGGTATAGACATCCTTATCAACAATGCTGGTATTACCAAAGACAACCTTCTCATGCGCATGAGTGAAGCTGATTTTGATAGTGTTATAGAGGTCAATCTCAAGTCAGTTTTTAACATGACTAAAGCCGTACAGACCACATTTCTCAAGCAACGTTCAGGTTCAATTGTCAACATGAGTTCGGTTGTAGGAGTGAAAGGAAACGCTGGACAAACCAATTACGCTGCCTCCAAAGCAGGTATCATTGGATTTTCCAAGTCAGTAGCCCTCGAATTGGGATCTCGAAATATTCGATGCAACGTTATTGCTCCCGGGTTTATTGAAACTGAAATGACCGCCAAATTGGACGAAAATACAGTCAAAGAGTGGAGAAATGGCATACCATTGAAAAGAGGAGGAACACCAAAGGACATTGCCGATGCCTGTGTTTTTCTGAGTTCGGACCAATCCTCCTACATCACAGGTCAAGTGCTACATGTCAATGGTGGCATGTTGACATAAACATTAACTTTCATTATCGTGTCCATTTCTACCATCCTGTGGCTTTTAATTTTCATACTGGTTGGGGTCTCTGTTGGATATTTTCAATACCTCTACAAGAAATCTAAGACGACTTTAAATTTCGCTTTAGCTCTTTTCAGGTCGGCTAGTGTTGGGGTTATTCTGTTGTTATTATTTAATCTCAGTTTGACTCAATCAGAACCATATTTATCTAAATACCAACTCAATATAATTGCAGATAATTCTCAGTCAATTAGATTTTTAAATCAAGACTCTCTTTTGCTCAGTTCAGTTGATTATTTAAAAAACCAAACGGCAATTAAGGAAAGGTTCGATGTTAGATTTTACACGATTGGAGAACAGTTGAAACGAAGTGACTCCATCGATTTTAGTGATAAGTTGACCAACTTGTCAGAAGCCATAAAGGCGATGAATGAGATTAATAGCCAAGAAATGGTCACCATTTTGCTATCCGATGGAAATCAAAACTATGGAACAAAAGCTCATTTTGAGGCAGATAGTTTGAGTCAAGTAGTTTTTCCGGTGGTCTACGGCTCTTCGATTTCCCCGTTTGATTTGAGTATCGAAACCGTTCAGCACAATCCATATGCCTTTAGCGGCAATCAGTCCGAGATTGAGGTGGTGGTTCACTCGAGTGAAAATACTGATCGAAATGTAATTTTAAAGGCAATAGTTGACAACAAAGTAGTATCACAAAATAGCGTGTCTTTTAGGGATCGTAAAAGTCAGATGGTAAAAATGATTATACCTCCTTCTAAACCTGGTATAAATCGCTATAAAGTGAGCATTGAATCTGGAATTAAGGAGAAAAGTTTGTCCAATAACCAGTTTGATTTTGATATTGAAACAATTGATGAGTCCAGTAAGGTGGCTATCGTCAGTAGGATTGTTCACCCCGACATTGGAGTGTTTGTAAAAGCGATTAACGCTTTGGAGTCGAGTAGCGCTGTTGTGCTAACTCCTTCTGAGTTTATGGCACAAAAGGATCAATTTCAGACAGCCTTAATTTACCAGCCAAATCAAGCATTTTCTGAAATAGCGCAATGGATACAGCGAACAGGATTTCAGGCGGCCTGGATCATAGGGTCTGAAACTGACAGCAAGTGGGTCAATCAATCGCAAAATTGGTTCCAACTCGATTCAACAACCGAATCTGAATTATACGATTTGGCGTACAACCCAGATTTTAATTTGTTTACTATTGAATCGTTTGATTTTTCGGCTTGGCCGCCAATAGAAGCTAGTTTCGGCTCAGTTGCATTCAAGGTTCCAAACACACCATTGTTCTTTAAAAAATATAGGGGAATTGTTCTAAAGGAAGATCCGATCTGGACTATGTTTGAGTCAAATGGTATTAAAGGATCGCTTATCAGAGGAGAAAACTTTTGGCGATGGAGGGCACAGACCTATTTGAACACTGGAAACTTCGAGGCCTTTGATGCGCTTATCGGGCAAGTGATCAGGTCACTTTCCAATGCAGTCAACCGCGACCAACTTCAGTTGACTTATCGAACCATATATAATGAAACCGATAATAAAGAAATTAATGCACTGTGGTTGAATGACAATTTGGAAAACAATCCAGATGAAGTTTTAGAAAT
Source organism: Bacteroidota bacterium (assembly GCA_027592025.1). Classification (GTDB taxonomy): domain Bacteria; phylum Bacteroidota; class Bacteroidia; order Flavobacteriales; family Flavobacteriaceae; genus JALRKI01. The sequence continues at coordinate 95,743 of JAQCIQ010000001.1, forward strand.
TCAGATTAAAAACAATATTACGGGTCTTTCTGAATCAAGAAACATGGTATTCCAATCGGGTAGATATCGGATCTCATTGGATGACTTGGACGAGGGCAATTACACTTTTAATGTGCAGGTCAACGGGATTTTAAAAAAAGAGGGTCGTTTCGAAATTTTGAACCGAAAAGTTGAAGAACACCAACTATCTGCCAATTTTGAGGACATGAATTTATTGGCCACCGCATCGGGAGGACAGTTATTTACACCAGAGGATCTTGAGGAGTTGGTTCAAATGATTACAAAATCTGACCGATATCGACCTGTGGAAAAGGTTAGTCAAAAAGTCGTACCTTTACTCACTATTTGGTGGTTTCTTGCCATCTTAAGTACAACCATAGCAGTAGAATGGTTTGTAAGAAAATACAACGGATTGCTTTAACTAAATTTACTTTTATCATGGAAAAATTACCAAAAATAGGACTGCCTTTAATTTTTACAGTCATTGTCTTGATCATTTTGATTTCAAAGTCTGTTCTGACCATTGACTCGGGTCAAGCCGGGGTTTTGTATCGAACCTTCGGAGGAGGTGTTGTTGTAGATGAGCCGCCTTTGGGAGAAGGATTTCAAATTATAGCGCCCTGGAATAGGGTTTTTGTTTATGAGGTCCGCCAACAGGAGGTTTTTGAGCAAATGAATGTGCTGTCATCCAATGGATTAGACATTAAACTGGACGCTTCTGCTTGGTTTCAGCCCATTTACAACGACTTAGGAAAATTGCATCAAGAGAAGAGTGACCAATACAAGCAACGAGTCTTGTTGCCTGCGATACGATCAGCGGCCAGAAGTGTGGTTGGACGCTACACTCCAGAACAACTCTATTCGAGTAAGAGGGATGCTATTCAAGCTGAGATTTTTGAAGAAACTAAGACCATTGTTGAGCCACAATACATTCAATTGAATGATGTTTTGGTGAGAGATGTGACCCTACCGTCAACCATTAAGGATGCTATTGAGCGGAAACTTCGCCAAGAACAGGAATCTTTAGAGTATGAGTTCCGTTTGGAAAAGGCTTCTAAAGAGGCTCAGAGACAAATCATTGAGGCGCAAGGAAAGGCAGATGCGAACAAGTTGCTAAGTGCTTCTCTGACGGATAAAATTTTGCAAGACAAGGGTATAGAAGCCACGTTGAAGCTTGCCGAATCTCCTAATGCTAAAGTCGTTGTCATTGGATCTGGAAAAGACGGTATGCCCATCATTCTGGGAAATCAGTAACAAGTAACGTTTTATAACCTAAAGTTTATTCGAGTATGGGTGCTAGTCACCGAGCCTTTTATTTGGTCAAAATCAGTTTTTTGGGCCATAACTATCATGGTTGGCAAAAGCAACCCTACTTGAGAACTTTGCATGATGTAATTAACAAGACCATCAAGTATGTTTTTGACGACGGGGTTGTTTTCAAAATACTAGGCGCAAGCCGAACCGATGCACAGGTCTCTGCGCAAGATTCGGCTTTCGAATTGTTTTTATCGGAACCTTTATCGGACGAAAGATGTTTTTTGGATGACTTAAATAGGAATTTGCCTCAAGATATTCGTTGCACATCAATAAGCCCTGTTTCAAAAGACTTTAATATCATCCAAGATTCAACCTCGAAGTCTTACAGATATTACTTTGCCTTTGGAGAAAAGAGTCATCCTTTCTCTGCACCGCTCATCACTACTTTCCTAGGACCCCTGGACTTGAAATTGATGAAACAAGGCGCCAAGTTGTTTCAAGGCACGCACTGTTTTCGGTCTTATTGTTACAAGCCAAAACCAGATTCACAATACACTAGAACCATTACCCATTGTAAAATAGAGACCAACCAACGGTTGAAGGCTAATTTCTTCCCAGAAAAGACTTACGTCTTCGAAGTCGAAGGTAAAGGATTTTTACGGCATCAAGTTAGGCTAATGATGGGAGCCTTGGTGAGGTTAGGGAAAGGGGAGAGGACCCTAGAAGACATCAAAATGAGCCTTTTTGACGACTATCCATACAACGAAACCTTTGTTGTGCCTGCAACAGGTCTCGTTTTAGAGTCAACTGAATTTAAAACCCTATGAGACATGAAAAGTATAATTACAACTGAAGTTTTTAATTTTCTTAAATCACTGGAGCAAAACAACGAAAGAGAATGGTTTAACCAACAGAAAAAATCGTTTAAAAATGTAGAAAAACAAGTTAAGGATTTCTGTGCTGAAGTGTTTGAGCTGCTTTCTCAGCACGACAAGTTGGATTCCTTTAAACTGTTCAGGATATACCGTGACGTCCGTTTTTCTAAAAATAAAGCACCCTATAAAACCCATTTCGGATGCAGTTTCAAACGTGAACAACCAGGACTTAGAGGAGGGTATTATATTCACATTCAGCCTAGTAAGTCTTTTATTGCGGTTGGGTTTTGGGAACCCAACAGTGCCGATCTAAAAAGAATCCGGCAAGAATTAGACTATGAGGCCAGTGAATTCAGAAGAATTTTGTCTCATAACAAATTGAGCTCAGTCTGGGGTTCATTGAAGGGCGAACAACTCAAAACAGCACCCCGTGATTTTCCAAAAGACCATCCAGACATGGATTTGATCAAATTCAAGCAGTTTTTATTGATCAAGGAATTTACGGATGAACAAGTCAAGAATGCAAGTTTCGCAGCAGAAATTTCTGAAGCAATCAAAGGAGCCAGAACTTTTTTAGACTGGATGTCTCATGCTTTGACAACCAATTTAGACGGCGAATCAATACTGTAAATCTTCTAATAACATGACGCTGTCAATAATCCGTTGTTGAAGCAAAATGATAATGCGCTTGCTCAGGTTTTGACTGTTGGAATTGAATTCTTTTAATTCTAGAAGCGTAAACTGTCCTATGACAATGCCTTGCAAGGTGCTTTTAAGTTTCAAATCTTTTTGAAGAACCGATTCAATGAATTTAATTTTTTCGTGAAGCGGCATGACAGCGTATTTGGCTTTGTGTTGGTGAAGATAACTTTTGACTAATTCGATAATGACATCCTGTTGCAGTTTTAAAATGGGCCGAAGCGTATGATTCTGAAATGATTCTTCGGGTTGGGAAATCTTTTCGAGGTTTATTCTGGAGATAGTAGGCCTGAGGCTCATAAGGATTTGGTCTCTGTCTTTCATCATCAATCGTTTGTGATAAAGATACTATACTAAATTATAATATATAATTTGACATAATATAAATTATAGCTAAAGTGGATTCGCTTATATACTGATTTACAACTAATTAAAATCCCCTATCGCTCTGTCATCTACAAAAAAATGATAAATACAATTCTCATTTACTGTACTCTAAGCAATTGAGCCAGCCGCGACGTTATAGATTTTCTGTCGTATAATGATGCGTTGTATACCTCCCTGTTAGACAGACCTTGTTCGAATTGATCATAGTACGTGCACAACCTTGCGCAGTTTTGATGTAAATCATCTGACAATAAAAATTGGTTTGGATAATTGGTCAATATTGAATTAACGTCAGAATTTTCAGGTGTTACACCCGCAATAATGTTGCCTGTATTGAGGTATTCGAACAGTTTGCCTGGAATAACGTGGTTTTCGGATTCTACTAAAAACAACAATTTGCTGTTCATCATTTGAGAAACTGCTGATTTGTGATCCAATACACCAAATAATGCGGTGTATTTCATTAGATTTAAAGCCTTTAGTTCATTGATTACGGTCTGATCTACAGCTCCCACCAACCTAATTTCCAATTTTGATTGGGCCTTTGGTCTAAGCTTGAGAAATTGATTTATGCATTGCCAAAGAATAACGGGATTTCTATCAGGCAGAAGCGCTCCGACATGAGTCATCGAAAATTTATCATCTCGAACTGCAGGACTGTCGAAGTCTGAAGGATCAAACCCGTTGGTTAGTACCTCTACAGGTTTGTTTGTGATACTTTTGAACGACTTAGCAGTATGCCATGAGCTTGTCAATATTTGGTCCGCAGACATCAGCACCTCGCGTTCCAACGACTTGTGTTTGATTTGAGATTTAGCTGAAAGTCTCAGATTTTTATGATACTTGATTGCCGTCCAAGGGTCTCTGAAGTCAGCAATCCAGCGCATATGCTGATATTTGGCCTTTACTTTTAAGCCTATCAAGTGCAAACTATGAGGAGGCCCTGTAGTAATGATGGTGTTTAGATCGTGGTGTTTTTGAAGAATTTGTTGAACCTGGGCAAAAGCCGGATTGACCCACCCCACTCTGGCATCAGGAATATAGCAATTCCCTCGGATGTAAACCAACAATTTCGTGAAAATCGACATGGAGTTGGACGACAGTCCACCATCGCTTAAATGAGCGGTTTTATTTGGCCAAAACATTCTTAAAAATCGAGAAGGTTCTTTAATATTAACGCGATGAACCTCCAATACTGGAGAAACTTCTTTGGATAGGTTTGAGTCTATTGTAGGATAATAGGCAGCATCAGGAACTAGGACAATGGGTTCTATGCCGAATTCTGGAAGGTATTTCACGAATTTCAACCATCTTTGAACTCCCGGGCCACCAGCTGGAGGCCAATAATAGGCAATGATCAGCACCTTTTTCTTTTGACCCATGCGTTATAGCCTTTTTTTCCAAACAGGCATCAATACCAAGCACATGACTAAAAATACCAATAAAGTGCTCAATGATATGATTCGACCCATACCAATGACCTTTGGAGCAAAGGACATGGTTATTTTGTGGTTCCCTTTTGGAACTTCTAAACCCCTCATGGCATAATCCACCCGAATGATTGGGCTTGGTTTGCTGTCAATTGTGGCAACCCAACCTTTGGAGTAATACATTTCCGAAAACACCGCAAAACCATCAAAATTGTTGCTGGATTCAAAGGTCAATTCGTCCATTTTATAGGAAGTGAGTTGAATAGATTCTTGCCCATTCAGTTCAAAGATTTCTTTTTTACCAGAATAACTTGCAAGAACGGAGGCTTGTTGGGCAACATCAAGACTATCTAGTGAAGCCAAAAACTCATCCTCTGAATAGTTGATTTCCAATTCTTTGATGAACCAAGCGTTACCCATGGCTCCCTCATTTTGAAATGGAACAGCACTACCCGACTCATCGGTTTGGATGATGTATTTGACATTGAGCAAATTGAGCACAGAAGAATTGTTTTGACTCAAATGATAGTCGAACAAATGTTGCGCTCGACTTGGCTTAGCCGCGTGATATCCGCCAAAAGCGCGATGAAAAAAAGACGCTCTAGCACTATTAAAGGGATTCCCAGTCAAATCTAATACTCTGAAATGTGTGCTGTCTTTTAAAATAGTTTTGTCGGCCTGAGAAGCATCAAAGGGTTTGGTCATAGCGGATTTAAGAGTAAAGTCGTCTGCCGAAACATACCGCTTAGCTACTCCACTTAAGTCAAACACAATATATCCAAAAAGCAAAATCAATAGCAGATTTCTCTGAATGGATTGTTTCAGGTAAAAATAGAGGGTTAAAACTGTCAAGCCCAACAAAACTAGAGATCTGATAAGATCAGAAGTGAAGAGCGCTTCACGGTCTAAACGCACAGATCTCAGCAAATCTGGTCCATAATTGGATTTGATAAACCCGTCGGAAGATCCAACAAAATCTAAGCCATTGTTTTTCAAAATAAACACTAACAAGAACAAAGTCAAGAACGCTATGGACACGTATTTGAGGGACCTAATTTTATCGATTACCGTTATTCTATCGGACAACATCAGTTTCAAACCGAGCATTGCTCCTATGGGAATCAATAGGCTAATTACGACTTGTATGGAAGATACTGCTCTAAATTTGTTGTAAACAGGTACGTAATCAACAAACAAATTGGTCAACAACTCAAAATTTTTACCCCATGACAACATGAGTGCCAGAAGACAAACTCCCAATAACCAGTATTTCGATTTTGATTTCGACATGAGCATGTACAAGGCAAAAAGAAAAACTAGAATAATTCCGACGTAGGCAGGTGCAGCTACAAACGGCTGTTCGCCCCAGTACATCAGTCGTCCAGCGAAATCAATAGCTTCTTGTGAAGAGATATTGTAATGCGTGAGCAAATAATCGACGCTATTGGCCTCAGTGGTCAGCGCCTCGCTATTGGATCCTCCAAATAAGCCCGGTATCAGGAGGTTGAGACTTTCACTGATGCCGTAACTGTATTCTGTGATGTAGTCGTATTCTAAACCCGATTGGTGTGTCAAAGGGGTTCCATCAGGGCTAGTGGTCAACAAATTGACACCCCTAGTACTCTCTTTGGAGTATTCTGAGGTTGCCAGAATGCCTGTGGCATTCATGCCCAAGGCGAGCAGTCCTGCAATCAGCCCTAAACCAGCTGTTTTGAAAAATTGCTTGAACTGATTATTTCGGCAATACTCAATGGCATAATAAACTCCAACTACAAGCATTACAAACGCCAAATAATAGGTCATCTGATAATGATTGGCTGCGATTTCAAGTCCAGACCCTAAGGTCAAAAGTATGAAGCCCACCTTTGGCCTCTTTTGAAACAAGAGCAGTAAACCAGACAAAACTAAAGGCATGTAGGCAATGGCATGAGCCTTGGCATTGTGACCCACGCCCAAAATGACTAAATGATAGGTCATTAAACCGAATCCTACGGCCCCCAAAATGGCTAATCCCCTATCCCCTTTTAATACGACTAGTATTAAAATATAAAAACACAGCAGGTACAAAAACAAATAGTCCGCGGGGCGAGGCAAAAACCTCAATCCTTTGTCGATATACTTGATCCAATGATTGGGATACTCTGCGCCCAATTGATAGGTTGGCATACCTCCAAAGGCACTATCTGTCCAGTATACCCCTTCCCCTTTACTGTCTTGGTATTCCAAATACTGCTTTGACATGCCTCGGTATTGCACGATATCTGATTGGTATATAACTTTACCTTGAAGTATGGGGTAAAAGTACAGTACTGATCCAAGAGCGAAACCTATTATAACTATAGCATGAGGAAAAAATACTGTCTTGAAATGGGCGAAAAATGAATTAAAGTTAAACGTCATAATCTATTCGTCAATCTCTTCATAATCAACATATTCTCCAACTTTTGGAGGTTTAGATTTAGGCTTTTCATTTGTATTGGATTCAGTTTTAGTATCAGTCGGATTAAAGCCATATCGCTTTGCCATTGATTGAGTTATCCACCTTAGGATCCAAGGCATGAAAATTCTCAATAAGAGCCTCATGACGTAATAAATTACTATGAAAATCAGTATAAAACGAAAAAAACCAACCATAAACTCTAACAGATAAAATTGTATTCAAAATTAGGAAACACAGTGAATTAAAGCCCCAAAATAAGAATAATAATTATATTTGATAAAACTATTGACTATGCTTTCCAAACGCTCCACAACGTCACTTTTGGGATTACTTTTCTTGAGCTCTATAGGGTCTCAAGCCCAGTACACCAATCTTATCAACTCCAATCGCCCTGGGTTTTCTCAAGGGGCTTTTGCTGTTGGTGTTAATGTCATTCAGCTGGAGACGGGACTCAGTATGATTAAAGAAGAGCGCGTGCCGCAAACTCCTTATACTGTTGAAGGAATTGGCGCAGAATTTTTGGTGCGTTATGGATTATTATGGGAGCAGTTGGAGGTTCAAATAGAGGGCATGTATCAAAATGACACCAAAACCTATCAAAGTGGTGCTGGTTTTGAAACTGACCGGGCCAATTTCAAGAGCTTGACTGCTGGAGTCAAGTATTTGATCTATGACCCCTACAAGAACCCCAATTATGACGCCATTAATTTGAGAAGTTATAAGGCCAATCACGGATTTAAATGGAAACACTTGATCCCTGCTGTTTCAGTTCTGGCTGGAATCAATTACGATACCAAAGACAACCCGTATATTTATAATCCTTTTGCCACCGAACAGGTTGAAGGTATTAGCCCTCTAGTCAGAATAATAACTCAGAACAATTTTAAGGGAGGATGGGTTTTGGTTACGAACGTCATGATGGATCGCATAGGAACTGATATTTCGGACTTGCATTACCTTATCACTCTAACTCACGCGATCAACACCAAATGGGTGGTTTTTGCCGAGACTCACGGTATTAAAAGCGATTTGTACGCAGACAACTTGTTCAGATTTGGCGGGGCTTACTTGTGGAATAGTAATTTCCAAATCGACACCTACGCTACTCTTAACGCTAAAGACACTCCCAAAGTGTTTAATTTAGGAATGGGCGTGTCTTATCGACTGGACTTTCATCGCGATAAAATTCCAGCAAACGCTGAACAACAATGATAAGAATTGAAACGGCCCAAAGTCCTCAAGCCTTAAAAGCCTTTGTTAAATTTTCTTTTCTTCTTTACAAAAATGACCCTTGCTGGGTTCCTCCAATTTTTAGTCAAGAGCTTAAGTTTTTTAACCCCAGTCAAAATCCAGTTTTTGATCATTCTAAAGCCTTTTTCTTATTGGCTTATAATTCTAAGAACGAAATGGTTGGGCGTGCGGCAGCCATTATTAACGAACTGGATGAATCCGTACTCAACATAAAAAAAATTCGTTTTGGATGGTTTGATTTTATAGATGATTTTGATGTTAGTACGGCCTTATTTGATGCAATCAAGGCTATCGGACAAGAACATGAAAGATCCTACATGGAGGGTCCAATGGGTTTCTCCAATTTGGATAAGGTTGGTGTATTGACTTCGGGCTTCGATTCTGTTGGAACAATGGCGACATGGCATAATCATTCTTATTATCAAAAGCATTATGAGCACTATGGCCTAAAGGTTGAGAAAGAATATGTCGAAAGTCGATTATCTTTCAGCAACATTGACATTTCTAAAGCTAAAAAAGTATCGAAAATTGTTCAGCATCGTTTTGGGTATAGTATTGCAAACCCGCGGCGTCGAGAGGAAGTCATGGCCTATGCCAATGACATGTTTAATTTGTTTAACCAGACTTATTCTAAGCTGTCCTCCTATCTCCCAATAACGGAACGTGAAATTGAATACATCAAACAAAAATTCTTAGGTTTTATCTCGGCTGATTTTATCAAATTTGTGTTTGACAAGGACAAGAAAATGATAGCTTTTGCCATAGTTATGCCTCAATTTGCCCACGCTTTAATCAAGTCCAAAGGAAAATTATTTCCCTTTGGTTTTTTGAGAATTCTTTGGGCCAAAAAATTCAGTAAAACTGCAATATTCTATCTGATAGGTGTCAGCGAGGAACATCAAAATAAGGGGGTAACTGCCCTCTTGTTCGAGTCATATCATGAAGACTTCACCAAGCGTGGCATCAAGGAGTGCGTCCGAACACCTGAACTGGCCGAAAACACAGCCATACGTCAACTATGGAAGGACTTTTCTCCTGAAGTGTATAAAACTAGATCAACCTATTCTAAGATGCTTTAGGATTCCATAGCTGCCATAACGGAGGCAGACATTCTCTTGTATGTTCCATTTTCTAATCGCTCTCTGATTGAGGAGAACGCATCGAGGGTGATTTGAACATCTTCTAAAGTGTGAGAAGCTGTTGGAATCAACCTTAATAGAATCAAACCTTTTGGAATAACCGGATAAACAACAATGGAACAGAAAATACCGTGGTTTTCTCTCAAGTCCTTCACTAGGGCCATGGCCTCAGGAATGCTGCCTTGTAGATAAACAGGAGTGACACAGCTTTGAGTGGTGCCGAGGTCAAACCCTCTATCTCTCAATCCAGATTGAAGAGCAGTGACTATATTCCACAACTTTTCTTTGTGTGATTTGTCCGACCTAAGCATATCGAGGCGTTTCAACGCGCCAACAACCAATTGCATTTGCAGAGATTTGGCAAACATTTGAGAGCGTAAATTGTACTTCAAATAGTCCATAATTTCTTTGTCACCAGCGATAAAAGCCCCAGTACTGGCCATCGCCTTGGCGAAGGTGGCAAAATAAACATCGATTTCATTTTGAACACCTTGTTCTTCCCCTGCCCCTGCTCCAGTGGCACCCAGGGTGCCAAATCCATGAGCGTCGTCTACAAAGAACCTGAATTTATATTTTTCTTTCAACGCGGCAATTTCTTTTAATCTGCCTTGCTCACCGCGCATGCCAAAAACCCCTTCGGAAATGACCAATATACCTCCTCCTGTTTGCTCAGCCATTTTTGTAGCTCGGTCTAAGTTCTTTTCTAAACTTTCAATGTCGTTGTGTTTGTAGGTAAAACGCTTACCCATGTGCAACCTCACTCCGTCTATAATGCAGGCATGTGCATCAACGTCGTATACAATAATGTCGTCTTTTCCTACCAAAGCGTCGATGGTTGACACCATTCCTTGATAACCAAAATTGAGCACATAAGCGGCTTCTTTTTTGACAAATGCTGCTAATTCTTCTTGAAGCTGCTCGTGTAAATCGGTATGTCCAGACATCATTCTGGCGCCCATTGGGTAGGCCGATCCATATTGAAGTGCTGCTTCTGCGTCCACCTTTCTAACATCAGGGTGGTTAGCTAAACCTAAATAATCATTGATACTCCAAGTGATCACATCTTTGCCGTTGAATTTCATACGGTTAGAAATTTCACCTTCCAGCTTCGGAAAAACGAAGTATCCTTCGGCGTATTCCGCCCATTTCCCTAATGGACCCTTATCTCTATAAATCTTGTCAAATAGATCTCTCATCAATGCAATGTTTAGACAGCAAATGTAATTATTTGTTAGATTATATTACGCTTTGAAAACAACAAAAAAATAGGGCTAAAAAAGAAGGAAAACCTATTTGAGGTATTGGATGGTTTTCTCTGAAATTTCATTCTTACTGTCAAAAAAGCCCTGCTCTTCCATCCACTGATCGCTGTAAATTTTGCTCATGTATCGCGAACCGTGATCTGGGAATATCACCACAACTTTGTCAGTAGGTTTGAAGTAGTTTTCGTTGGCCAGTTGAATGACAGCCTGCCATGCTGCGCCGCAAGTATAACCAACAAAAATGGCCTCTTCACGAGATATCATTCTAGCGGTATGGGCACTTTCTTCGTCTGTCACTTTGACAAAGCGGTCGATGATGTCAAAATCCGTAGCAGTTGGAATGAGGTTCTTACCCAGACCCTCAATGCGGTAGGGGTAAATTTCATTCGCGTCGAACTCTTTAGTTTCGTGGTATTTTTTCAAGACTGACCCGTAAGCATCGACTCCAATGATTTGGATCCTCGGATTTTTTTTCTTTAAATATTTGGCGGTGCCAGAAATAGTGCCTCCAGTGCCACTACACGCAATCAAATGAGTTATTTGACCATGCATCTGTTCCCAAATTTCTGGACCTGTAGTCCGATAATGCGCGTCGTTATTGAGGTCATTAAAATACTGATTGATGTACACCGAACCTTTTATCTCTTCATGCAATCTCTTAGCGACTTGGTAGTAAGATCTTGGGTCATCGGCACTCACATTGGCAGGACAAACATAAACCTTAGCACCCATGGACTTCAACATGTCGATTTTATCATTAGAAGACTTGGAACTAACTGCCAAAATGCACTCGTAACCCTTAATGATACTGACCATGGCCACACTAAATCCCGTGTTTCCAGAAGTTGTTTCTATGATGGTATTGCCAGGTTTAAGTAGACCTGACTTTTCAGCTTCTTCGATAATGTGAAGTGCAATTCGGTCTTTGGTGGAATGTCCTGGATTAAAACCTTCAAGTTTTGCGAAAAATGAACCTTCCATGCCGGTAGTGATCCTTTGGAGCCTTACCATTGGGGTTTCACCTATTAAGTCAAGAACACTATCCGCAATTTGGTTGTATTTTCTCATAAAACACCGTTCAGATTGAAGTTCAATTCTAAAGGAAAGCAAATTTACATAAATTTTTCAAATTTACTCTTTTCGTCCTTCTAAATCCAAAATAAATGCATACTCCTGCGCAACCTCTTTGAGTGCTTCAAATCGCCCAGAGGCGCCACCATGACCCGCTTCCATGTTGGTGTGCAACAACAAAATATTATCGTCGGTTTTGTGTTCCCTCAGTTTGGCCACCCACTTGGCTGGTTCCCAATATTGTACTTGAGAGTCATGTAAACCAGTCGTCACCAACATGTTCGGATAATCGCGATCGGCGACGTTATCGTAAGGAGAATAAGTTTTGATGAAGTTGTAATATTCCAATTCATTTGGATTACCCCATTCATCATATTCACCAGTGGTCAAAGGAATGGAATCGTCCAACATGGTGGTTACCACGTCCACAAAAGGTACAGCGGCTATAACACCATTATAAAGCTCAGGAGCCATATTTACAACGGCACCCATTAACAGTCCTCCTGCCGATCCTCCCATGGCATAGAGGTGTTCTGTTGAAGTGTAGCCTTCAGCAATCAAAAATTTGGAACAGTCGATAAAGTCGGTAAAGGTATTTTTCTTTTTAAGAAGCTTACCGTCCTCATACCATGGACGTCCCAAATATTGTCCCCCACGAACGTGAGCGATGGCATAAACAAATCCGCGATCGAGCAAGCTCAATCTTGTAGTTGAAAAAGAAGGATTCAAAGTAATTCCATAAGAACCATAACCGTAGAGCAACAAGGGAGTTTCTTTATTGAGCTTTGTGTCTTTTCGATAGACCAAGGAAATGGCAACTTTGGTGCCATCTGTAGCGGTGGCCCAAATGCGTTTCGAGGTGTAGTTGTTTTTGTCGAATTTTCCGCCCAAAACTTCTTGTTCTTTGAGTACCGTTTTATCTTGAGTGGCCATGTCGAACTCAATAACAGAAGACGGAGTCGTCATGTCGTTGAAGACATAGCGCAATTTGGTTGTATTAAAATCCAAATTCGTTGATGTATTTGCAGAATAGGTTTCACTCCCAAATGGCAAATAATAGTCGTTTGAATTGTCCCATCGTTTGATATGTATTCTTTTAAGCCCGTTGTAGCGTTCACTCACCACCAAATAGTCTTTGAATATATCGATTCCCTCGAGTAATACATCCGCTCTATGAGAAATAATGTCCTTCCAGTTAGACTTTCCTGTTGCCGTTATAGGAGTAGACATCAATTTAAAATTGGTAGCATTATCAGCATTAGTTACGATATAAAATTTATCGCCGTAGTGATTAACGTCGTATTCCAGCCCTCTCGTTCGTGGTTGAAAAATTTTAAATTCATCGTCAGGGGTGTCTGCGTTGACAAATCTCATTTCGCTCGTTAACGTGCTGTATGATCCAATGAAAATGTATTGCTCGGATTTTGACTTATCGACCCAAGTGTTGTAAGTTTCGTCTTCTTCAAAAAATACCAATTGGTCCTTATCCGCTGTCTCTCCCAATTTGTGTTTCATGATCTTCTCTGACCTAAGTGTAGTTGGATTTTGAAGGGTATAGAACAGCGTTTTATTGTCGTTAGCAAAGTTGCTGCCACCGGTGGTATTGTCTATTTTATCTGGATATATCTCGCCTGTAATAAGATTTTTTATTCTCAGCGTGTACTGTCTTCTAGAAACAGTATCTACTCCGAAGGCAGCCAAGGTGTTGTCTGGACTTACTTCAATGCCATTGAGCTGAAAATAATCGTGTCCTTCAGCCATTTCATTGACGTTAAACATCACTTCTTCGACAGATTCCAAATTTCCTTTTTTGCGACAAAAAATGGGATATTGTTTGCCAGTTTCGAAGCGGGTATAATACCAGTATTGGTTGTAGAAATAGGGCACCGAAGTATCATCTTCTTTGATGCGAGATTTAATTTCCTCGAACAAGTTGTTCTGAAAGTCTTTGGTGTGCTTGGTTACTTCGTCGTAATAGTCATTTTCCTGATTCAAATAATCTATGACTTCTGGATTTTCGCGATCATTGAGCCAATAATAATTATCAACTCTGACGTCTCCATGTTTTTCTAAATTGGTTGGAATCTTTTTAGCTACTGGAGGTCTTGGCATAGTTTCTTTGTTTGAGTTGCAAGCGGTAGCAAAAATAAGGCAAATTGCAGCCAAAAGGTTTATAGATTTCATTGGAAAGTGATTTAGAGAATAGTTATTTCGGTTGAATAGTTTTTAAGGCTCGGAGCACAATGTCATGTTTTTGATCAGTATAGTCTAAATGGGTTACAATTCTCAATTTGCCGTGTCCCATTCCTGAAATTCTGATATTATTATTTGCCAATTGGTTGACAAGATCGTTTGCATTGACGTCGGAGTTCACTTTAAATATAACGATATTTGTCTGAACAGGTACTATTTTTTTGACGTATGAACAGCTGTTCAAGACAGCTTCAATATCCTTAGCTTTTTGATGATCTTCGGCAAGACGTTCTATGTGATGATCGAGGGCATACAGTCCAGCAGCGGCCAAAATTCCGATTTGCCTCATGCCACCCCCTAGCACCTTTCTAACCCGGATAGCATCTTCCATAATGGCATCATCACCTACCAAAACCGAACCTACTGGACAACCAAGGCCTTTGCTTAAGCAAACCGAAATGGTATCGAAAATATTACCAAAAGTCAAGGGGTTGTCCCCTGTGGCCACAAGAGCGTTCCAAAGTCTTGCCCCATCCAAATGATATCCCAAATGGTGTTTGTCACAAACGGCTCTGATTGCTCTTAGTTCATCTACATCCCAGCAAGATCCCCCACCCTTGTTGGTGGTGTTTTCAGCGGTTATCAAACTGGTTTTAGGACTGTGATAAAAATCTGGCGGATGAATGGCGGCTTCAGCTTGAGCTGCGCTAAACATCCCTTGATGGCCATCCACTAAAGTGGTTGTGACACCAGAATTAAATGCAATTCCGCCGCCTTCGTAATTGTGGACGTGACCGTATTTGTCACAAATCAGTGCTTCCCCAGGTCTGGTGTGTAATTTGATCGCAGCCTGATTGGCCATAGTCCCAGAAGGAAAAAATAAGGCCCGCTTTTTGCCAAACATAGCAGCGAGACGATTCTCCAATAGGTTCACTGTTTCGTCTTCCTTATAAACATCATCTCCAACCACAGCATGGTGCATGGCCTCTCTCATTCCTGGTGTTGGAACTGTAACTGTATCTGATCGTAAATCTATAATCATGGCAAATCGTTGTCTTAAAGGCGAAGATAAGAGAAATCTTTCCTTGTTGCTATATTATTTTGGTTTACAAAAAGTTGAGTTTGAACCACAAGGCGAATAGGACTAAAATGGCTATTAAAAGCAGCATGAAATACAAATATAGTGTACCTATCATTCTAAAAAATGTGCCGAACCATGACTTATTATAGAGCCGCTTTTCTCCCAAATACAAGTAAATTGGAATGAGCCACAACAAATAATTTTCTGGATAAAGATCGCGATTGGGGAGCAAGAGTTTGACGCTGATTATGACAATGCTCCACAAAAAAACAACGGCATGTTGATTAATCGCAAAAATAAGATGACTGAAATAGTAGGACTTACTTTTTCTGAAAAACAACCATAATATAAAGGCATAAAAGGGCATCAGCAAAAACAACGACCAAGAGAAAAAATTTAAGAAACTGCTCATATAACGATCTGGTTCGTCAATCACTTTCTTCGCGATCTGAGCTAAATCTCTTGATGATAAATTCTCTTTAACTCCTCCAATTTGAATGTTCAAATGATTGTCCGTATTCGCGATCCGAGCCAAATCTTGAGAAGATAAATTTTCTTTATCTCCTGTTATTGGAATGGTCAATAAACTGTCCTTTTTATGGTCCTCTGTTAACTGCTTGTCAATGCCTGTGTTAATGCTG
This sequence comes from Bacteroidota bacterium, assembly GCA_027592025.1. Taxonomy (GTDB): domain Bacteria; phylum Bacteroidota; class Bacteroidia; order Flavobacteriales; family Flavobacteriaceae; genus JALRKI01. The sequence goes on from JAQCIQ010000001.1 coordinate 111,469, forward strand.
TTCTTCGTTTCTTCACTGATTTTAATTTGTTTATTGACAAATGTTGACAACAATACGAAGAACACAAAACTGATGAAAATATAGAGTCTCAAAGGAGGAACAAACCGCATGCGATGTCCGTCAAGATATTCGCTCGTGTAGCTTCCAGGTTTGGTAAGGAGTGATTTAAGAGACCGCCACAATCGGGTGTCAAAAGAGAACATATTGCCAGCCCGGTCGATGATCAGGAACTTGAAGGGTTTTTGAAAATCTCTGAGTTGTTGACCACAATGGGGACAATAATTGCCTACAAAACTAGTATCACAATTGGCACAACTGGTTGTTTCGGTCGATTTATTTGTTTTATCATCCATAGTGCTAGGAAATAATCATTTGAGTTACCTTATCGAACATCCAGTGACCATCCACTTTTTTGAATATACAAGTATAACCTCCTCCGCTGAAGTACCTACCTTCACTGTTTTGCTGAACCATCCAGTTGTTATTCAATTGGACAATGGCTCGATTATTTTCAATTCTGATCAGACTAAAGTTCAGAAACATAAAATCTTGAAGCGACTGATTAGCGATGTCTTGCAGTTCCGATGTCGATTTCAAACAAAAACTGATACCGGAAATTTGATTGGGAATATCTTGGTCATCCAGAACTACAGCACTTGCATTGAATTCCTCTGCAGTAATGAATCCACCGTTTTTAGTATAGTATGAGTCTTGGATATAAATATGGGCCTTATCGGAGATGAGGCATAGTCTGGGATGTCTCTTTCCTTTACAACTGCCCTTTTCAAGCACAGATAAATCAATGTTTTTACGTCGGTGTTCATTTGATAATCGTAGGGTTTAGGATCGAAAAAGGACTTGCTGGTGTATTTGAAACTCGAGCAAGACAAAAGGGCCAAACCTAAAAACGCTATTGATTTTTTCATGTTGAAATAATTTTGGGAAAATATAACGCTATTTAATTAAAGCCGTTCAGATAGTTCAATTGTCTCTGTCTTCGAAATTCTCCGTCTTTTTGATGTCTATTCTTCTAAAGATGAGGTAAATTAAAATGACGGCACAGGTAACCAAAAACAATCCTTCCATACTCAAGAGGAAAAATACGATTGGTTCCATGACTAGGACAATTTAACTGCAGTGCCGTAAGCGAGCATTTCCGAAGCGCCTTGCATGACTACTGAGGTAGTCAGTCTTATGTTCACTACGGCGTCAGCGTCTAAAATCATGCGCTGCAAGGCTTGTTCTCTTGACTGAGCTTGCAATTTGGTGTATTCTTCAATTTCACCGCCCACAATATTTTTGAGTCCAGCGAAAATATCTCTGCCAATATTTCTGGCTCTAACGGTGCTCCCTCTAGCGACACCAAGAATTTCTTTAATGGTTTTGTTGGGAATTGTTTCGGTTGTGGTAAGTATCATTTTTTTACAATTTGGTGGTATTCATTTATGCAAAAAAAAGGGAAACTATCCTCCAATGAAGAATTTGTGAAAAAACAGCATTTGATAGTCAAAGGCATTTGCCCAAAAATTCCACTCGTGTTGGCCCGCCCGTTCAGTGTAATCGTGTGGAATTTTCAGTTTGAGTAATTGCTGATGTGTTTTGCGATTGACGTCTATAAAGTAATCGTCTACACCACAATCTATGGCCAATTTCAATTCTCCTTGCCACTGAGCAACCAAATTGATCACGCTATTTTTCTCCCAATTCTCGGGTCGTTCTTTTTTATTACCCAAAAGTAGGATCAAGTTCTTGTTGCTTGGAAATGCTCTGAGATCCAAGCCACCGCTCATACTTCCGGCAGCTCCAAACAAATATTGGTGTTTGAGAGCAAGGTACAAAGCACCATGACCTCCCATGCTCAACCCTGCTATACCTCTACCCTTCTTATTGCTAATGGTATTGTATCGCTTGTCAACCGCAAGAATCAACTCCTTAGTCATATAGGTTTCATAGGCTATTTTGGGATCGATTGGACTGTCTAAATACCAGCTCGCATTGCCGCCGTCTGGACACACCACCATAATGTTAAAAGCATCGGCATAGGATTGTACGGCAGCGGTATTGCTGACCCAATCCGTATAATTACCACCCGAACCGTGCAATAAATATAAAACAGGGAAAGGTCCTTCAAACCCAACATTATTTTGGGGTAAAATGACCAAGTTGTCGATGTCTTTTTTCATGACTTCACTGTATACTGTCAGTGTGTCAATTTGAGCTATTGTTGAATTTACCATCAGTACACCACAAGCGATTGGCCTTAGAGTTCTATAACCCGATAAAATCTTCATCATAAACAATTCCTATACTCCTTCATTGTACCTCCAATTTTTGGTTGCAATTTAAAGAAATATTGTCTGTTGATGGCCCCATAAAATTTACCGCGTTAAGTATTGGTAGCTATAAACGATTGAAGCTGTTTCTCCAGCAGCCACATTAAGCTTCCAACTCACTTGGTTTTGAGGATTATTGTCTTGAGTTATTCTTGTTTCGTAATTCCACTTAACGGAACTTTTGCCCAGTGTTCCTGCTACCATCTTGTTGACTTCCGTGTCAATGGCCTCTGGCTTGAAATTTATGATGTCAATTTGACTTTCGACACTCACTAAATAGGTTAATTGGTTGTGCTTGTTTCTGAATTCCTCACGACTGGTTTCTGTGTTTTTTTCGATGACAGTTACATCGGCAGAAAGGGTCATTTGAGGTGAAGTGGTACCTCCAGCGGCAGTGTAACTCAATTGGTCCTGAGCCAAAAACTGCAGTTTGTTTCCATCGTTTTTTCTAAAAAACAAGGATCCTGTCGTGAACGGAAATCCCGTTTCATTTTTAAACTCTATGCAATGCATTACTACGTTTTTATTGCGTTCTTGATACATCCAATAGCCATTGCCGTCCAAATTGTTAGGCAGGGTGACTTTGTAAATATCTTTATAATTGATTTTTGTTTCAAATATTGGCACTCCCATTCGACTGCCCTTTTTAGAACTGACCTTGGTCTTTTTAAAAAAGTACAAATCTTCTTGATTGGCGTCCTCAGGAACGGCACTTGGATCGTAAGACTCCATCAAATCCATTGGAGCCATATTCTGGGTCAGGGCTGAATAGCTTTTTTTTCTGTTGTCTTCTGATCTTAAAATTCCGCTCAAATGAGATTCGAGTGCCTGTGGGTCTGTTAGTGGTGACTTGCTGTTTTCAAACAAAAAAGAAGGATATCCCACAGCCAAATTTACTGCGGTGTCTTCGAAATCCTCGATATCATTGATAATGGTTGCTTCGAGCTTTAAGGTGGCTTTATTATTTTCCTCAAAATCAATGTAGTAATTTGGAAACCAGGTAATGCCTCGTTGTTTATAGTTCAGATGACTTGATACAAAGACTCGTTTTCAATGTCAAATATTTTTAAACAATAAACCATGAAAAATCTATTAAAGTTGTCCCTCGCGTTTTCACTCTTGCTAGCCTCTTGCAGCAATGAGAAAGAAAGTCCTCTTACTCCTGACCCTAGTGCTGGAGGTTCCAAAGCGCTGATCGCCGAATTGACCAACAGTGCGAGAACTGCTATTTCGACCAATCAAGAAGATGATTACCTTGACAGCGGAGAATGTTTTGAAATCAATTATCCCTACTCTGTTACTGATGGTCAAAATACCATTACTTTGAACAGCCAGCAGGAAGAATTGGACTATATCGATAGTCTGTCTGACGATGCACAGATTTCGATCGTTTATCCATTAAGCGTAACCCTTAGTGATGGATCTGTACAAACCATTAACTCAGAAGAAGAATTTTACTACCTCTTAGCGAGCTGTGAGATGGGAGAAGATGGCCCTGGCGGAGACTGTTTTACGGTCAATTTCCCAATAACTGCCTATAATGCTCAAGGAAATACTGTTACGGTAAATTCTGAACAGGAGTTGTATTCTCTAGACTTGGTGGGCTTTGTATATCCTATCTCTGTTACCCTTGCCGATGGCAGTACAGTTACAATAAACAGTTCTGAAGATTTTGACAGCATTTACAACGATTGTTATGGCATCGATGATTGTGAAAACTGTGTCGCGACGTGCTTTGATATTGTTTTCCCTTTTGCTGTTGTTACTCAAAGTGGAACAGTGTCAAGTTTCAACGATTATGACGAATTAATGGGCTTTTTAAGCCAATTATCTGAAGATGATAGCTTTGATGATATTCAATATCCAATTACAGTTGAGTTTGAAGATGGCACACAACAATCCGTTGGTAGTGACTCGGAACTTGAAGTATTGTATGACAGCTGCGAGTAAACTTTTGAAGTTTAGTGTAATTGTAAAACGACCTGAATCTAACGGTTCAGGTCGTTTTTTTTATATTCCCTCGATCCAAGCAAAACAGAAAGTATGATTGATCTAATTAAACAAATTCTTTTTCATCAAATCTTCTTGATGTCCCTGTTTTTTATACGATCAGATTGATGTAGCTTTGCGCAAAACGAATCCAATGATCACTTACGATAAAGTCAAAGACTTGATTGAGCGCCTAGGGGCGTTGAGGAGGTATCTTTGACTTAGATGCCAAGCGTATCGAAGTGGCCAATGCGGAAGAAAAAACCCTTGCCCCTAATTTTTGGAACAACTCTCAAGAGGCCGAAACGGCAATGCAACATTTGCGTAGCGTTAAACAATGGCTTATTGACTATGACTTGGCGGCTACAGCTGTCGAAGATTTAGAAACTATCCACGAATTCTATAAAGAAGAAGCCGCAACCGATGCTGATTTGCAAGAGTCTTACACTAAGGCAGAATTGTTGATCGAGAAGTTAGAGTTCAAAAACATGTTGTCCAATGAGGGTGATGATTTGAGTGCAGTCCTACAAATTACATCTGGCGCCGGTGGAACCGAAAGCTGCGATTGGGCCATGATGCTGTTCCGCATGTACAGCATGTATGCCGAATCAAACGGTTTTAAAATACGAATGCTCAACTATCAGGACGGTGACGTGGCAGGTATCAAAACAGCTACCATAGAAATTGAAGGACCTTATGCTTTTGGATGGCTTAAGGGCGAGAATGGAGTCCACAGGTTGGTGAGAATCTCTCCTTTTGACAGCAACGCCAAAAGACATACTAGTTTCGCCTCGGTCTATGTCTATCCCCTTGTAGATGATACCATTGACATTCATATTAATCCTGCTGATATCGAAATTACTACGGCGCGTTCTAGTGGGGCTGGAGGTCAAAATGTCAATAAAGTAGAAACCAAAGTCCAGTTGAAGCACAAACCTTCTGGAATAATGATTTCTTGTTCTGAAACCAGATCACAACATGACAACCGCCAAAGAGCCATGCAGATGCTCAAGTCGCAATTGTATGAAATTGAATTACAGAAGCGCCTAGAAGCTAGAGAGGACATTGAAGCTTCCAAAATGAAAATTGAATGGGGAAGTCAAATTCGAAACTATGTACTACACCCCTATAAACTAATTAAAGACGTTCGTAGCTCCTTTGAAACAGGAAATGTTGACGCCGTTCTTAATGGTGATTTAGAACCCTTCCTCAAAGCCTATTTGATGACGGTTGGTCAGACCAAACCTTCCGATGAGCTCTAAAATGGTTTCTTTGAGCCCCCTCCCTCCTTTTAACTCTATTTTAACGATTTTAACCTTCGCAATAATCTAACTTTCGCCCTTCTAATTATGTAAAATAGTTTATGAAAAAATTATTCATTTTAACGTTAGGTTTAACCTTGTTCACTTCCTTTTCGTTCAGTCAAAACGCCACCTTAGTCTTTAAAGGGGTTATGGTGAGCGATGGCGATAATACTCCTTTGGAGTTTGCGACAGTTGTAGTCAACATGCCGAATAGTGACGAAATTGTCACCGGGGGTATCACCGGTGAAGACGGCAGCTTTAGTGTCAACTTGGCACCAGGAACTTATGACGTTACTTTTGAATACATCGGTTTTGGCAAAATGATCAAAAAGGGTCTTAGTATAAAAACTGACACTAACTTAGGCAAGATTGTATTGGCTGAAAGTTCTGAAGCGCTTGAAGAAGTTGAGATTATCGCTGAACGAACTACGGTTGAAATCCGTCTGGATAAAAAAATATACAATGTAGGGAAAGATCTAACTGTGCGTGGTGGAAGCGTTAGCGATGTGTTGGATAACGTGCCTTCAGTCTCCGTGGACGTAGAAGGCAATGTAGCCCTGAGAGGTAATAACAACGTTCGTATTTTGATCAATGGTAAACCTTCGGGTTTAGTAGGGCTCAATTCTACAGAAGCTTTACGACAATTGCCAGCAGAATCTATCGAAAAGGTTGAAGTTATTACTGCCCCTTCTTCCCGTTACGATGCTGAAGGAACGGCGGGTATTTTGAATATTGTTTTGAGACGCAGTAAACTTTTGGGCATCAACGGAGCTATTACTGCTAATGCAGGTATTCCTGCTCAAACAGGGCTTTCGGGAAATGTCAACTATCGCGTTGGAAATGTCAATTTGTTCACAACGTCAAACCTGAGCAGCCGAGCCTCACAAGGTAAATGGGATTCTAATACAACGTATTACAATATTGGTGTTGATGATGCAGGCGTAGCTTTTGACAATCCAGACACTTACCAACAAGAAATACGTCGTACTGAGCGCATTGGCAATGGCGGTTCTTCCAATTTGGGTATGGAATGGTATATCACGCCGAAATTTTCAGTGATAGGGGCTTTCACCTATAACGACAGAGGAGGTAACAACACCACAGATAACGTTTACACTGGAACCGATAGTTCAGGGAATCTTTCTGCTAATACAAGATTTGAAGACCAAGAGAGTGAAGATCTGACACGTCAATATTCTTTAAATTTTGACAATCAAATCGATGGTACTTCACACCGTTTGACAGGTGATTTTCAATACGAGAAATCTTCTGATTTACAGCTGGGCATTATCACTCAAAATTCAGTTGACATCGAAAGAGTTATTACAAATGAATATAATGAAGAAACGCTGATACAATTAGATTATGTTAGACCTGTTGGAGTAAATGGTCAGTTTGAATTCGGATACCGGGGTCAGTTAAAAAGTCAAAAAACGGTTTTTGGAGTTGATAATATTACCGATGGCCCCATTTTTACGTCCAATACAAACTTATCCAATTCGTTGATTTACGATCAGGATATTCAAGCGTTATACACCCAATACGGGTTTAAGGTCAAAAATAAGTTATCGGTTCTCTTGGGAATGAGGTATGAAGACACCACCATCGGTATCAATCAAATTGAGAACGATACAATTAGCGACATCAATTATGACGGCTGGTTTCCTTCGTTAAATTTGGGTTTCGAACTCAGTGAAAAAGAGAATATCACTTTAGCCTATAACAGACGTATTAGCCGACCACGGTCATATTTCATCAACCCCTTCCCTTCTAGGTCCAGTCCAACCAATATATTTCAAGGAAATGTGGGATTACTGCCAAGTTTTTCTAACAAATTGGATGCTGGTTACCTTAATCGCTTAGGCAATTGGACACTGAACGGATCAGTTTATGTACAACGTACCGACGATACAGTAGAGTTCATAAGTGAGGATACTGGTGATACCGTTGAAATAAATGGTGTGGCTGTTCCTATCATAAGACGCACACCTATCAATTTGGCGACAAACGACAGGTTTGGATTTGAGTTTACCATCACTCACCGTGCTAACAGCAAGTGGAATTTTGACGCCAATTTCAACTTGTTCAACAATGCGACGAAAGGAAATTACAACGGAATTTCATTTGACCGAGAAATCTTAAGCTGGTCCGCCCGATTTAATAATAAATTCACTTTACCTGGTGGAATAGATTGGCAAACACGAATATCCTATATTGGTCCAACACAAACGGCCATTACAAGAAACGAGGGTCAGTTTGGAGTCAATTTGGCTTTCAGTAAAGATTTATTCAAAGAAAAAGCTTCAATCTCTGTTAATGTTAGTGATTTGTTGAACTCGCAATTTAGAAAGCAAATTACCAATGCCCCGACGTTTTATTCAGAAGGAGAATTTCAATGGAGACGTCGCACCATTACAGGTTCATTTACCTACAGATTCAATCAAAAGAAAAAGAGACCTGAAAACAGAGGTGATTACGAAGATTATGAAGGAGGATTCTAAATAAAAAAGAGGCGTTAAGCCTCTTTTTTTTATTGTTCGGTTGACTCTTTCTGAGCCTTGGCTGCCTTTCGGTCTTTAAGATATTCTAGGAATGATCCGCCTAACCAATAAGGCACAACAAAGGTGATTAGAAAAATCATTAACCAGAATCCAATGGTAAGAATGGTTAAAAAAGCGAGAAATCCTAAATACTGTCCGAAGTCAAACATCCTAAAAAATTTTTTACAAAGATAACCACTTTTCGGAATTCAGTGTATTCCTCAAATGGTATTTTTCAACAGTATTCCAATCGAGCTAAATTGTGTAATTTTGTACAAATCTTGATTGAATGAACTATCGAATTGAACATGACACTATAGGTGAGGTAAAAGTGCCCACCGATTGTTTGTGGGGCGCTCAAACAGAGCGGTCACGGCACAATTTTAAAATTGGCCCATCTGCTTCTATGCCTTTGGACGTTATCTATGCGTTTGCCTATCTTAAAAAAGCTGCTGCTTTTACCAATTGTGAACTTGGAGTTTTGCCCATAGAGAAACGCAATTTGATCAGCGAAGTGTGTGAAGAAATACTTCAAGGCAAACACAATGACCAGTTTCCATTGGTCATTTGGCAAACAGGTTCGGGCACTCAAAGTAACATGAATGTCAATGAAGTCATTGCCCATCGAGCCCATCAATTGGCTGGAGGCACTATTGGAGAGGGAGAAAAAACCTTGTCCCCAAACGACGACGTAAACAAATCCCAATCTTCCAACGACACCTTTCCTACTGCAATGCATATTGCGGGGTATAAAAAGATTGTAGAAGTCACCATTCCGGGAGTCAAACAATTGATTAACAGACTTGAAAAAAAATCCAAGGCCTTTGAAAAAGTCATTAAAATTGGGCGTACTCACTTGATGGATGCCACGCCTATAACTTTGGGCCAAGAATTTTCGGGCTATGTAGCTCAACTCAAATTTGGTCTTCTGGCCTTAGAGCGTTCTCTCGATCATTTGAAGGAATTGGCTTTAGGTGGTACCGCTGTCGGAACTGGATTTAATGCACCCAAAGGCTATGACAACAGGGTTGCTGAATATATTGCTAAATATACGGGCTTGCCTTTTGTAACTGCGAAAAATAAGTTTGAGGCCTTGGCCGCTCACGATGCCTTTGTTGAAGCGCATGGAGCCTTAAAACAGTTGGCTGTTTCTCTCAACAAAGTAGCTAACGACATCCGATTGATGGGCTCTGGTCCTAGATCTGGAATAGGCGAATTAAATCTGCCCGCCAATGAGCCAGGGAGTTCCATCATGCCCGGAAAAGTGAACCCAACCCAATGCGAAGCTTTAACCATGGTTTGCGCTCAAGTTATTGGAAACGACACAGCTATTGCTTTTGGAGGAGCTCAAGGACATTTTGAGCTTAATGTATTTAAACCTATGATTGCTGCTAATTTTTTGCAGTCGGCTGAACTTCTAGGTATGGCGTGTAAGAGCTTTGAAGAGCACTGCGTGGCAGGGATAGAGCCTAATCATGAAGTCATTGGGAAATTGCTTCAAAATTCTTTGATGTTGGTTACAGCGTTAAACAACAAAATCGGTTACTACAAAGCTGCGGAAATAGCTAATTCAGCCCACAACAACGGAACAACGCTCAAAGAGGCTGCTTTGAGTTTGGGCCATGTCACTGAAGCAGAATACGACGAATGGGTTAGGCCTCAGGACATGATTGGCAACTAAAGAAGGCATTTGACTACATTACTTTACAATATTGGCCATCTCTATCAGACTTACGAAAAGGCTCCTCTACTCGTTCGTGGTAAAGAGATGTCGAAAGTTCCGTTCATCCAGAACGCTTACTTGTCCATAAACAATGGATTGATTGAAGATTTTGGTTCAATGACTGAACTCAAATCCTTCCCTTTCGATCAAAGCGTTGATCTTTCACACAAGTCAATTTTGCCTGCGTGGTGCGATTCGCACACTCATTTGGTTTATGCCAAGGACAGGGCGGATGAATTTGTCGATAGGATTCAGGGGTTGACCTATCAGGAAATTGCAGCTAAAGGAGGCGGCATTCTGAATTCGGCCAAAACTCTAAGAGAAACGTCTGAAGAAGCTTTGTTTGAAAGTGCCAAACTAAGATTAAACAAGTTGATCGAAATGGGCACAGGAGCCATCGAGATCAAAAGTGGCTATGGATTGGACTTGGATTCAGAAATTAAAATGCTCCAAGTCATTCAACGATTAAAGTCTCACTTTTCTCTGCCTATTAAGGCAACGTTTTTGGCCGCACACGCTGTTCCGAATGAGTTTTCAAATACCGAGGACTATGTCACTCACATTGTCGAAGTTATGCTGCCGGTTGTGGCGGAAAAAGGACTCGCCGATTACATCGACGTATTCTGTGAAAAAGGTTATTTTGATGTTAACCAGATGGAGAGAATTCTTAAAGCAGGAGCTCAATACGGTTTGAAACCAAAGGTTCATGTCAATCAGTTTAGCAGCATAGGCGGCATTAAAGCTGCCGTTCGTCAAAATGCTGTGTCGGTTGACCATTTAGAAGTATTGACTCCAGATGATTTAGACCAACTCAAACAATCCAATACTATACCCGTGGCTTTGCCAGCTTGTTCGTTTTTTTTAGGCATTCCTTATACCCCAGGACGATTAATAATCGACAATGACCTCCCGTTGGCTTTGGCCTCTGATTTTAATCCGGGTTCTGCTCCGAGCGGCAATCTCAATTTAGTTTTGAGTCTCGCCTGTATCAAAATGAAGCTTACTCCAGAAGAAGCCATAAACGCCTTAACCATCAATGGAGCACTTGCCATGGGACTAGAACATACGCATGGCACTATAACGAGAGGCAAGAAGGCCAATTTAATTGTTACCGAATGCATTGATAGTCTGGCAGATTTGGCGTATAACTTCGGCGAGGTCAAAATAGCCGATGTTTATATTAATGGCATTTCCACCAATAACAGTAAGGCATGAGACATCTGACTTATTTCGATATGGACCAATTAAAAGCCATACTTTCCGAAAGGTCAGGTGAAGATAAGTTGGGTACTCACTTTGAATTAATATCTCCCAGTGCATCTCTTGAGACGTCGTTAACTGTGTCTGAGGCCCGCTTTGTACTTTTTGGCATACCTGAGGATTTAGGAGTTAGAGCCAACTTTGGCAATCGAGGGGCACAATCAACCTGGGAAATAGTGAGGAACAGCTTGTGCAATTTGCCTTTTGTAGAATCCTCTTTCCCCAAAAATATAGTTTTGTTAGGAAACATCAGCACCTCTGCTCTATACAATCGTGTGGATGAGTCTACTAGCGTTGATCAATTGAGACGACTTACCTCCGAATTGGATGAAATGGTCGCGGAAGTTGTGTTCGCCATTGTATCAGCAGGAAAAATTCCTGTCGCTGTCGGAGGAGGTCACAACAATGCTTTTGGGTTATTAAAGGGGACTTCGAAGGCTCTGAAACAAAGCATTAACGCCATTAATTTGGACGCGCATACCGATTTACGCCACCTGGAAGGGCGACATAGTGGTAATCCATTCAGTTATGCTTTAGCAGAATTGATATTAGACCGTTACGCTGTTTTGGGTGTTCAAGAAGCCCTGACACCGCAATATATTTGGGATTTCATGATTGATAAAAATGACCAAATCCTCTGCCAAACCTATGATGCGATTTGCCTCAGGGAGGAATACACTTTTGATGCGGCTTTAAACAAAGCCTTAAGTTTTGTTAATCAAAAAAAGTTTGGAGTAGAACTAGATGTCGATTCAATTGCCAATTTTCCAAGCAGCGCAGAATCAAGCTCTGGATGGTCAATTGAACAAGCTAGAAGGTATGTCAGTTTGGTCGGTAAAAATGAAAACGCTTCTTATCTCCACCTTTGTGAGGGAATAATAAGGTCAACTTCTGAGTCCAAATACGCCAAAGCATTGGCACTGCTCATCCTTGACTTTTGCAAGTCCAGAGCGACCGCTTAGACCCTTCCCTTTAACGCGTTGAATACCCATGCGATGGCGAGAAACCCAATTCCAACGGATGCAAATCCCCATCCCGCAATTTCGTTGTAACGAAAAGCTCCAAGACATATTAATACTATGGCTACAATGATCATGATTAGTGTGGCGTATCCGAGGACTGTGTTCTTATTCATCTGATGGTTTTATGAATTACAAATATCGTTATTTTTTTAAATCTTAATTAATTCTTGAAATTGTCTCTTTTCTTCTCAATTTACCATTTCTAGTGTAAGAGAATTGATTCAAAAAGAATATTTCTTTCGGTCTTGCAAATCGGTCCAGTACATCAAAAATTGCGTCTTCAAATGTTTCTTCTTCACCTTCTATAACCAAAATCACTTTTTCGCCCAGCTCGGCTTCGGGCAATGACCCGATAAAAAAGGGCTTTTTGATGAATCCTGAAAGTTTCGCTTCTATTGTTTCAGGCAATAACTTTACACCCCCCGTATTAATAGCGTTGTCAATACGTCCCAGCCAAGAAAAAGTGCCATCAGAATGCATGTCTACCAAATCGTTCGTAACCAATGCGCCCTCAAATAAATCTGGAGCGTTGATGACCAAGCAGCCTCTTTGATCCAAATCGACCTTAATATTGCTCAAAGGCCTAAATCCAATACCGTTGTGATCCGCGCGATGAAGTGGCTTGAGAGCGATATGGCTGAAGGTTTCTGTCATGCCATAAGTTTCGTAGACCGCCGCTCCTTTGTCCTGGATAGCTGATCTTAAGGTAGAATCAACGACTCCTCCACCCACTAAAGTTTTTCCTATCAAGTGAATTCGATCTATACTGTTTTTCAATTGCATTGGTGTCATGGCGGCGAAATCGAATTTTTTTCGGACCAACCTCAAAGGTGAGCGACTTGGTGAAACATAATGAAGTTCCAGCCCCAATATGATCGCTCTAACCAACATCATTTTACCTGCAATATGAGTTGCTGGCAAACATAAAAAACAAGTTTGTCCAGGCTCCAAGCCTAGAGCGTCGCCTGTGGCTATAGCAGAATTGACCATCGCCTGTTTGGACAGTTTAATCATCTTTGGCTGTCCAGTGCTGCCAGAGGAAGGTGCAAAAACAAAATCCCTCTCATCCCTCCAATTGAGCAGAAACTCTCCAATGCTTTTTTCGTGATCACCACCTTCTTTGATGAAGGAATACCCTAAATCGATTAATCCACGGGCATCCATGTGATAACCTTCCCAGCTAAAACGATTGTGAATTTTTGAATAATGGGGCGACATACAACTATAAATTGGGGTTTACTACTCGGCCAGTTAAACGATTTTTCCAATTGGTCCAACCGTATTTCTTAGAAAAAACCAAAAGCAAAATTGGATAATAAATCAAAATGGGTAGTACAATGTCAAACAGAGTTACGGTATCGCTGTCGCCTACGAGCCTAAATACGGCGTCAGTTTTCAGAGCGGAATAGTCTGCTGTGACCATCAGGGCTGCTAACAGGTTGTTTCCCAAGTGAAATCCAAGAGCCAATTCTAGTCCTTCATCCATCAAAGTGCAGATGCCCAAAAACAAACCTGTTCCAATGTAAAAGGTCATGGTAACCGTTCCAAGTTCAGCCACTTCAGGGTTGGCGCTATGAGCTAAACCAAAAAAAAGAGAGGTAAACATTAATGGAAACCATCTGTTTTTCACGATAATACCCAAATGTTGCATGAAATATCCTCGAAACAAATACTCTTCTAAACCAATTTGAAAAGGGAAAAGCAAGATACTCACTAAAAATAGCAAGCTGAATTTCAACCAATCAAATTGTAAAACATACTGGGTTGGATCTGCAAAATAGGACAAAACAAATCCTACTAGGGAGATGGAAGTAACGAGAAAAAAGGAAAACCTGAAACGCGACCAGTCAATCTTTGGCCTTGATGTAGTCAAGGAAGTAATGGATCGCTCGTGTAAGAATTTAACCAAGAAAAACAAGGCGCCTAAAAGGAAAGCAAATGGGATCAAATTGATCGTGAGATTCAGCAATGGCGGAAGCTCGCCCATCATGTCATAAACTGCCTCTAAGTCCGAAGGGTCGGTCGTTAGAAATGAAACAAAGTTGAAGATAAAAACACCCGAAATGGCGGCCGCTGTAAACAGAAACATCCATAATTTAGTGTGACCTCTGTAGGCTTGTTGAATAAAGTCCATGTCAAATAATTTGATTAAAATCCCATTCTTTAGTACCGTTGTAAAACAACCTCCCTTCCTTTACCTGCAGAGGCGAATCTAAGTTATTTAAAAACAATCCTCCCGTTCCAAGACCTTGTGGCAAGGGGTTTCTCTTCTTAAAAGCCCATTGAGCGATAGCGTTCAAACCCACATTGCTTTCCAATGCGCTGGTAATCCACCACCCAATCTTGAATTCATCGGCAATTTCTATCCATTCGTCGGATTGAGCAAATCCTCCTAGCAATGAAGGTTTTAAGATAATGTATTTTGGCCGAACACTATCTAATAAATCGCGCTTTTCTGATTTTGAGTGGTATCCAATAAGGCTTTCGTCCAATGCTATTGGCACGGGTGAGATGTTGCAGAGTTCAGTCAGCAATTCGCTATTTAAAGGAGATACCGGCTGCTCAATAGAATGAATATCCAAGCGTGACAATTGCTGTAGTTTACCTATGGCGTCCTGTTTTCCAAATGCACCATTGGCATCGACGCGAAGCTCAATTTGTTCCGAACTATAGACTTCGCGAATCCCTTTGAGCAAGTTCAATTCCTCTTGCCAATCAATGGCGCCAATTTTCAGTTTGAGACAGTCATAGCCCTCGGACATCTTTTCCTCAATCTGTTGGCGCATAAAGCTGGGCGTGCCCATCCAAATCAGTCCGTTTATCTTTATTGGCGAGCAGTTGGTCTGAAATTTGGAAGGAAATAAGTCAACAGGGGAATTGCTATTTAATCCCAAAAAAGCCATTTCAAGACCCATTTGAATGGACGGAAAGCTTCTGGTATTCTCGATTAATTCCGTCAAACCCAAATCAATATTATGACAAACCCATGTCAATTTGGAATCCATTTGATCCAAATTGTCTAAACTCAGTCCGCTCAATGGCGCACATTCTCCGATGCCGATTTGATGCGAATTTTCAATTTTCAAAAACCATACTGGTCTATTTTCCATGATGCCCCTAGAAGTTCCACTTGGTGTTTTGAATTGAAGAACGTGCTTGACGAATGAGGCTTTCAAAACTAAAATTTAGAGTAAATAAACGGCCGTGAGGGACATAGAAATGGCAAGAGCGAATGTCGACAGCGCCACAACTTTTAATTGAGGATCGAATTTCTCAGCATCAGAAATAAACCAAACAGTCAGGTAATGTCGGAACAAAGGCAAGAAGGCTAGCAAGTTAACGATGTAAGGCCAGTAGGATTGGGAAGGCCACAAAAAATAAACCAGGGCTAAAAGTGTACCTAAACCGAGGACGGAATGATATTTCTTAGCGCTATTCAGTCCAAGCATCAAGGCCATTGTTCTTTTGCCTGCACTGCGATCCGATTCGATATCTCTCATATTGTTCAAGTTGAGCACAGAAACCGAAAGAAAACCTATGGCAATAGCAGGTGCCAAGACATCAACTGACCAAGTTTTGACAAAAAGAACGTAACTGCCCATAACGCTGACTACTCCAAAAAATATAAACACCATCAAATCTCCAAAAGCTTTATATCCATAAGGATTTGGTCCCATTGTATATTCTATGGCAGCTACTAGGGCAGCTATGCCGAGGCCTATATAAAGCAATGACAACAGGAAGTAATCGGGATAGCAGGCTAAATAAATTAGTGACAATATGCTAACCGCGGTAACACCACCACAAACCATGATCCCTCTTAGCATTTGTTTGGGAGTAATTACTCCCGATTGAAGGGCACGGCTAGGGCCAATTCTCGAGTCGTTGTCCGTACCGCGGATACCGTCTCCATAGTCATTGGCCAGATTCGACAAAATTTGCAATCCTAAGGTGGCGAAAACGATTAAAGCGAAAATCAATGCATCGAATTGATGGACTTTTGCAGCCATCCCAGCGCCAACAATCACACCCGAGAGAGACAGCGGAAGAGTCCGCAAACGCATGGCTGAAATCCAAGACTTGGTTTTGTTTAGGGCAGCCATTTTTTGTCAAAATTGGGCTTTCGTTTTTCTAAGAAGGCATCTCTACCCTCCTTGGCTTCATCCGTCATATAGGCTAATCTGGTAGCTTCACCTGCAAAAACTTGCTGACCTACCATACCATCATCCGTCAAATTCATGGCGTATTTGAGCATTTTAATTGAGGTAGGAGATTTGGCGAGTATTTCTTGTGCCCAATCGTAAGCGGTTTGTTCCAGCTGCTCATGAGGAACAACCTGATTCACCATACCCATGTCATAGGCTTCTTGAGCGCTATAACCGCGTCCTAAAAAGAATATTTCTCTGGCTTTTTTCTGGCCAACCATTTTAGCCAGATAGGCACTGCCATAGCCAGCGTCAAAACTGGTCACATCGGCATCGGTTTGTTTGAAAATCGCGTGTTCGGCACTGGCTAAACTCAGGTCACAAACCACGTGCAGGCTGTGGCCTCCTCCAACGGCCCAACCAGGTATGACTGCGATGACCACTTTGGGCATAAATCTAATTATTCTTTGAACTTCCAATATATTCAGACGATGGTAACCGTCTTCACCTACATAACCCTGCTCACCTCTTGCTTTTTGATCGCCTCCGCTGCAGAATGAATAAATACCGTCTTTGGGTGATGGCCCTTCGGCCGACAGCAAAACCACCCCAATAGAGGTGTCTTCCTGAGCATCACTAAAAGCCTTAATGAGTTCACTCGTAGTTTTAGGCCTAAAGGCATTTCGAACTTCTGGACGGTTGAACGCGATGCGTGCAACTCCATCAGACTTGTGATAAGTGATGTCTTCGAAAGAACCGACCGAAGTCCATTGTGGTACTGACATGAACAATAGTTTTTACAAAAATAGAACTTTTTAATCTTCCTCCACTGGTAACAAATATATCCCGTCCTCCTTAATTTCAACAATTCTTTGCTTGTAGAGAGTGCCTAAAGCCTTTTTAAAACTCTTTTTACTGATCTCCAACCAATCTTTGATGTCTTGTGGATCAGAATGGTCTGTGAGCGGTAAAAACCCTTTAAATTCCTTGAGAACGGTCAGAATGTGTTCTGCGTTTGGCTCGATGTTTCGGTATCCAATGTCTTGAAGAATGATGTCTAATTTATTGTCTTCTCTAACTTTGGCTACAACCCCTTCATGTTTGTCTCCAATATGAAGGGTCTTGAAAATTTGATCATTGTAAATCACCCCTTTGTGCTTGCCATTGACAATAATGTTCATGCCAAAGTCAGAAGGATGAGAAATGATGACTTCAACTTTTTCGTATTTGCTTACGGTTAAATTAGTATTGTCTAAGAATTTATTCGTTTTGCTGCTGGCAACTAGTAGTCCTGATTTTTCATCCAAAAAGCAATAAACCAAATACCATCCTCCAGCGTTCATCTTAAAAACTTGTTCCTTGAAAGGACAAAACAACTCCTTGACCATCCCCCAATCAAGAAACGCGCCAATGGGCGTGGATTCGCTGCATCTCAAAAGTGCAAATTCTCCTTTCTTGATGTGAGGCATGTCCGTAACAGCTACCAAACGTTCCTCATTGTCTTTGTAAACAAAGACATCGATTTGATCACCTATTTCAAAGGTTTCTGGTTTGTAGCGATTAGGAAGAAGCACTTCCTCTACCCCACCTGGATAGCCCAAAAACAATCCAGGCTGTCGTTCTCTTAGGATACCGAGGCTGTTGACCTCTCCAAGTTTAATGGTATTTTCGTTCATAACTCTAAATGTTTGAAATAATTTAACAAGACCTCATCATTCAGTTTTCGTGGGGTGAAAACTTCAAGAATTTTGGGTCGGCTGGAAGCTTTAAATAAACGCGATAATTGTCGTGTAAAAGAGCCCGATGAGCTCGCTGAATAGTATTTATAACCATGCATTTTAGCTAAATGTTTGGCAGTAAGCTGATGCGAAGTCTCAAAGTATCTCTCGAAATCGACTGTGTTTTTGGGTCCAGATAGTATTCTAAAAATCCCCCCTCCTCTGTTGTTGATAATAATGATCCTGAAATTGTTGGGGGTGTAATTTTGCCACAGTGCATTGCTGTCATAGAAGAAACTCAAATCACCTAAAACGCACAGAACATGTTTGGAGGCTGCCTTAGAAGCACCAATGGCAGTCGATAAAGATCCATCAATTCCACTGGTGCCTCGGTTGCAAAAGACCTCATTATTCGAATTGGTGTCGAACAATTGCATGTATCGGATTGTGGAGCTGTTGCCTATTTGCAATTGTAAGTTTACTGGCAATTTTTTGAATAGTATTTCAAATACCTTGAAATCGCAAAAAGGAATGGTCATTAAATATTTTTGATGGCTTATTTCACTGAGATTGGACAGCTCTTGCATACTGTGTCTGTATTCACTAGAAACAGATTTGAAGCCGGTATATAATTGAGGAAGTACAAGGTTCGGATCACAAGCCATGTGCTCAGTCAAGCTAAAATAAGTATCTAGAGCCTCTAAAGGATCAATGTGCCAATGCTCTTTTGGTTGATAAGTTCTCAATAGCGATTTGATCTTTTTGGAGACTACTAATCCTCCCAAGGTCAATAATATCTGGGGTTGAAAGTCCTGCTTTTGGGATTCTGAAAAGGCTGAAATTAACTGATCGATGTGAGGAAAAAATCGAGGGTGGTGAACGTTTGAAGTGGATTCGGTCAACACCACTACAGCTGGATCGCTGGCTAGGAGTTCTACCATCTCATCTGATATGGAGTTTGGAGGCAGGCATCCGATCAAAACCAATTTCTTAGATGCGGTCTGCCATTTGCGTATGATCTCTTCTGACACTTTGAATGCCTTGACGGGAGTACCAGAAGAGGGAATTGGAAACTCTATTTGATACTGGTTCACGGTATCGTATAAAGGCTCGTCAAAGGGAACGTTCAGATGGACGGGTTGCTTTTGTTCTATACATCGGGTCAGAACCTCATTAGTGATTTTGATGTTCACCAAATTGTCATCAATCTTATCCGTCAAGAACAAATCGTTTTCGGCACAAACGTGAGAGTGAAAAATCTGGGATTGATGTATCGTTTGTCCATCACCATTTCCTACTAAGTGCGGCGGGCGATCGGCCGAGAGAACGAGTAAGGGAATTCTGCTGTAAAAAGCTTCGGCAACGGCAGGATAATAGTTCAATAGCGCGCTTCCAGAAGTGCAAACCAGCGCTACTGGTTTTTTGGTTTGTTGGGCTATTCCCAGTCCAAAAAAGGCGGCACATCTTTCGTCGACAATACTCATGGTATTGAAATAAGGATCATTCGTAAATCCTAATGTCAAGGGTGCATTTCGACTTCCTGGCGATATTACCACATCCTTAATACCATAGGCCTTGCAGGCTTGCAGTATGGTTTGGGCGAGAAGACTGGAAGGAAGGGTCATGAGGTTACAAAAGTACTACAATAAAATGACCTTAAGCAAAAAGGATCTGCCGAAGCGTGTCTAATTTTTGTTCTGTCTCTTCATATTCTTTGGAAGGTATGGAATCTTTGGTTAAACCTCCACCAGCATATAGGACAGCCTTGCCTCCTTCGACCTTCATGCAGCGCAAATTGACGTAGAGGTCCAAACGATTCGTCCCTTCATCAATTGAACCTAAAAAGCCCGTATAGTATTCACGATCATGGGATTCTATTTGACGTACAAATTCCAGGGACAACAATCTCGGAAAACCGCATACTGCAGCAGTGGGATGCAAAAGTTCGGCTACAGAAAAAACATCATCGAGACAATCTTCTTTCAATTGAACCTCTATCGCTGTTTTCAAATGAGCCAAAGGCCCAGCTTGAACAGTACTAGAGTCAGAAATTTTCCAATGGTCAGTGAATGAAGCCAATGTTTCTCTAATGTCTTCTAACACCAATTGCTGTTCTGTCTTTTCTTTCTCACCCCAGTTCAATGAATCAACGGAATTCCACAAGGCAGTTCCAGCCAAAGCTACCGTCTCCAATCTGGTTCGATCGACCCGCACCAGTTGCTCAGGAGTGGCTCCCACCCAGAGCCCTATTTGAGGATGGTAGAGCGCGTAGGTGAAGGCTGCAGAATAGGATTGCGCCAAGGTCGAAAAGACTGCAAAACAATCCATTTTTGGCATGTCGTATGTCACAGCACGAGATAAAACAACTTTTTTTAAATCACTGATTTTAATAGCCTCTATGGCTTTTGCTACTCGCTCTTCATAGATTTTCTGATCTTCCGATGAAAGTTTATTCGTTTGAATTTTAGTCCATGGAGCGTCCCATAGCGGAACAGAAATTGAAGTGCATTGATCGTCTGGGAAAATCAAAACAGGTTTTGCTTTGTCGAAAGGAGCAAAAACAAATCCCTTGCTCTTAGATCTTGGGTTATAGGTGTTAAATCGAACATCTTGTTGGAGCCATACTTGAACATTGGCATCACCAGCAGGCCGAAACCAGACAAAGGGAAGCTTATTGTCAAGATGTTTGTGAATCAGACTAAGATAGTGATTTGACAAGGAATAATTATTTGGTTTTGTCAATGGCTATTGTCGTCAACTTGCATATCGATATGATGCTATCGTGGTCATCTTTTATCTCCACTTGAAACAGTTGGGTAGTTCTTCCGTTATGAACTGCTCGAGCAGTGGCATAAACAAACCCCGAACTGACGCTCTTCAGGTGATTGCCAGACATTTCAATACCCCGAATGGTCACTTCTCTGTCGTGATTGATCAGATGGGCAGCGAAACTTCCGACAGTTTCAGCTAAGGCAAAGGTTGCGCCTCCGTGCAAAACGCCGTCAGGTTGAAAAACGCGTTCGTTAACAGGCATTCTAGCGGTTAGAAAATCCTCACCCGCATCGATAAATTCAATTTCCAAAGTTTCCATTAAAGTTCCCTTTCGGGCCTTTTCGGCCAAATTGAGGATAATCTCTTTGGATAATTTCATAGTTTTTTTATTTTCAACAAAAATAAGCTTATTTTTTCGTTTGATCTGGACAACACAATGGTATTGCATAATTTACTATATTGGTGTCAAGTTTAACCCCAAACTCTAATATCATGAAATCTAATGACAAAAGTTCTTGGGCCGTCGGTGGCGGTCTATTATGTGGCCTAGGAGTTGGCCTATTCTATGTCAAAGTCAACATTTTTATTTTTGTGGGCTGTATGTTCTTGGGCCTGTTTTTCGCAGCGCTCTTATCTCGATCATGCCGGTGTTGCTGCAAAGATGCTCAATGTTGCTCCTGTTGCAAAGATGGCCAATGCAATTGTAAAAAATCATAGATGACTGATTTTGCTCAAACCCTAATCTACGTTCACGCGGGATTTGGGGGTCTTGCCTTGCTCGCTGGCGCGGTTTCCTTGATTGCAACTAAAGGATCCAAAGGTCACAAAAAATCTGGCTTGGTGTTTTATTACAGCATGTTAACTTCTGCCTGTATGGCTTTAGTTATTTCTTTCCTCCCTCAGCACGAAAGCGCCTTTTTGTTTTCAATAGGGCTCTTCAGTTCTTATTTTATTTTAATGGGATATCGGGCAAGAAATTTCAAACAAAAATCATATGACACGAAAATAGAGCGATTAATGGCCTTGACTATGATGGTAGTCTGCGTGGCCATGATTGGCTATCCCATTGTTGTCCTTTCTGAGATAAATACCATTCTTTTGGTATTTGGCCTCTTTTGTCTGTTTATCAGTTTCCGCGACTACTATTTATTTAAACAAGCCGATAGGCTGAGAAAAAGATGGCTAAAATGCACTTAGGCAATATGATTGGGGAGTACATTTCGGCCTCAACTGCTTTTGTGGTGGTCAACAATATTTTCCCTGGTATTTCTGGCTGGTTTATTCCTGGTATTTTTGGGGGCCTTTACATCATGTATTGGATGAACAAACTCAACAAAAAAGTTCAAAAAAACTAAAATAAAAAGAGCCGCATGTCGCGGCTCTTTTACTTAGATACTTAAAGGCTTATTTGACCTCTTCGAAGTCTACGTCTTCAACGTTGTCTCCTTCGTTGTTCGACTGCTGATCGCCTTGAGGCTCCCCTCCACCCGCTTGAGATTCTTGTTGGGCTTTGTACATTTCCTCACTGGCTGCGGTCCAAGCCTTGTTGAGCGCTTCTAATGCCGGATCAACCACTTCAACTTCTTTGGTTTCATAGGCCTTTTTCAAGGCGTCCAAAGCGTCTTCAATGGGCTTCTTCTTGTCTTCTGGAAGTTTATCGCCAAATTCCTTGAGTTGCTTTTCAGTTTGGAAAATCATGGCATCGGCACTGTTGAGTTTTTCAACTTTTTCCTTGATCAATTTGTCCGATTCAGCGTTGGCTTCAGCTTCATGTTTCATCCTTTTAATTTCTTCTTCGGTCAAGCCTGAAGATGCTTCAATTCGGATGTTTTGAGATTTGCCCGTAGCCTTATCTCCCGCTTTCACATTAATGATACCGTTGGCATCAATATCGAATGTTACTTCGATTTGAGGCGTACCTCTTGGCGCTGGTGGAATACCATCGAGGTGGAATCTTCCGATGGTCTTGTTGTCAGCCGCCATAGGGCGTTCTCCTTGCAGTACGTGAATTTCAACGGAGGGTTGGTTGTCAGCTGCGGTAGAAAATACTTGCGACTTGTTGGTTGGTATGGTTGTGTTAGCTTCTATCAACTTGGTCATAACGCCACCCATAGTCTCTATTCCTAAGGACAATGGTGTAATGTCAAGCAGCAAGACATCCTTGACGTCGCCCGAAAGAACTCCACCTTGAATGGCTGCTCCAACAGCGACAACCTCGTCTGGATTAACACCCTTACTCGGTTTTTTGCCGAAGAATTTTTCAACCGCTTCTTGAACGGCAGGAATACGTGTTGATCCACCTACTAAAATGATCTCATCAATGTCTCCTGTCGACAAACCAGCGCTTTTAAGTGCCGTTTTGCAAGGTTCAATGGTGCGTTTGATGAGACTGTCAATCAATTGCTCAAATTTGGCTCTGGTCAATGAACGTACCAAGTGCTTTGGTCCACTAGCTGTGGCGGTAACGTAAGGCAAGTTAATTTCCGTCTGATTGGAAGACGATAACTCAATTTTAGCCTTTTCCGCAGCTTCTTTTAAACGTTGAAGCGCCATCGGATCCTTTCTAAGATCGATGTCCTCATCGGCTTTGAACTCGTCGGCCAACCAGTTGATCACCGCATCGTCCACATCGTCGCCACCCAAATGCGTGTCTCCGTCTGTAGAAAGTACTTCAAAAACACCATCTCCCAATTCAAGAATGGACACGTCATGGGTACCACCTCCAAAATCGAAGACTACAATTTTTTGATCCACTCCTTTTTTGTCCAGACCATAGGCCAAAGCTGCTGCTGTTGGTTCGTTGATGATCCGTCTTACTTTGAGTCCGGCAATCTCACCGGCTTCTTTGGTGGCTTGACGCTGGGCATCGTTAAAATATGCTGGAACGGTAATTACCGCTTCTGTAACTTCTTGATCTAAAAACTCTTCAGCCGTTTTTTTCATTTTTTGAAGAACCATGGCTGACAGTTCTTGAGGCGTGTACATGCGGCCATCGATATCTACTCTGGGAGTGTCATTATCACCTTTTACCACCTTGTAAGGGACGCGAGCCACCTCTTTCGATGATTCCGAAAAGCTGTTGCCCATGAAACGCTTGATCGAAAAAACGGTTTTAGTGGGATTAGTCACCGCCTGACGCTTTGCCGGGTCCCCTACCTTAATTTCTCCGCCATCGACAAAAGCAATTACAGATGGTGTAGTACGACGCCCTTCGGCATTGGTTATCACTACTGGCTCATTGCCCTCCATAACTGAGACACATGAGTTGGTTGTACCTAAATCTATTCCTATAATCTTACCCATAATATGAATTTTTCAATTTGACAGCCACACTTCAACCATTATGCCAATATAACCCAATAAGATATTTGTCATATTTCCATCAATTTTTATGACATAATGACATAAAGGTTCGCCGTTTTGCCATTTTTACTACTTTTACCTACTAACAATTGTTGTATGTCCACTGCACGAAAAGATTATAAACGCATTACCGTCAAGAGCCTTGTCGATATGAAGGCTCGAGGGGAAAAAATATCCATGCTCACGGCCTATGATTTTACCATGGCGCAAATCGTCGACTCGGCGGGTATTGATGTGATCTTGGTTGGTGATTCGGCCAGTAATGTCATGGCTGGTCATGAAACCACGCTTCCTATTACTTTAGACCACATGATCTATCACGCTTCGGCTGTCATCAGAGCGGTCAAGCGCGCTTTAGTGGTTGTCGATTTGCCATTTGGTACTTACCAAAGTGACGACAAGGAAGCCTTGCGTTCGGCCATTCGCATCATGAAAGAAAGCGGTGCCCATGCCGTTAAGGTCGAAGGGGGACAAGAAATCAAGTCTTCTATTCGAAGAATAATCAACGCTGGGATACCCGTAATGGGACACTTAGGCCTAACCCCTCAATCCATTTACAAATTTGGCACCTATACCGTTCGCGCCAAGGAGGAGCAAGAAGCCATACAGCTCAAAGAAGATGCAAAACTTTTGGAGGCTTCTGGATGCTTTGCGATTGTGTTAGAAAAAATTCCTGCGGCCTTGGCGCAAGAGGTTGCAGAAAGTGTGAGCATTCCTGTCATTGGCATCGGTGCAGGCGGGGGTGTCGACGGTCAGGTGTTGGTCTTACACGACATGATTGGGATGACACACGAATTTAATCCCCGATTTTTAAGACGTTACATGAATTTGTACGACGACATGATAGAGGCTATTGGTCAATACAACCAAGATGTCAAGTCCAGAGATTTTCCCAACGCTGACGAGCAGTATTAGCAGAATCCGTAAATCTCATGTCCACAACCCTTGCTAGTTTAGACATTCTTTATGAGGACAACCATTTGATTGTGGTGAACAAAAGAGTTGGTGACCTGGTCCAAGGCGATCAAACTGGTGACGCCCCGCTTCCCGATTTGATCAAATCTTATCTCAAAGAAAAATACAATAAGCCTGGCGAGGTTTACTTAGGCGTGGTTCACAGATTGGATCGCCCCACCAGTGGGGCAGTTATATTTGCCAAAACCTCCAAAGCCCTTGCACGAATGAATCAACTGTTTGTCGACAAAAAGGTCAATAAAACTTATTGGGCGGCGGTTCAGTCTCAACCCGAAATACCTTCGGGAACATTGATTCATTGGCTTGTAAAAAACCCAAAGAACAATAAGTCAGCGGTCTATAACACAACGCATGGTGAAGCCAAACGAGCCGTTCTGCATTACCACATCATGCAATCTTTCGACCATTACAGCATTTTGTCGGTCACTCTTGAAACAGGGCGTCACCATCAAATTAGGGCCCAATTGGCCGCTATTGGTTCTCCGATTAAAGGAGACCTCAAGTACGGCTTTGACCGCAGCAATCCCAACGGAGGCATTCATCTGCACGCCCGTCAATTGGAATTTGTTCACCCCGTCACCAAAATACCAATCAGCATAGAAGCTCCGTTGCCCAAAGACCCCATTTGGGATTTATGCCATTGATTTTAGTACCTTCGTTCCCATGACTGATTCAATAAACATTATTCAAGCAAAACAACGGGACTTTTTCCGCTCGGGACAAAGTAAGACGCTGGCCTTCAGAAAAAGCAGCTTAAAAGCACTTAAAAAGGCCATTCTCGCAAGAGAAAAGGACATTTACCTTGCCCTAAAACAAGATTTGGGTAAGCCAGAATTCGAATCCTACATTTCTGAGCTTTCAGTTGTATTGGCAGACGTTGATCAGGCCGTTACCCAAATGAAACGCTGGAGTCGTCCGCAAAGGGTCACAGGAAGCTTGTTGAATTTCCCTTCTAAGGATTTCATTTACAAAGTACCTTACGGCCTCACCTTACACATTTCGCCTTGGAATTACCCATTTCAATTGGCCCTTGCCCCTCTTGTTGCAGCAGTTGCTGCGGGCAATTGCGTGGTGCTTAAACCCAGTGAACACAGTCCACATACTTCACAGTTGGTATCAGACCTCATTGCCGAAGTCTTCGATCCAAGTCACGTTACTGCTGTTCAAGGCGATGCCCAAACCGCCTCGGCATTACTCCAATTGCGGTGGGATTATATCTTTTTTACGGGCAGCGTGGCGGTAGGCAAAATAGTCGCCAAGGCCGCAGCAGAATACCTTACGCCAGTTACCCTCGAATTGGGAGGCAAGAATCCCTGCATCATTGACCCATCTGCAGCTCTTGGCTTAGCAGCCAAGCGTATCGTCTGGGGCAAATTTTTAAATGCTGGACAAACCTGTATTGCACCAGATTATCTGTTGGTGCATGCCTCGATTTACGAACCCCTTGTCGCCTTGTTGCTCCAAGAAATCCTTGCTGCCTTTGGAAACGATCCCTTGCAGTCTCCTGACTATGGGCGATTGATACACCGAAAGCATTTGGATCGACAATTGTCACTGCTCAAAGGAGAAGAGGTGATTTGTGGTGGAGCATACGACTTAGAAACCAACTCGCTAGCACCTACTTTGGTGGCCAAACCAACAATGGACAGCCCCGTGATGAAGGACGAGATTTTTGGACCTATTTTACCCATTCTCACCTACGATACCTTTGCAGATATTGAAAACTGCGTAGATCAATATGCCAAACCCTTGGGATTCTATGTTTTTTCAAAAAACAAACCCTTTATCCAAAAACTGATTGACCGATTCGGTTTTGGAGGAGGTAGTGTTAACGATACCATGATGCAATTTGTCAATTCGCGCTTGCCCTTTGGAGGCGTGGGTGAAAGTGGCATTGGTGCCTATCACGGCCAATTTGGATTTGACACCTTCAGTCACCAAAAAGCGGTATCTCACAGGGCCAATTGGCTGGATGCCCCGTTGCGCTATGCGCCCTATAAAAACAAATTGGCTCAGGCCAAATGGGTGG
The DNA here is from genome assembly GCA_027592025.1 of Bacteroidota bacterium. Lineage (GTDB taxonomy): Bacteria > Bacteroidota > Bacteroidia > Flavobacteriales > Flavobacteriaceae > JALRKI01. The sequence goes on from JAQCIQ010000001.1 coordinate 138,642, forward strand.
AACGCTTGAGAGCCATTTTTAGCTGATTTAAAACGCCTACCCCAACCAACCTTCACGATCTAGACTGCGGTACTGTATGGCTTCGGCAATATGCCGACTCAAAATTTGAGGCTCTGCTCCCAAGTCCGCTATGGTACGCCCCACTTTTAAAATACGGTCATAGGCGCGTGCCGACAGATTGAGTCGTTCCATGGCTGATTTGGGCAATTCCTTGGAGTGGTTGTCCAAAAGGCAAAACTGTCTGATCTGTTTGCTGCTCATTTGTGCGTTGTAATAAACCCCCTTTAAAACTTTCAAAACGTTGGTTCTGACCAAACTTTGACACCATTCACCACTAAATGCATCATTCTGATTTCAAGATCGTTTGTGCGGCACAATATTTGACACAAAAGGAACATCCCAAATCAACTAAACCAATCTTATGAAATCTCTTGTTTTTATAATAGTCAGCAGTTTGTCTGTTGGGTTGTTTGGTCAAAGCATTCCCGAAATCATCAGCCATGTCAACGAGAATACTTTAGAGACCATGCTCAAAGAACTCACCGGAGAAGTTTCTACTGTCGTTAATGGAAATTCGGTGACCATTTTGAACCGCGAAAGCAACCAAAATGACTTGGCCAAGGACTTTATCGTGGAAAGATTGTCTAATTTGAATAAAATCACTGTTACCACAGATGCTTATAGCACCAATGGAACCAATATTATCGCCACTCAAGCAGGTACATCCAATCCTAATAACGTTGTAGTTATGTGCGCACACTACGATTCCGTTGCCAATTATTGTGCAGACGACAACGCCACTGGAACAATTGCTGTTCTCGAGGTTGCCCGAATTTTATCAGCCTATTGTTTTGACTACACCATTCAATACGTGCTCTTTGATGAAGAAGAAGATGGATTGGTAGGTTCCCAACATTTCGTAAATACGTTTGACAGTGCTCACAACCTTATTGGAGCCATCAATTTAGACATGATGGGCTACGATAGAGATCAGGCCAATGACGCGCCAATCCACGTTCAGGATTCAGGCAATTCGTATGCCTTAAAAGACAGTGCTGTCAGTGTTCTCAATACCTACAATGCCGAAATAGAGTTAACACCCAATGTCATCGACCCTGGCATCGAAGCCAGCGACCACTTTTATTTTTGGTTTGGTGGTCGCACTGCTATCATGATTTCCGATGCGTCCAGTTTTGAGGATTTGACTACTCATTATCACACTGCCGACGATAGAGTTAGCACCTTGGATCTGCCCTATTATTACAATATGGTGCGGTTTCTTTTGGCCATAACCGCTTCGACTGCCGAAGTATCGGCTACGCAAGATTGCAGTAACTTGAGTAATCCAACAAACAAAGCAAATCAAGGCGTTCAAATATTTCCTAATCCTGCTGGAGAGTGCGTAATTATCACACTTCCTAACAAAAGGTCTTCAGAGGCATCAGTAGGATTTTATAACATCCTAGGAGAGTTGATTTATCAACAAGAATTGACAGAGATTAAAACTCAAATTGATTTAGCCCGATTCTATAATGGCGTTTATTTTGTCAAAGTGAAAAACGACAAAGAAACCATTACCAAAAAATTGATTGTAGATTAGCACCCCACGTGCTATAGATTGGTCTTAAGATGCTCTTTGACAAAAGTCAGAGAGCATTTTTCGTCGTAGTAAAATGGTTCATTCAGATGAAAGCCCACGTGCCCTCCGTGCTTGGGGTGTTCTACAAAAAAGGATTTTGATCGCTCCGCCAATGCAAGCGGAGTGCAAGAAGCCGATAAAAAGGAGTCATTTTGTGCGTTGAGCAACAAGGCTGGCACTCGAATGTTTTCAATATATGGCAAACTGCTAGAGGCTTTGTAATAATGCATGCCACTTTCAAAACCGTGAGCAGGGGCGGTATAGACGTCGTCAAAATCTCTTAACCGATGAATCCGCTGAATGTCGACCTTTTGAATGCGGTCAGGGAAAAGCGTTCTTTTGTGTTGGAGACGTTCCTTCAGACACCGTTTAAAGTAAATCTCATAGGGTCGATTATACCATTGATGCAGCTCAAGCATGGATCCGTAGAGATCACAGGGAGCGGATACCGCAATGCCCATTTTGACCTCTTTTGGTCGGTCGCGATCTTCACCTAAATATTTGAGCAATACATTTCCTCCCAAACTAATACCCCTCAACACGATGTTGTCATAAGAATGATTGGCAAGAATGTGCAGTAGTATTTGATGCAAGTCCTCCGTTTCACCCGAATGGTAAGAACGGAAAGCCTTGTTGAATTCTCCACTACAGCCTCTAAAATTCACACCTACAGTGTCTATGTCATTCTGGTTGAAAATCTTGGCTGAACCCAGCATATAAGGCCGTTTGGTGTCGCCTTCTAAACCGTGCAGTAAAACGACAAGCGTATTTGAAGGTTTGGATGCTTTCATCCAATCAATATCAATAAAATCACCATCAGGCAGCACCAACCGCTCTCTTTCTTGCTGTACGCCAGATACTTGGCGCACTAAGCCAGAATAGACGGTGGAGAAATAGCCATTCCTAAACAAATGGGGCGCACGATAAGGGCTATTAATAAGGGGCATATTAAGTTATCGTCAGTTTTAAAATGTTTTTTGTCCTTGAGTTTACCACAAATCTTTCATCCGCACGGCGACCAACCAACCAAACAATTTTTCCTCCAGAACACAGCACCCATTGCCTAGATTTGTCAAACATAGAGACGAGCTCGTCTTTCAAATATTTACTCACCTTTTTGGATCCCGTCATACCAGTAGGATGAAATCGGTCGCCCAGCTCCCACAAGCGCAAAATTAATGGAAATTCCAGTAAATCAGCATCGACATAAATGGTAGAAAAAGAAGATAATTCCTGAGAAGAAACAGCCTGTAGAGATAAGGTATTATCAGCAAATTTTATTGAATCTAATCTGTTGCTAATTAACAATTTATCTGTAGTTATATTCCGCCTAGGTTCAATGAATATATTTGACCGATCTTTGAGCAATTTATGCGTGTCAGAGTAAATTATTTTGCCACTTTGTGCCTCCATCAATTGAATAATGTCGTCCCACTGATGGAAACCAAAAGGAGACAATAAATAGAACAAATACGTCTTTTGGTTGTCCACTTGCCTCCAAGCTTCTAAGTGCAGTTCAAAACCATTGGAGGTTTCTCTAATCAAATGTGGCCTGACGGTCAAAAGGTGAGATTCCACCATGGCTTGCGCCGCTTGAAGGTGTTCCAAAGTTTGACCAAACTCTTCCAACAGATGGGGACGAAGCGCCAGCAATTCAGGCATAACTTTCAATCTTATGGCATTTCTCAAATAATGGGTTGACTGATTGGAAGCATCTTCACGCCATTTCAAATTGTTTTCTTGAGCATAGGTCAAAACCTCCTCTCTTGAAAAGACCAACAAAGGCCTAATCACCTTGCCGTTTTGGGTAGGTATTCCCGTCAGACCTTTTAGCCCTGTGCCTCTGAGGGTATTTATCAAAAAGGTTTCAAACTGATCGTTTTTGTGATGCGCAGTCAAAATGTGTTCAAAACCTTTAGACTCGCTAAGTTGATTGAAATAGTCATATCTCAAATTCCGAGCAGCTTCCTGTGTAGACAGCTTGTGTTGGTGTGCAAAAGTTTTAGTGTCAAAGGCGGTAGCATGGCATGTGATTCCCCACGAGTTGCAAAGCGATCGGACAAATTCAGCATCGCCATCACTCTCCTCTCCTCTCAACTTAAAATTGCAATGAGCGACCTCAAAAGGCCATTGGCAAGAGTGCCATAAATGAGCTAAAACCACACTGTCTAATCCGCCTGAAAGAGCAAGTAAAGACTTTTGATGGGCTATGTTTGGCCAAAGTTGCGTGACATGCGCCTTGAACTGACTAATCATGACTGACTACTTTGGTTAAATCGTCTTGCGCCAAGACCCGAGAAAGGGCATTGGCCTTCAACAAGCATTCTTCATATTCCGATTCTGCCTCGCTAGCGGTCGTAATGGCGCTGCCAACACTGTAGGACACGAATTGCTCAGATCGATTATAAAGTATGGTTCGTATGGCTACGTTGAAGTCAAAATCGCCGTTGGGCTCAAAGTAACCGATAGCGCCAGAATACAAGCCTCTTTTACTGACTTCAAAATTTTCAATCAACTGCATGGCACGCAATTTTGGTGCTCCAGTCATACTTCCCATAGGGAAACTGGCTTTAATGGCCTCCAAGGCCGGCAGGTCTTCTTTCAAATCGGCACTGATGGTGCTGATCATGTGATGAACCTGTTGGAAAGAATAAACTCCAAACAATTCTTTTACTGCTACACTACCCTTTTGAGCCACCTTTGACAAATCATTGCGAACCAAATCGACAATCATGACATTTTCGCTGCGTTCTTTGGCGCTGTTAATTAAATGGTGTTTGGAGGCCTGATCCAATGTTTCGTCTGCAAAGCGTCTGGAGGTACCTTTGATGGGTTGAGAAATCATGTATTGACCCTTTTTCATCAAATAACGTTCGGGAGAAGCCGACATGGCGTACCAGTCCTTGTTCCTTAAAAAACATGAAAATGGTGCAGCTGAAAGTTGATTCAGTTGGCTAAAAACCTCCGAAGGGTCGATCGTTGCTCCCTCTTGGAACCACTCCATACAGAAATTGACCTCATAGATGTCTCCCTTTTGGATATGGGATTTAAGTGCCTTCACCTTGTTGAGGTAATCCTCCTTGGTCATGCGCGCTTTCAATTGCACCGCTTGGGTTAATTGATTCGATGGGCTCAGTACAGAGCACGTTATGGCGTTGATGTCCTCGAAAATCGCTTCTGCTTGAATCTGTGGGTAATGAAGACTAACGGCATTGCCATTTACCAACAATAGTTTTTCGGGTTGGAAAAACCATAAATCAGGAAAGTTCAGACCATCAGCATTTGAAGAGGACAAATCGAACAATTCGTTCTTGAGGTCATAAGACAAATAACCAAAGCACCAATCTTGAATCTGTTCTTGGAATTCTTGCAGTTTCTGAAAACCTGTTCCAGATTGAACCGAAATTTCTGACAACGCTCCTACTGCCAAAATCACCTCGTATTTGGATTCTTTCAAAGGATACTGATTGCTGTCAAGCCACAACACAGTATCAAAGCCCTCAGCCCATTGAAACAACTGCCTTAAAAAGAGCTTTTTATCCTCGAGTTCAAACGTTTTGGTGAATCTGTTCAATCTGCATTCATTTGACTGTAAAAATACATTTTCGAGTGGTCGTACAGAATAAAATTTGTAATTTTAGAACACATTTCCCCAAATGTTCACCTACTGAGTATCATTCGAGCGCTTGGGGATTAAACTTTAGATCATGAACCAGCCTCAAACTAAAAAACCCAAAACCCTCGTGATATTGCTGATGGTGTTGTTCGTTCTCATCATTATTGTGAGTTCGATGCACTATGCGCTGCACAAATCCTAAATGTGCAGTGCACGGTTTTCAGTGGCAGCTAGGGCGGCCTCTTTCACTGCTTCCGCGAAGGTAGGATGAGCATGAGACATGCGCGATATGTCCTCAGCAGAAGCGCGGTACTCCATAGCCACAACAGCCTCCGCAATTAAATCAGCGGCTCTTGCTCCAATGATGTGTACACCTAAAACTTCGTCCGTGGTGGCGTCGGCAAGTATTTTTACGAAGCCATCCAAGTCCATACTCGCACGACTGCGTCCCAAAGCACGCATCGGGAATTGTCCTGTTTTATAATTGACTCCTTCTACTTTGAGTTGTTCTTCGGTTTTGCCAACAGCAGCAACCTCTGGCCAGGTATAAACGACATTTGGAATCAAATTGTAATCGATGTGAGGATGCTGACCTGCAATGGTTTCGGCCACAAAAGTCCCTTCTTCTTCGGCTTTGTGAGCCAACATGGCGCCCTGAACAACGTCTCCAATGGCATAAATGTGACTGACATTTGTTTGCAAATGAGCATTCACAGCAACTCGTCCCCTGTCATCGACCGTTACGCCAGCAGCGGTCAAATTAAGTCCTTCGGTATAGGGTTTGCGTCCGACCGAAACGAGACAATAATCTCCGGTCAGTTCAATTTCTTTTCCTGTTTTGTCCGTAGCTTTTAACACGACCACATCGTTGTTGCGAACAACGGATGTCACTTGGTGAGATGTCAAAATATTGACTTTAGCCTTTTTAAACACTTTGGCCAATTCTTTCGATAACCCAGCATCCATGGTCGGTATGATTCGATCCATATATTCTACCACAGTCACTTCAGAACCTAAACGGGAATACACCTGTCCCAATTCAAGACCTATGACTCCTCCTCCAACTACAATCATGTGCTTAGGAATTTCTTTGAGCTTTAGGGCCTCTGTAGAGGTAATAATCCGTTCTTTGTCCAATTGAATGAAGGGTAGATTGTTTGGCTTGCTGCCCGTTGCTATGATGATGTTGTTCGCTTCAATCTCTTCTGTAGAACCATCAGTTTTGCTGACTGTTATGGTTTTTTGGTCTTTAAAACTACCCAAACCTTGAAAAACAGTGATATCATTTTTTTTCATCAGAAAATCAAGCCCTGCGGTAGTTTGATCTACCACTTCTTGTTTCCGCGCAATCATCTTTTCGAGGTTAACCTTGACAGAACCGTCAATATCTATTCCGTGAGTGCCAAAATGCTTGATAGCATCTTCATAATGATGAGAAGAGTCTAAAAGAGCCTTGCTAGGAATACATCCTACATTGAGGCAAGTTCCACCGAGGGTACTGTATTTCTCAATCAGTGCAGTCTTCATGCCCAGCTGAGCACAGCGAATGGCTGCAACATAACCTCCAGGTCCCGAACCGATAATGGCAACATCAAATTTTGTCATCGTTTTTGTTTTAATAACCATGCAAAAATAGGGATTACAAGACTAATTCAAAGTCAAATTGTTAACAATTACCGATGCAATTCAAAATGGTTTAAAATTCAGTGCTCCCAAAAATTATTATCTTGCTGCAAAATTTACTCCTATGGCTTTTAATCCCGCTAACGCAATTCAAGATTTACAGTATTTTGGAGAATTTGGCGGTGTGAATCCGTCGATTTCCGATTCCTCCACCTATACCTTCCTAGCCGCTAAAACCATGTTCGATACCTTCGAAGGGAATGCTGATGGATGCTACCTGTACTCTAGGCATTCGACCCCCTCGAATTTATATTTGGCAGGAGCTCTGGCCGCCATGGAAAACACTGAGGCGGCTTTAGTCACGGCTTCAGGAATGGGTGCAATTTGTCCAGTTTTTTTACACTTGTGCCAAGCTGGAGACCATGTGGTGTCGAGCAGAACAATTTACGGAGGCACCTATGCTTTTCTTAAAAATTTTGCGCCCAAATTTCAACTGAAGACAGACTTTGTTGACATCACCAATTTGGAGCAAGTTGAGGCTGCCATTACCCCTCAAACTAAAATTTTGTATTGCGAGACCGTCAGTAATCCCTTGATGGAAATTGCGGATATTGCTGCCTTATCGGTAATCGCAAAAAGACATGACCTCAAGTTGGTTGTTGACAACACCTTTTCACCATTGAGTGTTGCTCCAGCTAACTTGGGTGCAGACATTGTCATTCACAGTTTGACAAAATTTATCAACGGAAGCAGTGATACAGTGGCCGGTGTGCTTTGCACAACCAGAGAGTTAGTCGATGACATGTGCAATGTCACTGATGGTGCCGCCATGCTTTTGGGCTCGACCTTGGACAGTTTGCGGGCAGCCTCAATTATGAAAAATCTCCGAACGTTGCACGTACGCATGCCACAGCATAGTAAAAATGCTTTGTATTTTGCCCAGCAATTTGAAGCCGATGGGATTAGAACGCTTTACCCAGGATTAAAATCACACAAATCTCACGAGTTGTACCAAACTATGATGCATCCTGACTATGGCTACGGAGGAATGCTCGCTATTGATGTTCAAACCAAAGCCAATGCGTCCGCGCTCATGGAAGCCATGCAAGAACGAAACGTAGGATACTTGGCAGTAAGTTTAGGTTTTTACAGAACACTGTTCAGTGCCTCGGGCAGTTCAACCTCCTCTGAAATTCCAGAAGAAGAACAAATTAGCATGGGACTCAGTCCAGGTTTAATTAGACTTTCGGTTGGTTTAGATTGTGATGCGAAAGCCAGTTATTCAAAAATTAAGGAAGCGCTCAAGGCCGTTGGTTTAATTAATTAATATCGATTTTTATGAAAAGTCAAGACATAAAACCCGCTCAAGCAGCAGACCAACAAGTTGTTTCTAACGTAGAATTAAGTCTTTTTGAGGCCTTGATTCCAGTCATCATTTTAGTAGCCCTGTTGGCTTTTAATGTCAGTGTTTTTGGAGATGACGCTCTTGCGGGAAGCAACCAATTCATTCTTCTAATGGGGGGTGTTGTGGCTGCGGTTGTTGGCTATTTCAACAAGGTTGGTTATGAACAAATGCTTGAAGAAGTCGCCAAAAATGTCAAATCGACTTCTGGCGCTCAACTCATTCTGCTCATGGTTGGAGCTTTGGCTGGCACTTGGCTCATCAGCGGCGTCATTCCTGCCATGATTTATTTTGGGTTACAAATTTTGAACCCGAGCATATTCTTGGCGGCCTGTCTAATCATTTGTGCCCTAGTGTCTATTGCTACAGGCAGCTCATGGACGACCTCCGCAACCATTGGAATAGCATTGATCGGAATTGGGAACGCTTTGGGAATTTCAGCTGGAATGACTGCTGGAGCTGTGATTTCTGGCGCCTATTTTGGTGACAAATTATCCCCTTTGAGCGATACCACCAACCTAGCTTCGGCTATGGCTGGTAGCGACCTATTTGACCACATCAAATACATGTCATTTACTACTATCCCATCTTTCATTATTACTTTTTTGGTATTTATCATCATAGGATTTACCCAATCAACCTCAGGCGTAGCAGACACTTCCATGTTATTACAAGACATTGAAGGTGTATTCAACATCAACGGATGGTTATTTTTAGTACCATTGGTTGTCATTGCGTTAATTGTTAAAAAAACGCCTCCTTTGTTAGCGCTTATCATCGGAACCCTTTTAGGTGGCATCTTTGCCGTTATCTTTCAACCCGATGTGGTTCTAAGTATTGCTAACAGTGATACGATGAGTTTTCAGTCGGCCTACAAAGGTGTGATGAACGCTATTACCGTTCCTACCAGTGTGGCCACCGATAACACCACTTTAGAGGGCTTGTTTTCTGCTGCTGGCAAAGGCATGAGCGGGATGTTAGGAACAATTTGGCTTATCATTTGCGCAATGGTATTTGGTGGTGTCATGGAAGCCATTGGAGCTTTATCGAGAATCAGCTCTGCCCTACTGAGCATGGCAAAATCTGTTTTTGGTCTGTTTGCTAGCACCGTTGCAAGTTGTTTGGCGCTCAACGTTACTGCTTCTGACCAATATTTGGCAATTGTGGTGCCAGGGAAAATGTTCAAATCTGCCTTTGACAAAAAGGGGCTAGCCCCCGTTAATTTGAGTAGAACACTAGAAGATTCAGGCACTGTAACCTCTGTTCTTGTGCCATGGAACACTTGCGGAGCCTACCAATCAGGTGTTTTAGGAGTGTCAGTAGCAGACTATTTCGCTTTTGCGATATTCAACTGGCTCAGTCCTATCATGACATTAATTTTCGCAGGTTTTTCAATTAAAATCAAGCAATTGGTCGCTGCCAAAGATTAACATTGACTTCAAATTGAAACCGCTAAATAGTCATAAATTAACATTAAAAAACACCTCTTATTTCAAGGAAAACAATTGTTTCCCTTAACTTTGTCAATTGTAAAATCAAAAAGATAAATCATATGGATCACGGAAATTCAACCTCAAATAATGGCGAAAGCAAATGTCCATTTGCTCCAGCGGCACAAAGGCATACCGCAGCAGGCGCACTATCAAATTCCAGTTGGTGGCCCAACCAATTGAACTTAAAAATGTTACACCAAAATGCTCCAATGACCAGTCCTTATAAGGACGGTTTCAATTACGCCGAGGCATTCAACAGCCTTGATTTGGACGCATTGAAAAAAGATTTATTCCATTTAATGACCGATTCTCAAGACTGGTGGCCTGCTGACTATGGTCATTACGGTCCTTTTTTCATTAGAATGGCATGGCACAGTGCAGGAACTTATCGCGTAGGAGATGGCCGTGGCGGTGCTTCTGCAGGTACTTTGCGCTTTGCCCCTCTAAACAGCTGGCCTGACAACGGTAACCTTGACAAGGCCCGACGATTGTTGCTGCCAATCAAACAGAAATACGGCAGTAAAATATCCTGGGCAGATTTGATGGTTTTGACTGGAAATTGTGCCTTAGAATCCATGGGCTTCAAAACCTTTGGCTTTGCCGGTGGTCGTGAAGATGTTTGGGAACCAGAAGGTGATATTTATTGGGGACCAGAAACAGAATGGCTTGGAGATCAACGCTATAAAGGCGACAGGGAGTTAGCCGATCCGCTTGGTGCTGTGCAAATGGGACTCATTTATGTCAACCCCGAAGGACCTAATGGCAATGCCGACCCTATGTCTTCAGCTCGAGATATTCGCGAGACTTTTGGCAGAATGGCCATGAACGATGAAGAAACAGTAGCGCTGATTGCTGGTGGACATACCTTTGGTAAAATGCATGGAGCTGGCGACCCATCTCACGTTGGTCCAGAGCCAGAAGGTGCCCCAATAGAAGCTCAAGGACTGGGTTGGTTAAGCAGCTTTGGCAGTGGTAAAGGCGTTGACACCATTACTAGTGGATTAGAAGGCGCTTGGACTCCTACCCCAATCACTTGGGACAGTAGCTACTTTGATACCTTGTTTGGATTTGAATGGGAATTGTTTAAGAGTCCAGCTGGTGCCCAACAATGGCGTCCAAAGAACAATGCGGCGTCTCAGGCAGTGCCTGACGCTCATGATGCCACCAAAAAGCATCCGCCGGTAATGGCCACCACGGACATCGCAATGATTGTCGATCCGGAATACTTGAAAATCTCCAAGCGTTTCCACGAAAATCCTGATGAACTTGCCGATGTTTTTGCTAGAGCTTGGTTCAAACTGACTCATAGAGACATGGGGCCTGTATCGCGCTATTTGGGACCAGAGGTGCCAAAAGAAACTTTGATTTGGCAAGATCCGATTCCGACTGCTTCTTATGACATGATCGATGAAGCGGACATCAAAGCGCTTAAAATGAAGTTATTGAGTTCTGGTTTGTCGATATCTGAAATGGTTATGACTGCCTGGGGCTCAGCCGCTACCTACAGAGGTTCGGACAAACGAGGTGGTGCAAACGGTGGTAGAATTCGTCTTGAACCTCAAAAGAATTGGGAGGTCAATCAACCTAATGTATTGAACAAAGTGCTTGAAGTCTTACAAAAAGTGCAGTCTGATTTCAACCAATCTCAAACTGGAAACAAAAAGGTTTCTATTGCCGATTTGATCGTCTTGGCTGGTTCTGCCGCTGTAGAAGCAGCGGCCAAAAATGGAGGCGCTAATGTAAGCGTGCCTTTTACTCCTGGACGTACAGATGCTACTCAAGCTGAATCAGATGTTGAATCCCTGTCTTATCTCGAACCAAGAGCTGATGGCTTTAGAAATTTTGTCAAATCGAATCAAGACAGACCAGCGGAAGAATTATTGCTTGACAGAGCACAACTCCTCACCTTAACAGCTCCAGAAATGACTGTGTTGGTTGGTGGAATGAGAATGCTTGGTGCTAATAGCGATCAGTCTAAACTGGGTGTTTTTACCAATAAAAAGGACACGTTATCAAACGACTTTTTTGTCAATTTGTTAGACATGAACATTACTTGGGAAAAGGCAGGTCAGTCTGATGACTTATTCATTGGAAAAGACCGCAAGTCTGGTGCGACCAAATGGACTGGGACTAGAGTCGATTTGATTTTTGGTTCCAATTCTCAATTGCGCGCCTTAGCCGAAGAGTATTCATGCACCGATGCTAAATCAAAATTTGTCGACGACTTCGTAGCTGCTTGGAGCAAAGTTATGAACCTCGACCGTTTTGATTTGAAGTAGTGTGTTTTACACCTTAAAGGAAAAATGGCGGTCTTACCGCCATTTTTTTTTTAACCAATAATCCAAGACATCTTGAAAGAGTCTTACCACAATTTAAACCAATGTGATTTGGGCGTCAACATGTCTTGACACAATCGCATCCGTTTTTATTGCATTCCAAATGTTGTTTAAAAATTAACACGATGATTAAGTAAAATAAATAAGAATAATTGCTTCGATTGGAGCAATTCAAATACGAGAACTGTTTAATCAAAAAAATATAACTAATTTGCTCTAAAAAGCATGCAACATGACGCTACTGCTCAAATACATCATCGGACGTTGGAAGAGTTTGACCTATGCCGTTCAAGGCTTGTGGCATTTGATCAACACTGAGGCCCAATTCAAATTTCACTTTGCGATGGCGGTATTGACATGTGTATTGGGGTTGATCTATCAGATCAATTCAACCGAATGGTTGTTCCAAACATTGATTATAGCCTTCATTTTGTCCGCCGAAGCGCTTAACACGGCTATTGAAAAACTCTCTGACCTGGTCGAACCAAAACACAACAAAACAATTGGTCATATCAAAGACATGGGTGCGGCCGGAGTATTCATAGGAGTCATTGCCGCCACAGTCATGGCCGGTGTTATTTATATTCCCAAGATTTTTTAACACTTAGAGTCTTCTATGGCTTTGCATTTTGTATTTTTGTCTAAACAGTAATAGTTCATGGCTACATCAAAAAAGAGCACCCCAGAAAAGACGCCAAAAGTCAGAAAGCCTATGTCGGATCAACAGCGTCTCTTGTTAGGGAGTTTCATTGTCGTAGTTGGGCTTCTGTGCACCATTTCGTTTGCTTCTTTTTTCTTTACAGGCGATGTCGATCAAAGTGTTCTTAGTGATTTCGGTAATCGGGAAAGTCAAGCCGAAAATGTATTGAATAAGCTTGGTACCGCTTTAAGCGACTTTTTTGTCAGAAAAGGATTAGGGGCGTCGGCCTTCTTCATTGGCCTTTTGTTCATCTGGACAGGAATAGTTGTGATTGCGAAAAAATCTGCTGTAAAGCTCAAAAAACGATGGTTTTGGGGGCTTTATCTGAGTTTGTTGTTTTCGTTATTCTTTGCACTTGTTTTTCCTAGCAAACCCATCTTGGGAGGCACCGTTGGCTTTGAAAGTGTTGACTGGCTGAATGACTACCTGGGTCACCTAGGAACCTCTTTGCTCTTGGCACTTGGAGGAATAGTCTATTTGACTTTGAGACTGAAATATGCGTTGAAATACAAACCTAAGGAAGAAATCTCCGAGATGTCATCAGAGACCATAGAACCAATAGTTGAGGAGGAAGTAAAAATCGAATTGACCGATCAACCCAGCGACATTGTCGAAATGCCACCAATGATAGCAGAAGAGGATGTTCCAGAACCGGAATTGTTGCACACCGGAGAAGGTGACATCGCCATGGAAGTCACCAGGTCCTTCAATGAAAAAGAAGAATCTCACAATTTGGCGGACAAGTTAGTGGCTGATTTTGGCGAAGTTGACCCAACTTTAGAATTGTCGAATTTCCGCATGCCTCCCCTCAACCTTCTGAAGCATTACGATACAGAAAACATCACCATCGATCAAGAAGAGTTAAAAGACAATAAAGACCGAATTGTAGAGACCCTTAACAATTATAACATTGGTATTTCCAACATCAAAGCAACCATTGGCCCTACTGTTACGATGTACGAAATAGTCCCTGATGCTGGCATTAGAATTTCCAAAATCAAAAATCTTGAAGACGACATTGCGCTATCGTTGTCTGCATTAGGCATCCGAATCATTGCTCCCATTCCAGGGAAAGGAACCATTGGCATTGAGGTACCAAACAAAAAGCCAACGATCGTTTCCATGCGTTCCCTAATTGCTTCTCAGAAATTTCAGAAAGCTGAAATGGAATTGCCAATTGCAGTAGGTAAAACTATCAGCAACGAAACTTTTGTTGTCGATTTGGCCAAAATGCCCCACTTACTCATGGCAGGAGCAACAGGACAAGGAAAGTCGGTGGGTCTGAACGCTATTCTGACCTCTTTGCTCTATAAAAAACACCCCGCCGAGGTGAAATTTGTGTTGGTCGATCCAAAGAAAGTAGAATTGACATTGTTCAATAAAATTGAGCGGCATTATTTGGCCAAGTTGCCAGATACCGAAGAAGCCATAATTACCGATACCTCTAAGGTAGTTCAAACGCTTAACTCGCTTTGCATGGAAATGGATCAGCGCTATGAATTGCTCAAATTGGCGATGTGTAGGAACATCATAGAATACAACGAAAAATACAAATCCAGAAAATTAAATCCTGAATACGGTCATCACTTCTTGCCTTATATTGTTTTGGTCGTAGACGAATTCGCTGATTTGATTATGACGGCAGGGAAAGAAGTTGAAACTCCTATTGCCCGTCTGGCGCAACTTGCAAGAGCTATTGGAATTCACTTGATCATAGCCACTCAAAGACCGTCGGTCAATGTAATCACTGGTTTGATTAAGGCTAACTTCCCAGCCAGAATTGCTTTTCGCGTGGCGTCCAAAATTGACTCACGAACGATTTTAGACAACGCTGGAGCTAATCAATTGATAGGTCGTGGTGATTTATTATTCACACAAGGTAACGAAACCATCCGATTGCAATGTGCCTTTATTGATACTCCAGAAGTGGAAGAGATTACTTCATTTATTGGCGCTCAAAAAGCCTATCCCGATGCCTATCTTTTGCCCGAGTTTGTAGGGGAAGAAGGCGGATCGTCAATGGATATGGATCCCAATGACCGAGACGATTTGTTCTATGAAGCCGCTCAAGTTGTGGTGATTCATCAGCAAGGTTCGGCATCACTTTTGCAAAGAAAATTGAAATTAGGCTATAATCGAGCGGGACGCATCATCGATCAATTGGAATCAGCAGGCATAGTCGGTCCTTTTGAAGGCAGTAAAGCGCGACAAGTTCTGATCAACGATATTGCTGGTTTAGATGCATTTTTAAATAATCAATCATGAGAAATTTGAATCAATCATTTTGGATTGCTTTCCTCCTAATGACTGGAACTTTAGTCGTTGCCCAATCTTCACCAGAGGCCAAGGCACAATTGGACAAAGTGACTAAGGTTGTTAGCGGTTACAGCAACATCGAAATCGAATTTACCTACGAATTGGTCAACAGCGAAGCTGACGTTAACTCAAAAACCAAAGGGACCATTCTGCTCGCTGGAGACAAATACAAGCTTAGTGTACTGGGAATCACCCGACTCTATGACGGGTCGAAATTGTACACCATTAGTCCAGAAGACGAAGAGGTTACCATATCGAGTGGTAAAGAAGAAGGTGACGAAACCATTTCGCCGAATGAAATGCTCAAGTTTTTTAACACCGGTTACCACGCCAAAATGGACATCGTTCAAAAATTGCCAGGCCGATCCATCCAATTCATCAAACTGGTTCCTGTGAAAAAAAACGAAGAAATCAGTTATCTGTTGTTGGGAATTGACAAAGCAACTAACATGGTTTATCGGTTGATCGAAATTGGATCTCAAAACACCAAAACTGTTATAACTGTTGACAGTTATAAGGTAAATTCCAAACTCCCAGCAAATGCGCTCAAATATGATTCAAAGGACTATTCGGGTTATTTCATCAATAAACTAGACTAGGCATTGAAAACGCTAGACCGTTATATTTTCACTTCTTACTTGAAGACATTTTTTATTGTCTTTGCAGTGATCATGATGATATTTCTGCTGCAGTCGGTTTGGCTTTACATCAATGAATTAGCTGGAAAAGACCTTGATTTGGTCGTCATTGGGAAATTCCTGCTTTTCATTTCTCAGCGCTTGGTGGTCTTGGTTCTTCCACTGAGCATATTGCTATCATCCATCATGGTTTTCGGAAATTTCTCTGAAAACTATGAATTTGCTGCCATGAAATCGGCGGGAATTTCTCTATTTAGAGGTATGAGAAGCGTTGGAATTTTTACAGCTGTCATGGCTGTCATTACCTTTTTCTTTTCAAACAATGTCATTCCTTCCGCCGAATACAAACTGTATAACCTCCGCAGAAATATTGCTCAGGTCAAACCGGCGATGGCTATCGTCGAAGGTCAGTTCAGCGATCTGGGCGATCTCAATATCAAGGTAGGCAACAAGTATGGTGACAACGGCCAATTCCTTGAAGAGGTCACCATTCACATGGCTACTTTTAATCGGCCAGGTAACTATAAGGTGATTAAGGCCAAGAAAGGCGAATTATTATCACAAGAGGGAGAAGACATTCTTCAACTCAAGTTGTACGACGGTAATTATTACAATGAGCTGCAACCTAAAGAAATCGAAGAAAGAAAAAAAAAGCAACACGTTAAAAGTGCTTTCGAGTCTTATACGATTAACGTCGACTTATCAGAAATTAACAATGTGAATTTTGATGATGAAGGCTTCGCAACCCGCTACAACATGCTAACGATTGGCGAGCTTGGAATTACTATTGATTCCTTATCGGGTAAAACCTCAGAATCCTACAACCAATTGTCTGAATCAGTTTATGACAGGACTTCAGTGAGGAATCTGAATTTGAACATTACTCCTATCAAAATAGACACCGTTTATAACAATTCAATCTATGAGTTGTATTCGATTGATCAAAAACGGCGTATGGCCGATTTGGCGCTTGGCAACATCAGAAGCAGCAAACAATTACTCATTGAAGGTCAAAGAAAAATAATGTTAGAAACTCAAAATCTCAATTTACATATCATTGCTTGGCATGAAAAGTATGCGTTGGCCCTGAGTTGTTTGATTTTATTCTTTGTAGGAGCGCCAATAGGTGCCCTAATACGCAAAGGTGGATTTGGTTTACCTATTGTAATTGCCATGGTGTTATTTCTGACCTATCATTTTTTAAACATTTTTGCAAAGAACAGCGCTGAAGATGGGAGTTTAAACCCCGTTTTGGCCACATGGCTCTCAACACTGCTCATGCTGCCTTTGGGGTTGTATTTGACCAATCGTGCCACTCAAGACAGACCAGTATTTGAATCTGATCAATTGATCAAACCACTCATTAATTTTTTATTTAAAGGTTCCAAACAAACAATAGGAGAAGAAAATTACAGTCATATTAGGCAAGAGCATCTACTCCATTCTAAGCTGACTTTGGTGCTTTATTTCGCCTTGGCTTTATTTGCGTTATTCAGTTACGGCGCACAGGGATTTGAATGGCCTGTTGCTCACACTGTATTAAAAATAGGGATTGTACTTTTTGGCTTGATTTATGTCCTAACGTTATTTAAAACCTTGTCACTACAATCTGGGTTTTACAAAACCATTGGTATCCCAAATCGTTACCACACTAGTGTGATGTTATTTGCTGCCCTGCCCTTATACGGACTATTTTATTTTTATTTTAACAATCAGATTGAAGAAGACTTAAAGACCCTGTAATGACACCTAATTCTACTATCTTTGCGCCCATGACTGAGCAAAGCATACATCTTAATAGTATTGAAGAGGCCATCGAAGACATCAAAGCGGGCAAGATTATCATTGTAGTTGACGATGAAAATCGAGAAAACGAAGGTGATTTTATGGCCGCGGCCGAGAAAGTTACCCCTGAAATGATCAATTTTATGGCCACTCACGGCAGAGGACTCATTTGCACGCCTTTGACCGAAGAGCGTTGTGAATTGCTGCGCCTCGACCGCATGGTTCGAGACAATTCCGATCCCATGGAAACGGCCTTTACCATTTCAGTTGACTACAAGGGAGATGGCGTAACTACTGGGATTTCAGCTGCTGACCGATCAAAAACCATTCAAGCATTAATTCATCCCGATACACCTGCCAAAGATTTTATCCGTCCTGGACACATATTTCCACTCATCGCCAAAGAAGGTGGTGTACTGCGACGAACTGGTCATACGGAAGCGGCGATCGACATGGCGAGATTGGCTGGAATGGCTCCAGCTGGAGTAATTGTCGAAATCATGAATGAAGACGGGACTATGGCCAGACTCCCCGATTTATTCAAAGTCGCTCAAAGATTTGATTTGAAAATCATTTCGATTGAAGACTTGGTCGCCTACAGAATGCAACACGATTCCTTGATCAATATGATTGAAGATTTTTCTCTCGCCACCCGATTTGGTACATACCGATTGCGAGCCTACGAACAAACCACTAACAAACAGATTCACCTTGCCCTAACCAAGGGACAATGGGAAGAAAACGAAGCAGTTCTTGTTAGAGTCAACTCTTCATCGGTCAACAATGACATTTTGGGGACCTTAACCAACAATGCCGATGCTCATTTGGATTCTATCTTTCAAATCATCGACAAATCGGGATCTGGGGCAGTTATTTTCATCAACCAAGAAGCTCCGTCTGGAAGTTTGTTACACCGCTTGAAGCAACTTAAAGACGTTCAGTCACAAGACAATGTGGTACGAGCTCCCCAGGTTGCTATGGATCACAGAGATTTTGGTATTGGGGCCCAAATACTTCACGATCTCAAAATATCCAAAATCAAATTGATGACAAACAGCACCCAAACCAAAAGAGTCGGGATGATTGGTTACGGTTTAGAAATTGTGGACTACATACCCTACTAAATAGTTTCCCTATCTGCGTTTAAGGCAATCATTAAATTCTTTAGGAAACTTGAATTGTTTGAGCGTTCTATTACTACAAAACTTTTCTGATAATCGACGCCATGGTTGCAGCTCTTTGCTCGACTTCACTTTTAGTCCATCCAATCCTGATCAAACAAGAAATATTGCGGCCTATCCATTGATTAGACCGACTAAAGTTTTGTGCTTTCAACTCAGCCAGTCCCTTTATTTGAAATTCATTCAAGCCGACAGCCGAATGACCATTCTTGAGATGATCCCACTTATTGATGAAATGCCAGTTGTTGTCTAAATAGTGGAAACAATCATCAATGGACTGTTCAGAAAACAAATGAATAACCAACCTAGCTGCTTCGACAGAAGGTAAAAAGAAATTCAAAAACGCACAGCTCTCCACGCCTCCTTCTGGCACGCGACGGAACGTCAGCCCAGGAATGCCAGTCAAAGCAGATCTTAATGTTGCATAATGTTCCTTTTGCAATTTCAAAAACTCTGGAAGTCTTCTGGCTTGAGCCAAGCCGACAGCAGCATTGAGTTCAGAAATTCTAAAATTGTAACCAATAATTGGATGTTCATCGGTACCTCTATTGGAACCCAAATGATCGTGTCCGTGATCGGAGTATTGATCTAATAGTTCGGCGAACCGAAGATTGTTCGTGACCACTGCTCCACCTTCACCGCAGGTTACTGTTTTAACCGCATCAAAAGAGAAACAACCCATATCTCCCAAAGTTCCGAGAGATTGTCCTTTATACAGGCCTCCAATGGCTTGACAAGCGTCTTCAATCAACAAAAGACTTCTCGATCGGCAAATTGACTTCAAGGCATCTAAATCTGCCATACTTCCGCACATGTGCACAGGCATGATAGCTTTGGTATTGCTGGTAATGGCTAATTCCACGGCCCTCGGCGACATCGTCAAAGTGTCATCGACATCCACCAAAACTGGGGTGGCTCCTGTCATCAATACCGCTTCAAAACTGGCCACAAAAGTAAAAGCAGGGATAATCACTTCGTCCCCTACTCCTATTCCCGCTACGGCCAAAGCTGATGTTACAGCCGCTGTGCCGCTCGACAACAATTGGGCATGATCTACACCAAGTTGCTGACACAATTCGGATTCCATGGCTTTAGCCTTCCAGTGGCCTTGACGTTGGGATTCAAAACCATAACGCATGAGGACGCCGTTGTTCAGAACATCGTTGACCTCTAGTCGCTCGGCTTCGCCAAATAACTCAAATCCAGGCATTGATATTATTTGATGTGGAGCACACTTTCGTCCAAGGACTTTCTGACCTTGGCCATTGCAGCAAAAGGATCATTTTCAGAACGGTATCCAATTGGCATCAGAAGGACTGATTTAAGGCCTTTTGACTTTAAATCCAATACTCGATCGTATTCATCAGGTATAAATCCTTCCATAGGACAAGCATCTATGCCTTCCAAAGCGCAAACTGTTAGCATATTCCCCAGGGCTAAATAGGCTTGTTTGGCAGCCCACTGATCAATTTCACTTTGTGATTTACTGCCAAATTCTTGTAACACTGCTGATCTAAAACCAGCCAAGACCTCAGGCGGAGTTCCTCTTTTACTTATGATGCGGTCGAAAAATTCATTAATATAGTCAGCATCGACATTGACGTGGGAGCAAAACAAGAACAAATGAGACGCTTGAACCACCTGTTGTTGATTCATGCTGAACGGAAGCAATTCTTGTTGTAGGTTTTTGTTATGAATGACTAACAGCTTAACTGGTTGTAGTCCAGATGAAGAAGCTGTCAAATTAAAAGCCTGAGTCAGTTTATTCACAACTTCATCGGGAATGATTTTTTGATCATTAAATTTTTTGCAAGCGTAGCGCCATTCTAGAACTTCTATTGAGGTCATTCGGTTATATTTTGGATAAAAGTAGGTATTCTCACGTTTACATTAAAGTCCAATTCAAATATTGATGGGTTAAAAGAACCATAAGCGAATAGCCATAGCGATGACCACGACTATCATTGCTCTGCGGACCAAAACATCCCCTTTGGCAACAGACCATCTGCTCGCCAACCAAGCACCTAAGATATTTCCAATGGATAGTACTAATCCATAAACCCAATCAATGCTATCATTTAGGGCAAAAACAACTAAGGCACCCAAGGTGTAAATGGACACTATAGCCACCTTAGAAGCATTAGATCGAACTAGTGACATCTTGTTGAAATAGGGAAGAAAAACTAATATGACCAGACCAATACCTGCATTCAAGAATCCACCATAAATTCCAAAGAAAAAGAAGGCTAAAACAGATGCCCACAAATGCCAACCTGTTGTTCTGGCTAGTAAGTCATGTGATTTGAGCTTCGGAGTGAAAGCAATCATCACCACTACCACGATCATGACCACAGACAGTATTTTTTTGAACAAATCTCCTGAAATATCTACTGCGATCTGAGCACCAATTACAGCTCCAAAGAATGCGCTTATTCCACAATATAAACTAAAAGGAAAATCAGCCACTCCTTTGGATTTGAAACCAGCGGTTGCCGAAACTGTTTGGAGGAAAATAGCTACCCTGTTAGTACCATTGGCCAAAGCTGGAGGTAAACCCAAAAATATTAGGGTGGGTAAGGTTAGTAAGGTGCCTCCTCCGGCGATGGTGTTGACAAATCCAGCTACGAATCCTACTGTTATCAAAAGCAGTGAGTTCCAATCCAATACAGCGGCAAAAGATACGTTCATGGGGCTAAATTAGTATAAAGTCAGATGATGTCTTTTAATTAGACGTAAAACCTTTGAAAGAATTCAAAAAGGATTCTATATTTGCAACCGCTAAGGAGAAATGGCAGAGTGGTCGAATGCGGCAGTCTTGAAAACTGTTGAGGGTCACACCTCCGGGGGTTCGAATCCCTCTTTCTCCGCGACACATCCCCGTAGTTTTACTACGGGGTTTTTGTATCTTAGCCATGTCTAATCTAATCCGTTTCAATGGAATCACATCTTGGCATTGACGCACTGGGGTATTATGTCCCGAAATTGGTAGTTGCCATGAAAGATTTGGCCGAAGCCAGAAACATTCCTTTCGAAAAATTGAATTTGGGTCTAGGGCTTTCTGCCATGGCCATTCCAGATGTCAATGAAGACGCTGCCAGTTTCGCTGCAAACGCCTTGTTAAATCTCATTGAAAGCAACCAAGTTGATCCAAGAACCATAGGTCGAGTGTATTTGGGGACAGAAAGTGCCGTTGATAGTTCAAAACCAACCGCCACCTACGCCGTTGGTGCCGTAGAAGTACTGCTGGAATCCAAATACGGTAAAAGAGCCTTTAAAAATTGTGACGTTGTAGACATGACATTTGCCTGTGTAGGGGCTGTTGATGCCCTGCAGAACTGCCTCGATTGGGTCAGAGTTGACCCTGCTAGAAAGGCTGTTGTCATCGCATCAGACGTTTCAAAGTACGATTTGTTTTCAACAGGAGAATACACTCAAGGGGCCGGGGCCGTCGCTCTATTGATCAGTCACAAGCCATCCATTTTAGCCATTTCAGATCACTGGGGTATTGGCATGGAAAGTGTCAATGATTTTTTCAAACCTCGCCGAGAAATAAGGAAGTCTGAAATTATCCAAGATTTAAAAACAACCTTGAATCTGCATGATTCGGTTCAAGAGCTTGATGAAAAGCTTACTAATTCCGATTCAAAATTTTGGAGTGACAGAAAATTGTCTTTAGAGCTTTTCAAAGAAGAACCTGTTTTTGAAGGGCAATATTCCAATCTGTGCTACGAGCAACGCGTGAGCGAAGCCTTAGAGCATTTGTCTTCTCAAACCGAGGTGAATTACATTGAGGATTGGCAACACCTGATTTTTCACCTGCCATATGCCTTCCACGGCCGGCGCATCATATTTGAGAATTGGTTAAAATGGATCCAAGGCAGTTCCTATTTTGTTGCATTGGAAAAGGAAATCGGCTCACGCGCAGGTACCGATTCTAAAGATTGGGATAGAGCAGCTCGAAAATCAGCTGTATATCACACCTTTGTTTCTTTGAGAATAGCACCTTCAGAGCGGGCTTCATCCGAAATTGGCAACATGTATACCGCTTCAATTTTTATGGCTTTTGTGAGCCTTCTGGCGCATTCGGCTGAAAATGACAAAGACCTCTCAGGTCAACAAGTTGGTTTTATTGCCTATGGCAGTGGATCCAAGTCGAAAGTGTTTTGTGGTACCATTCAGCACAATTGGCTCAATAAAGCAAAGTCATTAGGTTTGTTTGAAAATTTGGCAGTGCGTCAAGTTGTTAGTGTTTCTCAGTACGAATCGCTTCACGATTTAAAAACCAAATTGCCTTTGACTACTGGAGGCGTGAGACTCAATAGTATCAATACGTCAGGAGATTTTTCAGGATATAGAAATTACAGGTAGACCTCCACTACTCTAGCAGATTGTCTTCTTCAGGTTGCTGCAAGACATCCACTTTATTCAATTTAGAAAACATCATTTTGGTCCTTGTTGTAACCAAATTGTCTAACTCGCGGTCGGCTTCTCTCAATTTTTTCTGAGTTTTTTCTAGGACTTCGCCAAATTTGCCAAATTCGGTTTTGACCGATCTTAGAATTTGCCATACTTCACTCGATCGTTTTTGAATAGCTAGGGTCTGGAATCCCATTTGCAGTGAATTGAGTAAAGCCGCCAAGGTAGTTGGACCAGTCACAACAATTTTGAACTCGCGTTGCAATTGGGCCATCAAGTCCGGACTTCTTACCACCTCAGCGTACAGCCCTTCGAATGGCAAAAACATGATGCCAAAGTCTGTTGTATTTGGAGGATCAATGTATTTTGACGAAATGTCTTTAGCAAATTTCTTGATAGAATTGGTCAACGCCTTTAGTGACAGTTCAATGGCCACCGGATCGGCAGTGTCATAGGCTATTTGCAATCGGGCATAATCTTCTTGAGGAAATTTGGCATCTATGGGCAAATAGACATAACTCTTATTGTTGTCCTGACCGGGAAGTTTTATGGCGAACTCAACAATTGAATCGGATCCCGACTTGGTCTTGACGTTGGATTCATATTGATCGGGTGCCAAAATACTCTCTAACAACATGGCCAATTGTGTTTCACCTACTCCACCTCTACTCTTAACATTGCTCAACACTTTTTTCAAATCACCCACTCCAGCTGCCAATGTCTGCATTTCTCCGAGTCCTTTTTGAACATCGAGCAATTGTTTGGTGACTATTTCAAACGATTTTCCTAATCGTTCCTCCAATGTTTTATGCAATTTTTCGTCTACCGTTTCACGCATTTTTTCTAATTTCAGCTCAGTAGATTTTACTAATTCGTCCTGCTTAACTGCCATGGCTTCGAACTTTTCTTTTTGAAGTTCATTAAAATCCTTTACGCTCTGAACAAATGACTCGTTAAAATACTTCAGCGATTTATGCAATTCCTCCCGATCGTCTTTAGCGCTTTTGACTTGATTCTCATTGATATAACGCAAGCGTTCTTCAAGCTTTTCTGACAATCGATCAAGATTTTTAGAAAGCTCTTCCCTATTGAGTTGTAAAGACTGGGTTAGTTCCATCCTATTCTTCTGCAATTCGTCTTGCAAAATGGATTTATCAGCGCCCCCAGATTGTTTAAAGGAGCGGTATATCAGCACCAAAAGGCCACCGAGGGTAAGTAATAAAATAATCCCGTACAGATTGTCCATTGCTCTCTAAAAATTGATGATTGGTAAAGATACCAAAACTTTGAAAGCAATCAGAATAAATCAAAACTCCTTAATAAATAGACTATTCGGTCTTTTTGGGCATGACTAGTAAAGGTCTTTTGATTTGGTATCCGAACTTCTGAATTTCATCCTTGCGAATCAACCTGAAAAAGAAATTGCGCCTTTTGTTAATTAATGCAATTGCATCACACTGGTGTTCGTCACAATAAGCCGAAATAGCCTCTAACACATTTTGAGAAAACAGTGTGATAAATTCTGAATTGGTATTTTCAAAAATCTTTGCTACTGCTGATTTGTTCTTCAACTGATCGGCAGTTAAAGGGTCTTCGTTTTGTTTCACACAAATGATGTCGACCAAAGCATTGGTCATGGCTGCCAAATCTAGTAATGATTCAATTTCCGATTTTGCGACGGGAATTTCAAAATCCAAACCAATTGCCCATCTATTCAGCAAAGCTGGCGCATATTTGTCAGGAACAGCCAAAACTGGATAGTTCGAACGTTCCATGAGGTGCACAGTATTACTGCCAAAAATTGCACTTTCTAGACCAGAAGCTCCTTTTGTTCCTAGTATGACAAGGTTGGCGCCTTGGTCCTTGCACGCTTGATTCACCGCATCCACAAAGTTATCATAGTCCACAATTGAGGAAAATTCATGCAATTTGGTTTTACTGTTTTTTTGGAGCTTGACCTCTAATTTTGCCAGGGAAGCTTTGGAAGAAGCGATTAAGGTCTGATAAATTGATGCCGAAGACCCCATGGTCATTAAGTCGTCTGTCACATATGAAGCCGCCGTATGAACATGGAGGAGCACAAATTTACAAGGCCTATCCTTGAAAGTGGCTATTGCAAAATTGATGGCGTTGATTGAATTAGGGGAAAAATCAGCAGGTAATAAAACGGTTGTCATAGTTCAAGCATTTGGGTTGCTTAAAATTAGAAAAAAACGCTCAAAAAAGGATATAAAAAGTATAAATAAAAACCTACTGGGTTACAGTCTTAGGTTTTGAGCTCCACAATATTTCATTGTTATCACCTATCAATTCAATTAAATTAATGAACGCATTCGTCTTACTGTAGCTGATCTCAATCAATCCAAAGTTGCGATCTACAATCAACGGGCTTATTCTCAAAGGGTTTGACTCCTTCACAGCTCGGTAGGTGTGAGTCATTCCGCTGGAAGTAACTTCTAGAATTTGGTCACTTAGTTGAGAAATTTCAGCAAAATGCCTGTCGCCACTAATGACTATCACTTGTTTACCAGAACCGTTCAACAAGTTAATCAATCGCTGCCTTTCATGAATAAAATTGCCCCATTTTTCAAAACCGTGAAAATCATTCAAGAACTGAATACTGCTTACCAGAATGATGACCTTTGGTGTAGTATCTGACAGTTCGTTTTCTAGCCACTCCCACTGTTCTGACCCTAAAATGGTTCCTTCATTGCTTGGGTGATAGCGCATTCCAGGTTCGTCTGATCGCATTAAATCTGACCTAAACCAACGGGTGTCCAACAAAATTATTTTCACAAATCCATTGGCCATGGAATAGCTGTCATAAATGCCATCTCTTGTTCGGCGAGGGCTTTCTACGGGCTCGTCTAAAAATTCTAACAGCAGCGCTTTAGCCTCGACGCGATAAGGATTGTTTGCTCCTCCATCGTTCATAGCAGAGTCGTGATCGTCGAAAATTCCTAAAATTTTGGCACTGGAAATCAACTCTTGATACTCCTTGTTAGATTTTTGAATATCATAACCTTCCTTGAGACCTTGAGGGGTTTCTTCATTGGGGTAAACAATGTCGCCGGTCCAAATGAAATAGTCGGGCTTGGTAGCTAAAACAGAAGACCAAATTTGTAAAGAATCCAAATTCTGGTTGTTACATGAAGCAAAGGCAAGGGTTAACACTTGCTCGTCTGAAGTCTTGTTTTGACAACAAAGCATGTTACAGCAAAAGATAATCAAGATGAAGTATTTCATAGTATTTTATTAGATAAATAAACTTTTGTTTGATCAGATTTATTGAAAAAACCTATCACTTAACAATCAACTTCCAACTCGCTTTCTCTGAATGGAGGACATATATCCCTGGAGATATGTTGTCAATTCCAATTTGATGAAGTCGTCGCCCGCTGTCATAAGTGCTTTCTAAAGGTATTGATCGTCCTACCAAATCTACTAAAGAAAAACTTAAGGCTCTATCAGTGTTGGTGACAAAAACAAAGTTATTACTCGAAACAGGGTTCGGGAACATTTTTGAATCCGAGAGCTCGTAATCAAAGGTTGAAAGAGATTCCGTAAAATAGGTTTCTGCCAATTCGAACGACATTACGCCAATCTGTTCCCCTATCAATCGTCCTGGTAAATCGTCAATATACGGATGGATGCCTCCCCATATTCTTGACAGACTGCATTGGTCAGAAGCATCTCTGTATGTAGCCCATTGTAAAATTACGTCTTGGCTAGGTCCTTCTTCAAAAACCAAAAACTCATTTTGTTTAGCAATAAACTCGCCCATTCCTCCCGGAAAATAAGGCGTACCTGTAAGCTGAGTCAAGACTTCCGCTGCCGCTCGTGAAAAAGTAGAGTGACCTGAAATGTAACCTGCAAAATTCGGTGTCACAAAAGTTGGACGTTGATAAGGCCACCAATTTTCTGCTAAAATCCAATCAACTCCCGCATTGTCAGTTTCTGTACTCTCAATAAAATCGTGTCCTCTCCAAGCCCGAAGCTTGATTTTACCAACATACTCCCCAGACTCTCCGCCCAATGGGTCTCCTTCAAAGACGACTTCAATATGATTTTCGATTAAGGGAATACCGAAAGGGTTGTAATTGGCTACAGATTGGTCCGTGCTTTGGCCCAGACCAGCCATATATCGAATAGCGGAAATAGGTCGAATATAATCATACCATCCTTTAATGCCCCAGGCAGAAATTGCAGCATCATGCATCGTTGCACCCAGAACAAAATAAGACTTAATGTCCCATTCAAGATCGTCTAGCAACAGTCCTTCTCCTCTGAATTTTTTTACTGTCAAAGGATTGTCACTCACTCCATTCAGTAGAACAAACCAATGTCCAGGAGGGGTTTCAGAATCAGGACCATCAGCCCAAAACTCTGCCAACACTCTGGTGTAATCCCCTCTAAGAACTAATTGCTCATCATAGGGCATTCCAGTTATAGGATTCATTTCATAACCGTTACCAGAATCTCCTCCATCGAGATAATTATAGAACATGCCATAATCTTCTAATTCCGTTGGTATTGCATCTAAATCAACATTTCCCATCGAGCCCGGTGAAATATCCCAAAAGACATTATCGGAAGTAGACAAATGAGCACTCCAAACAGCGACCATAGCAAACGCATCTGCATATTGTTGTGTTTCGATTGAAGATGCACCATCTAAAACTGGAGGCGACCCTGGATCAAGGTATACTGGATATGGGTTTCCATCTCTGTAGTTCATGGTCAGATCACTTAGAGCAAAAGGCATGGTATTACCCCACTCTGCACCAAGGAAACCAGGAGTTGTTTGATCCAAAACATTGCCACTTTGATCGATAAACAAATCGAAAGAGAGCGGCTGCCATCTGTTAGGGTTACTGATGTTAGGATTGCCCATCAATTCTGGACTCATTGGGTTATTGACTGGTTCGTAATATTGATTTTCGTATTGATTAACCTCATTGGAACCATCTTGGAGGCCAAACTGAATGATTTGATTGGCGATGTAATTGCCCAATGCGGCAGCGTCTCCACTACTGTAGTCTAGAGAAAGATTAGCCATATCAAGGTCAAGAATTCTCATCAAGTTATCGAAAATAGCTTGCGTTTCTTCTTGATGAGTAGAATGCTCAAAGCGATGCGTTAAAAGTCGATAGGCGGCGAAGCTAATAGCCTGATGTTCAAATTCAACACCCGTTTCATTAAAACCTTCAAAAGTCGTTTCAAATCCATGAACAGTTTTTCCCAAAAAATAAGGATGCGCCGGTTCATGAAACACCGACCAAGCGTCGTACATCGCGGCGCTTAAATGAAATAAATTTCGCGCATGCACTGTCGGCCTGGCCTTATCGAGCCTAATGGCCTCTAGTAGGGCTTCGTTCCACAAACGGGCCACCGAGAAAGTGCCTCTGGTGGCTCCTTCGTCGTAATAATTTATACCGATCTCAATTTCTAACGCCTCTGAACTGCATATTCCGTTGTCATAAAAAACAGACACCACTCCGTCGCCAAGTATGCCCCACTTAACGGTAATTTGATCCGTACCTTGGCCGTTGAGAATTTCCCCATTGGTGACTGACCAAAAAACCTCATATTCATTAGACAACATGACTGAGTATGTTTCTTCATAAAAGGGATAAGTATTTTGGACACCTTCAATGTTTAAACTGTTCAAATATGAACAGCTGCCATCGTCAATAGTAGCATTAGGATTGTGATTGCATGATTGAGGATCTGTGCATCCGCTAATGGGCACGAAAAGGTTATTATCTAATACGAAAAGTCCAAGTCCTTCAACTAGCTTAATATGACTATTAATTGGTACAGCCATGTAATCTTCCACGATTCCACTCGGCCAAACAATATTAATGCTCATGTTGGAGCTAACGACATTGGAAAGTCCAAAATGCAAAGGTTGGAGAGATTGGGAATGAAAGCTTACGCCATTGTACTCTTTGTACAAACTGACGTCTTCATTGACCGTCAGGGTCACTCTAGAGCCCAGCCCATCTCTATTTGACACCGTACCTTGAAGGTTAACCTTGAGCCAATTACCGGCTATTTCATCAGAATAGAAAGGGTCAATTGCTCTGTTTTGAAAAAGCATGGGCTCATGATCGAAACTCGTAGCCAAAATATCCTGGTCTCCATCATTGTCATAATCAAAAGAAATCACCGTACCACCTGCTGTAAATGGATTAAGTGCACCTGTAGCAACTTGTTCAAACACTCTTTCTCCATTAACTTCTACATTTTCAAAATAAAAATCTTTCTCGGGTGGGGTAAGTCCTGTAGTGATATATACATCATCGAAAAGGTCTAAATTATAATCAGCAAATGCTGCTGCCCAAGCCCATCCAGTATCATAAATACCAGTCAGTTGTGAGATGTTGGTAAATGTACCATTTTCAGTTTTACTGTAAAAACCATTTTCTCCCTTATTGGCTATAAATATTTCAACTTCACCATTGTTGTCGAAATCCGAAGTAGCCATACCCATTCCATCATGAGGATCGGTTAGATTGTAAATAGAAGTATTATTGACGAATCCGTTACCATTGTCATTAAACAGCAAAGCATTATCATCATTAAAATCGTTGGATACATAGATGTCAGGATATTTGTCTTCTTCAGTATAAATTGGAATGGCGCAAAAACTCGATTTTTGAACTTGATCTTGGAAATCGACCAATTCAAAAGTATTGTTCCCCATATTTTTATATAACCTGTTAGCCACGTCTTCATTGTAATCGGTAACATACAAATCCAAATACCCATCCAAATTATAATCAACCCACAATCCTGCAACGGTGAAACAATTAGAACAAAACCCTCCGAGCCCAGACGATTCGGAAATATCAATAAATCCCTGACCAGAATCATTGAGATATAATTCATTAGTTCCAGAATTGCCTAAAAAGAGATCTGGAAACCCGTCATTGTTGATATCGCCCCATGAAACCGATTGTCGCTCGCCATATTGCAAAAAATAGGGTAAACCAATATCATAATCGACTGTAGAAATCAAGCCCATTTCAGCGGTCACATCGACAAAGCTGCCATTTCCCTCATTCTCAAGCAAACGGCTTAAGGGATAGTTACCATCTGAATACTTTTTCCGAGCGACCAAATAAATATCCAAATCCCCATCTTGATCATAGTCAGCAACGGCAACGCCGCTATTATCATCATACAATTGTAGATGAGCCAAATGGGTTGCGTACCGAAATTGTTGAGCAACCAATGTTGACACCTGCAGGGCAAGCAAGAATAAACCAATTTTTTGTTTCACTCTATAAAATGAATAGTTTGACATCAAATGAAGTTCAAAAATATCAATTAATTAAGACAGTTTGCTTAAATATTCGAACTAGTGAAATAGAATGTATTAAAAACAAAAAAACCCGTCTTAAGACGGGTTTTGTCCAGGGTGGAAGACCGGGCTCGAACCGGCGACCCTCGGTACCACAAACCGATGCTCTAACCAACTGAGCTACAACCACCATTTTGGAACGGCAAATTTAAACTTATTTATGATTAGTGGCAAAATAAAAATTCGAATAAAATCAGATCAAATCAAAAAGGCTGTCAACAGCTGGAAATCGCTCTACTGTAAAACCCTCGGCAAAGTCAGTGCCAATGATTCGCCCTAAATCAGCCGCCCGATATCTGACACTTTCAAAGAAATTTGGCGAAGAAATAGCGGTTTCTGGGGCGTTATTATTCGGGTCATAAAACTGACTTTTATAGGCTCCAACAGCAGCCATTTTCAAATCCATATAGCCTGTGATGTCAATGACTAGATCGGGCTGAATTTGATGCCATTGAATGTAGTGAAAAACTTGTGTAGGTCGCCAAGCTTGCTGATCAGTACCAGCATCGTCTTTGGAACGAATCTTTGTCAATCCGCTCAAAAAACAGGCATCACTGACCAGCTGACTTCCTTTGCCGTGATCAATATGACGGTCCTTGACGGCATTGCAAATGACCAATCTGGGTTGATGCTTTCGGATTATTTTAATTAAGGCCAGCTGATGCTCTTGATCATTTTTAAAAAACCCATCGGCAAAGCGCATATTATGCCGCATAGTTACTCCTAAAATCCGTGCGGCATCCATAGCCTCCTGAGTACGAATATCCTCCGATCCTCTGGTTCCTAATTCGCCACCAGTCAAGTCGACAATGCCGACCGATCTTCCCAATGCTATTTCTTTGGCTAAAACACCTCCTGCTCCTAACTCAACATCGTCAGGGTGTGCGCCAAATGCGAGAATGTCCAATTTCATGCTTCTATATTGAGCGGTGAAATTACAATATTTTTGAACATGGCCATGACCTTCAATGGCTCTGATCGGTATGACGATTAATTCAAGCCTAACTGGATATGAAGAATTACGATTGAATTAATTATTGTTTTTCTTCTTAAGAATGCCTTTAATCACACTCTTCACTGGGTCGAGTTTGGTCTCTTCCTTGACCTTTGTAGTGTCGGTTGGCACTGCATTATTACCGAGCAATCCTCCCAACATGTCCTTTCCTTTATTCAACAATTTCTCCTTTTCCATTTGAACCAACTGATTGGCCAAGTTAGTAGAAGCTTGTTTCAAGTCAGTATAGACAGATGGTTTTTGGAACGATCCTGAAAAATTTGCTGTTATGGGTATGTTTTTTACTTTACTCATGTCCGATGGAGACAACTTGGCCAACAAATTGTTGACATCCTGACCCAAATACTTAGCAGGAACGTCAAATTTGAGGCTGTAGTTCATACTTTGGTCAAAACTGTGCGACCCACCGATTTCTATCCCAATATCGTCAACGTTCAAGTTAAAAGGCTTGACTTCAACTTTGCCGTCTTTGAATGACAAAGCCATTTTCGCTTTATTCAAATCGAGTTTGTTTACATCAAAAAATTTGACATTAGATCCCAGCGCCGCCAAGAGTGGCGATTTGTCAGCGGTAATTTTGGATCCCAAAAGCTGACCAAATAAATCCCCAGAAATTGACGCCAAATCAGGGGTCATTTCATTCGTTAAATTTCCAGACAATTTGATGGTTGAGTTCAATTTACCTTCAATAGATTTTGCAATGGGAGCAATAGATTTGAGCATGTCTAATTGGGTGAACGACTCAGCAATACTAACTCCATTCAATCCAATTGACATCTCGAATTTTGGCACATCACCTTTTGTAGAAACCAGACCATCCATACCGATACTTCCTCCAAACAGTCCCATTTGTAGATTGCGGAGCGACACGGACTGATCTTTTAAAACCATTGTTCCTGAAACGTCACTCAATTGTAAGTTATCATAGGTTACTTTTTTTGCTTTTGCGGAAAGACTGCAATCTAAAAAAGCTGGTATTTTGACAGAGGCAGCACTTGATGAGTTCGTTGAAGTTGCGGAAGAATCTGATGATAAAAAGTCAGCAACAACCAACTGGTTCGAATTGAGAACAAAGTTGCCTTTTAGATCCTGATTGTTAAATAGGAAACCATAGAAATTATCGACAGTTCCACTGATGTTCATGTCCGAAGTTCCTGTCAGGGCTGAAAATTTGTTCAGCTTTATGGTACTTGTGTTGAAGCTAACCTCGGCCTCATTGATTTGAAACGGTTTCGCCATCTCAGGCCCACTATAGTTAAAGCCAGACAAACTAATGACACCCTCGTTTTTAATATTCTTGTACTGTTCCTTTTCTATGGAATTCATGTCAAACCAAGTTTTAACATCGGCTTTCAAAATTCCCGCAAATTGTTTTTCTAATTTTAAAGGGTAAGCCTCAGATAAATTGGCCAAATTGATAACCCCTTTGAGGTCAGCACTTATAATTGGATTTTCAGTGAGGTTTTTGATATTGGCTTGAGCCCGAAACGCATCTTGATCAATTTGAAATCTTAGATTATAGATGTTGACGTAAGTGTCATTCGTAAATCCCGTTTCATTAATCACATGGGCCTGAATAGCGATGTTTTTAACCGATTTGGGCAGATCTGGGTACTGGAACGAAGCATTTTTGGAAGAGAGTTGAATGTTGAATTTTGGAATAGTCGTTTCTGCCAACATCCCTTCTACCCTGCCGTCAACGGTAAAATCACCTGTAGTTTTGACTTGTTCGATGTTACCTGCATAGGTCTCAGGAACCAATCCTAAAAAATTTGTAAAAGAGGAGGTCGGTGTTTTAAACTTCAAATCGTAAAGCTGACCCTCTTCGACCAATTGAATAAAACCATCAAATTCTAAAGGAAGCTGATTGATGATCATTTTATTCTCTTTGAAGGTGTATTTGCTGTTGACCATGTCCAAGGCCAAGACCGCATCGAGCGACATGTTTACTTTATTTAAATAATTTACACCATCCATGAAAAAGGTCACTTTGGTTGATGTTTTCGTGTCCAAATCGAGAATATCCGCTGCAAGGTTTCCTTTTCCTTCATGGTAAATTTGGTCTAGAGTGAGCGACATTTTAGACTCTAGATCGGTATAACTGAGTTTCATGTTCTCAATCTCGTATTTATCCAATTCAAACGAAAAGGAACCGCTGTCAGCCTCGTCTTCCTCGTTCATGGCAATGTCATAATTGGACTGACCCTGTTCGTTGGTAATAATGTTGATACGCAAATCTCTGGCGCTAAAACTTTGAACCGTCATCGGTTCGTTTTCACCCTTAAATAATTCGCGTAAACTCATCTTCAAATTGACGTTTCCGCTCAAAAACAAAGTATCTCCTTCGAATGGGATTTTGTTGACAACGCTCAACTCGTCAATAGATACAGTAGCGTTTGGAAAGTTTTTCAAAAGGCTGACATCCACATCTGTAAAAGCCACGGTAGCATCGACTTTTTCATTAATGGATTTGAGTACAAGGGCTTTAATTTTGTCTTTAAAGAGAAAAGGAGAAGCAATTAATAAGACGACAAGCACCAACAAGGTGACTCCTGTCCATTTCAATATTTTCTTTATCATGTTGTAGGTTTTGGTTTTTAGAGCAAACAAAGTGCCAAAAATGCGATATCAAACTCAGTTCAACAACTTGGGGCTGTTTGTACAAAGATAATAAAAAGATGACCCGATTTTCAAAGGATTACGCTAAAGTTATCGGTAAAATCTTTTGTATTTGTTTTGGGCTAAAACACCCACAACGACAATGATTGCCACAGTAATTAGAATGAATTGAACACTGACAATTTGATCTCCACTAGCATAGGAGTGCAATCCAGACAAATAGAAATTTACGCCAAAGTAAGTCATCATGATGCTACCAAAAGCTACAATGGAAGCCAAGCTATACCCCAAACGTCCACCAAGTCCAGGAATCAATCTCATGTGCAAAACAAAGGCATAAACCATGATGCTGATCAAAGCCCAAGTTTCTTTTGGATCCCAGCCCCAATATCTGCCCCAGCTCTCATTGGCCCACATTCCGCCAAGGAAATTGCCAATGGTGAGCATGACCAAACCTACAGTCAAGGACATCTCATTGATGGCGGTCAATTCCTTGACATGAAGTTTAAACTGCTCTTTGTTCGACTGGTTTGTGAAAATCATCAGTATCAGAGAAACCAATCCCAAAATCATTCCTAAGGTAAAAGGGCCATAGCTAGCAACAATGACTGCCACGTGAATCATCAACCAATAACTGTTCAGTACAGGCTGCAGATTGGCTATGGCAGGATCCATCCAATTCCAATGAGCAATCATCAGAATCATGGCAGTGACAAATGCGGTTGAGGCCAAGGTCAGTTTACTGTGGTGACCAAATACTGCTCCAAAGGCCATAGTGGCCCAAGCGACATAAATCATGGACTCATAGGCATCACTCCAAGGAGCGTGACCTGAAATGTACCAACGAACAGCAAGGCCCGCCGTATGCAAAACAAGCAAACCATAAATTGAAATACTCAGTCCTTGACTCAAAAGTTGCCAGATTCTTCCTCTATCTTTAAACAGCTGAATTAAAACAACAACAAAAAGCAAGGTTCCAGCATACATGTACCAGCTGAATAAGTTCTTAAAAATATCGTAGCGGTTGTAGGCGATTTCTGTATCGATTTTCTTATCACTCAACATCACATTTTTGCCCAAATTGGACTGAGTTGTTTTGATGGCGTCAAGCAATGTGCGACTTTGTTCAAAATTGAAAGTTTGTTTGTCTTGCTGAAGGACATACAAATAGGCTTGAAACCCTGTATTGATAAAATTAGCATAAAGCGAATCTTCAATAACCAGACCTTCATTCCTATACTCATTTGGGGAAACCCATTTGTTATTTGGATCGTCAGGCAACGGGAATATTTTAAGATATTCTTGTTCAAGGGTATTGAATAGCAGATTCACGCGTTCATCGGCCTCTTTAAATTGTTTTTGAATAGCGCTGGGTTGTTGAGCTTTGTAAGCCTCCTCCAAATAAGGGGCCAATTTGTAAGCACCCTGTTCCGTGAAAAAATCAGCGAGTGTGGCATACTTGTCTTGTTTTGGAATGCCGATAATGCTCCTTATGGTATCTGCCTTTTTCTTACTCAAATAGATGATTGGAACACTGTACCACAACAAAGGACTTTCTTGCATTGACAAGAAAACCTGATTGGCATCAGCATTTTCGTAAGAATCATTCTTGCTCAATTTTCTCAAAAGTTCCGATGCGTAGGTGTTGACAGGCATCATCCGGCCTCCTAAATCTTGTATCACCAAGCGGCCAAAGTAATCTGCCTCAGACTTTGGTGTGATGTTTTTGGCTAAAATTGAATCAATAATCTGTTTATTGGCCATGTTGTGTTCATGGGCATTCTCTTGCGCAAGACCTGTAGCCGACATTAAAACAAAACCAACAACAGCCAATTTGGATTTTAATTTCTTCAATTTTTCGAGCTGTTTTTTCAACTCATTAAATCGGGTAAATCGACTGAAAAGGATGGCCATCAATCCAAAATACAATAAAAAATAACCCATATAAGTGATCCAAGTTCCCCAAAAGTCATGATTGACAGAAAGAATAGTTCCCTTTTCATCGGGATCAAACGATGATTGAAAGAAACGATAGCCTTGGTGGTCCAAAATATGATTCATGTAAATGCGGTAATCGAATTCGCCATCATCAGGATCTAAAACAGTAACTGCGCTCGAAAACTCAGAATAACGTTGCTCAGTGCCCGGATACTTTTCCGCGACAAAATCATTCAACTTAATTTGAAATGGCAACTCATAAACCTTTGATCCATAACGCATGCTGAATTTGAGACCTGCTAGATCGAATTGTTCAAAAGCTTCATTGGTTCCTTTGCCTCCCAGGAGTTTTATCGTTTTTGTTTGCCCATTGCTACTGACATCCAAAACTATCGCGTCTTTGTCTCCTTTGAGTAATTGAGATTTTTTAACCACATCAAACACCCCTTTGACTACAGCTTTAGGAAACACTACCGCTTGATCTCCAATAATGTAACGTGAACGGAGCGCCAAAGGCTGAATACTGTCCTTTACAACCGTGCCTTGAGTGCCTGTGGCCATCGTCATGAACTCGCCATCGAAAGGAGATTGAATGAAAAGATTGTTGTTTTCTTCAAAAATGTTTATCGCTCCTGGAGTGTTGTTGTTGAACGCATATAAAATTCCATGGATGCTCTGAATGTCACCATCTTTTAAAAAATGATTATGAGGACCCGCACTGCCAGCTTCAACAACCTTGAGATAGCGCTCGCCCTGATCGTCTGGTACCACATCAATTTCCGCTCCTGCGATGAAATCTTTGAGTTCGATGCTTACGTCTTGTTTGTTGTAATCGGTTTTTTCTTCGAAACTGTTATCTAATCTACTTGAAAAATCTACTGGGTATTCAGCTACCCTTCTTTGTGGCAAACCGTCGATCATAAAATCGCCATCGATCAGAACAGTGACGTAGGTCTTGTCCGATAAAAACATTTGTTCGGTCTCCCCTTCTCTAATGGCCATCATTCCCTCAAATCCAGTGTATCTTGTAACAAAAGCACCTAGGAGAATTAAAATAAACGACAAGTGCAAGGTTAAGGTTGCCCACTTCTCTTTTCTGAGCAACTTATATTTGAAAATATTACCAATAAAATTGACTACAAAAAGCAGCATGATGCCTTCGAACCACCACGCGTTGTAAATTAATCTTCGCGACATAGGGGTCGGAGAAGCCCCTTGACCTGCATCGATAAATGTTCCAACAGCCATTGCAACGGCAAAGGCTATAAAAAGGAGACCAGTAGTGCGTGTGGAAAATATTGCTTTGGCAAGTTTATTGAGCATTGCAGTAGTGTGTTTTTGGCTCGGCAAATATACTACAAAATCAAATTTTGGCCTCTGATTTAACAGGCTAAATCCTATCGGTTCATATTTTTTATTGATTAAATAGTTGCGTAATTTCGCCAAATGATATCTGTTACTCTTGTCGGATCAGGAAATGTTGCCCATCACTTGGCAAATGCCCTGTCCAATGCGCCAAATGTTGTATTAGACCGCTGGGTGGTTCGCACCCCTTCTTCCGTCTTGATTGACATCAATACCAAATTTTCCGAAAAATTTGATGAACCGTCATCCTCTCAAATTATAATTCTAGCCATCAGCGATGACGCGATTGCCGATTACTCCGCCTCTTTAAATCAATCCGACGCCTTGCTGGTTCACACTTCTGGAAGTGTCAATCTGCACCACATGGATAAAAAACACAGACGAGGCGTATTTTACCCCTTGCAAACATTTTCAAAAAACAAACCACTCGAGTTTTCATCCATTCCCATTTGCATTGAAGCGCTGCAAAAAGAAGATCTCAATTTATTGACCGCTTTGGCTGATGCTTTGGGATGCAAAAGTCGCGTCATTTCGAGTGAGCAAAGACTTGCGCTGCACCTTGCTGCGGTGTTTGTCAATAATTTTTCCAATCAAATGTACCGAATTGCCCACGAGATTACCGATGGGGCACGGTTAGATTTTGACTTGCTTAAACCCTTGATCCTCGAAACTGCCATGAAGGTACAAGACCTGTCGCCCTACCAGGCCCAAACTGGTCCCGCATTAAGAAAAGACCAAAAGACCATCAAACGGCACCTCAAACAATTGGAAAAGGAAAACCACCGATTGATTTATGAATTAATCACGAAAAGCATACAACAAACTCATGGCAAATAGCTACAAAAAATTACTCCACCAAATCGACACTTTTGTTTTTGACGTTGACGGTGTGCTGACCGATGGCGGGATTCACATCACCTCAGAGGGAGAATTGACCAGAAAAATGAATGTTAAGGACGGTTTTGCGCTCAAAGCTGCTCTGCATGCAGGTTTCAAAGTGTGCGTGATCACTGGAGGAACCAATGTTGGAGTGCAAAAAAGATTGGAAAATCTCGGCATCACTGACATTCACCTTGGCGCTCACAATAAAATTGAAGTATTTGACCGCTATGTAATAGAACATAAGATTGATTTGAACCGTTTGGTGTATATGGGTGATGATATTCCAGACTTTCCGGTCATGCTTAAAGCAGGCTTGCCCTGTTGTCCACAGGATGCTTGTCCAGAGATTAAGGCCATTTCCAAATACATATCGCACAAAAACGGAGGAGAAGGTGCAGTCAGAGACATCATTGAGCAAGTACTGAAGGTGCAAGGCAAGTGGATGACCGATTTTGAAGCTCAAAACAACTAGAATGACTTTATCAGATCTGCTCAAGCCATACCGACTTATACTCGCTTCGCAGTCTCCGAGGCGTCAGGAAATTCTGACGCAAATGGGGCTTGACTTTGAAGTTCAAATCAGGTCTGTAAATGAAGTTTATCCCGAAGAATTGAAAGGTGCCGAAATACCGATTTATCTGGCCCAATTGAAAGCCAAGGCTTTCGATCAACAATTAGAACCAAACGACATTTTGATTACAAGCGATACTATCGTTTGGTGCGAAGACTCTTATCTGGGAAAGCCTACAGATTTCTCTGATGCAAAACGACTGTTGAAAAAACTCAGCGGAAAGGCACATGAAGTATTTACTGCTGTGTGCATACAAACTC
The DNA here is from genome assembly GCA_027592025.1 of Bacteroidota bacterium. Classification (GTDB taxonomy): domain Bacteria; phylum Bacteroidota; class Bacteroidia; order Flavobacteriales; family Flavobacteriaceae; genus JALRKI01. The sequence continues at coordinate 177,806 of JAQCIQ010000001.1, forward strand.
AGGATACGCAATCCGTTGTAGTGGATTCGACCAAGGTGTATTTCAGAACTCTGACCGATCATGACATTGAGCAATACATCAACGAGTGCCAACCTTTTGATAAGGCTGGAGGATATGGAGTTCAAGACTGGATTGGTTTGGTCGCCATTCACAAAATAGAGGGGTCCTACTTCAATGTCATGGGATTCCCTTCTCATCTCGTTTACAGCGAACTCGAAAAAGTAGTAGCACAGTTGAACCTAAAAAATCACCATGTCTAAGTCCTTATTTTTTACTCTAACTGCATCGATAATTCTTGTCCTAGTCTCTTGCCAAAAGCCAAAGGAAACTAATCCAGTTTCGGAACCCGAAAGAAGTTTATCTCAAGAATTTCGCTCCTATTGGTACAAAGGATCGGCAGAAATCAACACTTATGACTTGATTCAAGAACGCTATGGAGAGTCTCGCCAAGGGGAGGCCGTTCTCATTTTTGTTACCGAAGATTTTTTGAAAGAAGAGCAGGTTAAGGCGAATCAAAGAACCCCTGCAGTGATTCCTGTTTTGAAGCTCAATAGTACCAAATCTTTTCAGACTGGAATTTATCCTTACAGCATCATGCAATCCGCCTTTTACCCAGTCAAGGAGTTTTCCGAAGGCATCAAAGTAACTAGCAGCGTTCAAGAGTGGTGCGGACAAACTTATACTCAACTCAACAATAAAGACGGTTTCAACATTACAATCCACTCTTATTTTGAGGGTGAGGCCGATCAGAACTTAAAACTGGAAGAAACTGTTTTGGAGAATAGCCTATGGGCGGTCATCAGAATTAATCCCGAAGAATTGCCTCAGGGCAGCTTTCAGGCTATTCCAGACTTCTCTTACATGCAAATGTACCACCAACCCATGAAGGCCTACCAAGCACAAGGCACGATAACTCAAGACAGTTTGAATCACTATCAAATTGTTTATCCAGAGTTAAAACGAATGTTGACAATCAATTTTGACAAAGAACATCCCTATAGCATTTTGAGTTGGGAAGAAACTCATACTGGAACAGGCCAAATAACGCTGGCCAAACGCAAGGCCAAGGTTCAATTGCCCTATTGGCAAATGAACAAAGCTAAAGACTCCGTTTACAGAGATTCTTTAAAATTGAAATAAATTATTTTTTTCAATAAAATATTTATCTAAATACCGCCAATTGATTTGTTTTTTGAATCAATAAGTAATAATTGAATCGCAATTATTACTTTTACGGTATGATATTCCTTTTACCTCATTCTCGAAGTGAATTTAAAGTCAATGCCGACGAACAATTAGGAAAGGAAGAATTTTTCCTTAAAAAACTGACTTCAGGGAAACAAAAAAGTGCTAAAATGGAAATCATTGACTGGCACGGCAGCATTTTGGATTGTTTCAAAAATAACAAACCGCTCAAAGGTTGTATAAAGCTACGGACTGATGGCATCATTGTTTACGTCGAGACCTCCAAGGATAAGTTTGGTTGGGTTATCCCCTATTACAAGCTCCAATTGTTCAATAGTAACGGGTTGCATGTTTATGCCGATGGCAATAAAATATCTTTTCGAGTCAATAAAAAGTCTCAGAAATGTAAGAATTTTGTGACAAAATTATTGTTAGCCAAGTTGGACCACGTATCGAGTCGGGAATTAATGGGGAATTATGACACTTGACGAAAAAGACCTAGACCGCATCATTGAGATGGCGTGGGAGGATCGTACCCCGTTTGAAGCCATAGAATTTCAATTCAAGGTCACCGAATCTGAGGTGATTGAAATTATGCGTGCCGAGCTCAAAGAAAGCAGTTTTAAACTTTGGAGAAAACGGGTTAGCGGACGAAAAACGAAACATCTCAAATTGAGAGAAGACAGCACAGACAGGTTCAAATGCAGCCGACAAAAATCGATTACTAACAATAAAATTTCTAAACGTTAATGCTATGAGACACATTTTAATTATCGGTGGCAGCAAGGGAATTGGTAAAGCTACCCTCAATTTAATGATCTCTAGTCACAAAGTGACAAATTTCAGCAGAACAGCCCCAGCCTTTACTCATGCTAATTTGACCCACCATGGTCTCGATGTTTTGGAGGATCAATTTCCTAGCCTTGATACTGTGGACGGCATCATCTATTGCCCTGGTAGTATTAACCTCAAACCCATGAATCGCTTGTCTATGGAAGATTTCAAATCGGACTTCGACATCAACGTTCTTGGAGCGGTGCGAGTCATTCAACACTATTTGCCACAATTGAAACAAAGTTCTAGCCCAAGTGTAGTTCTGTTTAGCACTGTGGCTGTGAAATTAGGAATGCCATTTCATGCTAGCATTGCTGTGGCCAAAGCAGGGGTCGAAGGCTTGACCAAGACATTGGCTGCAGAGTTTGCCCCGCTCATCCGAGTAAACGCCATTGCTCCTACAGTGACCAATACTGATCTGGCTGCAGGAATTCTGCGAAACGATAGAATCATAGAAAGTATCAATGAGAGGCATCCATTAAAACATTTTTTAAATCCTGACGATGCTGCACATTTGGCCGTATATTTACTGGGCGAACAATCCCGATCGATGACGGGTCAGGTCATTCAATTGGACAGCGGTATTGTTAGTGTAAAACTTTAAGCCATGAAGTTCAGCGTTCGACTCGTATTATTTTTAGTCATTAATTTCGGAGTCTTATCCCTCGGCAGTTTAGGCATGGGTGAAGGACCACTTTCTGATTGGTACACCAGTCTCAATCAGGCTCCTTGGACTCCTCCAGGCTGGGTATTTGGCGCGGCTTGGTTTACGCTAATGGTTTGCTTTTCTATATACATGGCCTTGCTTTGGAAGTCTCCGGTTTCAAATACTGTAAAATGGTTGTTTGGATTGCAAATACTGCTCAATGGCATTTGGAATTTCGCCTTTTTCAATCAGCAGGAGGTTCTATTGGCTTTGATCATCATTTGCAGTTTATTGGGAGTTGTAACAACCTTAGCTGTGACTCAGAGATCCAAGGTAGGTCTGGGCAGCCTATTTTCTTTACCGTATATACTATGGTTAATTATTGCTTGCTCACTTAACGCATACATATTTCTTTACAATTGAAAATCTACAGCCTTCACACCAAGCAAAAACTACCTATTACGGTAGATGAGGCCTGGGCATTTTTGTCAGACCCCAAAAATCTAAAACGGATCACTCCTGATTACATGGGATTCAAGATATTGTCTGGCGACGACAGGGCTATGTATCCCGGGCAAATCATTGAATACATTGTAACTCCAGTCATGGGAATTCCAACAAAATGGGTCACTGAAATCACCCATGTCGTTGACCGACATTTTTTTGTTGATGAGCAGCGCTTTGGACCATATGCTCTGTGGCATCACAAGCATTTTATCCATCCCATTGAAGGTGGCGTCATTATGGAAGATATTGTCCACTATAAATTACCTTTAGGCCTTTTAGGTCAATTGGTTCATCCCATTTTGGTCAAACCTAAGTTGAAGGAAATTTTCGACTATCGGGAACGCACCCTAAAAGTCTTATTTGGTGAGTTGACATAACATGACGCAAAAAGTATCACTATTTTGGTTCAGAAGAGATTTGAGACTCGAAGACAACAAAGCCCTTAATGCGGCCCTAAATTCGGGTAATATAGTTTTACCCCTGTTCATTTTTGATCAAGAAATCCTCAATAAACTAGAGGTTAACGATGCCAGAGTTGCTTTTATCCACCAGTGCCTAGAAAGCATCAACCGCAAATTAACGGCCTTGCGATCTGGACTATCCGTTTATACAGGTAGGCCTTCGGATGTTTTTAAAAAATTGCTTGCTGAATTTGATTTGGAAGCGGTTTACACCAATGCTGACTATGAACCTTATGCCCTCAAAAGAGATAGCGAAATCTCCGATCTATTAGGAAAACACAATATTCCGTTGAGAACTTTTAAGGATCAAGTCATTTTCGAACCGAATGAAGTGCTAAAGGGCGATGGTCAACCCTATTTGGTCTACACGCCGTATATGAAATCCTGGCGGGCTAAATTGGCTGAAACAGCCATTAAAATTGATTCAGAATTCAAAGGTGGAAATTTGATTCAGAGGGAAACCTTTCCATGGATTTCTTTGAGGGAATTAGGTTTTGAAAAAAGTGCTATAACAGTCCAAAACGCAGACCTGTCCTCTTCTTTGATTGATAATTACCAAGCGAACAGAAACACGCCGAGTAAAAGCGGCACCTCTCGATTAGGTCCGCATCTCAGATTTGGCACCGTGAGCATAAGAAAAATGATTATGTTAGGTCTTGAATCCAAAGACGATACCTTTCTAAAAGAACTAGTGTGGCGCGAGTTTTTCATGCAGATCTTATTTCATTTTCCACATTCTTCAACACAGTGTTTTAAGCCACAATACGATAGGATTGAATGGCGCAACAATCCTGAAGAGTTTCAGAAATGGTGTGAAGGGCAAACTGGCTATCCCTTGGTTGATGCAGGCATGAGGGAATTGAATGCGACTGGATTCATGCACAACCGCGTCCGAATGTTAGTGGGTAGCTTTTTGTGCAAGCATCTTCTGATCGATTGGAGGTTGGGCGAAGCCTATTTTGCAAGCAAACTACTCGACTATGAGATGTCAAGTAATGTGGGAAATTGGCAATGGGTGGCTGGATGTGGTGTGGACGCAGCGCCGTATTTTCGAATATTCAACCCGCACACTCAAATTGATAAATTTGACCCAAAACATCTGTACATCAAAAAATGGGTGCCTGAATTGAATGAACTCACCTACCCTCTTCCCATGGTAGATCATAAATTCGCTCGAGAACGATGCTTGAACACCTATAAAGCAGCCCTGAATCGCTAGACGCGTTCAATCTTTGCGCCAATAGCTCTCAGACGTTCATCGATGCGCTCATATCCCCTATCGATTTGTTCAATGTTGTGAATGATCGAAGTTCCTTTGGCAGAAAGGGCAGCAATAAGCAGAGATATTCCAGCGCGTATGTCTGGAGAGGTCATGGTAGTTGCCTTGAGGTCTGACTGAAAGTCGTGTCCAATGACGTTGGCGCGATGTGGATCGCACAAAATAATTTTGGCTCCCATGTCTATTAATTTGTCCACGAAAAACAAACGGCTTTCGAACATCTTTTGATGAATTAGTACACTGCCTCTTGCTTGTGTTGCGACAACTAGTACCACGCTCAGTAAGTCAGGTGTAAATCCTGGCCATGGTGCATCGGCAACAGTGAGTACTGAGCCGTCGATATAATTTTGAATGGCATAACCCTCTTTATGTTCGGGTATAACAATGTCATCTCCATCTCGTTCAACTGTCAAGCCGAATTTCCGGAAAACATCTGGAATCTGACCCAAATAGTCCCAATTGACGTTTTTGATTCTCAACGCGCTCTTGGTCATGGCAGCCAAACCAATCCAACTGCCTATTTCAATCATATCGGGTAACATCGTATGAGTAGTACCTCCCAGTACTTTGACCCCTTCAATGGTCAACAAATTAGACCCTATACCTGAAATTTTGGCTCCCATTCGGTTGAGCATGTGACAGAGTTGTTGCAAATAGGGCTCGCAAGCCGCGTTGTATATAGTTGTTGTTCCTTTGGCAAATACAGCAGCCATAACGATGTTCGCAGTTCCGGTAACCGAAGCCTCATCCAATAACATGTGGACACCGTGTAATTCTTTCGCTTCAACACCAAAAAAATGATCTTCTTGATTGTATCTGAAATTAGCACCCAGTTTGATAAAGCCTTCAAAATGAGTGTCCAATCGGCGTCGACCGATCTTGTCTCCTCCAGGCTTTGGAATGTAACCTCTACCAAAACGACCTAGCATTGGACCGACCAACATGATTGATCCTCTCAAACCACTACCGTCCTGCTTAAATTCAGGTGTTTCAAGAAAACCCAAATTGACATCATCGGCCTGAAAGGTGTAGGAGGAAGCTGAAATTTTTTCAACTTTGACATTCAATTTCCTGATTAATTCAATGAGTTTATTGACATCCAAAATATCAGGAATGTTGTGGATGGTTACTTTCTCCGCGGTGAGCAATACAGCACAAAGAATTTGTAGCGCTTCATTTTTTGCTCCTTGGGGCTGAACTTCCCCTTGAAGCTTGTGCCCGCCTTCAATTTTAAATGAATTCATACCTGAAGTCTTAACTTAGAACCTTTGTTTCCGATTGCGGTTGTTGCTTTTGGCAGGTTTTTTATTGGTCGAAGAGAATTTACTTTTGACACGAAGTAAATCATCAGTATTCGCCAAAACGATATCCTTCCCTTTAAGATTTAAGGCGCCATTGGACAACTCAAACAAGTGTTCGAATATTAAGCTGTCTTCAACCGTGTCTTTATTCCAGTTTAAAAAAGACTTTTTCATGTGATTGGCAATGGCAATAATCAACGCTTCTTTCTTTTCCCCTTCCTCCCAAGATGAGGCCACGTCAATCATGGTCTTGATGTGGTTGCCATAAAACCGGTATTTGGGAAAATTCTGAGGATAATGTAGCGGGTCGGGTCTTGCTTCAAGAGCTTCTCGAACAGGAATGTCAAAGGGAGAATCAACATCTAAATCGAAATCGGCGATAATAAAAAGTTGATCCCATAGCTTATGCTGAAAATCAGGCACATCACGAAGATGAGGTTGCATGTTACCCATTACAGAAATAATGGCTTTGGCCAACCTGTTGCGCTCTTCTTTTGGCTCGGCGGCCTTGGCATAAGCTATCATTTTTTGTATATGACGCCCGTATTCAGGTATGATTAACCTCTCGCGTTCTGTGTTGTAATCTAAAGATGTTTCCAAAAAAAATAATTTAAGCATGCAAATTACGAAAAAGGAAGCTATAAATTGAACTTGAATTCATATATCAGAGTGAAATAACTCCCGTTACCTTGGCGCCTACCTCCTTATATTTCTCAATAATTGCATTTGGCGATTCCATGATTAGAGTAATGGATACACTCGTATAGGTCCCCTTGCCCGATTCAACAACGCGATACTCTGGTCTGAGCTCTTGAAAAATAGCTTTGAGAGATTCTAGCTGATTATCCTTAGTTTTGTAAATGAACTTATACAAATAGGTATTAGGCCAGACGTCTGACGATTCTAACTTTTCTTTGAGATTGGTGTAAAACTGGTCTGAGTTGGACGGTAAATTCATAAGTCTATCGTTGGCACAAAAATACAATTAATTAGGATTTTTATGTTGTAAGTTTAATTCCGACTTTTGCAACGTGCAAATTTAGCATCTAATGGAGCGTAAAAGAATCGTAATTACAGGAGGACCTGGAACAGGAAAAACCACTATCATCAATAGACTTATTGAGTCTGGATATTCTTGTATGGAAGAGGTATCCAGGCAGATTACTCTTGAAGCCCAAAAAAATGGGGTTGAGCAGTTGTTTGTTTCGGATCCTATTGGCTTTAGTGTGCAATTGGCTAACGGGCGAGCCGAACATTTTTACAAAGCTGATGAATTGAATGATGCGTTGGTGTTTTTCGATCGTGGTATTCCAGACGTGCCTGCCTATCTCAATTTTTCAAAATCAACGATTCCAGACAGCATTGCAAAACTTTCCAAGAATCTGCGCTATGACATGGTATTTATAGTGAACCCTTGGAAAGAGATTTATACCTCCGACAATGAACGTTACGAGTCATTTGAGCTGGCCTTAAAAATACACCAACATCTGGTTGACACATACACCTCATTAGACTATTCTCTTATCGAAATACCGTTCGGAGATGTGACCTCGCGGGTTAATTTTATCATCTCATGTCTGAAACAGGAAAATCTATTACCAAGTCAGTCTTAAAGACCTATTGGGGTCACGATGATTTTCGGGGTCTTCAAGAGCCTGTGATTCAAACCGTCCTGACCAAGCAGGACTGTGTTGTTGTTCTTCCTACTGGAGGCGGAAAGTCTTTGTGTTATCAATTGCCTACGATGGTCAATGAGGGTCTTTGTATCGTAGTTTCACCTCTTATTGCTCTAATTAAAGATCAAGTTGATGGGCTTAATCGCATAGGAATCAAAGCCCTTGAACTTTCTGGTGGGATGTCGTTCGAAGACACCAACATCATTATGGACAACTGTCTTTATGGCGGTTACAAATTCCTTTACCTCTCTCCAGAAAGGCTTCAACAACCAATGATATTAAACCGTTTGGCACAACTTAAGTTGTCTCTCATCGCCATTGATGAGGCTCACTGTATATCTCAATGGGGTCACGATTTTAGACCAGCCTATGGCAAGCTGTCAGTTCTCAAAGACCTGTTTCCTCAAGTTCCCATTATTGCATTATCTGCCACAGCGACAGAAGCCGTGATTAAAGACATCATAGTCAGCTTGAATTTGTCAGCACCCAAAGTATTTAAAGACAATATTCTCAGGCCTAACATCTCCTATGTAGTTGAAAAGGTTGAAGACAAAACTTACCGCTTGCTCGAATATCTCAAGCCGGTTTCACAAAATGCCATCATCTATGTCAGAAGCAGAAATCACACCATTGATGTGGCAAGGGAGTTGAACGCTTCAGGTTTTAAAGCAGCCTTTTATCACGGCGGAATGCCATCGCATCTCAAAGAAAAGCAGATGTCATCTTGGATGAAGGAGGAAAATCGGGTCATGGTTGCGACCAGTGCATTTGGCATGGGCATCGACAAATCGAACGTTGAATTGATCGTTCACCTTGACCTTCCTGAAAGTTTAGAAGCCTATTATCAAGAATCGGGACGAGCCGGACGTAACAACGAACCGGCCAAGGCCGTTATTCTTTGGGGCGACAATGACGGCGCTAGATTATCGTCATTTTTTATTGATCAGTTGCCAACGGTTGATTTCATCAAATCAGTCTACAGACACCTCTGCTCCTATTTGCAAATCGCTTATGGGGAATTGAACGAACAATTGTACAATTTGGATTTCATATCCTTTTGCGGTCATTTTCATTTACCAAAAAACAGCGTTTACCAAGTGCTCAAAATTCTCGATCAGCACAGCATCATCAGTTTAAGAGATAATTTCAGATCTGAGTTTAAGATAAAGTTCAATCAAAGCAGTCACGAACTGTTGAATTACTTGCATGACAGGACTCAATTGGCCGAGGTGGTCCTTCCAATTTTAAGGAGCTATACCAATTGTTTTGAATATTTAGTCAACATTGATCTGAATCGTGTGGCTCACGCTGCCAATACCTCCATTGAGCGGGTGTTGCAGGTGATAGAACAGCTGCACAAAGAAAATGTGCTGTCGTTAGAACGCAGCGACTCCGATGTTGCCATCTTATTTTTAGAACCTCGAGAAGATGACAAAACCATCAACCGTATTGCCAAGGACGTCGAAAAGATCATTCAAGGAAAAATCAAAAGGGTCAAGGACGTGCAGAAATATGTGCAAAACAATCAACAGTGTCGCGCCGTAAAGCTGTCCTCATATTTCAGTTCAACTTCCGTAGAGGGCTGCGGCCATTGTTCAGTTTGCATGACACCCAAAACGATGAACGAATCCGATCTTAAATCACAGATTTTAAGTGCCCTGTCAAGCAATCCCAGAACATCAAGAGAATTAGTAGACATGACCCATGCCGATCCTGGGCAATTGACCGCCTGCCTGAAAAAATTACTGGCTCAAGACCAAATAAAAGTATCTTTGGACAATCGATTCAGCTTATGACTCATAGCACATCATTGAGAGTGGTTTTTATGGGGACTCCAGAATTTGCAGTCAGCAGTTTGGAAGCTATCAGATCGTCCCTACACCATTTGGTTGGCGTTGTTACAGTACCCGACAGACCAGCTGGACGTGGGCAAAAACTGCAAATGTCTGACGTAAAAACGTATTGTTTGGAACACAAACTCCCAGTCATGCAACCCGAGAGTCTTACTGACAATGCTTTCGTCAAAAAATTGCACAGCCTAAGGGCCGATGTTTTTGTCGTGGTGGCCTTCAAGCTGCTGCCTAAAATGGTGTTCGGCATTCCTAAATTTGGAACCTTTAATTGTCATGCTTCTCTTTTACCCGACTATCGCGGTGCTGCCCCCATCAACTGGGTTATCATCAATGGAGAACGAGAAACAGGAGTGACCACCTTTTTTATAGATGATAAAATAGACACAGGATCGATCATAGAAAAAACCTCTACTCCCATCGCTGACCGAGACAATGCTGGCAGCTTGCATGACAAGTTGAAAATATTGGGCAGTCAATTGGTGGTATCGACACTCGATAAGATTGCGGAAGGATCGGCAAACCCGGTTCCACAAACCCATCCAAACGTTCTCAAAAAGGCTCCAAAACTAAATCCTGAAAACAGAAAAATCGATTGGCATGTTGACGGCCGAACCATCGTCAATCTGTCAAGAGGACTTTCGCCCTATCCCTGTGCCTGGACAAACATGAGTTTTGACAATTTGACTTACAGCCTTAAAATCTCAGAAATTGAATTTGAAGCGGCCACCCATCGAGAAAAGAATGGATCGGTCATCTGCGAGAAGAAAGCTGCCAAGGTAGCCGTCCATGATGGGTATATAATTTTGAAAAAATTGCAGTTTCAAGGAAAAAAAATGCTTGACATTACTGACTTGTTGAACGGATCGGCACTAAAAACGGGCTGTATGATGGGTTAAAAACTGACGTATTCTCATTTTTTGGCCGCTAAATCCCTTCCCTTTATTAACATTTAACCCATTTTATTAACATATTCATCTTTAAATACGTCACAATCCTTGTGAGAATGTATAATCCAGTTAAATTTGTTTCAGTGAATCATTTGTGAACACTCTAATTTTTAAAAACAAACAATTATGAACAAAACAGATTTAATCGAAGGAATGGCGGAACACGCCGGTATTTCTAAGGCAGCTGCAAAAAAAGCTTTGGATTCTTTTGTAGGTAACGTTGAAGGCGCGCTTAAAAAAGGTAAGCGTGTTTCTCTTGTAGGTTTTGGATCTTTCTCAGTTTCAAAACGTGCTGCACGTGAAGGTAGAAATCCTCAAACTGGTGCTACTATCAAAATTAAAGCAAAGAATGTTGTAAAATTCAAAGCAGGTTCTGATTTGACAGATGCTGTAAACTAAGAATTTTCTTTCTAAATAAAAGCCCGCACTTTGCGGGCTTTTTTTTGCATTATCATTTTATCTTGTTACCTTTCGTATAATATTAAACCCAGTTTACAATTCTTAACCATTGAAAACTAACATTCTTCAAAAAGGCAAACTGCTGATTGCAGAGCCTTCCATACTCAACGACAATTGGTTTAACCGATCGGTCTTGCTGCTGGTCGAGCATAACGAACAGGGTTCTGTTGGTTTTATTCTCAATAAACCGTTGGAATACTCCATTAACGACGCAGTACCCGAAATTGAAGCTAATTTTCCCTTATACAACGGCGGCCCAGTCGATCAAGACAATTTATATTTTATTCACACCTGTCCACATCTCATTAGAAACAGCGAAATGATTGGAAGTGAACTCTACTGGGGTGGTGATGTCCGTTCGGTTGCGCAACTCATTAACGACGGCGAAATTTTGGGCAGTGAAATCAGATTTTTTCTGGGATACTCCGGATGGGAAAGTGGACAATTGGAAAATGAAATCAGGCTGAATTCTTGGGTGGTCAGGAAGAACAGTTTTAAAGCTGGTGTCATTTTACAACAAGACCATTCATTTTGGAAACAAGAAATGCTTAAACTGGGCGGAGACTATCAGATATGGGCCAATGCCCCTGACGATCCTTCCTTCAATTAAAGTGAGGCGTTAAGCGCTTCGATTAACGTCTGGGCGCAGACTGTACCAAACTGTTTTTTTCTGAAGTTGGTAACTGGCCGCACACCTTGAATGATATTGGAAATGAACATTTCATCGGCTTGCTGAATGTCAAACGGAGAAACTACCACCTCCTCTACCCTGAAACCTAGTTTAGGAGCCAATTCAATGATTTGTCGCCTCATGATGCCGTTCAAACAGCCTTCGGATAGCGCAGGTGTTTTTATTGTTTTGTCAAACACAAGAAAAACATTGCCATTGAGGGCCTCAATAACGTTCTTTTGGGTATTCAACAACAAACAATTGTCAAAATCATTTTCTTTGGCATAGATTCCTCCGAGGATATTCACCATTCTGTTCGATGTCTTGACCGTACTGAGAAGACCTGGAGGCACCAAAAAGTCCTTGTAAATATCCACTGTATAAGAAGACAAGTTCAAGGGATAATCTTGTTCTGCCAGGGGCTGAACAGTAATGCAATAGCCCACCTCATTGGAAACTGGGGTATAAAGACCTTCCGCGTCACGAAAAACTACCATTTTTATACGTGCATTGGAACAATTTGAGGATTGAGCATTAACCAGAGCCGTGATTTCGGACAGCAAATGTTCTGGCGTGAAATGATTTGGAATTTCCATGCGACAAATGCGCATGTTGGCCATAAGCCGAAAATAATGTGATTCAAAAAAAAGAGGTTGACCATTTCTGATCCGCATGGTTTCAAAAACCGCATCGGCATAATTAAACGCCCTGTTGCTCACGTTGACCTTAGCTTCTTCCTGAGGAACAAGTTGACCATTGAGATTTATCATATCAAACGGCTCCTAGAATGTGTTTCAGTGCACTTATTTGGTTTTCCCAAATCATTTTGGCTTCTTCCAGCTCATCTTCTTCGGCAAAATCGGTAACTATGAGCGATACATCTTTGGTGATTTCGTCAACTTGAAGACGCATTTCGAAGTAACACACTTCATTCTCGTCCTCCAGCCATTGAAATTTCACACGCTCTTCATTCTTTTTACTCAACAGTTTAGCCCGTTCTTCAGCATCGTCCCAGATAAAGACAAAGACGTCTCCTCTGGAGTTCACATTGTCAGCAAACCATTCGGCCAAACCTGAGGCTGTTGAAATGTACTGAAACAACATATAGGTTGAGGCGTGTATCGGAAATTCGAGTTCAAATTTTGTCTTAGTAGTCATATGCTCAGTAAAGCGGTCAATATAGGTATATAATTTAAAAAAAACGAATTGTCGGGATTATTATTGAAGCTAAATTTGCGACAATTGAATTTGTTTCTATCTTTGAGGCCTTGAAAAATGGCGAGGTAGCTCAGCTGGTTAGAGCGTCGGATTCATAACCCGGAGGTCGGGGGATCGTGCCCCCCTCTCGCTACACATTTGGCACAACAACTGCAGGAATTTCGCCCCAAATTCCTGAGAGCATGGCAGACGGTATTTCTGCCGTGATCTTCACATGCAAGGCGCAATTACCCAGCAGATTTCTCACTACAGTATTTTATATTTTCAAAGATAGTATTACATTTATCTAGATTTTGACCCCAAATCGAAGTCTTCAAAAGCAGCTTGACCGAAGTTAGCACTTTTTTTTCTGAGGTTTTTGATTGGGATCAACTGATTTGGGGTTTTATCAATTGCATCACCTATACCGTTGAGCGTCTTCTCCGTGAACGATGAAGATGGACACGCTAAAAGGATATAGCCCGTATATCGGAACTGGTTCCGATATTCAGTAGTTATAGCCAATTTTAAAACGACAACTAAACAATAGAAATATGTCAATATGCATAGCAATAGCAGTTCCAGACGGCATCGCATTAGCCGCAGACAGTCAAACGACTTGGAACCAAACAATCACACAAGCCGCTCAACGTGGAACAAATCAAAAATTTGATTTGGCTCAACCAATTAATGTTCCAATAAGTTGGTCCAGAATGGCAAAGAAACTTTTTAATCTTAAAATCAACGACAACTCTTATGCGATTTGTGTTGCTGGGACAGCGTTGTTAAATCACAAGACAATTTATTCCATTTTTAAAGCTCTTGAAAAAAACTACGAAAGTTACGGCTGTTATGAAACTATTGTAAGGCATTTTATTGACGGTTTAAAAGCTGAATTGAGAAAACAATTGAATGTAGAAAATCTTGCAACATCTCCGACAATTTTAAACATAGAATTTATTATTTGTGGCTATGTTGACCAAGATGTTTCAAAACCAAGAATTGAAAGTTGGACAGTTCTTTCAGGGACAGTTCAGATTGAAGGTGGTCGTCAATTGACAAGTGGTGAATTTAGGAAATGGACAAATATTGTAAATGGAGAACATACATTCGGCGGATGCTGGATTGGTCGTGCAGAATTTATTTCACACTTGGTGACACACAATAATCCTCAAATGCCACCTATTCAAGGGCAATATGAATTACTTTCATTAGCAGACGCAGTAGATTACACGAAATTTTTGGTGGACTTTACTTGCGATTATCAAAGGTTTGCAGCAATGGTTCCTGACTGCGGAAAGCCAATTATCAGTGCGACTTTGACACCAGAACAGTATGACGAGCAAATTATCAAATAAAAAACTGGCTATAACAGCACCTACCCAAAGGGCGGGTTGTCGTGTTCCAAAGACAGTTTTGAAGTTAATCAAACTTTAGTTTTTCAAATCAAGTTTTGCGGTAAAAATTCCGCCCTTCGCCACGCCGAGAACATTTGGAACACCTTCCTTTCCGAAACTGGCTTTACTCCTCCTCTGCGCCGTAGATAAAGACTTGAGGTTCTCCCTCCAGGCTGATGAAACCGCGGTACATGCCTGGGGTGTTGAAGGGCATGGTAAAGTTACCTTCACGGTCTAGGGCAATGACGCCTCCTCCACCATTAATGGCTTTAAGTTTGCCGTTGATCACCGCCTCGGAGGCTTGTTCAACACTGACATTTTTATAGGTCATGAGGGCGGCAATGTCATAAGCCACTACGTTGCGTATAAAAAACTCCCCATGGCCAGTAGCAGACACGGCACAACTGGCATTGCTCGCATAGGTCCCCGCTCCAATGATGGGAGCGTCACCAACACGGCCAAATTGCTTGTTGGTCATGCCGCCAGTAGAAGTGCCCGCAGCGAGGTTGCCATAACCGTCTAAGGCTACTGCACCTACAGTGCCATATTTCTTTTGTATCGGCTCGGCCTTAACCGCCTCACCGAGTGCCTTTCTGTGCTGATCAAATCGTTTTTGAGTGAAAAAATAATCCTCAGGAACCATTTCGATCCCTTGTGATGTGACAAACTTCTCCGCTCCTGAACCAATCATCATCACATGTTCAGAATGCTCCATAACAGCTCGGGCCGCCTTGATGGGGTTTTTGACATGAGTCAATGAGGCAACAGCACCAGCCATTCCAGTACCGCCATCCATGATGGACGCATCGAGCTCATTTTTGCCTTCGGCAGTAAATACGGCGCCTTTACCGGCATTGAACAAAGGCGAGTCTTCCAGAATTTCAATCACGGCTACAACAGCGTCAACACTCGTCCCGCCTTTTCGAATGACTTCACGTCCTACCAACAAGGCCTCTGACAATTTTTCCCGATAGAGCTGTTCTATGCTGTCGGTCATTTGCTCTTTCAGAATGGTGCCCGCACCACCATGAACAACCAAAACAGCCTTGGGTTTGGTCGGTGCCAAGCCAAGTTGCATCATCAAAACGCACAGGAAAACAGTCGCAGTAAATTTATTTAGAGTTAGCATAGGTTGTAGTTAAATTAAATCTTGTTGGAGGTGCATCAATAGCGCCTCTTTTGTAAAAGTCTTCTGATCACCACTGGCCATCATTTTGAGGGTGTAAGTGTCGTTTTCCAATTCGTTTTCACCGATGAGCACAACCGCCTGAAAGCCTTTGGCATTGGCAAATTGCATCTGTTTTTTTGGCTTGGCATCGTCGGGATAGAGCTCTGACGCGATGCCCAGGAGCCTTAATTCCATGACCACTTTGAGGGCATGGCGGGCCTCGGCTTCACCAAAGTTCAAAAACAACACCTTGCTGCCCACATAGGCCGAGGGTGGAAATTTGTCCAATTCCTCCATGACCAAATAAATGCGATCCAATCCAAAACTGATACCGACACCGCTGACGTTATTCAAACCAAATATAGTGGTCAGGTCGTCATAACGGCCTCCGCCTCCAATAGACCCCATTTCCACGCCTTTTGGCGCTTCGACTTCAAATATAGCACCAGTGTAATAATTAAGCCCTCTGGCCAAGGTGACGTCCAATTGGAGTTGAGCGGATTGTAGCGGTTGAGCGGCAATAGCCTTGGCAATAAAATTCAATTCTTCAATGCCCTCTAAGCCAATATAGGAGTCTTTCAGAATGACAGACAAGGCTTTCAATTGGCTGTCAAAATCCCCTGACAAGCGGAATAAGGGCTCCAGTTTTTCGATGGCGCCTGGCGCAATGCCTTTTTGAAGCATTTCCGCCTTAACGGCCTCCTCTCCTATTTTATCGAGTTTGTCTAAGGCGACGGTAAAATCAATCAAACGGTCGGAGGCTCCAATCATTTGAGCAATTCCCGACAACACCTTTCTGTTGTTAATTTTAATGGTAGTTCCTTCAAGTCCCAGGTCGGTGAACACAGCATCGTAGAGCAAAACAAATTCTACTTCGGACCACAACCCTTTACTGCCAACGATATCGGCATCACATTGAAAAAATTCTTGAAACCGACCCTTTTGAGGACGATCAGCGCGCCATACGGGCTGAATTTGATACCGCTTGAACGGAAATTGGATGTCGTTTTGGTGTTGCGCTACATAACGGGCAAAGGGCACCGTAAGGTCGTATCTCAATGCTTTTTCTGACAAGGATCCTGCAAACGCCGCAAGTTTATCTTCACTAAGGGCTTGGGTGTCAGCTTGTTTTAATTTATCTCCCGAATTCAAAATTCTGAAAATCAGCCGATCTCCTTCATCGCCATATTTGCCCAACAGGATCTCAGAAAGCTCAAAACTAGGGGTTTCAATAGGTTGAAAACCAAATTTTTGAAAATTCTTGGCCATACAATCTAGGATGTATTGGCGTTTGGACATTTCCGCGGGAGAAAAATCGCGAGTGCCTTTGGGAATACGTGGTTTTTGACTCATGAATTAGGGTTTTGTACAAATATCACTATTTTTTAAGACTTTGGAGATATCAGGTCTTCAAAATATCCATAGAGGACTCCAGAGGTGATTGACGCTCCTTGTTGTATGAGTTTAAACAAATCCGCCTTCAAGTTGTCGGAGATTTCCTTTTTAGACTGAAACAGTTCAACGGCATCATTCATCAAGTTTTCTTTCAACCAGGCATAACCTTCTGGTGTGGTAATATCGATAAGAGGCTGATTGATTTTGACACCAATCAAGTGGAGTGCGGCGTCAATCTTAAACAAATACATGTGATTGGGAGAGATCAACTCAAGGAATTTAACTTTGTCCAACACATTGTCCCAGACCAAATGACTGAAGGCGTCGAGTTGCAGGTCCACTTGATCCGTATTTTCTGCCTTGATCTTGTCCCAGTCGTCTTTGGTGATTTCTTGAGCTGCGAGGAATTGAGCAAATTCTTCGTGCATTTCTTCCAACTGCTCCTTGGATAATCGTGCGTATTTCATAGTTCTTGGAAATAAAAAAACCGCCAAAAAAAGCGGTTTTTATGATGTTTAAGAGGTTTCTAGGAAGCCTCAGGAATCACGTCAAAATCTACTGAAGCAACAACAGCTCGGTGCAAACGGACAGTGGCAGTATAAGTGCCAAGTCGTTTGATCTGACCGCCAGGTACAGTAATGAATTTTTTATCCACTTCATGACCATGCTTAGCAAATTCTTCTGCAAGGTCAGCGTTGTTGACTGATCCAAATAGCTTATCGCCTGTACCAACTTTGGAAGTGATTTTAACCTCCAGAGCTTTCAAAGCATCCGCAATCTTTTGAGCAGCATCAACCAGTCTTTGCTCCTTGTAAGCACGTTGCTTCAAGGTTTCGGCAAGGACTTTCTTCTGCGAAGGCGTGGCCAAAACAGCAACCCCTTGTGGAATCAGATAATTACGACCAAAACCATTTTTGACAGTCACTATGTCGTCAGCGAATCCTACGCCTTCAACGTCTTGTTTTAAAATTAGTTCCATAGCAATTATTTTAAAAGGTCAGCAACATAAGGCATTAGAGCCAAGTGACGGGCACGTTTAACGGCAACCGAAACTTTACGTTGGTATTTGAGTGAAGTTCCAGTCAATCGACGAGGCAAAAGTTTGCCTTGTTCGTTTACAAAGTTTAACAAATAATCACCATCCTTGTAGTCGATGTATTTGATGCCAGCTTTCTTGAAGCGGCAGTATTTATTAACTTTGCTGGTATCAATATTGAGAGGAGTCAAATATCTCACTTCTCCGTCTTTTCTGTTGCCTGCTTGTTGTTCTAAAGTGGACATAATTAAGCTGTTTTATTGTTACGCACACGTCTTCTTTCGGCCCAGGCCACCGCATGCTTGTCTAATTTCACTGTAAGGTAGCGCATAAAACGTTCGTCACGTCTAAATTCCACTTCCAATAACTCGATGACTTGGCCATCAACTTGGTATTCAAAAAGGTGGTAAAATCCACTTTTCTTGTTTTGGATTGGATAAGCGAGCTTTTTCAAGCCCCAATCTTCTTGGGCAATCATCTTGGCACCTTTAGAAACGAGGAAATCCTCATATTTCTTAACTGTTTCCTTTATCTGGTCTTCAGATAAAACGGGATTCAAGATGAAAACAGTTTCATAATGGTTCATATGTTATTATTTTTAAGTGCGCAAAACTAACCATAATTTCTTGTTCTGCAAATAATTATTGGAGTTAAATCAAAGCTTTTAGGCCATTCTCACCTGCCGGTAGGATAAAAAATGAACCTCGAGGAACTCTTCTTGGTGTTTTCAACCGCATTGATGATTCGATTAATGCAAAATTCACACAAAAATATCTAAGAAATATGCTCAAAATTGGCTATATTTCATCCTCCTCTAAATTGCGTGCATCGATACCTTAACCATCTTGTTTGTTTTCCCCCTATTGGTCATTTTTTCCTATTTGTTTGACGGCATTGCTCGAAAAACGAAATTTCCCGCTGTCATCCTGTTGATGTTAACTGGCATTGCCTTCAGAATGCTCGCTGACGCCTACGGTTACAAAGATTTTAAAATGATTGAAGCATTGATTCCCGTTTTGGGGACTGTTGGTTTGATTTTAATTGTTCTGGAAGGGGCTTTGGAATTGGAAATTAGCAAAGAAAAATTGCCAATCATCCTGAAAGGATTTTTGGCTGCATTGATTATTTTACTGTTAAACATCGTTTGCATCAGTTTCCTACTCCAATGGATGCTTAGCATGAGTCTCAATGAATCGGTCATTTATGCCATTCCGCTGTCAATCATCAGCAGCGCTGTAGCCATACCTTCTGCAGCCAATTTATTGAAACAAGACAAAGAATTAGTGGTGTACGAATCGACCTTTTCAGACATTTTGGGAATCATGATGTTCAATTATGTCATACGACAGTTAACCGCTCAGCAACCGCTAATTAGCTCAACCTCTTTAATCAATTTGCTTTTGCAAATCATTGGAGTCATCGTGGTTTCTGTTTTAATCACCTATGTATTTTACCGTTTGCTACAAAGCATCACCCACAATGTCAAATTCTTTTTAATTCTGTCGCTGCTCATTCTCGTCTATGCCATTGGAAAATACTTCCACTTGCCAGCCTTAGTAACCATTTTTATTTTTGGTGTTTTCTTGAGCAATGCAAAAGTGCTGCTACCCACTTTTATGAAGCAGTATCTCAACCTTGGTCAAACCGATAAAAGTCTTCATGAATTTCACATTCTCACTGCGGAATCAACTTTTATTGTTCGAACTTTTTTCTTCTTGTTTTTTGGTTTTTCAGTGGTTATCAGTGATTTTGTTTCCGTGGAACCTTTTATTTATGGCCTGTCAATATTGGCTATAATGCTAGTTATTCGCTATCTGTACCTCAGCATAAGTACGTTGCATTTTAAGCCTACAGCACTGCTCTATCTCTCTCCTCGAGGATTAATTAGTATACTGTTGTTTTTGCAAATCAAAGAATTGAATTTTATTAATAACCGATCAATTGCGATTGACGAACGAGTACTATTGGTTGTCATTCTTAGTTCAATGCTCATCTTGATTTTTGGAACTATGAGAAAAACCAAAATTGAAGAGACACCAGTAGTGTACGAATTCGATTCCGATAATTTTGAAGATGACTACCAATCATAGGTTGAATATGAATTATTGTATGATATCAAACTTGAAAAATAGATGTTTTAAATTTTATTTATCAATCTGAAGAATTTTCAAAATGTTTTGAATTTAATACAGATTGTTTTAATTTGCACGCTGAAATTCCCAAACTATGACTCTTAATTGCTTCATTGTTGATGACAATTCCTTACATCGTTTTGCACTGCTTACTTTAGTGGACAGCCACCCAAACCTCAATTTGGTTGGTCATGCCAGCAGTCTAAATGAAGCTAAAAAAGCTCTTGAAGCAAAAAATATAGATCTTGTATTTCTATCGGTAGAAATGCCAATCATTAATGGATTTGATTTTTGGGACACCATATCCAACAAGCCTCTGGTTATTTTTATTTCTTTAAGCAAAGACAATGCTGCCCAAGCCTTTGACCAAAATGCAATAGATTATCTGTCTAAACCTTTGACCGAAAAAAGACTGGACCAAGCTGTAGACAAAGCTCTTCAAATGTATGTGGTTCTCCATCAAAGAGAAAAGCAATTGCCAGCCTTCATTTATGTCAAAAGCAATTCGAAAAAAAGAAAAGTCTATCTTGAAGAAATAAAGTACATTGAAGCTCTTGGAGATTATGTAAAAATTATAACCAAAACAGGGTCTTTTATTGTTTTATCAACCATGAAAGGCATGGAAAACAGGTTGCCACAAAAACAATTTATGCGCATACACAAATCTTACATTGTCAATCTAAATCTGGTGGATCGTTACCACGGATCTCAGGTTGAAATTGACAAGGTATCGATCCCTCTAAGTCGCAACAAAAGGAACGAACTGGACGACAGCCTCTCTGCACTTATCGGTTAATAGCAATCGACATTAATTATGAGTCGTACCGATTTGAACTGACCAATACTCTCAAAACTGCTCTGAGTTTTTTTTATGATTTTCTTTGCCGTCTTGGTCTTGTTGGGGTGAATGAGTTTGATCAAAATGTTCTTTTGATATTGATTGCGAATTCTAGCCACAGGAGGAAATTCTGGTCCTATGACAAATTCTCCAAAACTTTGGCTAAAGGCTTTAAACAACCAATCGGCTGCTTCGTTGACAAGATTGATGTTCTTGTGTTTTAAACTGACTCTCACCACTCTCCCGTATGGCGGATAAACGTATGTTTTTCGTTGTTGTAGTTGTTGATCAAACATTTGCTGAAAGTTGGAATCAACAACTTGTTGCAATATTGGGTGTTCTGGCAAATAGGTTTGAATCAAAACCTGACCTTGTTCATCCGTACGTCCTGCCCTACCAGCCACCTGTTGAAGCATTTGGAAGCATCTTTCGTGGGCCCTAAAATCAGGATAATTCAACAAATTATCGGCATTGAGGACTCCGACCAAGGCTACATTTCTAAAGTCAAGGCCTTTGGTTACCATTTGAGTGCCCACTAAGACCTGTATTTTCTGTTGATCAAAATCGGAGATGATTTTTGAAAAGGCGTGCTTGCCTCTGGTGGTGTCCAAATCCATTCTTGCAACTTTAATTTCTGGAAACAACGCCTGAACTTCTGATTCAATCTGCTGGGTTCCAAGCCCTCGGTACTCCAGTGTCGGACTGCCGCAGGCAACGCAATGTGCGGTAACTTTATCGCTAAATCCGCAATAGTGACAACGCAACTGATTGCTGTGCTGGTGGTAGGTCAAACTGACGTCGCAGTGAGAACAATGTGGGGTATGTCCGCAAGTGATACAGGTCACTAATGGAGCATAGCCTCTTCTGTTTTGAAACAAAATGATTTGCTGTTGATGAGCCAACGCGGAGCGCATACCCTTTAACAAAACATCGCTAAAATGTCCGGTCATTTTTTTGCGCTTGTGCTGATCCTTTAAATCAACTAAAGAAATTTTAGGAGGTAAAACTTGGTTGTGACGTTCGTTCAAGTGTACCACAGGGAACTTGTTAGCCACAGTAGCGTTGTAATAAGTTTCAACACTTGGAGTTGCAGAACCTAAAATGGTCTTAGCATTGGAAAGTCTCGACAAAACCAAGGCGGCATCGCGGGCGTGATATCTGGGAGAGGGATCGAATTGTTTGTACGAATGCTCGTGTTCCTCGTCAATCACAATTAATTTAAGATTTTTAAAAGGTAAAAATATTGCCGAACGAGCACCTATTATCAGTCGTGCTGAAGGATCATTGTTCATGATTTTACTCCACAATTCTGCGCGCTCTTGTTCATTAAATCTAGAATGGTAAAGCACGATTTGATTGGGAAACTGCAGCTCTAATCGCTCAACCAGCTGAGTGCTCAAGGCTATTTCAGGCACCAAAAAAAGGACCTGCTCACCTTGACTAATGGTCTCAGACATTTGTTTGGCATACAATTCAGTCTTTCCAGAGGAAGTGATTCCATGAAGCAAACAAACGTCATTTGTCCGAAACGCTTCCTGAACGCTTTGATAAGCAGCCTCTTGGTGAGGGCTCAAAACCGTACGCCTGGCCTGGAGCGAATTGTTGCTTCCAAGGCGATCAATGACCAACATTTCTTCCTCAAATATCCCCTTATCAACCAATGATTTTAAAGCAGATGGAGAAGAATTGGACCACTTGACTAAGTCCGCAGCGGAAACTCGACCTTTGGTAGAAAGGTCAAAATAGCGCATCAAAATAGCCTTCTGCTTTGGGGCTTTCGACAGTTGATCGAGCGCCAAATGCAAACCTTCACCGTTGTAGGTCGAAGCCAATTTTACAAATCGAACTGTTTTGGGTTTGATCTTTTCTGTGAATGACGCTACTATTTCCAAAACGGATTGAGACACCAACTGGTGAACAAGTGGCAAAACCGTCTTTTTATTCAATAAGTCTGACACCTCGCTGATACTGATTTCGCCAACTCTTTCAATGGCTTCGACAATCAGGTATTCGTCATTGTTCAATTGAGAAGTGTCCGCATCAAATTCTTGGTGATGCTTCAATTTTGTCTCACTCTGAAGTAAAAACACACTTGGTAAAGCTGCTCTCATGACATCACCAACTGGGCAGAGGTAATATTCTGATATCCAATCCCAATGATTTAATTGTGTTTGTGTTACAATGGGGTGCTCATCGAGAATATGATCAATGGGTTTGGCCTCATATTTTTCTGGTGTGACTTGATGCAAACTATGCACCAACGCTGCGTAAATTTTTCTTTTGCCAAATGACACCGCTACCCTCATTCCCGGTTGAATAAAATCGGCTTCGGCTTGAGTGACTTCATAAGTGAAATACCCACCCAATGGTAAAGGAAGAATTACATCAATGTAGTTCATGCTATGGTTTGTTCGGCTGCCGCTTGATTTGTTTGATAGTTGCGTTCAGTTCAAATCCTAACAACAAAATGTTTGAGTTAAGCCAAATGAACAACATCAATGCAAGGAGACCCCCCAAGGCACCGTAGAGTTTGTTGTATGAACTAAAATTGTCGAGATATATACCAAAAAAATAAAAGGTCGCCATAAAGAGAGCCGTAGTCATTACCGCCCCCCAATTAAAAAACCTTCCCTTCAGTCCTTCTTTGGTTCCAAAAAAATAGATCAAAGAAGTAAAGATGTAAATCGATATAGGAATGACTAAAATTTGAATGATACTCACCACCGTATATTTCGATCCACTGTAATCGAGTCTGGTCAAAATCTGCATGGTATAAAACTTGATGCAAACATAGGCTACTGCAGCGACTATAATTAACAGGGCTATGAGCAGTCCAAGAAACAAAGACACCAAGTACTGTCTGAAAAAATTCCTAGTCAACTTAACATGATAGGAGTTTTCAAAAGCAGAAAGTATAGCACTTACACCATTGGCAATTAAAAACAAGGTCAAAACAAAAGTGGAAGACAAGAGACCTCTGCGATTTTGCTGCTGAATTTCCTCGAATACAGAAACCAAATAATTGCCAGAATCCCCTGGAACAGCAGCGTGAATGAACTGTAGAAATTGAGCCTCAAAGTCGTCAACAGGAACGTAAGGCACTATGAATGGCAGCAGTGTGATCAAAAAAATCAACAGAGGGAATATTGCCATAAATAAACTGAAGGCTATAGCTCCCGCTCTTGACGTCAATGCCCCCTGTACTATGCCAATAATGTACAATTCCAATAGATCGTATAATGACCAGTCCGAATTGGAGGAGAGTCTAATCTTTTGAAGGCCTTTTATTGCCCATCCTAAAACAGGTATTTTTGTTAATCTATTGGAAAGCTGAGATGTCATGTCAAAAGGCTTTAAAGCTAAGGTCTAAATTATGGACTGAATGGGTAATGGCTCCAATAGAAATATAATCTACTCCACATGCAGCGTATTGAGCAATGGTGTTTTCACTGATATTGCCGGACGATTCCGTTTCGCATTGTCCGTCAATTAAACCCACCGCAACTTTAGTGTCATCAACCGAAAAGTTGTCAATCAATATTCTTTTCACTCCCTCATGTTGCAAAACCGCCTCGATTTCTTCAAAATTTCTTACTTCAACAATAATATCCAAATTGAGCCCATTGGTCTTCAAATAGTCCTTGGTCTTTTCAATGGCCTGATGAATGCCTCCAGCAAAATCGATATGATTATCTTTCAACATAATCATATCATAGAGTCCAAAGCGGTGGTTGTACCCACCCCCTATCCTTACTGCCCATTTTTCCAATAATCTGATGCCTGGTGTTGTTTTTCTTGTGTCGAGAAGTTTGGTCCCAGTTCCATCAATCAAATCGGTAAAATGTCTGGTCTTAGTTGCAATGGCACTCATCCGTTGCATGGTATTGAGCATCAAGCGCTCAACTTTAAGTAAAGACAAACTTGGCCCCTTTACAATAAACACCACATCTCCAAGCGACACTGGGGTCCCATCGGCAATCAAAACATCAATTTTCAATTTGGAATCGACTGTTTCACAAAGTTTTTTGGCAAAATCAACACCAGCAATGACACCCCTTTCTTTTACTAAAAGCTTGGCAGCGCCTGTATTATAAGAAGGTATGCAGGCCAAAGAACTGTGATCACCCGAACCGACATCCTCCTGCAATCCCAGCAGGATAATGCGTTCTAGATCTAAATCGAATTGAGTTTTCAAAGCGGCCATATTTCTGTACGAAATTACTAATTGATTTTTGATTAATCTCAAAACCAGGCATCAGATACTCGGATGTATTACTTTTGTCAAATGAAAATTACTCTGCTGGCTGTTGGAAAAACTACTTCTAAAGAATTGGAAGTGTTAATTGAAGATTATGTGAAACGCATCGGTCACTTCGTGAAGTTTGAGATTAAATTCATTCCAAACCAAAAGCTCTCCAAAAACTTGAGTGAAAATGAGGTTA
Organism: Bacteroidota bacterium; assembly: GCA_027592025.1. Classification (GTDB taxonomy): domain Bacteria; phylum Bacteroidota; class Bacteroidia; order Flavobacteriales; family Flavobacteriaceae; genus JALRKI01. The sequence continues at coordinate 203,229 of JAQCIQ010000001.1, forward strand.
AAACAGCCGAAGGTGTGAAAATTTTGGAAATTCTGAAGTCATTCGAAAGCGCTGTGTTGTTAGACGACGCGGGCGAGACATTGAGGTCCGTGGACTTTGCTTCCGATTTACAAAAGCAGTTCAACCACAGTCAAAAAAACATATGCTACATTATTGGAGGAGCCTATGGGTTTTCGGATGCCGTTTACAAAACTGTACCAAGACGGCTCTCGCTATCCAAAATGACACTTTCCCACCAGATGGTGCGCTTGTTATTCGTGGAGCAATTGTACCGGGGATTGGCCATCATCAACCACCTACCCTATCACCACGAATAATATCAATCAACCTCGTACTCGAGTTTCATGGTGATTGTGGCTGTTTTGTCCTTTGAACTCGTGTTGTAAGTGCCTCCCCAGGAATAATCCTCACCGGAGTATTGACCAATGATTTGAAAAATACCCATTTTACCGTCTATCAAATCACCCAAATTTGAGCCAGAATTTTCAGCAATAGTCTCTGCCCTTAAGCGTGCATTTTCGGTTGCGATTGAAATCATGTCAATCTTGAGCTCTTCTAATTTAGTATAATAATACCGCGGTTCTCCACTGTACAATTGAACTCCCAAATTCAACAATTCTGTAATTTCTCGGGAGATAATCTCAATTTTCCCTACATCCGAAGAAGAAATAACCACGCCTTGGTTGAGCTCATAACCAGTGAATTTTCGTCCTTGAAATTCCCCTTCTGGACCATAAATGGCCTCGGTTAGTTCATTGGTGGATACTGCAGTAAAAAGAAAAGAGTCCGAGGCTAAACCCTTGTCCGTTAAATATTTAGTTATTTTATTTTTGCTAGACTTCAAAATCTCAAATGCCGATTGCAAATTGTAGTTGTTGGCCGAAAATCTACCCTCCCATACAATAAGATCAGAGGTAAAGTTTTTTTCCGAAAGACCAGTTACGGTAATACTTCCTTGACGTCTATTGCGTTTTTTATAAGCATCTCCAAGAACTATGGTGGACACCAAAACGATGCCCGCAAAAACCAGAATGGCGTGAGTCATTTTCATAAGATAGGAATATTTAGGTCTCAAAATTACAAAATTTCTATATTTAGCATCTATGAAAATATTATTTGCCACTCAAAATCAGAATAAGGCTGAGGAAGTCCGTGACCTGCTGCCAGAAGGATTTGAAATCCTTAGTCTTGAGTACTTTAATTTCACAGGAGATATACCAGAAACTCAGTCCACGATTGAAGGAAATGCCATTCAAAAGGTGAATTTTGTCTTTGACCTGTTGAAGACTGATTGCTTTGCAGAAGACACTGGACTCATTGTACCTTCGCTTGGAGGAGAGCCTGGGGTATTTTCGGCACGGTATGGCGGTCCTGAACGAGACCCATTAAAAAACATGGAGAAGCTGCTGGCAAAATTGAAAGAAAAGAATTCAAGAGAAGCCTATTTCGAGACAGTAATTGCGCTGAGATTTGGGAATCGTCTCGAAACCTTCGTGGGACGCTGTCATGGTCACATCGCTAAAGAAAGTGCTGGCGATGGCGGATTTGGATACGACCCTATTTTCATTCCCAATGGATATGATGAGAGCTTCGCGCAGCTCTCCAAATCTGTCAAAAATCAGATCAGTCATCGTGCCAATGCCATGGCCAAGTTAATATCTTTTCTTTTAGACCATCATTCGATTAGCGGTGTGGCCCAATAATTGTTAATATTCTTACAAATTGAAGCAACTTCAACGTCAAAACTTATTTGTTTCGTACTTTTAAGCTTTCTAAAAAAATGAAAATAATTTTATACCTTTTCTTGCTTAACCTGAGCCTACTTAGTGCCTTTGGACAAGTCGGTATTGTTAAAGGTAAAGTTGTTAATGCAAGTGATAGCAGACCTATGGTAAGCGTAAATATTGTGAATCTCAACCTTGTGGTCGGATCAATTACCAACAGTTCTGGAGATTTTGAGGTGCGTGCAAGGGTTAACGACACACTTCACTTTTCTTATTTAGGATATAAATCTATCAAACTAAAAGTAACCAATGACTGGATTAATTTTGGTACGGCAACTACTGTTGAAATGACTGAGTTGGCCCTAGCCCTTGAACCAGTTGTTTTAACCCCTTTTCGCTTGACGGGTTATCTAGAATACGACGTCGTCAACACTCCAGTGCGCAACAACTTGAGATACAGTATTTCTGGTCTTCCCAATGCGGGATATGAGGCCTCGACAAAATCTGCTGTGAGTAAGGTACTTGGAGCTGTCTTCAATCCTGCGGATTTTCTTTACAGTGTTTTTGGGAAAAAGCCCAAAGAATTGCGAAAGTTAAGGCAGATGAAGGATGACGACCAAATTCGCAATTTACTTTCGACCCGTTTTGACAGAGAAATGTTGACCGAACTGCTTCAAATCGACAAAGTAGATTTGGACATGCTCGTTAGCGAATGCGACTACTCAGTAGATTTTATAAATACCGCCAACGATTTGCAAATCTTGGATGCCATCAGTTCTTGTTACGAAGAATATAGAGTTCTCAGCAAGGGTAGAAATAGATTCTAACGGTTTTTTTCTTCAATCCACTTAGCCATGTACTTTGTACTTTGATGCTCATTCCTTTGAAGCATCGCTCCAATGACGTTGAGCTTGCGATGAGATTCTAAATTGTCATAAACTTGTGACATGTGCTCTATAAAATCTTGAAAAACAACGGACTTGTCAAAACGGGTTCGAACTACCTCAAAACCAATTTCTTGAGCCAATTTCCATTGTTTCTCATCGCGATAGAGCAAAATTACTTTATCGACAAAATCATCCCAATTGGAAGCTTTTAAAGGCTCAGATTTTATGGTTCCAAAAACGCCCTCTGCACCGATTTCAGAAATAACACTAGGAGTGCCATGAAACATGGCTTCCAACACTTTTCCTTTCAATCCTGCGCCAAATCGCAATGGCACCAAATTGACTTTAGACTGATTTAGCACTGCCTCTGTAGAATCGATCGCGCCGTGCCAAATAATATCCTTAATTGAATTCGGCTGGTTAAGTTTAGACCCATAGGCACCGTAAATATGGCACTGGACATCGCTAAGAACTGACCTTATTCCTGGCCATAAGTTGTCAACAAAAAAGTTAATGGCGTCAACATTGGGCTTGTGCAAAAAATTACCAATAAAAATCAAATCCTTTCTTTCTTTAAAAGTTTTCAGATTTCGAGAAGCATTTAAATTGGCTGTTTCCAATCCAAATGGGACATAGCAAATTAAACGACTTGGAACGCCCAAGCTCTTCAAGAAGTCGATTTCAAATTCAGAGATAACTAGGGTTAAATCGGAACGGTACAAACTAGCCAATTCACGGAGCAGGGTTGGATTAGACAACACGCAATCACGCCAATCCATATTGTTGATCAAAGCCTCTTCTCTCGCTGCTCGCAGACCATGCAAATCCTCCGTATTCAGTATTCTCATTGTGGCAGGACAACACTCGCTAACACGCCATCCGAACTGCTCCTCAAGGTTAAATCGATCGAATAAAACGATTTGAGGTGCAAAATCGATTAGAAAGGAATCAAATTCTGAATCGTTAATAAAAATCCTCCTTGAGGTGATAGCATTTGAATCGAAAACATAAGATCGATCTGTTTTATCTGCGGTGTGACCTATGACAATCGAATTAACGACAGGAACCAATGATTCCAGAACTTGAATCAAATGTTGACCAGCAGCAGTAGAAGTGGGTTCTGGCCATTGATTGACTACAACAAGAAGATTTGGCTTAGTCGTGATCCTCAAATCCCCCTTTTAGTTCATACTTCATTTTGTTTTCTTTGGCCCAAGTTACCAACGCATTGACTTGCATCGAATTAAGAACAGCGTCCTTGTGAATCCAAGTATAAGAATATAAGGGCATTTCGCCTTCTTTGACTTCCTCCATAATTTCTTCCATTTTGTGGGCCTTTTTTTTCAGACTATAATCCTTCCACATTGAAAAATTAAGATGAGATTTGCCTTCGTCTACATGGTTTTTTAGCCAAATATTCAAAGGAGTTATATTGTTATACCAAGGGTATTTGGTGTGATTGGAATGGCAATCCGCGCAGCTTGTTTTGAGTACCACTTGCAGTGATACTGGGGTATTGGTTTCCGTAAAAAATGTTTCTAAGTTAGAATCCCCCAAATTTCTCTCAGGTGTATAAAATTGGGCCAAAAGAATAATGATTATCAACCCAAATACAATTTTTTTAAGCTTGTCCATAATAAATAGTTTTTATGAGGTTAAGTTTGTATACCCCTAATGTAGTTAAATTGTTTAGTGAATGTTAAATTAGAACGAGAAAAAATCACCAACTCGGTTCAATGTCAAGAGACATTTATCTCCTTTTTTGAATCATTAAAACGAATAAATCCCTTATTTTTACTCTACCAAATCAATGAATATTAACCTCCATCTCAATGAGATGGACAAAACTAAAGCTTATGTCTAACAATGGTTCCTCAAAAAAAATAACAAGAGTTGACAAGGGAGTATCTTCTGACACTCGTTCCTCCTCAAGTCAATTTCAAATTACTCCCGAAAGCAAATCAAAGGCAACGAAATATCGATTATTTGCTGCATTGTCTTGGTTTGTGGCAATTGCTTGCGAAGTCTATGCCATTTATCTGCTGACTAAAGTTCCAGTCCAAATGACTTGGTTGATCGTTTTTATCGCATTAGACTTAATTTTCGTTGTCATTGGATCTCTGTTATGGAAAAAGGCCAACCGTCTCAATCCAGCTTCTGAAAAGAATGGCTTTAAATTTTTTGTGCAAAATCAATTGGGGCTCATTATTGCTGTGATTGCTTTTTTGCCCATTGTAATTATGGTTTTTACCAACAAAAAATTTAACCGGTAAACAAAAAGGGATTGTCGGAGCAATAGCCGTGGTGGCGTTAATTGTAGCCTCACTATTTGGCATAGACTTCAACCCTCCTTCCATTGAACAATATGCCGAGCAAACAGAACAGGTTAAATCTCTTAATAATGGCGTAGATTACGTCTATTGGACCAAGTCCGGAAAAAGTTACCACCTCTACTCTAGTTGCTCTTACATCAATTCTAATAGAACTAATGAGATTTTTGAAGGTACGGTAGCCCAAGCAAGAGAACTCAAAAATATAACAGACTTGTGCAATCGATGTGAAAGTCGGGCTGTCAAATACA
>JAQCIQ010000008.1 GCA_027592025.1 Bacteroidota bacterium
AACAATTATCTTTGAATTATTAACTAAATACTCTCTTAGATAAAGTCCAATTTAGTTTGAAGATATACAGTTTTTCAGGTATTGATGAATCTTAGTGTAACCCCAACCTTCCTTGTGGAGTTCCCATACCTTGTTTCTGATACTTTCCCTTTCAGGATAATCACGTTTGTATTGATGTACAGAGAAGATATTTGATTGGATTAAAACATTGAAAGTGAGGTAGGTAGTGTACCCACCTGTAATATGTTTTTCACGGTGGAGTGAAGCATTTAAAGAAACAATGCTTTTTCATTTTATAGACCTAGCTGAACATGGTATCTATAAAAATGAGCGCAATAACCACAATCCCAAAAACGGTGATAAACCTTTCGTATCCAGACCTATTTTCCCAATTCCTTGAGAACTGAATCACAATAAAGTGCACGACAGCATATAAAAAACCCAATCCCAGCAGTCCCAACACAGTTTCATTCATAATTTATGTTTTAAAAAATTTATTTAAACTTACAACAAAAAATCAATCGAAAGCATTATTAACGTTACAATTATTTAAAATGATAAACGATTTATGCCATTCAATCCTAAACCTCAAATCATCTTTAGTTGCATTTGACATTTTGAGAGGATTCTCAAATAGCTAAAAAATATTGAGCGATTTTAATAATTTACTAAAAAAGGCGTATTTTGCAGGACAAATAATCAAATGATCGACTAATGAAAACATTTTTTCAATTTCTTTTCCTGGTAGGATTCTCTATCAGTTTTGCACAAACTACTGTCAAAGGATCTGTTACTGACGACTCTGGTCAGCCTTTGCCTGGAGCCAATGTAGTAGTGGTTGGAACTTCCCAAGGTGCTGTTACTGATTTTGAAGGCACGTTTAGCATAAATCTTTCAACGCCGCCACCATTTAACTTACAGGTCAGCAGTGTAGGCTTTGAAACACAAACCATAGCTGTGACTGACGTCAGCCAGCCTTTGTCGGTGGTCATGACCGAAGGCAATTCACTTGACGAAGTCGTTGTTTCTGCTTCTAGAACCCCTGAGCGTGTGTTTGAATCTCCAGTAACTATTGAGCGTTTTGGGATTGCGGATATTAAAAACACCGCTTCTTCTGACTTCTACGATGGTCTTGAGAATTTGAAAGGTGTTGACATTAATACCAACAGTTTAACTTTTAAATCGATCAACACTCGTGGATTTGCCACTTTTGCCAACACGCGTTTCATGCAGTTGGTCGACGGGATGGACAACTCGGCTCCTGCCTTGAACTTTCCTCTTGGTAACCTTTTAGGGATGATAGAGACTGACGTCCAAAGTGTTGAAATTCTTCCTGGGGCGTCATCTGCACTTTATGGCGCCAACGCCTTCAACGGAATTCTATTCATGACCAGTAAAAGCGCCTTTGATCACCAAGGTATTAGTTCTTACATCAAGAGAGGTATCACTTCTCAAGAAGCTGCTGGAGACAACACTTATGTCGATTTAGGCGTTCGTGTAGCTCATGCTTTTAGTGATAAGTTCGCTGCAAAAATGAACTTTGGTTATCTTGAAGGAACCGATTGGGTTGCTGACAACCGTACAGACAAATTTTTTAGAGGCTTAACTCGTGCAGATTATGATTATGATGGGGTTAACACTTATGGTGATGAAGTTGCAACTAACATACGAGCAGCATCTGGAGGATTAGGCATTGTGCCAAACGTTGTAGTAAGCCGAACTGGTTATGCAGAAAACGAATTGACTGATCACAACGCATTAAGTTTGAAAACTGACTGGGGCTTCTATTTTCGTCCTTTCGCTGATGATCTTGAATTGTCTTACGTTGGGAAATTTGGAACCGGAAATACCCTTTTTCAAGGATTGAACCGTTATGCCATCACTAACTTTAGCGTGCAACAACACAAATTAGAGCTTAAGAATGATAATTTCTTTCTACGCGGCTATGTGACATCCGATGATGCTGGAGATTCTTACGACATGGTATTTACTGGGATTAACATCAACCGCGCTTGGAAATCCGATGCTGAGTGGTTTGGCGATTATATCAATACTTTTGTAGGCGCCTCTTTAAATGGCGCAACCCAACCTCAAGCCCATGCCGCTGCAAGAGCAGTAGCAGAAGCAGAACGCTTCGTCCCTGGTTCGCCTGAATTTATTCAAGCTTTTAACAATAGTATTTCTAACCCCGATTTGACTGTTGGATCGAAATTTCAAGATACTTCCAAGTACTATCACGCTGATGGTAATTACAACTTTAAAGACAAGTTCAGCTTTGCAGAAGTCCAAGTTGGAGGGTCATACAGACTATACAGTTTGAATTCTTCGGGTACCATTTATACCGACTATGACGGATCAATCGATTACTCCGAATTTGGTCTTTATACCCAGATGCAAAAGAAAATGATGGACGATCGTTTAAAAATAACTGCTTCTGTCCGTTATGACAAGTCTGAATACTTCGACGGATTTTTATCACCACGATTGGGGATGAACTTGACATTAGGGCAACAAAGAAATCACAACGTTCGTGCTTCTGTTCAAACAGGTTTTAGAAACCCTACGACTCAAGATTTGTTCATTGGATTGGACGCTGGTCGTGCTATCCTAGTGGGTGGTTCTCCAGCCAACTTAGACCGTTATTCTCGTGTTTATCCTGTTAGTGCCTCAGGGCAAGCTATCGGTGCTCCGTCATCAGTTACTCAAACTGGTGGTGCTGCTTACACCAATTCATTCTTGGCGTCGTCTGTATCGGCTGCCACAGCTGCTGGAGACCTTTCTCTACTTCAAGTAGGGAATTCAGCCTTAGTCAAGCCAGAAGAAGTTACTTCGCTTGAATTCGGTTATCGCGGAAAAATTGGTAAAATAACTGCCGACTTAAGTGCCTATTACAGCACTTACAAAAACTTTATCTCTGGAGAAGCAGTAATTGCTCCGCTTTATGGTACAGTTGATGCTAACAACGATGGTACTGTTGATTTTGACCCTCTTTCTCTAGGAGCTTTAGTTAACGGGGATTACAAAGTGTATCAAACTTATACCAACTCCAAAGTGGACATCAGTTCATACGGAGCAAGTGTTGGTTTGTCGGCGAAAGTCTTGGGTAATTTCGATTTGAGTGGTAATTATACTTATGCCAAACAAGATTTTGATCAAGCTAAGAATCCAAGTTTTGAAACAAACTTCAACACGCCTGAGCATCGTGCCAAGCTTAGCTTTGGAAACACCGATTTGTTTAGAAACTTTGGTTTCAATGTGGCTTGGAAATGGAGTGATGAATTCTTTTGGGAACAAACATTTGGCGACGGCGTTGTACCTAGCTATCACGTGTTAGACGCTCAAGTTAACTTGAGAATGCCAGAATGGAAATCGTCTTTCAAAGTAGGAGCAAGTAACCTTTTAGGAGATGAATACTTTACTGCCTTTGGAACTGGTTATATAGGTTCCCAGTACTATGTTTCATGGACCATTAACAATCTATAATTATTAAATTCTAAAAATGATGACAATTAAAAATTTCAATATTAAAGGATTAGGATGGTTCCTAGCTCTTGGAATTATAGCGACATCTTGTTCGGAAGACAATGAAGTAGCGGTAATGTCCCCTTCTCTTGATGCTGGGTCAGCTGACTTCTCAACTTTTGTTTCTGTTGGAAATTCGCTTACTGCAGGATATACGGACAATGCTTTGTTTATCGCTGCTCAAGAAAATTCATTTCCTAACATCATGGCTCAGAAAATGGCCCTTGTTGGTGGTGGTGAGTTTAAACAACCCTTAATGGCTGACAATATTGGTGGCTTGACAGTTGGTGGCAATATGATTGCTGGACCTAGACTGTATTTAAACATGTCTACCCTTCGTCCAGCTGTTTTAAATGCAATGCCGACAACGGATTTGTTAAACAATCCAACTGGTCCTTTCAATAATATGGGTGTACCTGGCGCTAAGTCCTTTCATCTATTAGCTCCTGGCTATGGAAACCTAGCCAATTTATCGTTGGGTCTAGCCAATCCATATTTCATCAGAATGGCGAGCATTCCAAACGCTACAGTTTTGCAAGACGTCGTTGCTCAGTCTCCTACCTTTTTCACGATGTGGATTGGTAACAACGACATATTAGGTTATGCCACAGGCGGTGCTCCTTCAGGATCTCCATTTAACGGAGTTTCAGGAACAACTTACACTGAACCCGCATTCTTTGAGTACGTCTACGGGGGCATCATGAGCACTATGGCTGCTACTGGAGCTCAAGGTGTCGTTGCCAACATACCTGACGTCTTAAGCATACCTTTTTTCCATACAGTTGCTTACAATCCAGTACCTCTTGATGCTGGAACAGCTGCATATGTCAATTCTGCCTACACGGCTTATAACAACGGTTTGGCTTATGCTGCAAGTGTAGGATTAATTACTGCTGATGAAGCAGCCTACAGAACAATATCTTTTGAGGCTTCTGAAACAAATCCTTTCGTCATCACAGACGATGAACTTACAAATTTGACCGCTTATATGATTCCAAGTTTGCGTCAAACCAAGCCAACTGATTTGGTGACACTGACCACGGCATCTGTCCTGGGTACCCTAGCAGACCCTAACAACCCAGCTTCGGTACTTGGTGTTGGAGTTCCTTTAGGTGACGCTAACGTGTTGACCACTGCCGAGCAGAACGTTATCAACACTATCGTTTCCCAATACAATGCTATCATAGCAAGTGCAGTTTCTCAAGCGGGCTATGCATTCTTAGATGCTCATACCATTTTCAATAATTTGATTGCTGGCAACTATTCTGAATTAGCAGTTGGCGATAACCAAATAGGCACTAACTTGGTTCTAGGAGGAGGTTTTTCGCTTGATGGCGTTCACATGACCTCTCGTGGTTACGCTCTTTTAGCCAATGAAATGCTAAAAGCCATCGATGCCAAATACGGCTCAAATTTTGAAGCATCTGGTTCCTTGGTTGACCTTGGAGATTATCCAATCAACTATTCGCCTTTGTTGCAATAACATCAAGAAATATCTAGTTGAGAAAACCCTCGGAATTCCCGAGGGTTTTTTTATTTTAAAGAAGCATCAAATAATCGTGTTTTTCTTAAAGAAAATCGAAGCAATTTCTCTGATATAATCTTTATATTTGCACTCGAAAATAGACCATACATAACCGATTAAGTCAAAATTAAAAATTCATGGCATTTACTGGAAAAATCTCGCAAATCGTAGGACCTGTAATAGATGTAGCCTTTGAAAGCGGCTCTTCACTTCCGAAAATCTATGATGCCTTAGAAATCACCAAAAAAGACGGTTCCATCTTAGTCCTTGAAGTGCAATCTCACATTGGAGAAGATACTGTTCGCACAATAGCTATGGATTCTTCCGACGGTTTGAGTCGTGGAACGGCGGTCAGAGCTACCGACGCTCCAATTCAAATGCCTATTGGAGACGATGTTTACGGTCGATTGTTTAATGTTATTGGAGACGCTATCGATGGCATGGAAAACTTGCCAAAAGCAGGTAAAGATGGTTTGCCAATTCACCGTCAAGCACCCAAATTTGAAGACCTTTCTACATCAACTGAGGTATTGTTTACTGGGATCAAAGTTATTGACTTGATTGAGCCTTATGCCAAAGGTGGTAAAATTGGCTTATTTGGTGGTGCTGGTGTAGGAAAAACAGTATTGATTCAAGAATTGATCAACAATATTGCCAAAGGTCACGGTGGACTTTCGGTTTTTGCAGGTGTTGGAGAACGCACCCGTGAAGGGAACGATTTGCTTCGAGAAATGCTCGAGTCTGGCATCATTAGATATGGTGAGGATTTCATGCATTCGATGGAAGAAGGCGGATGGGATTTGAAAAAGGTTGACAAAAAGGCTTTGAAAGAGTCCAAAGCAACCTTCGTTTTCGGTCAAATGAACGAGCCTCCTGGAGCACGTGCTCGTGTGGCTCTTTCAGGACTTACCATTGCTGAGTATTTCCGCGATGGTGCAGGAGACGGTCAAGGAAAAGACGTTTTGTTCTTCGTTGACAATATCTTTAGATTTACACAAGCTGGTTCTGAAGTATCTGCACTTCTTGGACGTATGCCTTCAGCAGTAGGATATCAGCCAACCTTAGCCACTGAAATGGGTGTGATGCAAGAGCGCATTACTTCCACCAAAAAGGGATCCATCACGTCCGTTCAAGCAGTCTATGTTCCTGCGGACGATTTGACAGATCCAGCTCCTGCAACGACGTTTGCCCATTTGGATGCCACCACAGTATTGTCACGTAAAATCGCCGAACTCGGGATTTACCCCGCTGTAGATCCTTTGGATTCTACTTCTCGAATTTTGACCGCAGATATTTTAGGAAAAGAACATTACGATTGTGCTCAAAGAGTAAAAGAGCTTTTGCAGCGCTACAAAGAACTTCAAGACATCATTGCCATTTTGGGGATGGAAGAACTTTCCGAAGAAGACAAGCTTGCCGTTTCTAGAGCCCGACGTGTTCAACGTTTCTTATCTCAGCCGTTCCATGTTGCTGAACAGTTTACTGGCATTCCAGGTGTGTTGGTTGACATTAAAGAAACCATCAAAGGCTTTAATATGATTATGGATGGGGAATTGGACCGCCTTCCTGAAGCAGCCTTTAACCTCAAAGGAACCATTGAAGAAGCTATCGAAGCTGGAGAGAAAATGCTTGCCGAAGCCTAAATAAAGCTTATGTATTTAGAAATTGTAACTCCCGAAGCCACATTGTTTAGTGGGGAAGTGAATTCCGTGAGTGTTCCAGGACTTCATGGAAGTTTTGAAATGCTCAACAATCACGCACCCGTCGTTTCTCTGCTTCAAGAAGGTGTGGTCATTTTGCGGGGTGTCAATATCAAAGAAGGTTTTTCAGAATTGCTTCAAAAGCAATCCGAAGGTGTTTTGTCTTTGAAAATCAATTCTGGCACAGTCGAATGCAACAAAAATAAGGTCGTAGTCTTGGCCGACTAGGTTTCAATAGTTTTTGAAATCCTTGGCCAAAGCTTAATCAACAGTACCGTCGCGGTCAAACATATAGCGACTAGGGCGACTCCCGTTACCGTATTCCCATATAAAAAAGATCCGACGGCAAACATTGACGCATAAATCCCAACACTTCCTATTAGCATGGCGATAATTCCAAAAGGCACTGACCACGGCTCGCCATTTCTCTTTTCCGGCTTATGAACTTGCTTCCATCCTGGACCTCCTGGCTGAGTGAGGGCATAAAACGATTTGAGCACCGACTCCGACTCTGATTTCGTAAAATACATGGTTAACAACCATATTATGGTAGTTACCAAGACAACAAAAGGATACTTGAGATAAGATGCCATTAGTCCGTCATTTTCACCAAAGAGCACAAGCCCTAGTGGGGTTAGATTGATCAGTAAGGAAATAATCCCTGAAGAAAACATGGCACTAATTTCGCTCCAAGCATTAATCCGCCACCAAAACCATCGCAGAATAAAAATTAGTCCTGTTCCAGCACCAAACATGAGAATGATGTCGAACAGTTGAAGTGCATTTTGTAATATGAGGGCCAGCATTGCGCTCAGTACTAATAGCAGAACTGTCGCCATTCTACCCACTCTCACTAAAATCTTTTCGCTTGCTGCTTTATTAAAAAACTGCTTGTAGCAATCGTTCACCAAATAAGAAGCCCCCCAGTTCAAATGGGTGGATATGGTTGACATATAAGCTGCTACTAGTGATGCCAACAGCAAGCCGAGCAAGCCACTAGGCAAAAAAGTTAACATGGCTGAATAAGCCAAGTCCTGCCCGAGCTTGTCTTCTGTAATGCCTGGGAAGGCGTTTTGGATACTCTGCAAGTCAGGGAATACGATCAAAGAAGCTAAGGCCACTAAAATCCAAGGCCATGGCCTTAAGGCATAGTGCATAATATTGAAAAAAAACGTTGCTCCAATGGCGTGCTTTTCGTTTTTAGCCGCTAACATGCGCTGGGCAATATATCCTCCTCCTCCAGGCTCTGCTCCTGGATACCAAGCACTCCACCACTGAACCGCCAGCGGAATAATAAACAAAGTAACGAGGAGTTCTGTATTGGAAAAATCAGGGAAAAAGGAGAGTTTGTCCACTACATTTTCGTGTTGCATTAAATTGGAAAGTCCCCCAACCTGTGGCAGATCAATCAAGTAAAAGGCTGCGGCAATTGATCCTCCCATGGCTACAAAAAAGAGGATAAAATCGGTATACACCACACCTTGAAAACCACCAAAAGCACTGAAAAGGACGGTTACTGATCCTCCAATAAGCACTGTATGCCAAGGCTCTAGCCCTAGGATAATACTTCCTATTTTGATGGCCGCAAGGGTCACCGCTGCCATAGCTAGAACATTAAAAAAGAGGCCTAAATAGACGGCCCTAAAAATGCGCAAAAAACGAGCGGGCTTACCTCCATACCGCAACTCGTAAAATTCAATATCTGTATTTACATTGGACTTTCGCCACAATCTGGCATACACGAAAACAGTTAATAGTCCTGTTAGCAAAAACGCCCACCAAACCCAATTACCCGACACGCCATTGTTACGAACAATATCCGTGACCAAATTTGGCGTGTCGGTAGAAAAGGTTGTTGCAACCATCGAAACCCCTAAAAGCCACCAAGGCATGTTCCTCCCTGAGAGGAAATAGGCGCTTGAGCTTTGACCAGAAGATTTAGAGACATAAAGTCCAATAAATAAAGTCAAAGTAAAAAATGAGACTATGATAACGTAATCAATAAACTCGAGATGAACCATACCGTTAAGTTTCTATAAATATAAGAGATTTGTACATAAGTAAACCCAGGCATTATAGAGGTTCTTGAAATTATCTACATTTGCATAAAGCTATTCCGAATGAAGTATTGTCGCGTTTATGTCTTATTGTGTTGTCTTTCGTCAGTTGTGCTAGACGCTCAAACCATACCCGATGAGACTTTGGATTCTATTTTTATCGCTTCCAACCGAATTGATTTACCTTTTTCTAAAAATTCCAAAACCTTGCAGATCATTTCTAGTGAAGTGATTACCAGTAGTCCGGCAAACAACCTCGCTGATTTGCTTCAGTTTTTTGGTGGAGTCGATATCCGTCGACGTGGATTGGGGGGGTCACAGGCCGATGTGTACATTAGAGGCGGTGGGTTTGATCAAGTTCTACTGTTAATTGATGGCATGAAGGTCGAAGACCCACAAACTGGCCACCATACCCTCAACATGGCTTTGCCTATTGAAGTCATTGAGCGCATTGAGATAGTAAAAGGTCCTGCAGCTCGAATCTTTGGCCAAAATGCCTTTACAGGAGCAATCAATATTGTCACTAAAAAAGTCTCTAATAACTCCATTTCAAGCAGCATTGAGGGAGGGTCATATGGCCAAAAGAACTTGTCCTTTACAACACAAAGCGCTCTCAACAACAGCAGTCATTTGCTTCATATTTCAAACAATCTTTCTGACGGCTACCGGCATAACACGGATTTTGACAACCGGAATTACTTTTTAAAAAGCACCATCAAAACAAAAAACGCTCCAATTCAACTGATAGGCAGTTTCATGGAACGACAGTTTGGAGCCAATGGTTTTTATGCCTCACCGTCCTACAAGGATCAATATGAAGAAACACAGGCCAGCGTGTTTGGCATTCAAAGCAATTTCGACTCTGGCAATTGGAAATTCAAGCCCCGAGTATATTGGAAGCGCAATCAAGACCTGTATCTTTTTGTAAGAAATAACCCATCACTCTACAGAAATCTACACATCTCGAATAAAGTAGCTGTAGAGTTCAATAGCTCCAATCAAAATAGCCTTGGCACTACGGGTATGGGAATTGAATTGGCAAGAGTAAATTTATCGAGTAACAATCTTGGACGTCATAACCGAACTCAAGTCAACGCTTTCGTTGAGCATCGTTTTAGCCTTTTAGGGGATCATGTGGACTTCACCCCAGGTATAGCTCTCAATTATTTTTCAGACTTTAAATTCCGTGCTTTTCCAGGTGTTGATGTAGGATATGCCATCAGTGAAAAATCTCGAATTTATGGCAATGTAGGATTGACCTATAGAATTCCAACCTATACGGATTTGTATTACAGTTCTCCTACCACTATTGGTAACGACAATTTGAGTCCAGAAAGCGCCTTGGCTTTTGAACTCGGCTACCGCTTCAATAGTGCGTCTTTCGACTTTGCTATGGTTGGATTTAGAAGAAATTCTGACGACCTCATCGACTATGTCAAAGAGTTAGATAGTGATCCTTGGCAAGCTCAGAATTTGATTGGTTTAGAAACTACAGGATTGGAATTAAGCAGCAGATTCAGTTGGGGAGGGAATATTTTGAGAGGCGATTACACCTATATTTCGGACAATGTGAAAGCAATTCCTCAAATTTCGCAATACGCCATCAATTCGCTTCAACAACAACTTGTTATGACTTGGGAATCAAAGCTTATCGATCGTTGGAGCCAACAAATATCATTCAGATACTGTGAACGGGGCGACAGTCAAGCCTACAGCGTATTGGACGCGAGAATTATTGGAAAGATAGGTGATGTAAACGCCAGTATTACCGCCAATAATATTTTAAATGAGGACTATACAGAAACCAATTTAGTGCCCGCTCCAAAAGGCAGCATTATATTTGGACTTAACTATTTTATCGACTAGAAAGGCTGCGTAATTTATCGTAAATTCGTTCGGTCTCCCAACCCCTATAGACCATATAATCAAAGAACTTTTTCTTTTTAACCAGGACATTTTCATTTTTCAGAGATTCCCATTTCTTGTCAGCCAAAACCTCGAAGGCATCGTCAAAATCGGTTGAATCAATCTGGTCTAAGGCTTTTTGAATTAATTTGGGATGAATGTCTCGAAGTTTCAGCTCACGTTGAATTCGAATTTTTCCATAATGTTTCTGACTGAATTTTCCTCTTGCATATGAAAACGCAAAGCGCTCTTCATTAAGGAAATTGTCGCTAATCAAGCTGACTACAATTTGATTGACGGCTGCATCAATCATTTCCATTTCTCCGAGTTTTTGAACAACCTCTTTGTGGCAGCGCTCCTGATAGGCGCAAAAATTCCTCAGCTTTTGAAGCGCTTCATCCACTGTATATGTTGTCCTGGTAGTCAATTAAAGCATGTATTGAATTGAAAAAACCGCATTAATTCCAGGGGCAGCAATCCCAGAGGAATAAGTCCTGTAGCGTTGATTTGTAAAATTTTCAATCGTTGCGGTTAGTCCTAAATCTTCATTGACTTTGTAGTGGGTTCGCAAGTTAAAGGTATGCCATGCTGGAGAATAAGGATTGCCATTGTCGTCCAAAGCATACAAATACGGTTTTTCACCCTCTGTTGGATTTAAGTCGTCCGCCGAAATTTCACCGTTATAAACCGCATACAATTCCCACGACAAACGATCACCTTTCCAGTTGAGCTGTGTTTTACCAAAAGGTGGCGGCGCATGTCGTGCAGCATATTTCTTGCCATCAGATTCGGATTCTTTGCCTTTCATTAAACTGAAAGTAGATCGCAATTCCATTTTATCCGTAAAATCGTATTTTACACCTGCCTCAATTCCGTTGACCCACGTCATCGCTAAATTTTGAATAGCCTGAACATCGCTTAACTCGCCGTCGTAATATATTTGACTTTCTCCGTTGAGGGCAAAGTCTTCTCGGGTTAAGGCATTGTCGAGATACGTAGAATAAGCTGAAAAATCAATCAAGAGGTTTGGCTTTGGTTTCCAAATGACCCCAATTTCGGCTCCATACGAATATTCTGGCACTAAGAAAGGGTTAGGAACGATAACCGAACCAGGTTCTGAGTCGAAGACCTTGCCCATGTCGTCGATGTTTGGGGCTCGGAAAGCTGTGGCCAAATTAGCTTTTAATTGAAACTGCTCAACTGGCGAATAGCTGAAACCTAGTGTCCCTGTTGAGGCCGCCGAATTGTTAGTAGCTTCCGTGAAAGGAAAATTGTAATAAACATTGTTGTCTGTAAAGTCAATCTTGTTGATGACGTAGTTGTATCTCAATCCCGATTTCACTGTAAATTGGGGTGAATATTTAAAAGTTATGTTGACATAACATGCCATTGAGGTCCAAGTTGATCCATCGGGATAACGACTAGAAATAGGACTGATTTCATTGGTTTCTAGGTCTTTTTGTGACCCATTTGAATAGACCAAATTCCGAATATATTCCAATCCATAATTCAATTTGATTTTTTCCGAAATGGGAAGCTCCAAATCCAAATTGGCCGAAAAAGCTTGGACGTTTTCATACCTTGATCTCAATCGAGTTCCTTGATATTTCCTGTCGTGTCTGCTTTCTTTAAAATCCTGATGTGCAATAGTGAGCTTCATGTTGTCGAACAATGAGGAGCTACTGCCAAATGATGTAACTTGAAGGTTAGTCATAAACCATTCTTGAGGCCCATAATACCATTGGGCGGATACTGGTCGATTGTTTTCATATAAAATCAAACGATCATATCTAGGGTAATCCGAAGTGGTTGTATAGTGCATTCCCAAATCAAAATGCAATCTTTCTTGAGCCCGATAGTGCACTTTTTGCATCAAATTCAACTGATTATAACCCGAAAATCTTTGAATTCTTGGGTTCTCATTTTGTTGAATCTCATCCACGCCGTCGACAGTAACAACATAATCAGGTCTTAAATAATCCTCAGGACCATGGCTTCCCATCTTCAAGTCGTCAAAATCAGTATAACTAACACTTGACAAATAGCCCCACTGCTTGGCTCCTAGAGAAGCTTCGGCATGAACTGCCTTTTCATTAGATGCACCGGAGTAACGGGCAACAGCCTGGCCATTAAATTCTAAATTTTCCGTAGTCGAAAGTTTAGGTTTTTTAGTGTAGAAATTCATCACGCCACCAATAGCATCACTACCGTAGATAACAGACCCTGGGCCCGCAATAATTTCGGTTTGCTGGATCGCGAATGGATCAATCGAGATGATATTTTGGATATTTCCACTTCGAAATATGGCATTGTTCATTCTTACACCATCTACCGACAAGAACAGCCTGTTGGTGGCAAACCCTCGGATCATAGGACTCCCTCCTCCATATTGACTCTTTTGTACAAATACTTGCCCAGTGCTTTCCAACAAATCGGCGCTTGTTTGTGGATTGGTCAGCGCAATATCTGAAGATTTAATCGCGATTATTTTTTGTGGCACATCACGACGATTTTGCTCAAACTTTGAGGCTGAAATAACAATTGCTTCCAACGCTTGGGCGTTAGATTTCAAATAAAGTTCACTGCCTAGTTCATTTTTGGGCAACTGAACTGTTTCATGCAAAATGTGCTGAATTGTAATGACATCCGATTCGCCGAACTCGTCTAAAGACACCTTTCCCTTAAAGTCTGTAAATACAGAAACCGATAGGTCTTGATTATAAACAGCGGCTCCAATTACAGGTGACTGAGTGTCCTCGTCAAAAATAGCCAGCGTTTGGGCAAAAAAAACGGACGTGTTTAACAAGCCAATTATAAAATAGAGATAATGCTTCATATCAATTAAATACTTGGTTCAAAATAGTGATAGACTTAGGTCGTCTAAAACCAGGCACATGCTGTTCAAAATAATCTAAAATTAATTGCAATAAAGCTTGTTTGCGCATGGCTGAAAGTTTCCATCCTCCACTGTTATCAAATTGCATGCCTAAAATGAACTTGAAATCCGAAACCACTTCTCCTTTGACGAATTTATTTTCTTCATCTGTGTCGGTAAAACAACCTGATTTAAGGTCAAAATACTGATTGATGGGTTGATTTTGTTCTGGCGTACAACCCAAATAGCGCATGATTTTGGTCAAGAGCAGCAAGTGGAAATACCCACAACGGCCTTGATGATCAAACCAATGAAAGGCATTGGATAGAATTTCATACAGTTGAGGATCAGGTGAATCCTCATTTATCAAACTGCCAAGTACTTCAGAAAGAAATAAGGCAACAGTTGCCTTTTCAATATCGCTGTGCAGGGATTCAAAGTGACTCTGTATTTTAAGATCTCTAAGATATTGGAGGCTTCTTTTTTCTTTGTGTTCTGCTTCAATGGCGATAATAGAAAGCGGCTGAAAATAGGCAGCTCTAAAAGGTCCTTTCCTATTTTTTAAGGCGCCTCGGATCAAGTAACTTCTTGCTCCATAAGACTCGGTAAAACATTTGACAATGAGGTCATTGTCTCTATATTTTATTTTGGTTAGCACAATAGCATGTGTCGAAATCAGCATCTATCTTACAATAAGCAGTTTGAGTACCTTAGTTTCGAAGGTGTCTAAGTCAGACAATAAAATCAGATAAACCCCGGAAGCGACTTGACGGCCGTTCAAATTCTTTCCATCCCAGTAAGCGCTACCCCCATCTATTTCGAGACTAAATCCTCGAAATCTTCTATTTTTGGCGCTTTCGGCTTCCGCCACCAGATTGCCTTCAATGTCTGTAATTTTTATGTTTACACTTTCCGTCAATCCAGATATTTTGACCTTCTCTACCTCAGTTCTGAACCCTGGCCGAACTGGATTGGGGTAAACAAACGCCTTATCGAGCTGATCTAAAGGCTGAGAACCCCCTGAAGAGAACGCCACTAATCCTCGATCCGTAGCCAAATAGAGCAAACCGTTTTCAGTGTCTAGCGCGATGTCGTTAATATTGTTCGACGGTAAAGGGGAGTTGTCGATTGTAAAATGATAGAGGGTTCGTTGTCCGTCCGATGTTACATAATAAACCCCTGATCCTATGGTGCCGATCCACTTGTTGTTACTGCCATCGACTTCAATATCGCTTATAAATTGCTCCTCAAGCAATTCTCGAGGCAATCCGTCTTCGACAAAAACTATGGGTTGCGTCGCTGGATTGGCAGCATTAAATATTCCAGAGGTGCTGTAAAGCACCCTCAGACCTAGTTGAGTCCCTACCCACAAAATCTCTTGACGATCCATAGCCAAAGCGGTCACATAATTGTTAGGAAGATTAGAAGACTGTCCGTTGATTTTAATCAATGAACCTCCATTAGTTTCGTTAAACGCAATGATACCAGAGCGATAGCCTCCAATAAATTTAGTTCCATTCGAGGCAATGGCAATATCACTAAACCCAAATTCATCTACTAAAGGGTCATTGATGATCGAAGAAAAATCGAAGCTCTGCCATTGATTGCTATTAGGGTTATATGACTTTAGAGGTCGGGCAATTCTTGAGGAAACCGACCATAACAAGCCTTGAGCGTCAAACGCCAATGCCGACACGCGCACATCTTCATTGTCTGGAGAGCTTGATACAGATTCCAAACCACTGTTGTCTGCGGAAAAGCGGCGAAATGGTTCATAGTCTAATACTTCAAGGATTCCCTTGCCAAAAGAACTGATAAAAGTTTTTGAATTGTTAAAGGGATCATTGGTAATGCTGTTCAAATTATAAGCTCCGAAAATACTGTCAAACTTTACATTGTTCCAAAGTTCATTGTTGAAATAACTGTATCCCAAATATCTTTTTGGATCTGGATTAAACGACGAAGAGTGCCCCCCATAAGTGGCCCATAATGTTCCTTTGTCCGCCGAAATTGAAAAAACGTCATTGTCTTGAAGTCCGTTCGGTATGATAGAATTTTGAACTCCCGATTGCCGCAAAATCACACCTTGTTTGTTGGTTCCAATCAGAATTCCGTTGGTCAATGCAATGGCGGTGTTGACTTGATAGTTGTCGTCAACCACAAAAACATCAATCAATCCAGTATTTTCATCGAAGGAGTCTACCCGATTTTGTTGAGTGGTCACTACGCCGACAGCGTTTGTGCGCAGATCTATAATTGGGGTGGGCAAATTGACTGCAGAGGTGATTGCACTGTTTTGGACAGAATAGAGCGTATTGGCTCGCGAGGCAAACAGGCGATTGTTCGTTGATCCGACTCCGCTAAAATCGCCTGTAGCAATGGTATTCCAATTTTGAAAATCTACTAAATCCAATGATAAATCCGCCTCTTTCAATCCGTTGTTGAGGCCACAGGCCGCATAAATTTTATTCTCAAAAACAGTGGTTTGAAGAACTGGAATTTGAGTTCCCAGGGTTCCGATGTAGAACGTGTCTCCAAATTCCATTTGATCCAAATCAAATTGCGAAATCCCATAATTTGTTGATACATAGACCAGTCCATCATGCTCATAAAAATCATTGATGCGCTTATTTAGAGGTGGGATTGTAGGCTTGTTAACAATGTCGTAGACTTTATGCACTTCTGCATTTTCACCCAAAACCACTACTTCAATCAGCCCATTCTCATAGCCGACAATCAGTGAGTTAGAGGTGTTGCTCTGATAAAAAGCGGAAATGCTGTTACCTGACAGCCCATCGATTGTAGTGATGGTTTTTATATCACCAGTTGACAAGTCATATTCAAACAAGGCATTATCAGCTGCCGCAAAAAACGCATTCGAAGTGCTGGAAAGCCCGACGATTTTATGGTAAGAAAAATGACCAAACCATTGGTTGGCTTGACTCAACAATGTTCTAGGAAATAAGAGTGTACAAAAAATTAAAAAGAAAAACCGCATGTCTCTCATAAAAGTATACAATACTAACGACGGGCACGCGGTTTTAATGCAAAAAGAAAAGAGATAGTTAATTTTAGACTACTCCCTGGGCCAACATCGCGTCGGCAACCTTAACAAATCCAGCAATGTTCGCGCCCTTGACATAGTCAACAGACCCGTCTGCATTTTTGCCGTACTTTACGCAAGCCGCATGAATGTCGTTCATGATGTTGAGCAATTTGGCATCGACCTCTTCTGAAGACCAGCTTAGCCTTAGGCTGTTTTGACTCATTTCCAGGCCAGAAGTTGCAACTCCCCCAGCGTTAGATGCCTTTCCTGGTGCAAACAATACTTTTGCTCCCTGAAATTCTTCAACGGCCTCTGGAGTAGTTGGCATATTGGCTCCCTCCGCGACTGCTACAACTCCATTTGACACCAAGGATTTTGCGTCATCCCCGTTCAATTCATTCTGAGTGGCACAAGGCAAAGCAATATCACATTTCACACTCCAAGGACGTTTGTCAGCATGAAATGATGCCTTAGGAAAAGCCGAAATATACTCACTGATTCGGCCTCGTTGGATGTTTTTAAGCGTTTTTATGAATTCCAATTTTTCCGTATCAAACCCATCGGCATCATGAATATAGCCCGATGAATCGGACATGGTTACGACTTTGCCTCCTTCTTGGATTACTTTTTCACAAGCAAACTGGGCAACATTTCCCGATCCAGAAATGACAACCGTTTTATCTTTCAACGACTTGCCTTGCGTTGCAAGCATGTTTTTGGTAAAGTAAACTGCACCATAGCCCGTGGCTTCTGGACGAATCAAAGATCCTCCATAGGACAATCCCTTACCAGTTAAGACTCCTGTAAATTCGTTTCTAATGCGTTTGTATTGACCAAACATGTAGCCAATTTCACGTCCTCCAACACCAATATCTCCAGCTGGAACGTCCGTGTCTGGTCCAATGTGACGACACAGTTCCGTCATAAAAGACTGGCAAAAACGCATCACTTCGTTATCCGACTTACCTTTAGGATCGAAATCAGAGCCGCCCTTACCGCCGCCCATGGGCAATGTAGTTAAGGCATTCTTAAAAACCTGTTCAAATCCTAAAAATTTCAAAATACTCAAGTTTACACTTGGGTGAAAACGCAAACCACCCTTATATGGGCCTATGGCAGAATTGAACTCCACGCGATAACCTCTATTGACTTGGGTTTGACCCTTGTCGTCTATCCACGGGACTCTGAAAATGATAGTGCGCTCTGGTTCAACCATGCGCTCAAGAAGCATTTTCCCTTGGTATTCTGGATTTGCAGCAATAAAAGGCAAAACGGTTTCTGCCACTTCATGTACCGCTTGAAGAAATTCAGGTTCATTTTGGTTCTTTTGAGAAACGTAGGAAACAAATTTGTCAGTCGATGTTGACATAGTTAAATAATGTTAGTTAAAGAGGCCTTTAAAAGTTCGGACAAATATAAACTATCTTCAAATATGGCGAGATAAATTATTGCATTTTCAAATTGAACAGCACTAAAAACACAATATGATAATATATTTTGATTTGATTACCCCAAAGCTTGCTTCAAATCGGCCAATAAATCCTCAACATCTTCGATACCAACGCTCAAACGGATGAGACTATCGGTAACCCCGCTTTTTTCTCTTTCTTCGCGAGGAATACTTGCATGGGTCATGCTCGCTGGATGCCCTGACAGCGATTCAACCCCGCCCAAAGACTCGGCTAAAGTGAAAAATTTCAATCGCTCAACCACCTCTACAGCAGACTCTAAAGTTCCTGCAGAAGTCGTAAAAGACATCATGCCACCAAAGTCCGACATTTGTTGTTGGGCTATTTTATGGTTAGGATGATTTGTTAGGCCAGGATAATACACGCGACCCACTTTGGGATGAGACGCTAGATAATTGGCTATGATTAAGGCGTTTTCGCAATGTCGTTGAACCCTAACATGAAGCGTTTTGATTCCCCTCAACACGAGGAAGCAATCTTGGGGACCCGCAACAGCACCACTTGCATTTTGAATAAAATACAATTGATCGGCCAGCGCTTTGTCTTTCACAACCAGCGCTCCCATCACCACATCGCTATGTCCTCCTAAATATTTGGTGGCGGAATGCATCACTATATCGGCACCCATGTCAAGTGGTTGCTGTAAGTAGGGAGTGGCAAAAGTGTTGTCAACGGCCAGCAAAATTGAATGTTTTTTGGCGATAGATACCATGACTTTGATGTCAATAATATTTAACATGGGATTGGTCGGGGTTTCTATCCAGATTAACTTGGTGTTGGAATTGACATATTGTTCGATTGAAGAGGCGTCTCTCATTGAAACAAAATGAAACTTCACACCAAATCGTTCATAAATCTTGGTAAACAGCCGATAGGATCCGCCATACAAATCATTTGATGCGATAACCTCATCTCCTGGATTCAGTAATTTTATGACTGCATCAATGGCTGCTAAACCTGACCCAAAGGTGATACCATGGGCGCCGTTTTCAATACTGGCTAAAGCTTCCTCAAGAGCATGTCGTGTTGGGTTATGGGTTCGCGAATATTCAAAACCTTTATGTTTTCCTGGGCTTGACTGAGCATAGGTAGAAGTTTGATAAATTGGAGGCATAACCGAGCCGTAAGCTGGGTCTGGAGCTTGTCCACCATGTATAGTTTTAGTATTGAATTTCACAGTTAGGAGGTTTAAAGTGTCTTACAAATTTAGTTTTATTTTTTGGTCACAGGATCATTATATTTGAGTAGAATATAAACAACCGACATGCGTGCTTTCTTTTATTTAAAAACCTGCAATACTTGTATAAAAATTCAAAACCAACTCAAGCTGCCAGAAGAGATTGAGCTCCGTGAACTCAAATCCAAACCCATCACGGCTATCGAATTGGAACATCTCCAAACGCTTTCGGGGTCCTATGAATCTTTATTCAACCGACGGTCAAAACTGTATACCAGCATGGGGCTGAAGCACGAGGCGCTATTGGAGAAAGACTATCGTCATTACATACTGGATCATTATTCTTTCTTGAAAAGACCCGTTCTGATTTTGGACGACAAAATTTATATTGGAAACAGTAAAAAAGAAGTGGACGGGGCATTGAATCATCTCCAAAGTCTTTAGCTCTGCATCCTTTACTAAATAAAGGCCGCGGAATTGCTATCTTTGCAGGGCAAAAACAATATTTATGTTAGCATCCATGACAGGATTTGGGAAAGCATCATGCACCCTGCCAGACAAGACGATAACTGTCGAAATGAAGGCTTTGAACAGCAAGAATTTAGACCTCAACATTCGCATGTCGTCGGCCTATCGCGATCAAGAAATGACCATGAGGAAGCGCATTGCCGAAGATCTTAGTAGAGGAAAGATTGACGTCTTTATTCATACCGAGTCCAATCTTAGCAGCACCAAGGATGTGATCAACGAAGAGGTCGTTAAGGCTTACATGGCTCAGATGAAAGAAATTGCCGATGGTGACGATGTCAACCATCTGCAAATTGCCATGAGGCTTCCCGATGTTTTGCAATCGCGCAAAACCGAACTGGATGATAAAGAATTGGAAGCCGTTTGGATCACTTTAGAGGCGGCCATTGTGGACCTAAACAGTTATCGCAACAACGAAGGGGCTGTGCTAAAAATTGATTTTGAAATGCGCATAGCAACAATTGCCGCTCAATTAGAGCAGATCAAAACAATGGAGCCGCTTCGCATTCAAAAAATCAATGATCGCTTAAGGAAAAGTGTTGCAGACTTGGAAGCCCATGTCGATGAAAACCGATTTGAACATGAGCTTATTTTTTATTTGGAAAAACTCGATATTACAGAAGAGATTGTTCGACTCAAAAACCATTTGAATTACTTTGTTAAAACCCTGAATCTGGACGAATCAAGCGGGAAAAAATTGGGTTTTATTTCTCAAGAAATGGGCAGAGAAATCAACACCATTGGCTCCAAAGCGAATGACTCCGAAATGCAACAATTGGTCGTTCAAATGAAGGATGAATTAGAAAAAATCAAAGAACAACTGCTCAACGTACTGTAATGATTCAAGAAAAACTAGTTGTCTTTTCAGCTCCTTCAGGGTCGGGCAAAACCACAATAGTTAGACATTTGCTAACTGTCGAAACCTTGCCTTTGGCTTTTTCTATTTCGGCCACTACCAGAGCACCCCGTGGCAAGGAAATAAATGGAAAAGACTACTATTTTTTATCGGTTGAAGAGTTTAAGGAGCGCATTGAACAGGGCCATTTTTTGGAATGGGAAGAAGTATATCCCAATCAATATTATGGCACCCTTAAAAGCGAGGTAGTTCGCTTGTGGCAAAGTGGTAAAGCCGTTTTGTTCGACTTGGATGTCGTTGGAGGATTGGCCATCAAACGCCAGTTCCCAGAACAAACCTTAGCGATTTTTGTTCAACCCCCGAATTTGGAAACTCTCATTGAGCGGTTGAAAAATAGAAAAACGGAAGATCAAATTGCCCTTAATAAAAGAATTGACAAGGCTCCTGCCGAAATGGTTCAAGCCAAATTCTTTGACGCTATTCTCATCAACGACGACTTAGAACAGGCATTTGAAAAGGCCTCTAGTTTAGTTTCCAATTTTTTAAATTCCGATTGATGAAAGTGGGTTTGTTTTTTGGTTCTTTCAACCCTATTCACGTTGGGCATGTGATTATTGCCAATCACATGGTTGAATTTACCGATTTGGATGAGGTATGGTTGGTTGTCAGTCCTCAAAATCCTTTCAAAACCAAGGCCAGTTTATTGCATCAAAACCACCGATTGGATTTGGTATTTCGAGCAACAGAGGATTATCTCAAAATCAAACCAAGTGATATTGAATTTCAGCTGCCTCAACCAAGTTATACCAGCACCACACTTGCTTATCTCGAAGAAAAATACCCTCAGCATCAATTCGCGTTGATCATGGGGGCAGATAATTTGGTATCGCTCCACAAATGGCACAATTCGAAATGGTTGATGGACAATTTTTCTATTTACGTTTATCCCCGTCTTGGGCATGAGAAAATTCCGGTAGACTATCCTACGGCCAAAAACATTCAAATGGTCAAAGCTCCAATAGTTGAAATTTCTGCCTCTCAAATCCGTGCCGCAATAGCATCGGGCAAGTCTGTCAAATCTTTGATTCCAGAGAAGGCTTGGCAATATTTAGATGAGATGAATTTTTATAAATCCTGATCGATTAGTCGGTATTCGATTTTTTATTAACTTTGAGTCATCAGATCCCAAATCTGCCCTACAAATCGACTATCTCTAGCCGTTCGTTTTTCATAGACTGCGGTGGTTTTTTCCTCAATTGATTTGTCTTGCATTTTAGGGTTCTCATTTTTTAATCTGAGCCTAATTTATGTTAACACAAAAGGATTTTTTTCACCACAAAACCTCAGAAGCATTTCTTGAAACCCTCAAGACAAAAGTGGATCCCTCAATGTATGAGGAGATTGTTCAAACCATTCATTATGAAAAAGAGTTGCAATTACTCCAAGCTGAATTGGTTGACTTTCAGCAATGGGTAGCCAAAACCAAAAGGCGTGTTTGCATCCTTTTTGAAGGCCGCGATGCCTCAGGAAAAGGCGGGGCAATCCGGCGCTTTTCCGAACACTTGAACCCTCGCTTGATGCGGGTAGTGGCTTTGACTAAACCAACCGACATTGAAAAAGGTCAGTGGTACTTTAGAAGATACATCCGAGAACTTCCCGAGCCAGGGGAAATTGTGTTCTTTGACCGCAGTTGGTATAACCGTGCCGTTGTTGAACCAGTCATGGGTTTTTGCACAAAAACACAATACGAGCAATTCATGGTTCAAGTTCCTGAATTCGAGCACATGCTATATGAAGATGGTGTTGACATTATCAAGTTTTGGTTCTCCATTTCTAAAGAAGAGTAGAATCGACGATTCAATTCAAGGCTTCAAAACACCCTAAAGCAATGGAAATTCAGTGAGGTTGACAAAGAAGGTCAAATTTTGTGGAACAAGTACACCCACTACAAAGAGCAAATGTTAGGTAAAACACACACCACTTTTTGTCCTTGGGTTATTGTCAAGTCAAACGTCAAAGAGTCTGCCCGATTGGAAAGTATTAGACATGTTTTGTCTCGATTTAATTACGATGGGAAAGGGAATTCTGGAACTGATATCATGCCCGACCCAAATGTTGTCCAACGCTATCACCGCATGGTAAAACAAATTGACCAATGATCCAACTATCCGACAAAAACATCAAGGCTCTGAACACAAAAAAGGGTATTATACTTTTTTTGCAAGAGAACTTAAAGCCCATCAAAACCCTGCGAACCATTCAATATGAATCTCGCATGAAGAAACTTCAAGAAGAATTGATTAAACTTCAGCATTGGGTGGTTAATGAAAATGAAAAAGTTGTTATTCTTTTCGAGGGTCGAGACGCCGCGGGCAAAGGCGGTGCCATACGAAGAATAACTGAACATCTCAATCCTCGCGAATTTAGGGTTGTTGCCCTTCCGAAACCCACCTATGAAGAAAAGGGACAATGGTATTTTCAACGCTACGTTAATCAACTGCCGAGAGAAGGGAAGATTGTCTTTTTTGATCGAAGCTGGTATAACAGAGCCATTGTAGAGCCTGTGAACAGGTTTTGCACCAAAAAGGAATACGATATTTTCATGAATCAGGTCAATGAATTTGAGAGAATGATCACGGAGTCTGGAATTCGTTTGATCAAATTTTATTTTTCAATTTCAAAGAACGAGCAAATCAGCCGCTTCGAAGACATCCAAAATAGCCCTCTTAAAAAATGGAAAATCAGTAAGGTCGATCAAAAGGCCATCAAATTATGGGATTCTTATACGAGATACAAACTGCGGATGTTTGAAAAAACGAATACCGCAATCGCACCTTGGATAGTTATAGAAGGCAATGGCAAAATGAAAGCGCGCATTAATGCCATCAAGCACATTCTAAAAGTTATCCCTTACAAGTAGGTCTTCATGGCATAACTCGACAAAAAAAGAAACCCTCTTTGAAATATTTCAAAGAGGGTTTCGCCCTTAAAGACTACTTGTTAGTTTAGCCTATTCTTCTTTCTTATCTTCAACAGAAATCGTTGCCGGAGGCACTGAGCTATCATGTGCGTTGTGATATTCTTCCAGCAAATTCATGATTGAATTGATAAGATCCTTGGTCTCCAAAAGAATACTGAAGTAAAGTGCGGTGTTCTTAGGGTTAGAGACTTCTGTTCGGGTTCTGTTGACCTGACTTTTGATCTTCTCTTTCACCAAATCATAGACTACCTTTTTCTCGTTGATGATTTTTCCTATTTCCTCAAAAGAGCCCGACTTGAAGGCATTTTGAGTATCGGAAAACAAAATTTCCAACTTGTCATAGATTTCTCTCAGTTCCTTGACTTGATTGAACTTTAGTTTTTTGTGATTATTGTTGACGTGCTTGTAGGAAATTTTTGAAATGAGTTCAAGAGATTGAGTAATGTCTTGAAGATACCCCAATATGTTGATGTAAAAACCACTCGCCTCAACGCTCGATTCATCCAGATTCTTAATAAAAAAGAAAATGTTATCACGCAGGTCATCCACCTCTTCAGTTAGCTTGACAACCTGTTTTTTACTTTTTTTAAGAGTAGACAATTTTTGTGTGGCTAATCCTCCAACTGCATTTTCATAAATTTGATTGGTGCGCTTGACTACGTTAGCGATATTTTTAGCACTTTCAACAATAACACCCTGAACAGAGCTACTTTCTGTCTTCGTCAATCGGTCCTCTTCAACTGCTTTGTTATGTCGACCCTTATGCACAACAAAATTATTATACAGTAATACTGCAGTAATAATCAGTAAAATTGGAATGACTAATTCAGGATTCAAGTTGATTAACAAAACCACGAGTGCAGACGCAAAAAAAGCCGCAATTGCAGTACCAAACCAACCGCCTATTACGTTAAAAACACCAGCTACCCGATATACCGCACTGTCACTCCCCCAAGCTCTGTCGGCCAAGGAAGATCCCATTGCCACCATAAAGGTAACATAGGTGGTCGAAAGCGGCAATTTCATTGATGTAGCAAGGGCAATCAAAATCCCCGCAACCATCAAATTGACACAGGCGCGGATCATGTCGAAAGCAGGAGCCTCCAAACTCTGGTCTTTTGACATAACGACCTCTGAGGTTTCAAACCTTTTATTGATTTTATCCTTTACATACTTGGGAACTACTGGACTAAAGTACTCTGACAACTGGGAAAGTCCTTTTACCAAGCTTCTTGAAAGTAGGTTGGGCTCAAATTTCTCATGAGTTTCACCTTGGCGTGACAAACTGATTTCCGTTTCTGTAACAGTTTTCGCCTTTTTTGACAACAACAAGGTAGCCACCATGACACCTCCTGAAATGAAAAGAAGCATGGGTTCTGCCGGGACTTTTGACTCCAATACTCCCATAGAGAAGGATGAAGTTCCAGCCCCAGAGGATATCCACGCTTCATAGGAGTGATAGGCCGCCATTGGAACGCCAATAAAGTTAACCAAGTCATTGCCCGAAAAGGACAATGCCAAGCCGAAAGTTCCTACCGCAATCACGAAAAAAAGTACCGATTTTTTAAAAATCAATTCAAATAAATAGGAAAATAAGACCCAAAAAAGAAATCCTCCTAAAACAATAAGCTGCTCTCTGCCTTCAATCAAAACCTTCAAATCCCCGTAATATGGCGTCCCTTTTAATCCTTTAAGGAAAATGAAATAGGTGATTGCTATTAAAGCCAATCCGCCGAAAAGTGGCCCAAAGTACTTCAGTGTTTTTTGAGTATTGAACGAGAACAAAACGCGAGACACCCATTGGACAAAGGCCCCTACCGAAAATGCAATCACAACGGACAAGAGAATTCCAGTGATAATCTCCGTTGCTTTTTTGGTGTTGATAAAGCTAGGAAGATCTGCCAAGGTGAGTGCATCGGATTGAGAAATTTTGAAGAGAGACATCATTACCGCGGCACCCAATAAATTGAAAACAATCGAAACCGTTGTCGAAGTAGGTAAGCCGAGCGTATTGAAAAAATCTAATAATAGAACGTCTGTAATCATAACCGCAATAAAAATGATCATGATCTCGTCGAACATAAATTGCCCTGGTACAAAAATTCCATTCCGTGCAACTTCCATCATGCCACTAGAAAATACAGCACCAATAAAAATTCCCAAACTGGCGACCGCCATTATGGTGCGGAATGAAATAGCTTTAGAACCGATTGCTGAATTCAGAAAATTCACCGCATCGTTACTAACGCCAACAACAATGTCTATTACTGCTAGAATTGCGATGGCTATCAAAATAAATAAATAAATATTATCCATAGTTGTTTATTAAGACTGCGTAGGCCTTGTCAGCCTCCGTAGTTAAGGTTGTTAGTATTAAAAATGAATGTCAAATTGTAATCGATATATAATGTGACTGTTGTCATCAACAACATCTCTGTAGCTAATGTCAGACTGAACTTTTAATTTGTGACCTGATAAATATTTAGAAACCCCAACAGTGTATTCCTTCTCGCCGTTGTCTCCAAAAATTTTGTCATCAAACTTTACGTTCGTGTATCGCCCAGACAGTTCGAAGTTATTGGTAAACAAATAACCTGTTTGAAGGTTGATTGCCTTGCCAACTTTTACCACGTCTCCTGTCAAAGTCCCGTCAGAATTTTTTGCAAAGGGGTCGTCCGAAGTTCTATCGGCATATTCTGCCATGAATGAAAAACCTTTATGCTTGTACATGGCATCCACAAACAAAGTGGAAATGTCGGTTTCAAAATAGCCAACATAATTGGTCATATAACTGCCTAAATTGCTCCGGTCCTTTACTGCATTATTATTGAAGTCATAGGAAACCCCAACTGCTAATTTGGGCTTTGGCTCTCTTTTTAAATCAGATCCGCTGTAGTCTCCACTGCCACTAAATGTCCCAAATGGAAGAAATTCTAAACGGCCAGTGTACTGATGACCTCCTAAATTTTTTCTAGTGATATTTCGACCTTCTCCTTGAGAAACAGCAAATATTTCTCTAACTACAAAGTCATTTGAAAGTATAAAATGGTGTCTCAATTGCACCCCAAGATCACGGTCAATATTAAATCGACTGTTTAGCAAAGAGCGATCGACCAGCTGCATGTTGCCCGAAGAAATGACACGTTCTCGGTTTCCAGGCAATTTGGTTTGCCCAAACCATAACTCAAAATTTCCTGAAAAATTCCAATTGACCATGGCGTCTAGAATCAATAGCGGGGCATTTTGAGTTTGGGACGATGCTCCTGCAAGGTCTCTGTTGGACAATCCAAGTTCAATCTTATATTTCAATTTAGGGGAATAAGCAAAGCCATCAAACTTGAGTCTTGCTCTTCTTATCAAAAAATCAGATTCATTGGGTGTTTTTTTCTCCCAATCTACTGTGGTCAAAAACTGCATTCTAGTAGCCACTTTCATAGTCCAACTGCTGTCTTTGCCAGCTAAATTTAATATTCCATTTCCAAAAGAAGGAGATTGAATCTCTTGAGCTGAAAGGAAAGTAAGCGAAAAAAATACTCATAGTAGGGATAGATTTGAAGGTTTCATTATGCATTAATGCAAAAAGTAAATTAAAAACCCTATTGTTAGCCCTGTGTTAAGTAGGGGTTAATTGAATGTTAAATTTAGGTTCGAGTTTTAAAATAAAGCCCCCTAAAGCGTCTAAGCCCATTTTACTTGTCATTACTGTCTAAGATGGTATCCATTTTTCCATAGAGCAACTCTGCAACGGTAATCAATTTTCTGATCATGTCGTTTACATTCGTGTTGTCATTAAACAGGGAGGAGGCCATTTCTGCTGTGATCAAATCTTTTCTAATCAGATTGTCAATTGACTCATTGCTGTGTCTGATATTGTCCTTGGCTTCCAATTTCAAATCCGTCAATTTATTGCCGTATTCGTCCGCATTTTCTTCGGTTCTAAACAAATAAATCACCCTTAGTACCTTGGTTACTTTTGCTCTAAAATGGTTGTATTCTTCAAGTAAATAAGGATTTCCTAACGATAACGATCGACTTACGTTTTTGTTAATTTCTCTCACATCATTGAGGATTTCAACCATTTTACGATTGGCAATTTTTATTTCACTCACCGCTTGGTTTTGTTTTTCACTGAGGTTCAATTTACTCTGAATGGCCGTTGCATATTTAATGATTTCGCCATAAATGGTTTTCACCTTTTTGTAGTACAACTCTTCAACATCAATATTCATGTCCTCTGTTGACTTTTTGATGATCTTTTTGATCTTCTGGTCAGTCTTGATGTCATCACGATGGATGTTCAAGGCATGTGAAACAATTTCGAAAATGGCATTTTTAAACAAGTCCTTAGACTCCTTGAGCAAGGATTCTACCGCAGAGGTAGGGAATTGCATGGCCGCTTCGAACAAGTATTTTGGTCTGGCAATATCCGTTGACGCATTGTCTTTGATGACCATGATTAAAAAACGTTCAAGCCTACTGATAAACGGAACGAACAACAGGACTCCAATCACATTAAAAATGGTGTGAAAAACGGCCAATTTTAAGGTATAATCATCGCTCGCAATACCCACTGTTTCCGCAAAAAGCCTTACGAATTTGGCCAAAGGAAAGATAAAGGCAAGTGCTACAATACCTGTCAAAACGTTAAAAATGAAATGTGCTCCAGCCAGCCTCTTCCCAGCGACGTTAGAAGTCAATGATCCCAAAATTGCCGTTATGGTAGTCCCTACATTGGCTCCAATGGCAAGTGCCAAGGCGTTTTCATATTGAATTTGTTGTGCGGCAAGTGCTGTCAATATCAAAGCCAAAGTAGCACTGCTCGACTGAAGAATTGTGGTTATTATGACGCCTAAGCCTGCATAAATCAAAGCTCCCAAAAAACCTGAAACAGCAAATTCTTTGAGATCGATGTAATCTTTAAACACATCAAACCCCTCTTTCATGTAGTGAATCCCCAAAAAGAAAAACCCCAATCCTGCCAAAACATTTCCAATGCCTTTGTAGGTGTTCTTTTTTTGAAACGAAAAAATCAAACCAAAAATCAAAACTGGCAAAGCCAATGATGATATTTTGAATTTTAATCCAAACGCAGCCACCAGCCAAGCCGTTGCCGTCGTTCCAATATTGGCTCCAAAAATCAATCCAATACCTCCCGATAAATTGATCAAGCCAGCGCTAATAAATGAAATGGTGATAACAGAAACCAAAGAACTCGATTGAATAAACGCCCTAACAACTGCTCCGGTAGTGATGCTTTTATACAGCTTGTCTGTGGCTTTCTTTAAAACATTTTGAAGCGGTCCTTTCGTAAAAGTTTTAAATCCTTCTTCGAGCATAATCATACCGAAAAGCAGAATTGATACTCCGGCTAAAATCGTTTGAACGTTGGGATTGAAGAACAGAAAGAAACTCAGAATTACAAGAAAGGATAGAAAAAGAATTCTCTTTAACATAAAGTAGTATTTGGTTGGACATTGAGGTTGACCGAAATACTCCAAAATCCTTTGCTCCACAAAAGAACAAATGACAAACTGTTGCGGCTCGCTAGTACAGACCGAAACGTTTGCTCAAACGAAAGACTAAGTGGTGGGGTAAAATCATTTGGAGCGAATTTCAGTCCCTAAATTAGCAAAAAAAATTAAATAAGTACTCGAGAAGAATTGGCTTTCGCAAGATTAATTTCAACATAAGAGGCCGCAATTTCTCGCGACCTCTTAACAACTAACTAACCAAGGACTCGTGCTTACCAACACGAAAACTTAAATTTACCCAAATGAAAAAACAACTAACTTAATTGAGGGTTGATACATTTGGAACGAAGAATCTTGGATGACATTGTATAAGCATATCCTAAAAAATTGTTAAAAGTTTGACATCGAGGAAATTCGCCTTGAATTGAGGTTGATATTTATTTGGTACATTTATGTCGTAAAACAACGACATGTCTGACGGTAAAACCTTTGGAGTTCTTGGCGGCGGAAGCTGGGCTACTGCACTAGTAAAAATTTTAACTACCAATCAATCTAAGGTTTATTGGGGAATGCGCAACGAGTCAGCCATAACCCATCTCACTACTTATGGGCATAACCCTAACTATTTGAGTGACGTTTCTTTTGACTTATCGAAGTTGGTGGTAACCAATATCCCCGATGAGGTTGTAGCAGCTTGTGACGTTATTATTATAGCGATTCCTTCGGCATTCGTTTATGATACTCTTTCGCAAATTACCCTGCCCTTAGATCAAAAAATCATGGTTTCTGCAGTAAAAGGCATTGTCCCTCAGTCCGGGAAGGTATTGGGAGAACATTTACAAGACCATTTTCAAGTCCCTTTTGATCAAATTTCAGTAGTTGCTGGGCCTTGCCATGCCGAAGAAGTAGCTCTCGAAAGATTGTCTTACTTGACCATTGCTTGTAACAGCCCATCAAACGCCACCCTCATTGCAAACGCCCTAAAAACACATTACATCAAAGCGAAAATTAGCGATGACCCTATTGGGACTGAATATGCGGTAATGCTAAAAAACATTTACGCCATCGCTTCTGGAATTGCTCATGGTTTGGGCTATGGGGACAATTTTCAAAGTGTTTTAATTAGCAACGCCATCCGAGAGATGAGGCGCTTTGTGAAGAAAATTCACAAACTCAAAAGAAACATCAACAACTCTTACTATTTAGGGGATTTGTTGGTGACCTGTTATTCCACTTTTTCAAGGAACCGACTGTTCGGCAATATGATTGGTAAAGGCTATACCGTCAAATCGGCAATGATGGAAATGAATATGGTGGCAGAAGGATATTATGCCACAAAGTCGGCTTTCGAAATCAACGACAAAAAAACGAAGAAAACCAAGCTTTTCATCATTGATGCCGTTCATGCCATTTTATATCAAAATGCCTCTCCCAAAAAGACTTTTCAAAAGTTAACAGAACAACTGAATTAAAGCAGATGGCCCTCAATAACCTGCGATTAATAGATTTCAAACCCGAATTGAGTGATGCCTTTAAAGCCCTTAACCAATGGTGGATCGAATCGTATTTTGTAATGGAAAAGTCTGATTTTGAAATTTTAGATCATCCCCAAGATATTATCGATGACGGAGGGGTTATTTTATTTGCTCTTTTGGACGACAATCCTGTTGGAGTTTGCGCCCTAATAAAATCGAAAGTAGAAGACTACGACTTTGAATTGGCGAAAATGGGCGTTCATCCTGACTGGCACGGACAAGGAATTGGGCAAATGCTCGGAGAAGCTTGCTTGGAACGAGCAAAGGCATTAGGGGCCCAAACAGTTTTTCTCGAAAGCAATACAAAATTAGAAGCAGCAATGTTACTTTACACCAAATTGGGCTTCAAAAAAATTCCCTCGTTTCCAACGCCTTACGACCGTTGTGACATTCAAATGCTCATTCGCTTATAATCTTAACATAAATTCTGTCATGGAAACACATCCCAATAGCTATCCCATTGGACCCTACAAAAAAATTGAACATTGGACTGAAGAAATCAGGGCTGAACGCATTGAAGACATTGCCCTATTTCCAGATAAATTAGTCACTATGGTGGAACGCCTGTCCGACGATCAAAAACAATGGCTCTACAGAGAAGGAGGCTGGAACATTGCTCAAGTTGTACACCATTGTGCCGACAGCCATATCAACGCCTACATCCGTTGTAAACTTTGCGTCACTGAAGATACCCCAACCATCAAAGCTTATGACGAAGCTCAATGGGCTGAACTGTCAGACGCCAATGATATGGATTTGAGGGCCTCACTGTATATTCTGGATGGCATACATTATCGATGGGTCAATCTATTTCTAACGGCTAGCGAATACGATTATAAGAAAATGGTATTTCATCCGCAGCACCGCCAAAAGTTCAGCCTAGAAGACTTGTTAGGCATGTATGCTTGGCATTGCAATCATCATTTAGCCCATATTCAACTCGCCATTAAGAACAATTCGAACTAAAGAACGGATTTGAATTGGGATAAAAAACGAGCATCGTTTTCGCTCAACAGACGGATGTCGTCAATTTGATGCAACAAGAGGGCAATGCGGTCAATACCCATTCCGAAAGCAAAACCAGAGTACTCTAAAGGGTCTATGCCGCAATTTTTGAGAACATTTGGGTCAACCATACCGCAGCCCATGATTTCTAGCCAACCCGTTCCCTTGGTCATTTTATAATCCGTTTCGGTTTCAAGTCCCCAGTAAACATCAACCTCAGCGCTTGGTTCTGTAAACGGAAAATAAGACGGGCGAAGTCTAATTTTAGATTTCCCGAACATGGCTGTGGTAAAATATTGCAGGGTCTGTTTAAGATCGGCAAAACTCACATCCTTATCGATGTACAAACCTTCAACCTGATGAAAAAAACAGTGAGATCGTGCAGAAATGGCTTCATTGCGATATACCCTTCCTGGAGAAATGGTTCGAATTGGAGGTTGATTGTTCTCCATATACCTCACTTGAACAGAGCTGGTATGAGTTCTTAGTAAAATATCAGGATTAGTTTGTATAAAAAAAGTATCCTGCATGTCCCGAGCCGGATGGTGCTCTGGTAGATTCAATGCTGTAAAATTGTGCCAATCATCTTCAATTTCGGGACCCTCACTAATGTTGAAACCGATGCGAGAAAAAATGTCTATAATTTGATTTTTAACCAATGATATAGGATGCTGCGACCCGATAGGGAAATAGGTTCCTGGCTTGGTCAAATCATCCTTGGGCTCTTGGGCTTCATTTCCAGAGGATAGTCTTTCCTTTTCGGATTGAAACTTATTTTGGGCTTCTGTTTTCAGCGTATTAATGGCCAGTCCAGCAGCTTTTTTTTCAGAATTGGAAACCTCCTTAAATGCTGAAAAGAGGTCGTTTAAAATTCCTTTTTTACCCAAAAATCGAATTCTAAATGCCTCAAGAGTTTCTATAGAATCGGCTTGAAAACCCTTTACCTCTTGAATGTAAGCATTGACCTGATCAATCATAATTTATTTTATAGATTACAAAAATAGCTAAACTTTATTCTATGAAGCCTGATGACAAAAAATAGTTGACTATCGCTTCTTTCATCAGCACACTTTGCTCCCCCGCCTTCAAAAAGGGCAAAGATTTGATCACAGTATAGTGGGGCCATCCTTCTTCGTCAACAAAGTCAAATTTGTAATAACCATAGGGTTCCAATACTTTGCAAATAGCAATGTGCATGAGTTCGAGCTTTTGCTCCTTTTTGTAATTGCGGTGCAACTGCCCCAATTCTTGCACTCCAATCAAAAATAAAATGGCGTCCAGGTCTAAGAGATCGCCATCGCTAAATTGAGCAGACAACTTGGTTTGAAGTCTTTCCCACTGCATCTTCAGAATTGGATCTCTAGACATAAGTGCAAAAATAGATGCTATATTTGTAGAAACCAACAACGTGAATACAATTGACCTTATTATTGGAGTTGTCCTAATTTTAGGGGCTGTTCGCGGTTTTTTTAAAGGTTTTTTTGTTGAAGCAACCAATCTTTTAGGACTCTTTTTGGGAGTTTATTTAAGTCTTACTTTCAATACTGAGGCCTCAGACCTCGTCTCGAAAATTTATTCGGGTAACCCCAACTACACCGAAGCTATTGCTTTCGTGCTGACTTTCATTGTGGTGGTCCTGATAGTCAATGCCATTGGGAAAATTCTCACTAAAATAGCAGACATTTCTGCGTTGGGGCTAGTCAATAAATTGGCTGGGGCTTGCTTTGGATTTCTAAAGGCGGCTCTATTTTTGTGTGTCTTCGTTTTGATTTTGCAAAAAGTCAATGACCGTTTTACCGTCATTTCAGAAGAAAAATTAGAAAACTCTAGATTGTTTCCAATAATTGAGGGAGCTACTGTTTTACTTTGGGAAGGGATTGGGGAATACGAAGAATTAATCCCGAATTGAACTAAGTGATTGGTTTTATTGCAACAATCCTATAATAATCTGAACGCCGAAGATTTTATCCATCCCGTTTTGCCGTCTGGCAATTCTACTTTGGCCCATTCTGAGTCATAGTATTCTAACACAAATACTTTGAGTCCTTCATGAACGTCAATGACCTTGTCACTCAAACTGTTTGGCTCGGTCGACAAGCTGTTTTGACGGTCGAAAATGATTGCCGGTCGGTTGTTTTTGTCAAGATTGTTTTTGTGAAAAGTCAAAGTAAGACTCACCCCAAACGCAAACATGGCAACGATCGCCAATATAAACGAAAACCGCTTTCTCACCGATCCGTCTGACCAAATGAAAAACGAAAAGCTTAAGACGCACAATAACACCATCGCTACAGACAGTTTTGCCCACTGATTTAGCGTCAATTTATTGACAATGGCGTCGTTCAAACTATCCCAAAATGAGGCGGGCATTGGCGCAATATTATCAATGGTGCGATTGTTTGCGTAAGACAAATTATTGATGACCTCCTCATCCTTGGGCAACATTAGCTTGGCCTTTTCATAGTAAAAAATACTAGGAGCAATAGCCTCTTGCTTATAATAGGCGTTACCCAAGTTGAAATACAGTTCTCCTGAATGTTGTCCCGAATCTAGAATACTTTGATAAGCGTCAATGGCCTTTTGATAATTTCCTTCAATATAATATGCGTTTCCTTTCTCAAACAAATCATTGGGCTGTCCTACCGTGAGAAAGGATGCCAAAAACAACAGACAGAAAATAACCTTTTTCATTTGTTTAGATTTTACTGAGTTCAACAATTAGGACAGCGGCTTTCTCATAATCGCTGTTCATGCTTTCTAAAGCACTAGGCGTATAACGCGCAAATTCACAGGACTGAAGCAGGCTATTCAATTCTGAAATGGTAGTAGGTTTGCATTTTTTTTCAGCCAAAATTTGACTAATCCCTTCTTTGTTCAGAGCCGTAATAGGTACTTTTAGTTTTGACTTAAGCACATTGTACAAGGCTCTTTCTAAGGCTTCGTAAAAACGTTTAGAGTCTCCCAATGCACTGCTGGCTTCTTTCAAATAACGGTGCGCCATCTTCCAGTCAGACTTGCTTTTGGCTCCAACCACATCGGCCGATAGCGCCTCTCTGCGGCGCTTAAACAATAATACTATTGGCAGCATGAGCAAAGGGATGAACAACCACAGCCAAAAAGACTTAGAATTAAAAAAGTTTGGCGTTACGATGGGCTGAAACGCAGTTTGTGTTTTAAATCCTGAAAAGGCTTTAGTGTTAGATTTTGGTGTTTTGTCTTCCGAAAAATTTGAAACAGCCCCATTGTTTACTGGTCCTTCCGTAACTTCTATTGTTAAAGATTCGCTCGAAATGGATTTGTAGGATTTGGAAGCCAAGTCAAAGTAGTCAAAATGGACTTCAGGCAGCGGGTATTCTCCCCGAAAGGCAGGAACTACCGTATAATTTACAGTAACATCCCCACTCATACCAGTTAGACTTGTGTTGATGTTTTCTTTCCGTTCTGGCTCATACATTTCCAAAGAACTTGGGAGCTGGAATTCAGGCATTTTTAACAATTTTAGATTGCCTTTTCCAGATACCTTGAGCTTCACTTGAAAAGCCTCCCCGGCTTTTAATACTTCGGGGGAAGCGGTCATGGAGAAATCGAATGTCCCAACAGCCCCACTGAAATTTTCTGGCTTTCCAACTTCCGGAAGTGGCTTTACTTGTATAGTTCGCGATGGCGCTGTAACAGTTCTTCGGACGGTTTGCCGTAAAAATCCACCAAACATATTGCGCTGTTGGGATGGAACCTCCAAGCTAATATCTAATGACAATGGCTCTATGGTGAGTTGGCCCTCCTTCTGAGGATACAACACTGCCCTTGACACTACGACATAATTGTAAGACCTATTTTTATAGGTTCCACGCTCTATTTCCAATTTATTTATAGGAATAATTTGACTCCAAAAGTTGTTGTATTTTGGTTGATCCAAGATGTTGAGTCCAGATAAATAGACGTCATCGGAAACATAGAGTTTATAGACCACGGAAACCGCTTCATTCAAATAAGGATTGGGATTAGACAATTCGGCGACCAGCTCCATATTTTGATCAGCAACATATTCAGGATCGTTGGGATCCTTGGGTTGCTCGACAGCAGCGGTTACGGTAATTTTGATAAGTTGGGTTTTGTAGACGCTGCCAGCCACTTCAATGCTAGCCTGACCTATGGTAAATACACCCTTGTTTTTTGGAGAAAGAAAATAGCTGTATGTTTTTGAATAGGATCGCACTCCATTAATCCAAGAGTTGCTGATTGATTGGTTTGGACCTCCTAACAAATGAAATTGGTCAAACGAAGGAGGGACAAAGTTGTCGCCGTCTTCATTCATGATAAAATCAACTCTCAAACGCTCGTTGATTCCTAACTCTTGTTTGCTGACTTTAGCCTCAAAAGAAACACCATCCTGAGCCAGCACGGTTTGCGCTAGTAGAAGAAAATAGAGTCCATATGTCAAAGCATATCTTACCAATCTTTACCTGTTTTAATGACCGCCCCTTTTTCTTTTTTGGCATTCATTTTTTCTTGTACTTTCTTTTCCAGATTGCTCATGGCCTCGAGCAAACTTTTAATCTGTTGTTGGGACAGCTGACTTGGTCTAGGCTGCGGTTTGTCTTGATCCCCTTTCGATTCCTTCGGTTTGCTGTCCTTCGGCTTGTCTTTACCGTCTTTTTCGTCTTTATTTTCGTCCTGCTGATCTTGATCCTTTTGGTCCTTCTTTTGGTCTTTGTCTTGCTGTTCCTTGTCGTCGTTTTTTTTGTCCTTATCGTCCTTGCCATCGTTGCCCCCTTGCTCTTTAGCGCATTCTTGAGCGATTGCCAAATTGTATCTCGATTCGTCATCGGTAGGATCGTTCCTCAAGGCATTTTTATAGGCTTCCACGGCAGCTTTACAATCCTTTCGTTGCATCAGAACATTGCCCAAATTGTGAAAAGCTAAATGCCTTTCTTGGGGAGTGGTTGCCTCTTGTGCCGCTTCAGAATGCCTTTGAAACGCCTCTGCATAGTACCCCGATTTGTAGTAAGCATTGCCCAAGTTATATGGCGCCTGAGGTTTGTTTTCTGCAAGAGAAATGGCCCGGCGGTAAGTAGCCTCCGCATCAGCAAAATCTTTAGAGAATTGCTTGTTTCCTTGATAAACCAAATTGTTTACCCGCTGCTGAATTTTTAACGAATCTTGTGCCGCTGCATTGAAAAATGAAAACAATATCAATCCGAAAAGGAAAATAGCGTTACGCATTTTTGAGTGTATTATTGAATACTCGGATGAAATTAGGGCAAAATGAGATTCGTCTTTCATAAGTTTTCGTTAAAAAGATTCAGTCTTTTAATCCATGCTGTCTTGCGTTCGAGGAATAACAAATCTAAGATCAAAAATAATATGCCCAGTCCCAAAAACCATTGAAATTGATCTTTAAACTCGGCGAATTCAGTCAATTCAAATTCCGTTTTGTTCATCTGACTCAATATTTCTGTAACCTGATCGATAACCTCATTCGTCGAATTGCCATCGATATATAATCCGTTTGCAGCTTCAGCAATATCCTTTAGAGTGGATTCATTCCGTTTGGTGATTACCACTTCTCCGTTGTCGTCCTTTTTGTAGCTGATCATCACTCCATTTTGTTTGATGGGAATTGGAACGCCTTGGTTTTCACCAACCCCGATAGTGAAAATTCTAATCCCTTGCTCGGCCACTTGTTCGGCTACGTCTTTGACAGAAACTTCTCCATGGTCTTCTCCATCCGAAATGACAAAGAGGATTCTATTGGTTTGAGCCTCGTCGTTGTAATAAGTTTGAGCCAACAGCAAGGCTTGTTCAATTGCCGTTCCTTGAGAGCTTAGCATGTCGGTTGACAAGTTTTGTAAGAACATTTTTCCGACGCCATAGTCCGTTGTAATTGGCAATTGAGGGAAAGCTTTGCCCGCATAGGCAATAATTCCAATACGATCGCTAACCAGATTGTTGATGACTTGTGATACCAGTTGTTTCGCCTTTTCCAATCTATTAGGGGCAACGTCTTCGGCGAGCATGCTTTTCGACACATCAACCGCAAAAACAATGTCCACCCCTTCCCGTTTAACGGTTTCGAGTTTGCTTCCAATCTTTGGGTTGACTAAGGCCAACACTAAGAATGCTATCGCCAGACAG
Organism: Bacteroidota bacterium; assembly: GCA_027592025.1. Lineage (GTDB taxonomy): Bacteria > Bacteroidota > Bacteroidia > Flavobacteriales > Flavobacteriaceae > JALRKI01. Next base: position 37,787 of record JAQCIQ010000008.1, read on the forward strand.
CGGAAAATCAATTTCAATATTGCTTTAAACGGTGACCGATCGGGGCTCAAATATTCCATCAGCTCCTCATCGGCAAACCGACGTCTCGCTCTTTTTTTCCACAATTGAACCAAAAGTGTCCCCAACAAAAAAACGGGGATCAGTGCCAACGCCCAAAACCAAAATTGTTCTTCCAATTGATACATCAGAGCGCGCTTTTAAATAGTGTTAATCGCAACAACATCTCTAAAGAGAACAACCCCAAAGCAATCAGTACCAAGGGGCGATACAATTCGTCGTAGCGGTAATACTTAAATTCCTCTATTTCTGTTTTTTCGAGCTGGTCTATTTCGTCGTAAATAGCCTCCAACTTTTCATTGTCTGTTGCCCTAAAATACTGTCCCCCTGTTTTTTCAGCTATTGATTTGAGAAGGACTTCGTCGATTTCAACTTGCATTCTTCTGTACTGAAATTGTCCGTCTGGAGAAATTGCGTAAGGAGACAGAGCGGTACCGTTGGTTCCCAGTCCAATGGTGTACACTTTTATGCCATACTCAATGGCCAGCTCGCTCGCTGTTGAAGGATCAATGAACCCTGCATTGTTAACACCATCCGTCAATAAAATAATAATCTTACTATCGGCTTTGCTGTCCTTCAGTCGGTTTACGCCAGTCGCTAGTCCCATGCCAATGGCCGTGCCTCCTTCTATCAAGCTAGAATATCGGATGTCTCTTAGAGCGCTCAAAACAATTGACTTGTCCGAAGTTATCGGAGTTTTGGTATAGCTCTCCCCTGCATATTCTACCAGTCCAATACGATCATTTGGTCTTCGAGAAATGAAATCAGCGGCCACGCTTTTTAGCGCTTCGAGTCGGTTGGGAGAAAGGTCTTTGGCTAACATAGAGGCAGATACATCTATAGCCATGACAATATCGATTCCTCTGGTTGTTTTGATTTTGGAAGACACGTCTACGGTCTGTGGACGAGCCATAGCCAAAATCAATAGGCACAGCGCCAACAGCCTTAAAATAACCATAAATTCTGGTCCACGAGATTGTCCCTTTCCAAAACCAGAACCTCTCGACATGGCAAGGCTAGCTTTCCAATTTTTTCTCTGCCAATAGAACCAAAATCCTAGGAACGGAATAGCCGCCAAAAGAGTTAAGAAATACGGTGATGCGAGTTGAATGTCGTTCATTTATTCTTGCTCCTTTTTGATTAATTCAATCGAGCCAACTATGCTGTCGGCAATTTGTTTGGCATAAATATCGTCTTGAGGCCAAACCATGGTCAATTCTTGAAGGGTAGTTTTTTCTGCAATAAAGTAGAACAAATTAAAGTTGACCTGTTCTCCTGATTTCCATTGGGCAGAGCCATAAACTTTGACCCCTTGAGCGCCGTTTGGAGATGTAAACGGCGTCGTTTTTTCAAAAATGTTTTTAACCTCTTGATCTTCCCATGCTTTGAGTTTGTCCTCGTGGTTTTTCTCTATGTCTAACTTGACCTTAGTCGTGTCAATGACCTGAATCGATTTAACAGCAACTATGGGTAAATCGTCAGACGTTGACATTGTAAATTCAGAAACACTCTGTCCGCTCTGAGTGTTTTGGTCTTCTGGATTCGAAATTCGGCTGAGAACTAAAGGAGTCCGAATCGTCAATCCTGGAAAGCCATATTCGCTAACCACCCAGTCAGGTGATTCCAGCAAGCGCTTGTATTTGTCAAAAGTAACTGTGTCCCAAGCATATTTCGGCCCCTTGACTATCATAAAAACACCAAACGCCAAAAAAGGCAATGAAGCCAATAAGGCTATTGCTATTCTTTTTTTGCGGAGCTTTTTCAGTCTGAGTTGTTCCTGTTGATAGGCCAAGTCTCTGGCCAATTCCTCCTCGGTTGGTTCGGGAATCCCTTGGTCAATTTGATCTAGGGCCAAATCAAACGTTTGCCAATCCATTCTGAGCAATTCCTTTTCTGGCAAGGATTTGGCAAATTTCACCAAATCACTACGTTGCAATACCCGGGTGATGTTGTCCAATACTGTGTCGGAGATGTTCAGTTTCCCTCCATCTCTTATCAACCTCAACCTCTTGACCAGTTCTTCGGTGGTACTCTCCAAAGCATGATTGTACACCTTACTTTCAAGATATGACTTCAATACAAAAGTGAGATGCGAATAGTATTTCTTGATGGCATCATGATCACTTGCGGACGCCTCCGCAATAGTCATCAAGGATTGCTTGGCTCTTTCAAAAGGTTCAAGTTGTTCCAGAGGATCCTCATTTTCTTTGCGGCGCTTCAAAAATTGTCGAACGCCAAAATACATCGCCCCCAATAAAATCACTCCGAGCAAATACCATATCCAATTCCAACTTGCGGCCTTCTTTACTTCCATGATTGGCTTGATGTCATACAAGCCTTGGCGGGTGGTATCCACTACAACTGCATTGACCTTAACCCTTAAGGAATCCGAAAATTTAATTTCATCGCCAATCTGAACTGGTTGACGGGGAATGGTATAAGAACCCGAATCAAATTGAGTCAAGCCGTAAGTCGTGATTAGCTCAAAAATATCTTTCTTGCGAATCGTGTCCGTTTTAGACTTGCTGATCATTTCTAAGGGCGCAAAAGTCTGCCCTTCGGGAAACACAACAAGTGCTGAAGAGTCGACCTCAACTTTAAGGGTGTAAAGGATTTTTTCTCCGATTCTGATAGTAGTTGTATCGACCGAGGCCTTGATGGTTTGTCCCAAAGACAAAGTACTTGCCAACAAACAAGGTATCAAAGTCCAACGAAATGTCAAGCCAAAATATCTCCCCATCACCCTATCTTCGTTGTTTAAAATAGCCCAAAAGTTTTTTGACATAATTGTCTGTCACAGCGCAATCTATTGTTCCAGCGCCAGCCCTTTTAAAAGTCTCTTGAAAATAATTGAGGTGTTCTTGATACGATGTTTGATAAGCGTTTCTAACACGACGACTGCTTGTATTGATGTATCTGACCTGATCGGACTCTTGATCCAAAACAGGCACGAGGCCAAGATTTGGTATAACAGCTTCTTTGGGGTCAAAAATTCTAATTCCAGTAAGGTCGTGTTTCTTAGCGGCAATTCTTACCGCAGTGTCATAAGGGGAGCTCATAAAATCGGACAACACAAAGACGATAGCTTTCTTTTTTATGACACTTGACATAAACTCAAGAGCCGCTTTAAAATCTGTCGCTTTATGCTGTGGCTCATATTCTATCAAGTCTCTAATTATTCTCAACACGTGAGAACGCCCTTTTTTTGGAGGAACAAATCTTTCGACTTGATCGGAAAACATCAGCAATCCGATTTTGTCGTTGTTTTGGGTAGCTGAAAAAGCCAGAGTTGCCGAAAGCTCGGTAATCAAATCTTTTTTGCGCTGAACCGTTGTTCCAAATAAGGCCGATCCAGAAACGTCTACCATCAGCATCATGGTAAGTTCTCGCTCTTCTTCAAAAACCTTGACATGGGGTTCATTAGTTCGGGCGGTAACATTCCAGTCAATGCTCCGGATGTCATCGCCATATTGATACTGTCTCACTTCGCTAAAGGTCATGCCTCGACCCTTAAATTTAGAATGGTATTCTCCCCCAAAAATATGATCAGACAATCGTCTGGTCTTTATTTCAATGGTTCTTACCTTTTTGAGAAGTGATTTGGTATCCATGAGTGCCGGGCTTATGGAACAGCAATTTCATTAACAATGGTGTTAATGATATCTTCTGAGGTCACATTTTCGGCTTCGGCTTCATAGGTCAATCCAATTCTGTGGCGAAGAACATCCAAAACGACAGCCCTGACATCCTCAGGAATTACGTAGCCTCGACGCTTGATAAATGCATAACAGCGAGCCGCGCTGGCCAAATTGATACTGCCTCGAGGTGAAGCTCCAAAAGAGATTAAAGATTTGAGTTTGTCAAGATTGTATCGCTCTGGATAACGAGTGGCAAATACGATGTCCAGAATGTATTTTTCAATTTTCTCGTCCATGTACACCATTTGAACAGCCTTTTGAGCAGTTTCAATTTGTTTCAAACTGACCACCTTTTTCACTGGTTCGGAGGTGCTGTTCAAATTGGCCCTAATAATCTTTTGCTCTTCATCCATTTTCGGATAGTCAATGACTGTTTTTAACATGAATCTATCCACTTGTGCTTCTGGCAACGGATACGTTCCCTCTTGCTCAACAGGGTTTTGGGTAGCCATAACCAAAAATGGTTCTTGCAACTTAAAGCTCTCATCTCCAATAGTAACTTGTTTTTCTTGCATGGCCTCGAGGAGTGCCGATTGAACCTTCGCCGGGGCACGATTGATCTCATCTGCTAAGACAAAATTTGCAAAAACTGGTCCCTTTTTAATAGAAAAATCATTCTCCTTGATGTTGTAAATCAACGTTCCCACAACATCTGCTGGCAGCAAATCAGGAGTAAATTGAATTCTGCTAAAAGTTCCTCCCATTGCTTTGGCAAGAGTGTTGATGGCCAAAGTCTTTGCCAAACCTGGCACTCCTTCGAGCAAAATGTGCCCTTTGCCAAGCAGTCCTATCAAGAGACGCTCTACCATATGTTGTTGACCCACAATGACCTTACTCATCTCCAAGGTCAACAAGTCTATAAATGCACTTTCCGTCTGAATGGTTTCATTCAAAGCATTAATGTCAATAATCGTCTTTTCTTCCACAATTTGTTCTTTTTGAAATGCACTGCAAAGTGATAAAATTTTCGGCGAAAGGCTGTTAATAATTGGTTAAAAATTAAGTCTTCACAAGAACTCTGGGCGATAACATTTTTTAATTTTATAGAACAAATCCAACCGATTTTTAGACCTTCATCATGATCAACAAACGTCTTTTGATTAAAAACTTATTGGCTCATAATGATGAGAATAGCTTTTATGACAAAAAAAGTCAAATTGATATCAGCGAAAAAGAAGGAAAAGCCAAATTTCTAAAACATGTCTGCGCCCTTTCAAATAGCAACCCTAAAAACAATTCATACATCGTTATTGGGATCCAGGATGAAGATAATAAAATTATCGGTGTCGATTTTTTTGACGACAGTAAAATTCAAAATTTGATCAATGCCTATTTGGACAATCCTCCAACGGTCCAATATGAAAACATCTCTTTCCCTCATCTCCCCGATGACAAAGTGGTTGGTCTGGTGACCATTAGACCAAACAATAAGTTGACTTCACTCAAACGAAATATATGGAAATACTACGGAGGATCTGTTTTTTTTAGAGATGGGAGCATGAGCATGCCTAAAGTTTTTGACATCGTTATTCAAGACAAAAATTCTGAAATAGTTGCTGCCATTGAGTCACATGCACAAAACAACATTCAATACACCCTCGACGGTGTCATCGCATTTATGGACAAACGGCGAGATTTTGATCCAAAATATCTGGTATTCCAGGAATATTTTGTGATGTGTTGGGCTGGTCAGAAGAAAACTTCGAACAACAAAACATTTTATTCGCGAGTAGATATTGCCTTGATCAACGAACAGGTTAGGTTGTTTTATTCTGATTTGGACGAAGTGTCCATTTCGTATAACCACGATTGGTTCAAAATTGTGGAGTTTGTCAATTTGGGATTTCAAAATAACAGCGCATATTACAAGTTGGAAGAAACCGTCATCCGTTTTGAATCGAACGCTTCCTATCATATTGAATCCACCCTATTGTTTGACCCTCCCAAGTTGGATGTCAAAATGCTTCACCACCTTTATAACTCTAACAATCAAATCATTGACAAGTTAGAACGAGGTTTTCCGCTGACTCCTCAAGAGGACAAAGACTTGTTCAATCTCCCGATTTCCTATTTGATGTGTCATTTCAATGATTTTGAAGACGCTCTAAGTCGCTTAAAAACCGCTCGACTGTTACTAAAAACCCACAGCAAAGCCGTGTACCAACTTTACAATGAAAGTATGCGTATACTGCGGAAAGTGAAGTACAATTAGACTCAGTCTTGATTACAAATCAAACTTGATTCCCTGAGCCAATGGCAGGTCGGCTGTGTAATTGATGGTATTGGTTTGGCGACGCATATAGACTTTCCAAGCATCGCTTCCCGACTCGCGTCCTCCTCCAGTGTCTTTTTCGCCTCCAAAGGCTCCGCCAATTTCTGCTCCAGAGGTTCCAATATTGACATTGGCAATACCACAATCACTGCCAGCTTGGGACAAAAACAACTCGGCTTCACGCAAATTATTAGTCATAATGGCCGAGGAAAGTCCTTGGTCCACTCCGTTTTGAAGAGCAATGGCATCGGCAACAGTTCCTGAATACTTAATCAAATAAAGAACTGGAGCGAAAGTTTCGTGTTGTACAATTTGAAAGTCATTGGATGCTTCCGCAATGGCTGGTTTGACGTAACACCCGCTTTCGTAGCCTTCACCATGAAGCACTCCTCCCTCTACCACCAAACGACCTCCTTGTTCGACTACAGCCTCTAATGCCGCTTGGTACATTTGAACCGCATCTTTGTCGATCAACGGTCCAACGTGGTTTTTTTCATCCAAAGGATTCCCAATTCTGAGCTGCCCATAGGCTTTGACCAAAGCGTCCTTAACTTGATTGTACATGCTTTCGTGAATGATCAAGCGGCGGGTTGAAGTGCAACGCTGTCCAGCAGTGCCAACAGCACCAAAAACAGCCCCTATAACAGTCATTTTAATATCGGCGTCTGGGGTTACAATGATGGCATTGTTTCCTCCAAGCTCTAAAAGTGATTTTCCCAATCGTTTCGCAACCGCCTGAGCTACTAATCGTCCCATGCGGGTGCTTCCAGTGGCAGAAACCAAAGGAACGCGTTTGTCATTTGACATCAATTCCCCAATAACATAATCGCCATTGACTAGGCAAGAAATGCCTTCGGGAAGGTTGTTTTCTTTTAAAATGTCAGCAATAATCATTTGGCAAGCAACCCCACACAAAGGAGCTTTTTCGCTGGGCTTCCAAATACAAACATCACCACAAACCCAAGCTAAGGCAGTGTTCCAAGCCCATACGGCTACTGGAAAATTGAAAGCTGAGATAATTCCAACTACGCCTAAAGGATGGTATTGTTCGTACATTCGATGACCTGGTCTCTCGCTGTGCATGGTAAGGCCATGCAACTGCCGCGACAATCCTACCGCAAAATCGCAGATGTCAATCATTTCTTGAACTTCCCCCAGACCTTCTTGCAGGGATTTGCCCATTTCATAGGAAACCAACTGTCCTAAAGGCAATTTCAATTCTCTCAGTTTATTTCCAAATTGACGAACAATTTCGCCGCGCAAAGGAGCGGGCATTTGCCTCCAAACCGGGAAGGCTTGTACTGCAGCCTGCATCGCCTTTTCGTAGTCCAAAGGACTGGCTCCGGCAACAGAGGCAATACGTTTTCCGTCGACAGGCGAGTAGCTGTCAAAGGTTATTCCCGAGGCAAACCAATTTTGGCCGGTTGAGCAACCAGCGTTCTGATCTTTAAGCTGAAGTTGGTTCAGCATGTTCGCAATATTCAAAGATGAAGAAGACATTATAAAAGCTTTAATTTGACTGCGAAGCTAAATAAAATTGGGCAATTGAGGTTAAGTCACCACGACTTAAATGGGTTTTTAACCAATTGGGAATTGTAGTATTTGATCTGTCCAGTAACTTCATCTCCCAGCCAGTCCGGTTTCTCAAAATGGTCGGACTCTTTGGTTAACTCAACTTCGGCAACAATAAGTCCATCGTTGTCTCCTTTAAATTCATCGACTTCAAAAATAACTGTGCCAAAAGGAATCTCATACCTGGTTTTTTCCAAGAGCGGCGTCTCACATAGCCTGAGTAAATCTTGAGCCTCTTGGATAGGAATCTCTTGTTCCCATTCATAGCGGGACGCCCCTGAGTCCGAAGACAATCCTTTTACGGTAATAAAACCGATATCGCCATTGACTCTAATACGGACAGTGCGTTCAGGATGGGTGTTTAAAAACCCTTGAACAATTTGAAATTGATTGGTCGCTTCCAGTTTAAAATCCTCAGAGGTGACCAAAAACTTGCGCTCAACTTCTGTCATGGTTCTTTTGGTTTATAACCTTCCAGCCTTTTTCATTATTTCGCTAGAAATTTCTGAAACACGTAAGGTGTTGACCATTCCCTTGGCTTTAATGGGCATGGCGGCTAAACTGATTAGCATATCTCCTTCATCCAAATAGCCTGCCTTGCAAGCCAACATGTTCAAATCCTCAACCGTTTCGTCAGTACTGACAAATTTCTCATAAAAGAATACCTCAACACCCCACAACAAGCTCAACCGATTTAAAATACGACGATTGGAAGAAAACACTAAAATATGAGCGTGAGGACGCCATGCCGAAATTTGAAATGCAGTATAGCCACTGTTCGTCAAAGTAGAAATTGCCTTAGCGTCAATCTCATTGGCCATTGTGGCAGCATGATAACAAATCGCCTTGGTAATGTATCGATTGGTTCTAATTTGAGGCGCATTTCGTGGGACCTGAATCAGTTCAGAGTGTTCGACACTTTTCAATATTTCGCTCATTTTTTGAATCACTTGAACTGGATACTGCCCCACCGAAGTTTCTCCTGACAGCATCACTGCGTCGGCGCCATCCATAACTGAATTGGCCACATCATTGACTTCTGCCCTTGTTGGGGTGAGGCTATCAATCATGGTTTCCATCATTTGAGTTGCAATAATGATTGGAATGCGTGCTCTTTTAGCCCTGTGAACCAATTGTTTTTGAATCAGTGGAACTTCTGCTGCAGGCATTTCTACCCCTAGATCGCCTCTTGCCACCATCATGCCGTCGCAATGAGCCACGATTTTATCAATGTTAATCAAAGCTTCTGGCTTCTCAATCTTAGCAATAATTGGTATTTTAACTTCTGTCTTTTCTTGAATAATGGCTTGCAATTGCTTCAAATCGTCTTCATTCCTGACAAAAGACAAAGCAATCCAGTCCACTTGTTGCTCGATGGCAAAATCAGCGTCTTTCAAATCCTTTGGGGTAAGAGCAGGAAGCGAAATTTTAGTATTCGGCAAGTTGACTCCCTTGTTTGATTTCAAAGGTCCGCCCTGAACAACTAGGGCCTGAACTATTGACTTGCCATCGGTCGACACTACTTCAAAAATCAGTTTACCGTCATCCAAAAGGATTCGCTCTCCAGGTTTCACATCAGAGGGAAACTGGGGGTAATTCATATAGGCTCTCTCCTTATTTCCAACAAATCTCTCACCTGTTTGAAAAGTAATGCTGTCACCAGGATGAACCACTACGCCGTCTTCCATGATACCCACTCTGAGCTTTGGGCCTTGTAGGTCGGCAAGAATAGCAGTGTGGTAGTCAAACTCTTGATTTAAGTCACGAATAATATTGATACGATCCTTAACATCCTCATAATCGGCATGAGAAAAATTAATTCGGAAAACATTTACCCCGGCGTCAATCATTGCCTTGATGGTTTCCTTGCTGCTTGAAGCAGGTCCAAGAGTAGCTACTATTTTAGTCTTTTTACGGTGTTCAGTCATTAACAAAAAATTAAATTCATTTTACTTTTTATAGGCTTACTTTCAACCAAATATGCTGTAATCACTTGGGGCAAATTGTGCAACTGGGCAACTAATTTTGATATATCAATTCCAGCGCCTTCGTCTTCTAAGGTTAAAAAATAATTGACCTTTTCAAACTCTGGTATCAAATGGATCAATTGAGTAACTGGAGTTTCATTGGCAAACAAACTTTCCTTGTCTTCTATGACGGTCTCCAACTGAAATTTATTAGCCACTAAGTTCCACTTGCAAAACTGTTTTTCATCGTGCCATGTGAACCAACTAAAAGCAGCTGGAGAATCGTTAAAGCACAAATCATTTTCTGTTCGGGACAAATTTAACTGCAAAACTCTATTAATCGCATAACATAACCTGAAATCTTCTGAATCGGTATGAATTGCGACAACTTGGGTGTTCAATTGACCAAAATCATCATCGAGGATGGAGTGTTTAATCATGCCTTCAATTACTGTTGCTAAGATAGATTATTCCTTTTCATCCGAGGGATTTGAGGTTGGTTTAGTTGTGCGTTTCGACAAAAAGACAGCCTAAATCGTTCAAGATTTGATGTTCTTTTGAAGAGAATAATAGGCTCGTCTGGCCGACTTCTCTTCGGCTTTCTTCTTGGAAGTTTCCCTGGCTTTAGCAATGAGCTTGCCGTCTAAAAATAGTTTGGCTGTAAAATGTTTAATGGAGTCATTGCCAGAGTCCTCGTCAGATACGAACTCAAATTGAATTTTGTTCTTTTGACACCACTCCACAAGGAGTCCTTTGTAACTCAACACCTTACTTTCTAATTTTGAGATGTCCACGTGGGGACTAATAACGCGTCGAAAAATAAAGCTCTCACAAGCAGGGTACCCCTTATCAAGATATATGGCTCCTACTAAGGCTTCGAACAAATTGCCGTGAACGTTTTCGCCAAATTGGTTGGAAGAGTCTTCTGTGCGCAGGAATTGTTGTAAGTTGAGCTCTTTGCCCAGCTCATTGAGGTGCGCTCGACTAACAATTTTGGAACGCATTTCGGTAAGGTAACCTTCATTGCCCTCAGGCACTTTATGGTAAAGAAAATTGGCAATAATCATCCCTAAGACGGCGTCTCCTAAAAATTCCAAACGCTCATAATTTTGTGGATGACCCTCGGCATTGGTTTTGTGCTCTGATTTGTGCAAAAAAGCCAATTCATAATACACAGGAGAACCTATTTTGAACCCAAGTATGATCTCAAGTTTAGGGGAAATAAAGGAATGAGAGACGGATTTTGAGCGCTTGAAAAAATTCTTCAAACCGCTCATCAACTTATTCGAATTTTTTAAAAACCACACAGGCGTTATGACCTCCAAATCCAAAGGTATTGCTCATGACTATGTTGACCTCTCTTTTTTGAGCCTTATTCAGTGTTAAATTTAACTCTGGGCTGATGTTTTCGTCCTGAGTACTGTGATTAATGGTCGGTGGGACAATCCCTTTTGTGATTGAAAATATTGAAGCAATAGCCTCTACTGCACCCGCTGCACCAAGAAGGTGACCTGTCATAGATTTGGTAGAATTGATGTTAATGTTTTTTGCGTGGCTGCCAAAAACGTCTGTAATGGCTTTTAATTCTGCTACATCTCCCAAAGGAGTAGAAGTGCCGTGGGTGTTGATGGCATCAACCTCTTCGGCGGAAATTCTTGCATCTCGAAGACTATTTTCCATCACAGCCTTGACCCCAATTCCGTCGGGATGCGGGGCGGTCATGTGGTATGCATCCGAAGACAATCCTCCTCCAATCAGTTCTGCATAAATGTGAGCCCCTCTTTTAACTGCGTGGTCATAGGACTCAAGAACAATCGCTCCAGCACCTTCTCCAAGGACAAAGCCGTCGCGGTTGGCATCGAATGGTCTTGAAGCTGTTTTCGGATCGTCATTTCTTACCGACAAGGCGTGCATTGCATTAAATCCTCCGATTCCAGAAATGGTAACTGCAGCTTCACTTCCTCCAGTAACTATGACGTCGCAATAACCCAGCTTGATGTAATTCATGGCATCTATCATGGCATTTGCAGCGGAGGCACATGCAGAAACAGTGGTGTAATTGGGTCCCATAAACCCGTATTTCATAGAAATGTTGGCTGGTGCAATGTCAGCAATCATCTTAGGAATAAAAAATGGATTGAATCGAGGAGATCCATCACCCAAAGCAAAATTAATAGCTTCGTTTTGAAAAGTCTCCAACCCTCCTATACCAGCTCCCCAGACGATTCCAACTCTAAGTTTATCGAGTTTGTCTAGATTGAAGTTAGCATCCAAAATGGCTTCGTCTGATGCCACCATGGCATATTGAGCAAAACGATCCATTTTTCGTGCCGTCTTCCGATCCATAAAATCTTCGACGTCAAAGTTTTTGAGCTCGCAAGCGAAATTAGTCTTGAACTTTTCGGTGTCAAAGTATGTAATAGGAGCGGCTCCGCTAACACCTGCTACAAGAGCATCCCAATAGGCATCCTTATTGTTACCAATTGGCGTTAGCGCGCCTAATCCTGTTACGACAACGCGATTCAAGTTCATTAATTATGGGTGTAATTTATGCCTTCTCGATATAAGCAATAGCTTGACCTACAGTCGAGATATTCTCTGCTTGATCGTCAGGAATTTGAATGTCAAATTCTTTTTCGAATTCCATAATCAATTCAACAGTATCCAAAGAATCTGCTCCTAAATCGCTGGTGAAGCTAGCCTCAGCTACAACTTCATTTTCATCAACTCCTAATTTGTCAACGATAATCGCTTTTACTCTTGATGCAATGTCTGACATAATGTTTAGTTTTACGGTTTTATTAAGCGACAAAAATATAAAAACTTTATATGATAGTGGATTTTAAAGTTTAAAATAACTCCTTATGAAAATTCAACTCAAGTTCAGTGCTATCAATATGTAACTCAATGTGTTTTTATAAAACAACACTTTTTAGTTTTTAAATTGAGAAAATGAAGTCTAATTCAAATTTTTCAGGCTTAAAAAAAATTGTGATTCTTGCCTCAGGCGGGGGTTCAAATGCGGAAAACATCATTCATTTTTTTGCTTACAACCATACCGTTGAGGTGGTTTGTGTTCTGACCAACAACCCCAGGGCAGGTGTGATCGACCGTTGTAAACGCCTAAAAACCCCTTGCTCCGTTCTCTCTAAAGAGACCTGTTTGGATGGCAATTTGTTAAACATAGAATTAGGCCAATTTCGACCAGACTTAATTGTGCTTGCTGGCTATTTGCTCAAAATTCCCTCAGAAGTCATTCAACAATATCAAATCATCAACATTCATCCTGCTTTATTGCCAAAATACGGAGGGAAAGGAATGTACGGACATCACGTTCATGAGGCCGTTATCGCCTCTCAAGACAAAGAATCTGGAATAACGATTCACTATGTCAACGCCCAATACGACAAAGGGCAGATTATTTTTCAAGCTACTTGCCCTATTGAGCCTACCGATACTGCTAGTGAAGTCGCAGAAAAAATACACCAATTGGAAATGACGCATTTCCCAACCATTATAGCCCAAATCTTGCATGGCTAAGAAGAAATCCAAATTTTACGTTGTTTGGAAAGGACACCATACTGGTGTTTTTGACAGCTGGGACGCCTGTAAGTCGCAAGTCAATAATGTTCAAGGCGCTCAGTATAAAAGCTTTGAAACGTTTGAAGAGGCCAAAAGTGCTTTCAAAATGCCTTATGAAGCTTCCATAGGTAAAAGCAAGGAAAAACCTCAAGGCTTGTCCGAAGCCAAGCTTCTAAAAATTGGACAACCCAACCTAAATTCCATTGCGGTCGATGCGGCAGTTAAAGGCAATCCAGGTCTTATGGAATATCAAGGTGTAGACACTTCAACCAAAAAAGTCTTGTTCAAACAGGGGCCTTTTGAGGAAGGAACCAACAATATAGGAGAATTCTTGGCCCTAGTTCATGGTCTGGCTTATCTCAAACAACATAAGAGCGAACTGATATTGTATAGTGATTCTAAAATTGCCATCAATTGGGTGAAACAAAAGCAATGCAAAACCAAACTCGAAGAGTCGCCTAATAATAAAGTAATCTTTAATCTCGTGCGGCGCGCTATTTTGTGGTTGAACAACAACGAGTACAAAACCACCATCGTTAAATGGGAAACCAAAGCTTGGGGAGAAATTCCTGCGGATTACGGGAGAAAATAAAGCTCTTTGTTTAGTCTAGATGTTTCTGTCATATTGTTTAGTTTTGTAGGATAACACATTATATCTATGAGTCAATTGGTTGCTGTTGGAACTGTTGCTTTCGACGCCATTGAAACACCTTTCGGGAAAACAGACAAAATACTAGGTGGTGCCGCAACCTATATCGGTTTGGCGGCGAGTCATTTGAACGTTGATGTGGCCTTGGTAGCCATCATCGGGGACGATTTTCCTCAATCTTTTTTAGACACTTTTGAGTCGCGCAACATCAATATTGATGGGGTAGAAATAGTTTCTGGAGGAAAGTCTTTTTTTTGGAGCGGACGTTACCATCACGACATGAATTCCAGAGACACCCTTGCCACCGAATTAAACGTATTGACACAGTTCGAACCCAAAGTGCCAAGTGACTATAAGGAGGCGGACGTACTGCTTTTAGGAAACCTCAATCCTGAAGCACAGTTGGCTGCTATTAGTCAAATGAACAATCCAAAGTTCATCATCATGGATACCATGAATTATTGGATGAATACCAGCATGGCAGCCCTCAAAGAGGTCATTGCCAGAGTGGATGCCATCACGATCAATGACGAAGAGGCTAGACAATTGTCTGGCGAATACTCTTTGGTTAAGGCCGCCAATAAAATTCAAACCATGGGTCCCAAATTCGTCATCATTAAAAAAGGGGAACACGGCGCTCTATTGTTCCATAGAGAACAAGTGTTTTTTGCGCCTGCATTGCCCTTGGAAGAAGTATTTGATCCTACTGGTGCTGGAGATTCCTTTGCTGGAGGCTTTGCTGGCTACTTGGCAAAAACGGAAGATTTTTCCTTTGAAAATTTAAAGTCAGCGATTGTTTACGGAACGGCCTTAGCCTCGTTTTGTGTCGAGGCTTTTGGTACGGAACGCCTTTTAGAGATCAACAATATGGACATTCAAAGAAGATTGAGCATGCTCAAATCTCTCATGCAATTTGACATCGAAATACACTAAAAAACTCCTCATGATCACTAGAACATTTAATATCTTTGACCTATGAGTGATGTGATCAAACACGAGTGCGGAATTGCTTTAGTTCGGCTATTAAAACCCCTTTCTTTTTATCAGCAAAAATACGGCTCGTCATTTTACGGCATCAATAAAATGTATTTGATGCTTGAAAAACAGCACAATAGAGGTCAGGATGGCGCAGGTTTTGCAAGTATAAAATTGGACGTTTCACCAGGTCAAAGATTCATCAGCCGAGTGCGGTCTAATGAACCTCAGCCCATCAAAGATATTTTTAGTCAAATCAACGGAAGGATCAACCAATCGCTTGAGGAAGACTCTACTCTCATCAACGACACCGAACGTCTGAAGGCAACTGTTCCCTACTTAGGGGAATTGATGTTGGGACATTTGCGTTATGGGACTTTTGGGAAAAACAGCATCGAAAGTGTTCATCCTTTTTTGAGACAAAATAATTGGATGCACCGAAATCTGATTATTGCTGGTAACTTCAACATGACCAACGTAAAGGAGTTATTTCAAGATTTGGTTGACATTGGTCAACATCCAAAAGACTACACAGACACGGTTACCGTCATGGAAAATATAGGTCATTTTTTAGATGACGCTGTATTGGACTTGTACTACGATTTAAAGCAGAAAGGATACGACAAGAAAGCGGCCTCTCCTCTGATTTGTGATCAAATGAATGTAGGAGAAATTTTAAAATTGGCCTCAAAAAAATGGGATGGAGGTTATGCCATTGCCGGATTAATTGGTCACGGTGATGCTTTTGTGTTGCGCGATCCATCTGGAATTCGTCCCGCTTATTTTTACCAAGATGACGAGGTGGTGGTTGTAGCTTCTGAGCGCCCAGCCATTCAAACCGTTTTTAACGTCAGTCAAAACGACATTCGTGAAATTGATCCTGGCCACGCTTTGATCATCAAAAAGAATGGGCTTGTTTCGATAACCGAAATCAACACTCCTCTGCCTCGAAAAGCCTGTTCTTTCGAACGTATATATTTCTCCAGAGGAAATGATGCCGACATCTATCAAGAGCGCAAAAAATTGGGCCAACTTCTTTTGCCCCAGGTAATGAAAGCTATTGACGATGACATCATGAATACGGTATTCTCCTATATTCCGAATACGGCAGAAATATCCTTTTTTGGAATGGTTGAAACGGTAGAAAGAATCCTCAACAACATCAAAGCCGATGAAATCATCGCGAAAAACGGGAGCCTAACCACCGAGCAAATTCAAAATATCTTGAACCGTCGTCCGAGAATAGAAAAAATTGCCGTCAAAGACGTCAAATTGAGAACCTTCATCACCCAAGACAGCTCACGAGATGATTTGGTTGCGCACGTATATGACTCCACCTACGGTGTCATCAAACCTACTGACAATTTGGTCATCATAGACGATAGTATCGTTAGAGGAACGACATTAAAAAAAAGCATTTTGCGCATTTTAGGAAGGCTTCATCCCAAACAAATTGTAGTGGTTTCTTCTGCACCGCAAATTCGTTATCCAGATTGCTACGGCATTGATATGGCCAATTTAGGTGATCTTATCGCCTTCAGAGCCATGCTTGCGCTACTAGAAGACCACGGTAAAAGTCAATTGTTAGATGAGGTTTATCAAAAATGCAAATCCGAAGTAAAAGTAAATGATCGGACTCAAGTCAACCATGTCAAAGAGCTTTATGCATCGTTTTCACCTGAAATGATTTCGAATAAGATAGCAGAACTCATCAATCCGGATAAGGTAGAATGTGAAGTAAAAGTTATATTTCAAACCATCGAAAACCTGCACATCGCTTGTCCTGAAAATCTAGGAGATTGGTATTTCACGGGTAATTATCCTACGCCAGGCGGTCATCGTGTGGTAAATCAGGCCCTAATTAATTTTGTTGAAGGCTCTTCTGAAAGGGCTTACTAACACTTGGTCGATAATATTTGTATTTCATCGAAAATCCGATTAGCTAAATATCGCTTCACTTATCTTCGGCCTACCATAACATAAGTAGGTTAAGTTCATGGTAGATTTGGGGCAAAAAAGGTGAACATCTTGTTCACCTTTTTTATTTTACCCCATTTGATAATTCGATCTATTTCCCTTGCTCATATCTTTGAGCAACTTCATTCCAATTAATGATATTGAAGAAAGCATTGATATAGTCAGGTCTGCGATTTTGATAGTTCAAATAATAGGCATGCTCCCATACATCTAGACCCAAAATAGGCGTGCCACCACAACCAACTCCTGGCATTAATGGGCAATCTTGATTAGGGGTTGAGCAAACTTTTAGAGAACCATCCGCATGAACGCAAAGCCACGCCCAGCCCGAACCAAATTGCCCAGCTGCTGCATTAGAAAAAGTTTCTTTGAACGACTCTACCGAGCCAAAAGATGCTTCAATGGCAGTTTTTAAGGCTCCTGAAAGTGATCCGCGATTATTTGGACTTATTACTTTCCAAAACAAGTCGTGGTTATAGTATCCACCTGCATTGTTGCGCAAGGCAGCATTTCCCATGTCCATTTGAGTCAATAGTGTCACAATTGGAGTTCCGTCAAGGCCGGTTCCTTCCATGGCAGAATTTAATTTGGCAGTGTAACCGCTGTGATGCTTAGAGTGATGAATTTCCATTGTTTTGGCATCAATGTGAGGTTCTAAAGCATCATAGGCATAACCTAAATCTGGTAATTGGTATGGCATAATAAATAGTTTTTAAAATTAAATTGAATCTTCAAATTTACAATTTTAAGCTCAAACCTCGCTGGCAGATTCGTTAAGAATACCTAAATTGTTAGCTTGAAACCAAACTATTGAAAAACGCTTCTTTCAGAGTATTCAGTGCCTCAGCAGGCAGCGGAAAAACATATGCTTTGGTGCAATCCTACTTGGAAGTACTTTTGTCAGCTTCTCATCCGTCCGTCTGTAAAAAAATTCTTGCCGTAACCTTTACTAATAAGGCTGTGGAAGAAATGAAAAGCAGAATCCTTAAAACTCTAGCCGATTTTGCTGATCTTAACATATTACGTGCCCCGAGTCCAATGTTTATTAAATTGTCTGATGTCCTCAATTTATCGGCTGAGGTGGTCCACGAAAGATCTAAAAATGGATTGCTTTACATCGCTCACCACTATCACGATTTCAATGTGTCGACAATAGACCGATTTACCCAGAAAGTTGTCCGAACCTTTGCCCAAGACCTTAAACTATCGCACAATTTTGAAGTTTCTTTGGACCACTCCGCTGTGCTTGCCGAAGCGGTTGATCGATTTCTTGCTCGAGCTGGCAAAGATTCTTTGCTCACAGAAGTCATGCTCGACTTCACTTTTGAAAAATTAGCTGAAGAAAAAAGTGCCGACATCAGTTTTGACTTTCAACTAATGTCACAACGCCTGATTTCGGAGAACGATTTGCCTGTGCTGGAGGAATTAAAAACTTTGGGACTCAAAGACCACCAAATGTTTAAGTCTGTGCTCAAAACCACCATTAAAGATCTTCACAAAAAAGTAAAATCGGTGGCTAAATCAGTACTTCAAAGTATTGAAGAACAGGGGATAGATCTCAGTAATTTTCCATATCAAACTTTACCCAATCACTTCAATAAAATAGCCAATGGGGAGATCAAAAATTTGTATGCCAATAAGCTAGAGGAACAGATTGCTTCAGGCCAAGTGCTCAAAAAAAATGCTTCCAACGAAGATGCGGATAAATTGGAAACAATCCTTCCTGACATTCAAAATGCCTTTCTGCATCTCAAAACATCCATTCATTTGCTCGGACTCTACACAGATTTCCTAAATAACGTTACGCCATTGTCAGTACTTAGCGGTCTAGAAAAGGAGCTTGAACAAATGAAAATGGAACAAAATTTTCTGCTCATTTCAGAGTTTAACAACCTCATCAGCAATCATCTCAAAAAAGAGCCGACAGCCTTTATTTACGAACGTTTGGGCGAGACCTTTACCCATTATTTTATCGATGAGTTTCAAGACACCTCTATCAAACAATGGGAAAACTTGTTTCCTTTATTGTCACACAGCTTGGCCTCTGCAGGATCGAGCGTTACTTTAGTAGGAGATGCAAAACAGGCCATATACCGATGGCGTGGCGGAAAGGTGGAACAATTTATGAACTTGAGCAAGTCATCCCCCTTTTACACCGATTTGGAGCTTACTCCACTTCCCAACAATTATCGCAGCGATTTTCATGTGGTCGACTTCAATAATAAGTTTTTTCAATGTCTGTCAAAAAAAGTGTTTTCGAATGAAGATCACTCTATGTTGTATGGGCAAAGCGCCCAAGATCCAATAAAAACAGAAGGAGGATACGTCAGCCTTTCCTTTATTGAAACCTCCACTGAATCCAAAAATGCAGATTATTGTGCCGCCGTATTAGATCGCATTGTTCAATGCAAAAAGAGTGGTTTCGAACTCGGAGACATGGTCATCTTGGTGCGAAAAAACAAAGAAGGTGTGGCTTTAGCCAGTTTTCTTGCCGAAAACAATATTTCAGTGGTGTCCTCAGAATCTTTGATTCTTTCAAGTTCATCAGAAGTAAGATTAATTGTTGCCGTTTTAAAACTGTTGTTAGACCCAAGAAACTTAAATTTAAAATTCGAAATTCTAACTTATTTAGGCCAAACCAACGACTCTGTTTGCGATTGGCATTCATTATACCTCAAACACCTCCGATTAAAAGATTGGCAGTTTTTTGAATCTTTGAGCGATTTAGGCGTTCAATTCAATCCCAATAATTCTTCCACTATGTCATTATACGAGTTGGTAGAAGGCATTGTTTTTGGGTTTGGATTGTCCAATAGGTCTGATGCTTACATTCAATATTTTTTGGATGAAGTTTTGCAATTCATGTCTCAAAAATCAGTAGGGCTGTCCGCCTTCTTGGACTATTATGCGCTGAATGAAAGCAAGTTGAGCATCGTTGGAACCAAACAATTGGATGCCATTCAAATTATGACCGTCCATTCTGCAAAAGGCTTAGAGTTCCCTGTTGTAATTTTTCCATTTGCTGAACAAAATATTTACAAAGAGCCTTCTTCCAAATTGTGGTACGATTTGTCCAATACTCCTTTTGACCACATGAAATACTCCTTGGTCAACGCCAACAAAGACCTGCCTTCAACTGGTAGTTTGGGCAAACAGATTTATGAAGAGCATCGGGCCAATTTGGAGCTAGACAATCTGAACGTTCTATATGTTGCTCTCACCCGAGCAGAGGCTCAACTTCATATCATTGGAAACCAAAATCACCAGTCTCACGAGCCGACTTACAGTGGTTTTTTCAAATATTTTTTGGAAGATCAGGGACTATACGATCCACAAAAACTCATTTACGAGTTTGGCGAAACGTCCAAAGCCATCAGACATTCCGATGATTCTGAAGATACCGTGGAAGCAATCTATTCTTCAATGCGACCCATTACCAGCCTTCCCGCTCAAATTGTCACTAACGCCTCTTTGATGTGGGACAGCCGACTTGGTCAGGCAATAGAAAAAGGCAATCTTATCCATTGGTATATGGCACAGATCCATCAAGAAACCGACATCCCTTTCGCTTCTGAATCGCTACTTCGTCTAGGAATGGCCAATGAATTTCAGAAAAATGAAATTGAAGAAGTCGCTAAGAATATTGTTCGACATCCGTTGCTACAAACCTTTTACAGCGGAGCTTATGAAACTTTCAACGAAAGGGACATCATCCTCCCCGAAGGTAGAATCATGAGGCCCGATCGAATCAATATTATTGACAAACATGCGGTGGTCATTGATTACAAAACTAGTCAGCCCAATCCTAAAGACCAAAATCAACTCAATGAATATCGCGCGGCATTGAATACAATGGGTTATGAATCTGTGGAAAATATTTTGATTTACATCTCCGAAGACATGTCGCTTGAATTCAAGTCTTTTTAGGTCTAGGATTTTAGTAAATTTGACCATTCATTTCAAGCAAAACCAATGTATAGCAAACTCAAAAATTACCTGCAATCCGAACTCGATGACATTCGTTCCAACGGTCTATTCAAAGAAGAGCGCATCATCACCTCGCCTCAGGGGGCTGAAATCGAACTGAATACAGGTCAAAAAGTACTGAATTTCTGTTCGAACAACTATCTGGGCCTCTCCTCTCACCCAGAAGTAATCGCAGCCGCCAAAGAGGCCCTAGACACTCATGGATTTGGCATGTCTTCAGTTAGATTTATTTGCGGCACACAGGACATTCACAAAGAACTTGAGCAAAAAATTGCAAACTTCTATCAAACCGAAGACACCATTCTATACGCTGCCGCTTTTGATGCTAATGGCGGGGTGTTTGAACCCTTGCTTGACGAAAAGGACGCGATCATTTCTGACAGTTTGAATCATGCTTCTATTATTGATGGGGTGAGGCTATGTAAAGCAAAAAGATACCGCTATCAAAACAGCGACATGTCAGACCTCGAAGCTCAACTTATTGCCGCCAATACAGATGGTGCGCGATTTAAATTGATCGTAACCGATGGTGTTTTTTCTATGGATGGCCTCGTAGCACCCTTAGATCAAATTTGCGATTTAGCCGAACAATATGAAGCCCTTGTGATGGTAGACGAATGCCATGCTGCTGGTTTTATAGGAGCAACAGGCAGAGGAACTCTAGAGGCCAAAAATGTCTTGGGAAGAGTAGATATTATTACAGGCACTTTAGGGAAAGCATTAGGCGGGGCAATGGGAGGTTACACAACGGGTAAAAAAGAAATCATTGAAATATTACGCCAAAGATCTAGACCTTACTTGTTTTCAAATTCTTTGGCTCCAGCGATCGTTGGTGCTTCTATCAAAGTTTTTGACCTGCTGTCAACAAATACTTCTCGGAGAGACCAATTGGAATGGAATACCAATTATTTTAAAAAACACATCAAAGCAGCTGGATTTGACATTGTCGATGGCGATAGCGCCATTGTGCCAATTATGCTTTATGATGCGCAGTTGTCTCAAAACATGGCCAATGAACTTTTACGACTGGGAGTCTATGTGACTGGATTTTTCTATCCCGTTGTGCCGAAAGAAAAAGCCAGAATTAGGGTTCAGTTATCCTCTGCACACACTCAATTGCATTTGGATAAAGCGATTGCCGCTTTTACTCAAGCAGGACGTAAGTTTGGAGTAATTTGACCTTTATTTTCACCTAAGTCAATATAATTTAGTATTTTTTACGTTCAAATTTGTAATGTAACCTCAAATCTGCTACTTTTGGGATTATAATTTAAATATTTAAATACTCATATTTCTATGAAAAAGCAAAACTTACTTACGCTTATGGTTTGTTTGTTCTTTGGATTGACTACAGTTATGTCTCAAAATAGTGACAATCCTTGGCAAATAACCCTTGGTGTTAACGCGGTAGATTTTTACCCTGTTGGCGGCCATACATCTGTTCAGGGTGGAAATTTAGAAGGCATTACTGATGTCGGCCACTGGAACACTTTACCCTCCATTTCTTACCTAGGAGTATCAAAAAACATTTCCGGCAATTGGTCTTTGGGTCTTGCAGGATCAATGAACTCAATTACCCAATGGGGTGCTGCTGAAATCAAAAGCGCTCAGTATTACTCTGCTGATTTGAACATCAAATACAGCTTGGGTAGTTTGATAAAAAGCAAAAAGCTTGAGCCATTCGTTGGCTTTGGCGGAAGCTGGGTTGGAGTTGAGCAAAACGATTATTTCAAAGTTGACGGAGACAACATTGGACAGCCGGCAGCCAATGCTCTTGGCGGATTGTCTGTTTGGTTCTCTGACGGATTTGGTTTAACACTTCAATCTCAGTACAAGCATTCCTTTGGAGAGCGCAAATCGGCTCAACATTTCCAACACACCCTTGGAGCAGCTTTACGCTTTGGCGGTAAAGATTCTGATGGTGATGGTGTTTATGACAAAAATGACGATTGTCCAGAGGTTCCTGGTTTAGCAGCGTTTAACGGCTGTCCAGATACTGACGGAGATGGTATTCAAGACAGTAAAGACGATTGTCCAAATGTTGCAGGCTCTGCTCAAATGAACGGTTGCCCTGATTCTGATGGCGACGGCATTGCCGACAGTAAAGACAGCTGTCCAAATGAGGCTGGGACTGCTGCCATGAAAGGTTGTCCAGATGCTGATAATGACAAAGTCGCCGATAAAGACGACAAATGTCCAAATGAAGCTGGTCCTGCAGCTAACAAAGGTTGTCCTTGGCCAGATTCTGACAACGACGGCGTTCTTGACAAGGACGACAACTGTCCAAACGAAGCTGGAACCGCTGCCAACAATGGTTGTCCAGAGGTGTCAGTGCCTAACGAAGTGGTTAATCAACTAACTAACTACGCTAGAACTATCAATTTCAACACTGGCAAAGCAACATTTAAAGCAGATGCACTACCTGTCCTTAAAGCGATTTCTGCAATCATCAAGGAATATCCTAATGCAAGTTTCGTAATCGAAGGTCATACTGATTCTACTGGCAGTGACGCATTAAACCAACAACTTTCCGAAAAACGCGCGAATACCGTTAAGGATTATTTGGTTGAAAATGGCGTTAATGCCTCTCGTTTAACTACTGTAGGTTATGGCGAAACTCGCCCAATCTCTGATAACGCAACTGCTAAAGGCAGAGCCGAAAACCGTCGCGTTGAAGTTAAATTGCAAGATTAAAACTCTGTTTATTTTTCTTAGTGAAAAAGCGCTCCATTTTGGGGCGCTTTTTTATTTTAGAGCTATTCTAATGAAATTTCTTTAATGACAACTTTTATACAGGATGTGCTGCTCGATTTATCGCGCCAAGGAAAAGATCTTTCTGAGCTAGTATTTGTCTTGCCCAATAAGCGCTCTGGAATTGTCCTTAAAAATGAAATTGGCTCGGTTAGTCTTAAGGTGCAATTTACCCCAAAGATTTTGGCGATCGAAGAACTGGTGCAAGAGATTTCCGAACTGCGCCTTGTCTCGCCTACCACCCTGCTGATAGAAACCTATCGGGCTTACTGCGCCAGCTCCTTTCAAGAAAGCCCAGAATCATTTGACCAATTTCTAAATTGGGGGCCTCGATTAATTCAAGATTTTGTCGAAATCGACAGGTATCTCATTGAGGTGGATTCTTTGTTTAAAAGTATCCAGCAACTGAAATCCATCGAGGCGTTTGGTCAAGACCAAAAAACCCCGTTGGTGTCAAATTATCTCAAATTTTGGGAGCAGTTGATGCCTATATACCATCAATTGAACAAGACGCTGCTCGAGTCTGGACAGGGCCATCAAGGGCTCATGTACAGAAACGCATTGGAAAATCTTGAGAACTATTTGAATGAGCACCAATCAAAAGAGTTTGTTTTTTTAGGATTCAATGCGCTTAATGCTTCCGAAGAAATCATTTTTCAAGAATTGCTCAGTCGTGAGATGGGGACTATCTATTGGGACAATGACCACTATTTTTTGAACAACGAAATGGAAGAAGCTGGTCTTTTTATGAGAAATTATTTTAACTCTTGGAATTACTATAAGCGAGAGATTCCACTTGGTCTTCGCAATCATTTCACTGCTCCAAAAAAATTTAAATCAATCGAGACGCCGAAATCGGTCGGTCAGGCGAAATATGTTGGAGGACTCCTTAAATCGTTATGGGAAAAGAACAAATGTGAAAACACTGCTGTAGTGCTGGCCGATGAAACCCTGCTGCTACCTCTGCTAACGGCTTTGCCTGAAGATATTGATGTGGTCAATATCACCATGGGGTTCCCTCTCAAAGCAACCCCAGTTGCTGGATTGCTTTCAAGCATTTTTAATTTGCATATCAACGGTGGGAGCGAAGGATTCTACTACAAATATGTCCTGAGCATTCTCTCCAATCCATTGATAGAATCACTTGTTGGTCAGCCAAATAGATTTTGGATTAAGGACTTGACTGGATACATTCAAGAACAAAATCTGATGTTCATTACAACTGATCAGCTAAGAGCTAAAGCCAATGATAATTTGGAGTGGATCGATTTAATTTTTTCCTATTGGGAGAAGCCTGAGCAAGCGTTGGATCGATTGGTATTACTTATCGAACTGATAAAAAACAGCATAACCCGAAAAACGCATTCTGATTTTTTTACACTTGAATGCCTTTACAAATATTTCACCTTACTCAATAGCCTTAAGCTAGAGCTAAAGGATTTTAACGGTGTTCAAAGCATAAAGACCCTCGAGCATCTGTATGAGAGTTTAATGGAAGAGGTCACTTTAGATTTCAAAGGAGAACCACTGAAAGGCTTGCAAATCATGGGGATTCTGGAATCACGGGTCTTAGACTTTGAAACGGTGATTATCACATCAGTAAATGAAGGTGTGCTGCCGGCAGGAAAACAGCAGCACTCATTCATTCCCTATGATGTCAAACGCGCCTTTGACCTTCCCACGATCAAAGAAAAGGATGCCATCTATGCCTATCATTTTTATCATTTAACACAGCGCGCTTCCGACGTCTTCCTCATTTATGACTCTGCGGTGGATCGGCTTCAAGGCGGTGAGCCCAGTCGATATTTGTTGCAATTGGCCGTTGGTAAGGTACATCAGATAGCGCACCTAAAAGCAATTGCTCAAACACCAACGCAAAAAGAGCCTGGATTGGTCATACAAAAAACACCCGAAATTGCTAAGGCGCTAGAAGAGCTAGGCTCTTACGGCTACTCTCCCTCGGCCCTTACTTTATACATTAATGACCCTTTCAAGTTTTATCAACGGTATATTTTAGGACTCGAAGAGTCCGATGAAGTGGAAGAATCAATGGCCGCTAGAACCTTTGGAAACGCCATACACAACACTCTTGAGGCTCTTTATAAACCCTTCCAAAACAATTATTTATCGGAAGAGACAATTACAGGAATGACCTCTCAAGTTCCGTTGCTCGCCGAACGGTTTTTTAGAGATCAAATGAAAGGAGCCGACATCAAAACAGGGAAAAACCTCTTGGCTTTTGAAATTGGGAAACATTACATTCTTCAATCAATCCAAGAAGATTTGAAGCTAATTCAACAGGGGGATTCTTTAAAAATTATCAGCGTTGAAGAAAAATTTGAGGCTCTCATTCCCCTATCGGGCTTACCTTTTCAAGTTAAAATTAGGGGGAAAATTGACCGCGTAGATCAGCTCAATGGAATCACTCGGATCATAGACTATAAAACTGGAAGTCAAATAACCGCCAGTAGCCTCAAAATAAAAGACTGGTCAAGCCTAACAAATGACTACGACAAACATCACAAGTGCTTCCAAATTCTTTGCTATGCCTATTTGTGGCGAGCCAATCATCCCAACACCAGTAGTGTCGAAGGTGGCGTGTTTGCACTAAAAAACATTTCGCTAGGACTGATCAGGTTAGGCATTCCTTCTGAAGATGGGAAAACATATAGTCATAGTATTGACCGTGCAGTCCTTGACCAATTTGAGCAGATTCTGTCCGAATTGGTGTTAACGATTCACAATCCAAAAATACCTTTCGCAACAAGCGAAAAATAAGAGACTAGGTGGGGATGCTGTTTTTGTGCAAGCGAGACACATATTTGCCAATCACGTC
This sequence comes from Bacteroidota bacterium, assembly GCA_027592025.1. Lineage (GTDB taxonomy): Bacteria > Bacteroidota > Bacteroidia > Flavobacteriales > Flavobacteriaceae > JALRKI01. The sequence goes on from JAQCIQ010000008.1 coordinate 64,110, forward strand.
GAACTCCAAATTGACCAATGACCCTTCCTTCAATAGAAAAAAATTGGTGTGCTCATAAGTAAAAGGAATGATCGCCACGCTGAAACTATCCCTGTCCGAATCGACTACGGTTAGGCTAACTCCGTTGACAGTGATGGAGCCCTTTTCAATGGTAAAATTTCCAAGCGAGGCATCGTATTGGAACCGAAAAGTCCAGCTCCCATTGTTTTCATGCACAGAGATACACTTACCAATCTGATCTACATGTCCTTGAACCATATGTCCGTCCAGTCGGTCTCCTAGCTTTAGCCCTCTTTCCAAATTGATCAAATCACCAACATGCCAATTGCCGATAGTCGTCTTGTCAATGGTCTCCTTTATTGCCGTAACTGTATATTGGCTCTGAGATTTATTGACAACCGTCAAACAAATTCCATTGTGAGCAACGCTCTGATCAACTTTTAACTCATCCGAAAATTGAGCCTCCATCGTTAGACGCAAATTTCCCGAGTCCATCTCTACAGACTTGACTTTGCCCATCTCCTCAATGATTCCTGTAAACATTGGTTCTGTTTCATTAGTTTTGTGTCACGAAAGTACAAAACATATTTTGCTTTGGCCATGTCACAACACTCCTTACTAAAAATAGGCATTTCCATTGGAGACCTTAACGGTATTGGAAGTGAGGTGGTTTTAAGAAGCTTGGACCGTTTGAAATTGTTTGATTTTGTACCCATCATATATGCTAATTTTGAATTGATTGCTGAGCTTCAAGAAACCTTTGGAACTCATTTGAATATTGATAAATGGGACGTCCAGTCAACCTTAGAGAAACAAACCGTTTATGTAATTGACGTTTGGCCAGAGCAAGTTCACATCGTCTATGGCGCTATTGACTCAAGAATTGGACATTACGCGTTCAAATCCCTAAGCGCTGGAACCCATGCCCTAAAACATGGCGAGGTCGATGTGTTGTTAACCGCCCCAATACACAAAGCCAGCATCATGTCAAAAGAGTTCCCATTCCCAGGACACACAAACTACCTGAGTCGGGAACTGAATGGAACAAGCTTGATGCTGCTGGTATCGGACAACCTAAGAGTTGGATTGCTCACCGATCATGTTCCATTAGACCAAATCACTTCGGTCATCTCCGAGAAACTGATTTTCGAAAAAGCACGGACGATGAAACATTCACTGCAACAAGATTTTGGTATTGAACATCCGAAGATAGCATTGCTGGGCGTCGATCCTCATGCGGGAGATGAGGGAGCAATAGGCACTATTGATAAAGACCTATTGTCGCCTTGCGTTGTCAAACTTCAGTCCTTGGGCATACATATTGAAGGTCCATTTGCAGCCGATGGGTTTTTCGGTTCGGGGTTATACAAAGATTTTGACGGTATTTTGGCCAGTTATCACGACCAAGGTTTGGTCCCTTTTAAACTACTGTCCTTTGGAAATGGGGTCAATTTCACCGCCGGCCTTAACAAAGTTAGGGTGTCTCCCGATCACGGAACTGCATTTGACATTGCGGGACAAGGAACTGCATCAATTTCGTCCTGCCTTAAAGCGTTTGAAGTTGGGGTTTCTATTTTCAACAATCGCCAGCAGATAATAGCCTAAGCACTTTTATGCTGAAGACTTAGAAGACTGGAAGACGCAGCTATAGGTCAAAGTACAGTAAAACTTCAGTAAAGACTCGTAGATTTCTAGCTGTAATGTCGGTTTAGGTACTGGAACATAGTCCAAATTCGCTTTGAGTTCTTGAATAACTTTTGTCGCAATAGTATAAGGGCTAGTCTTTAAAACATCTCCCAACTTAATGATGTCAAGAATAATGGCTTTTCTGAAACACTCGAACCAATGTTTTGCGTCAAGTTTTTGAAATAAAAGTTGTTTCAGCTTCTTCTGCCGGCCATTGTCCCCAGTTGAAAGTTCCTCCTTACGAAAAGAACAAGTTCCTTTGAACTGATCCTTTAGATAGGCAATTTCAATAGTGAATTGGTCTGTTAAGAATTCATTGGTCATTGATGTTAATCCAATCGGCATTTTTGTAATTTTACCAAGGTCCTATCCGTGGACCCTTGGATATTGTGTCATATGTTTTTAGAAAGTACCGGAAGTCAGGAAAATAAATTTGGTTGGATAGAAGTCATCTGTGGCTCAATGTTCTCAGGAAAAACCGAAGAGTTAATTCGAAGATTAAAGCGAGCGCAGTTTGCCAAGCAAAGGGTGGAAATATTTAAACCCTCGCTAGACGTGAGATACAATCAAAACAAGGTGGTTTCTCACGATGCCAACGAAATCATGTCCACTCCTGTCCCTGCTGCTGCCAACATTCCTATTTTGGCCGATGGCTGTGAAGTGGTCGGCATCGATGAAGCACAATTTTTTGATGATGAAATTGTAAGAGTATGCAACGATTTAGCCAACAAAGGCGTTCGTGTCATTGTTGCTGGTCTTGATATGGATTTTAAAGGAAATCCTTTTGGTCCAATGCCCCACCTGATGGCCACGGCAGAATATGTCACCAAGGTGCACGCCATCTGTACCCGAACTGGCAATCTGGCTCAGTACAGCTACAGAAAGTCTTCCAATGACGACATTGTCCTTCTTGGAGAAGTGGACGAATATGAGCCCTTGTGTCGGGCGGCTTTTTACAAAGCCATGAACCTAGACAAAAAACAAGGAGGGAAAAAGGCCGTTTCTCATGTTATTGAAACCGATGCTCCAGCCGATGAATAAGCAATTTCCAACTTTCCTTGAGATTGACCTCAGTGCGCTCGAATCCAATTTTTTTCACTTGAAACAAAAGCTATCAGAAGGCACAAAATTTCTGGCAGTAATCAAAGCCTTTGCCTATGGCAGTGCAGCATCGGCAGTTGCTAAAAAATTAGAATCACTTGAGGTCGATTATTTTGCTGTGGCCTACACTCAAGAAGGAGTGGCACTGAGAACTGCGGGCATCAGAAAACCTATAATGGTCTTGCATCCTCAACCAACATGTTTAGACGATATTATCGACAGTTGCTTGGAACCGTGCTTGTACAATTTCGATATTCTGAACGCTTTTTTGATTGCGGCCAAAAACAAACAACAACACCATTATCCCGTTCATGTCAAATTCAATACTGGACTCAATCGACTGGGTTTTCAACATGATCAGTGCCTGACTGTGGCAAACGTATTTGGAACGCAAGACCATTTAAGAGTTGCCTCCATTTTATCTCATTTGGCTGCAAGTGAGGACTTACAAGAAAAAGAATTTACGCTGAGTCAAATTGGGCTTTTTGAAAAAATTAATCAGGATTTTTGTGAAATACTAGGATATCAGCCTGTGCGTCATTTGTGCAACACCTCAGGTATTCTCAATTATCCCCACGCCCATTTTGAGATGGTCCGAAGCGGCATAGGGCTCTACGGATTTTCCAATGACCCCATTAATCACCCTGGATTAAAACCCATTGCGTCATTGAAAACACACATTTCCCAAATTCATTCTGTTGCCAAAGGCGATTCAGTAGGGTACAATCGCGGGTATGTATGCCCAGAAGACAAATCTGTTGCAGTGGTTCCAATTGGACATGCCGACGGCATTGGCAGGCAATACGGCAAGGGCAAAGGTCAAATGATTATCAACGAAAAGGCGGCTCCTATTATGGGTAACGTTTGCATGGACATGATCATGCTTGATGTAACGGGAATCGACTGCAAAGAAGGTGATACGGTCGAAGTATTTGGCCAAAGTCAAACAGCAGAAAAGCTTGCAGAAGGCGCAGGAACCATATCCTATGAATTGATTACTGGAATTTCGAGTAGAGTACCAAGAGTAATACTACACTAGTTTTTGTTTAGGGTGTCATTTGTTTGAACTAATTTTGAATTTTATATCAATATACTATGACAATTGCAATTATTGGAGCGACTGGGTTAGTGGGTCAGACCATGCTAAAAGTTTTGGAAGAACGCAATCTTCCCTTTACAAATCTTCTGGTCGCAGCTTCTGATCAAAGCAAGGGAAATACAGTCGCTTATAACGGTGTCACTTTGACATTAGTCTCGGTTCAAAGCGCTCTAAACGCCAAGCCTGATATCGCGCTTTTCTCGATCGGCGCTGAGCTTTCTGAATTTTGGGCTCCTCAATTTGCCAGTGTAGGCACAACGGTTATCGACAATTCTTCGGCATGGAGAATGCATGACAACATCAAACTCGTTGTGCCCGAAATCAACGCTAAAACTCTGACTCCAGAAGACAAAATCATCGCCAATCCCAATTGCTCTGCCATACAACTTGTCATTGCGTTGCACGACCTCCATCGACATTTTGGTCTCGACAGGTTGGTCATTTCGACCTACCAGTCGGTTTCTGGAAGCGGTCAAAGCGGTATTGATCAGCTCAAAAATGAACAAAGTGGCATTGCCGGTGAGAAATTCTATCCTCACACGATTCACGAAAATGCCTTGCCGCAATGCGACGATTTTAGTGATGACGGCTATACCAAAGAAGAGTGGAAATTGATCAACGAAACCAAAAAGATCCTCAACGACAATAAGATAGGCGTTACAGCAACAGCCGTAAGAGTTCCTGTAATTGGAGGCCATTCCGAATCGGTAAATATTACCTTATCGAAACCTGCACAACTTGAAGAAGTGGCTCATATCCTCAAAAATACCGCTGGAGTGGTTTTTCTGGAAGACAGTTATCCAATGCCTTTAAATGCTTACGGCTCCGATCATGTTTTTGTTGGACGCTTGCGACAAGACCATTCGCATGAGAGGAGTTTTAACCTTTGGATTGTAAGCGATAATCTCCGTAAAGGAGCTGCTACCAATGCCGTTCAAATTGCGGAGTACTTAATCGCCAATAAGATTAATTCTAAGGCTCTGTCATCAGCTTTGACAACTGATGGCCAACCAAACTCCCTATAGCCACACCCATTCCTCCCATGCGTATGCCACAATATACATTGGGCTGAAGCTCTTTGACAATGGGTTTCTTTTGACTTCCTATGCCTAAGATGCCACTCCATCTGTGCTCAATCTCAAAAGACACGTTGGGCAAAATATGGTTACGCAGTAGTCCTTCCAAATGAGTTTGGATTTCAGGCGTTTGATTCATATCAAACGTTGTTTCTCCAGTCATGTCCAGATGCCTTCCTCCTCCCAACAAAATTCTATTCCCGACATTTCTGAAATAATAATAACCTTGATCTAAGTGATAACTGCCTTGAATCTGAAGTCCAGTGATTGGGGTAGTCATTAAAACTTGATTTCTTGCTGGTTGAACATCTTCTTCAAGCAATTCTGAAGCAAATCCATTCGTGCAAATGGCCAAACGTTTGCACTTGACTTCAAGCCCATCTAAATCAATCACAACTCCTTCGAATGTCGAAGAAAAATGGGTGACCTTAAGGCCGTTCAAAATCAAAATACCAAGTGAATGAGCCTTGCTGAGCAATGCTTGAATCATATCACCCGCATTGAGCTGTCCCTCAAACCGATTGAAAATGGTATGTTCATAAAACCCTGAAAAAGAACTGTTAGTGGCTTTAATCTGAAAAACTGGTCCATCAAAAATTGAGGATAATTTATGGTTGAGTTCCGGAATAGCATCAAAGCAGGTTTGAACAGAAGACGCGTCTTCTGTTCTAAAAACCTCGTAACCCCCAAGAGCTTCGTAGCCAAAAGATTGACCGTCCAATTCTTGACGGAGCAGTCGGAGGCCTTCCCAACGGGCCTCGACAAGGTCAAGGACTTCGGTCTCCGTGTGTCTTTCTAAGTCGGAAAGAAGTTCGCTCACACTGCCAAAACATGCAAAGCCAGCATTTTTGGTGCTTGCGCCATGAGGAAGGGTCCCTCGTTCCAGTACAAGTATTTTGGCGTTTGGTTGAGATTTTTTGAGCTGTATGGCCGTTTGAAGGCCTACTATCCCACTGCCAACGATAGCAAAGTCAATATCATTGAACCAAGTTTGACGATCCCAATACGACAAATGTTTCATAGAATGGGTTTGCCTATTCCTCTTCTGGAACGCCCATCTCAAAAGATTCCATGAACTTGGTTGTGTATTCCCCTTTCAAATAATCAGGGTGATCCATCAAAGCCCGGTGGAAAGGAATAGTAGTTTTCACTCCTTCGATGACAAATTCATCCAAGGCGCGTTTCATTTTATTGATAGCTTCTTCTCGGGTCTGAGCTGTAGTGATTAGCTTGGCGATCATCGAGTCGTAATTGGGAGGAATCGTATAACCAGCATATACATGCGTGTCTAATCGAACCCCATGCCCACCTGGAGCATGAAGCGTTGTTATTTTTCCTGGAGATGGTCGAAAGCCGTTAAACGGATCCTCTGCATTGATTCGACATTCAATGGAGTGCAAATTGGGTAAATAATTTTTCCCAGAAATAGGCACACCAGCAGCAACTAAAATTTGTTCTCTAATCAAATCAAAATCGATGACTTGCTCGGTAATGGGATGTTCTACCTGAATTCTGGTATTCATCTCCATGAAAAAGAAATTGCGGTGTTTGTCTACCAAAAACTCAACAGTTCCTGCTCCTTCATATTTGATGAATTGTGCCGCTTTAACAGCTGCCTCACCCATTTTACTTCTCAACTCATCTGTCATGAAGGGCGATGGCACTTCTTCGGTCAATTTTTGATGGCGTCTTTGGATGGAGCAATCGCGTTCCGACAAATGACAGGCTTTCCCTGAAGAATCTCCCACAATTTGAATTTCGATGTGACGTGGCTCTTCAATGAGTTTTTCCATGTACATGTCGTCATTCCCAAAAGCTGCTTTTGATTCTTGTCTTGCGCCTTCCCAAGCTGGCAACAATTCTTCTTCTGACCACACTGCTCGCATACCACGACCCCCACCACCAGCGGTTGCCTTTAGCATGACAGGGTAGCCTACGATTTTTGCAGTTTTCTTGCAGTCGTTAAAATCCTTTAAAATCCCTTCACTACCCGGTACACAAGGAACGCCGGCAGCTTTCATGGTTTCTTTGGCTGTTGCCTTATCCCCCATTTTGCTAATCATCTCTGGAGAGGCTCCAATGAATTTGATCCCATGATCTGAACAAATCTTGGAAAACTTAGCGTTTTCTGACAAAAAACCATAGCCTGGGTGTATTGCATCCGCATTAGTAATCTCGGCCGCGGCAATGATATGAGGAATTTTTAAATAGGATTCTGAACTCGATGGGGGGCCAATACAAACTGCCTCATCAGCAAATTTAACGTGGAGACTGTCAGCATCAGCTGTAGAATAGACCGCCACTGTTTGAATTCCCATTTCCTTGCAGGTACGAATGATTCGCAATGCAATTTCTCCTCTATTTGCAATAAGTATTTTTTTGAACATAGCCTCTTAAGGTTGATTAGGAGGGGTCAACCAAGAACAACGGCTGATCAAATTCCACTGGGGAAGCGTCGTCAAGTAAAATTTTTACGATTGTTCCGCTTACCTCAGATTCAATTTCGTTAAAAAGTTTCATTGCCTCGATGATGCAAAGGACGTCTCCTTCGGCGACACGACGACCAACTTCGGTAAAATTGGACTTGTCTGGTGAAGGCTTGAGATATGCTGTTCCTATCATTGGCGATTTTACGGTGACATATTTGCTCGAATCTGTTGGCTCGGCAGATGGAGATGAAGGCTTTTCGGCAACGGCTGGGACTGTTTGTGGTGCTGCAGCGGTTGGAGAAAGAGGAGCGTACTGCATTGTCGGCTGACCAGAATCAGAACCTGTTTTAACGCTGATTTTGTAATCAGGGGTTTCGAGTTTGACCTCACTAGCACCCGATTTAACGACAAATTTGATGAGATTTTGAATGTCTTTTAATTCCATTATTGTAGTGTTAGTTTTACGCACTAGGGTTATAGGCCCATGTCAAATATAATGCTCCCCAGTTAAATCCGCCACCAAAAGCAGCAAAAATAATTTTATCGCCCTTTTTCAACTGAGATTCATAGTCATACAACAACAGCGGAAGAGTGGCTGATGTGGTATTACCAAATTTATGGATGTTCATCATCACCTTGTCATCTTCCAATCCGATGCGACTGGCCGTTGCGTCGATAATACGTTTATTGGCCTGGTGAGGAGCAAGCCAGCTGATGTCTTCCTTGCTCAAATGGTTCCTTTCTAATATTTTTTCGGACACATCGGCCATGTTAGAAACTGCATGTTTGAATACGCTTTTACCGTCTTGAAAAACAAATTGTTCTTTGTTTGAGAGATGGGTTGGTTCAATTGGAAATGCAGATCCTCCGTATTTGACCAACAAATATTCTCTACCTGAACCATCACTGCGCAAAAGCTCATCTTGAACACCATAGCCCTCCTCGTTGGATTCGAACAATACTGCGCCAGCACCATCGCCAAAAATGATACAGGTCGCCCTATCTTCATAATTGATCATGGAAGAATTTTTGTCTGCTCCGATAAGTAGTACCTTTTTGTAACGACCCGATTCGATGTAGCTCGAGGCGACAGACATGCCAAATAGAAAGCTAGAACATGCTGCATCCAAGTCAAAAGTGAAAGCGTTGACCGCTCCAATTTGAGCAGCGGTGTAGGCCGCTGTAGAGGCTGCTTGCATGTCGGGTGTAGCTGTTGCCACAATGACCAAGTCAATTTCGGCAGGGTCAAGATTGGATTTTTTTAAGAGGTCATTTGCCGCATGAATAGCCATAAAAGAAGTGCCTAGACCTTCCCCTTTCAAAACTCGCCGCTCTTTGATACCCGTTCGAGACACAATCCATTCGTCGTTAGTCTCAACCATTCCTTCAAGCATTTTGTTGGTAAGAACAAAATCCGGAACGTATCCGCCAACGGCTGTAATTGCTGCGTTCAAAAGCTTCTTGTTTAACTACTTATAAAAACGCTCAAAGGCGCATGGTATAGTTTAGGCCTGAGCAGTTTCAGAATTGTCAATAAGCACTTGACCTCTGTGGTATAATTTACCTTCAAACCAATGAGCTCTGTGAAAAAGGTGAGCCTCGCCAGTGGTAGGGCAGGTTGCGATTTGAGGAGCGGTAGCCTTGTAGTGGGTACGGCGTTTATCGCGACGTGTTTTCGATATTTTGCGCTTTGGATGTGCCATTATTTCAATTAATTATCCGTTAATAAGTTTTTTAATCCCTCCCAACGCGGATCTACCTCATCCTTGAGGTTTTGATTGCTGTTGCTTGGATTCAATTCTTCTAGTCTTTTGAGTATGTCCGAATTCAAAGTCCCGTCCTCAATGCCTGGATGCTCGCGTTTTGCTGGTATAGAAAGAACAATAAGTTCAAAAATATACTGCGCTACATTCAGTTCAAAAGCCCCGTGAGGTAAAATTAATATGGATTCGTCGTCGTCGTTAAACTCCTCTCCAAATTTAACCACCAATTCGAATTGACCTTGAATTGGAAGGTCAAAAGGCTCATTTGTGACGTCGCAATCCACATTTACGGTACCAAAAACCTCAAAATTGAAGTCTAAAATAGTCGTCTTTTTGTCTAAAAACAACTTGGCTTTTAGGGATGCGCCATTAAATTCTGCATATTCAAATGCTTCAAAGAACGTGTTGTCAATGTCGTATTCAAACTCATGGAGGCCCGTTTTTAAACCAACAAACTGAATATCATATGGTTTAAAAGCTTTAACCATGAGCTGAGCATTGAGCGTGCAAATATAAAAAAAAAATGTGCGCCGCCTCATAATAGCCTATCATTTCGCTGTTTTTGCATTGTGGGAATAGATAGTTTTTGATACCTTCGGTGAAAACTTGACACCAAATGACCCAAGACCCTAGAGATATCCAAGAATTAATCGCTCGATTGAACAATGAGATAGAAAATCAAGACTTCTCAGCAGCTCTTTCTACAGCTCGGGATCTTCACGAGATATTAGTGATTTTGAGACATGAGGCAGCCTTTGTCGATCCAATAATTCCAGAAGCGCCGATTACTCCAGAGGCTGATATTTCGGAGCCTGCCATAGAAACGATCAAGGATATTGTCGCTCAAATCGACCCTCAAGTAGAACAAGTTGATTCGATTCTTGACTTTGAACCAGAGTTTTTGGAAATGGACAAAGACGAAGACGATTTTGAAGCCTTAACAAAAGACTTTAAGAATCTTCCAGAATTTGACCCTGTCGAATTTGCCCCATCCGCCCCACCAAAAGAAAAAAACCTGTCACTGAACGAAACCCTTAGGCCGAACAGAATTGCGTTGGATTTGAATGACAGATTGGCCTTTATGAAACATCTATTTGGCGGGAAAAGCGGTGATTTTGAGCGCATCATTGACATGCTCGACGATCTTGACACTTACGAAGAAGCTGTAGACTTTGTTCAAAGTACAATTAAACCCGATTACAACAATTGGGAGGGTAAGGCGGAGTACGAAGACCGTTTGATGATGCTCATAGCAAACAAGTTTGGTCAATGAGCAAGTTGTACCTGGTTCCTACTCCGATCGGCAATTTGAAAGACATGACTTTTAGGGCTGTTGAAGTGCTCAATTCTGTCGACAAAATTTTAGCTGAAGACACTCGAACTTCTGGAAAACTTTTGAAGCACTACCAGATTGAAACCCCAATGCAATCTTATCACATGCACAATGAACACCGAATGATCGAAGGGTTGGTCAAATCTATGGCAGCAGGAACCGTTATGGCCTTGATCAGTGACGCGGGGACGCCCGCCATTTCTGACCCTGGTTTTCTAATCGTTCGGGCTTGCATCCAAAATAACATCCCAGTAGAATGTCTCCCAGGAGCAACGGCTTTTGTTCCAGCACTTGTAGATTCAGGTTTGCCCAATGATCGCTTTGCTTTTGAAGGATTTTTACCCCCAAAGAAGGGTCGTCAAACAAGGCTTCAAATGCTGACGGAGGAATCCAAGACCATGATATTTTATGAAGCGCCTCACAAACTGGTCAAAACGCTTCAAGACCTTGCCAAAGTCCTTGGAGGAGATCGTCAGGCCAGTGTTTCCAGAGAAATAAGTAAACTTTTCGAAACGCATCAACGCGGTAGTTTAGACGCTTTGAGAATTCATTTCGAACAACATCCTCCCAAAGGAGAAATCGTTATTGTTGTTGCGGGTAAAAACAGTTAAACGACTATGATTTGGCAATTTAGTCCTCCCACAGACTTTGAAATGACCCACAAATTGATGACCGATTTGGGGGTTGAAGAGGCTATTGCCACTCTTTTGATTCAAAGAGGCGTTCGTACTTTTGAAGAGGCCAAAACTTTTTTTCGACCCTCCCTTGAACAACTTCATGACCCCATGCTCATGGCTGACATGTCCAAGGCCATCAATCGAATCAAATTGGCTTTAGATAAGGACGAATTCATCATGGTTTTTGGCGATTATGATGTCGATGGCACTACCGCTGTTTCTCTGATGGCCAGTTACCTAAGAAGTAGAACAGACAAGGTGACCACCTACATCCCAGACCGCTATTCTGAGGGGTATGGCTTGTCTCTTCAAGGCATAGATCTTGCCGCCAACAACGACATCAGCCTTATGATTGTTCTAGACTGTGGGATAAAAGCTGTCGATAAAGTTGCTTATGCCAAAAACCTAGGAATCGATATCATCATTTGCGATCATCATACTCCTGGAGAAACTATCCCAGATGCTGTTGCCGTTTTGGACCCAAAACGTTCAGATTGCAATTATCCTTTTAAAGATTTATGCGGTTGTGGTGTTGGGTTCAAACTGATTCAGGGCATTGAACAAAGTGAAGGACATGCGGTAGAGTCCTTAAAGACTTATCTCGATTTGGTAGCCGTTTCTATCGGTGCCGACATGGTTTCCATGACTGATGAGAACAGAGTGATGACTTATTTTGGTTTACAGCAAATCAACACTGAGCCTAGACCAGGTCTCAAAGCCTTGATGAGCCCTTTTGATTTGGAAGAATTCAGCAATTCAGATGTTGTATTCAAAATCGCCCCTCGGATTAATGCAGCAGGTCGCATGGAGCATGGAAATTTTGCTGTTGCCCTGCTTATGGCTCCCAACGAAATCCAAGCACAAGAGTTGGCCGAAAAAATCGAATCTTACAATACTGACAGGAGGGTTTTAGACCAAGGCATCACCGATGAAGCGCTAACTCAAATCCAAACCAACCGCGAGATTGACCGATTTTCAACAGTGGTCTATAATCCGAATTGGCTCAAAGGTGTCATTGGAATTGTCGCTTCCCGACTCACTGAAACCCACTACAGACCAACTGTTGTTTTCACCAAAAGCGGCGATCACCTGGTCGCTTCGGCTCGATCGGTTAAAGGGTTTGATTTGTACAGCACTTTGGAGGCGTGCAGCGATACCATGGTTCAATTCGGTGGACACAAATATGCAGCGGGACTGACCATTCGAGAAGATCAATACCACAACTTTAAAACGAAGTTCGAAGAAGAAGTCGCGAGCAGAATTACCAAAACTCAACGCATCCCAACACTAACTGTTGATTTAGAACTAGACTTTAGTGAAATTACACCAAAATTTTATCGGATTTTAGAGCAGTTTGCTCCATTTGGGCCCGACAATATGACCCCTGTATTCATGAGCAAATCCGTTGTAGATTCTGGCTTTGGGAAACGCGTTGGCACCAATGGAGATCATCTGAAGTTAAACTTACAGCAATCCGGACATTTGTTTTCCGCAATTGGATTTGGACTTGGGGACCAGTTAGAGCGCGTCAAAAATAACACTCCGTTTGACGTGGCTTACACCATAGAGATCAACGAATGGAACGGCAATAAGAGTTTGCAGCTCAAGCTGAAAGACTTAAAATAACTGATCTACTCAAATTTTTTCAAATCAAATTTAGTCCCGTTAAATTGGCCATAGGTATTATGTCCAATCCAATCCCCCAAGTTGATATAAGTAGCGTTGTCGTTCAATTTGATGTTTAAAGGCATGTGACGGTGGCCAAAGACAAAAATGTCTCGATGGGATTCGCTCAACTTACGCCGACAATATTGTACCAACCACTCTGTATTCTCTCCTTCAAATTTGACATCTTCTTTTCCTGAAATCAGCTTGTTCTTGACCGAAAGATATTGGGCTATCTTCACGCCTATATCGGGGTGTAGCCATTTAAAACACCATTTGAAAAACGGGTTAGTGACTACTTTTTTAAACCTTTTGTAGCCCTTGTCGTGAGGACCTAGTCCGTCGCCATGACCAATAAAAAAGTGCTTTTCGCCGATCAAAAATTCTTGAGGGCTATGAAATACTTTTATGTTGAGTTCTTCTTCAAAATAACCATTCATCCACAAATCGTGATTGCCCGAAAAGAAGTAAATCTGAATTCCAGAATCCGAGAGTTCAGCCAATTTTCCCAAAACTCGGGTAAATCCTTTGGGGATTACCGTGCCATATTCGAACCAGAAATCGAAAAGGTCTCCCAACAAAAATAGGACTTCTGCATCGCCTTTGATGCTATCCAACCAGGCGACAAAATGTTTTTCTCTTGTTCGGCTTTCAGCCAAAGTAGGCGCTCCCAAATGATTGTCTGAAGCAAAAAACACTTGTTTGCCTTGGGTTAACGGGATTCTTGTCGCAAGAGTCATCTCCATTTTATTACTTAGAATTATCTGTGGCAACCCATTCGGCAAAGGCGGTTTCCGTTTCTTGAAGTTTCACAGAAAAAAGTTGGATGTGTTCTGGCAAATTGGCCGCAATGGTCTTGGCAAAATCAACCACCATGCATTCACTTGTGGGCTGATAATCCACTAAAAGAACATTGTGTCCTTCATTCTGTAAGGTGCGCGCCAAATGAACATGTGGTGTGTTTTTATTGAACACCGTAGCGTGATCAAACACATCAACGATCTCTCTTTTCACAATGGCTTTCAGGTCTCCAAAATCCATCACCATACCATTTTTGACGTGGTCGGCGTCAGAAATAGGTTGCCCAATGACAGTTACTGACAGCTTGTAACTGTGTCCATGCACATTGCGACATTTGCCGTCATAGCCGAATAAGGCGTGCCCTGTTTCGAAAGTAAATTGCTTGGTGATGCGAACCGTATCCATCCTATTCCTTTGCTGCAAATTTACATTATTCTCCTCAAGAATGATTTAAAGCCCAGCAAAACTCATTCTAGAACAGGAAATTTAGTGTCTAAATTTTAGAATATTATGTATATTGCGCCTCCAAATATGGGGCATTAGCTCAGCTGGCTAGAGCGTTTGGCTGGCAGCCAAAAGGTCATCGGTTCGACTCCGATATGCTCCACAGGAAAACCCACTCAATGAGTGGGTTTTTTGTTTTTTGCCACAAACGGATTCCTAACAATAGTTTTAGTAATGAGAATTGTTTAAATAATTTATCCATATCTTAGGTTCTTTCAACAAGGACTATGAAACAGCTGTTTTTTCTTCTGCTTGGCCTATCACTTTCCTCCCAAGCTCAATTGATTTTACCCGAACGAGAAAGGGCCAAGGTGGTAGATGAAATTCTCAAAGAGCGATTCGAAACCCTATTGCCAGAGCTTATGGATCGCACTGGCATAGATATGTGGGTGTTGATTTCTCGAGAATATAACGAAGACCCTGTTCTTAAAAACATGCTTCCAGCCACTTGGCTCAATGCCCGAAGAAGAACCATTATTCTTTTTTATCGAGATTCTAAAAAGAACACCATTGACAAGTTAGCGGTAGCGCGCTACAATTTTGGAGAAAACATTCAATCTGCTTGGGACAAAGACAAGCAGCCCAATCAATGGCAAAGGCTTATGGAGTTGATCGAAGAACGCAACCCAAAAACCATTGGACTGAATTATTCCGAACATTTCAATATTGCTGATGGTTTAGATCATACGGACTTCAAAGAGTTTATGACCTACCTTCCCAAGAAATTTCAAAACAAAGTGGTGTCGGCGCAGCCCTTGGCAACCGCTTGGATTGAAACAAGAACCGAGCGCGAAATGGCCCTTTATTCTCATTTGGTGAACATCACCCACGACATCATTGCCGAGGCCTTTTCGGAAAAAGTCATCACCCCTGGCATCACCACTACAACAGACGTGGAATGGTGGATGAGGGATAAGGTAACTCAACTCGGTCTGGAAACTTGGTTTCATCCTTCAGTCGATATTCAGCGTTCACAGGAGGTGATGGGCGATCACCTCTATGCCTTTTCGAATCGACCGCAAGAAAACATCATCCTCCCTGGAGATTTGGTTCATTGTGATTTTGGCATCACCTACCTGAGGCTCAATACCGATTGCCAAGAATTGGTCTACATCCTCAAACCTTTTGAAACAGAAGCTCCTGAGTATTTAACCCAAGCCTTGGCCAAAGGCAACCTGCTTCAAGACCTCCTCACTAGCAATTTTAAATCAGGCGATTCTGGGAATACCATACTAAAAAACACCTTAGAACAAGCTAAAGCCGAAGGTCTTCAACCCTCGGTCTACACCCACCCACTAGGCAGTTACGGCCATTCATCGGGTCCAACCATTGGTATGTGGGACGCTCAGGAGGGTGTGCCAGTTAACGGCGACTATCCGTTGTATCCGAACACGGTTTATGCCATTGAACTCAATACCACAGTTCATATTGAAGCATGGCAAAGAGACATTAGAATCATGCTAGAAGAAGCTGGATTTTTTGGCAAAGACGGTTTCCGCTATGTCAGTGGCCGTCAAACTAAACTTTTAACAATTCCAAGAACTCAAAACCACTTGGGCGAATAATTTAACTCATTAACCATGACACGATTCTTTTTATTTTCCATTGCATTGCTTTCGCAATTCCTCTGGGCTCAACCCGACCTCAGCAAGGCCACCAAATCCTATTCAGGATATTTTGATTTCTATTATTTCGAAGATACAGACCAAATATTTCTGGAAGTAGCCAATCTCGGTGAGGAGTTTTTATATGTCAATGCTTTGAGTCAAGGGCTGGGAAGTAACGACATTGGCTTAGACAGAGGTCAGCTTGGCGCTACACAAGTAGTTTACTTTCAAAAAGCAGGGAACAAATTGATGTTGATCCAGCCTAATCAAGAATTTAGAGCCATAACAGACAACGCTGCGGAAAAAAAATCCGTTAGAGAAGCCTTCGCTAAATCGGTCTTATTTGGATTCCCTATTGTCAAAAAAACGGCCAAAGGCTATTTGATTGATCTGACGCCATTCCTTGTCCAAGACAGTCATGGAGTTGCTGGACGTCTGAAGGGATCGGGACAAGGCAGTTATAGCTTAGACAATAGTCGTTCGGCCCTAGCCTTAGATCAAACCAAGGCCTTCCCTAAAAATGTAGAATTTGACGCCATGCTGACGTTCAGCGGCAGTGCAACGGGCAATTATATTCGGTCAGTTGCCCCGAACGCTGACTTCGTAACAGCCTATCAGCACCATTCATTCATCGAACTTCCCGACGACGATTTTGAGCTTCGTGCCTATGATCCTAGAAGTGGAAGCTATCCTTTTTCATACATGGATTATGCGACTCCCGTCAATCAATCCATCACCAAACGCTACACAACGCGCCATCGATTAGAAAAGAAATTTCCTGACCAAGCCATGAGCGAAGCTTTGGAGCCCATTATCTACTACCTCGATCCTGGAACGCCTGAACCTGTCCGCTCGGCCCTTCTCGAAGGGGCTAGTTGGTGGAATCAAGCCTTTGAAGCAGCGGGCTATATCAATGCCTTTCAGGTAAAAATGCTGCCCGAAGATGCTGATCCTTTAGACATTCGTTATAACGTGATTCAATGGGTACACCGCTCAACTAGAGGGTGGAGCTATGGTGCGAGTGTGGCCGACCCTCGGACTGGAGAAATCATCAAGGGCCATGTGAGTTTGGGCAGTCTTAGAATTAGACAAGATTATTTGATAGCTCAAGGATTGTCAAAAGCTCCTTTTGCAGAAAATGGAACTGGAGATAGCGCGATGATGGAATTGGCGTTAGCCCGCATTCGACAACTATCGGCTCATGAAGTTGGTCATACTTTAGGGTTTCAACACAACTTTGCGGCCAGCACCAATAATCGCGCTTCGGTCATGGACTACCCTCACCCTTTAATTTCTCTTAAAAACGACCAAATCGTTTTCGATGATGCCTACGACACTGGCATTGGCGAATGGGACAAGGCGACTGTAGCGTATTCATACTCTGATTTTGCCGAAGGCATTGACGAGACCAAAGCGCTCAATGACCTCCTGAACAAAGCCTATGCGAGTGGATTGAGGTACATTTCGGACAGCGATGCAAGGGCTGCTGGCGGTGCACATCCTTATGCGCATTTGTGGGATGGTGGCGCATCGGCCTCAGAGGAATTAACGCGTGTGATGGCGGTTAGAAAAAAAGCCATTGAGCAGTTTTCTTTGGATAACATCAAATCGGGAGAGGCTGTTTCTGTTCTTGAAGATGTGTTTGCCCCTATTTATTTTTTCCACAGATATCAGGCTGAAGCTGCATCTAAATTGATCGGTGGAGTGGCATACCAATACGCTACCAAAGAGGATTTAGAATCCCCCAAGCCTGTCGATCCTACCGAACAGCGATCGACCTTATCGGCAATTCTGAAAACCCTTCAGGCAAGCGAATTAGCTATTCCAAAAGCCCAATTGGCATTATTTCCTCCTCGATCACCCGGTTACGAAAGATCTCGTGAGAGTTTTAAAAGCCAACTCGGTCCTGTTTTTGATCCAATGGGAGCGGCTTCTACGGCAGCCGATTTTACCTTAGGCTTCTTGTTTCGTCCCGAACGAGCCTCTCGTCTAGTCCTTCAAAAAGCTCAAGACCCCAACCAACTTGACGTGACTGAAATGACCCAATCCGTTCTAGCTCATGTCAAAAACACCACCTATTCGGATCCTTATTTACAAGAAGTTCAAAATAGCATCAATACTCAAATATTGAGTCATTTATTTGTATTAACTCAAAACGACAGTGCCTATCCTCAAGTGGGAATGGCGGTCATGACAGCATTGAAAAACTTTAGATCAGACATTGGAGGAAGTAAAAAAACAACCTCAGAACAACAATTTGTTCTGTCCCTATTGGATCGTTTTTTTAGCAATCCAAGCGCCTTCCATCCCGTTGAGAGTCCCAACATTCCTGATGGATCACCCATTGGTAGTGATTGGTGCAGTTTTAATAAATAATTAAATTATCATGAAATCTATATCGTTTTTTATCCTTACCGTCTTCTTGTCTATTAATGTACATTCCCAAGACAATTATTTGGGGGAGGGACCCTTCAATCAGTTAATCATTAGAGGGGTAACCTTGATTAACGGGGACGGATCTCCGCCTCGAGGACCCATTGATATTGTAGTTGAAAACAACATCATCAAGCAAATTCAAGTAGTGGGTTATCCTGGTGTAGCCATCAATGAGGCTTACCGACCTAAACTCA
>JAQCIQ010000009.1 GCA_027592025.1 Bacteroidota bacterium
CGTTTTTAGCGGCTGCAAATATAAAACCTTATTTCTCCAACATCCAAGGTTTATTTCTTTATTTTTTTAATAATTTTTTATTGGCCTAAAAATTGCTCATAAAATAAGCCTACGAATTTGCCCAACAAGGCTGATAGTCTTACATTTGCGTTCATTTCTGAGTCAGACACTTATGATAAAAATTACTTTGCCCGATGGCAGTATTAGAAAATATGACGCTCCGCTAACGGTTTTGGACGTTGCCAAAGACATCAGTGAAGGATTGGCAAGGAATGTCATTTCGGCGAGTTTTAACGCACAAACAGTTGAAGTGTCTACCCTACTCGAATCTGATGGCAAGCTAATTCTATATGCATGGAATGATGCAGAAGGTAAGAAAGCGTTCTGGCATTCATCGGCTCACATCATGGCCCAAGCCTTGCAGGATATTTACCCTGGTGTTAAATTAACCATTGGTCCGGCTATAGAAAACGGTTTTTATTATGACGTTGATTTTTGTGGCCTTCCTTTTTCAGAAAAAGATTTTCAAGCCGTCGAGGCAAAAATGTTAGAGATTTCGAGGGGAAAACACGATTTTATTTTGCACTCTGTTTCCAAAGCCGATGCCTTGTCCAAATATGAAAAAGAAAACAATTCCTATAAGGTTGAATTGATTTCCAATCTTACAGACGGTGATATCACCTTTTGCGACCATGATAACTTTACTGACCTCTGCAGAGGCGGACACATTCCTAATACAAGCATTGTGAAAGCCGCAAAGATTTTAAGTGTAGCTGGAGCCTATTGGCGAGGGGATGAGAAAAATCCGCAATTAACCAGAGTCTATGGAATTACCTTCCCCAAACAAAAAGACCTTACTGACTATCTCGAACTGCTGGAAGAAGCTAAGAAGAGAGATCACCGTAAGTTGGGAAAGCAGTTAGAACTTTTCACCTTTTCTTCTAAAGTAGGCCAAGGATTGCCTTTATGGCTTCCAAAAGGAGCTGCCCTGAGATCGAGACTGGAAGATTTTTTGAAAAAAGCACAACAAAAGGCTGGATACAAAATGGTGGTTACTCCCCATATTGGGCAAAAAGAGCTCTATGTCACCTCTGGGCATTATGCCAAGTATGGTGAAGATAGTTTTCAGCCGATCAAAACTCCAAAAGAAGATGAGGAGTTTTTCTTAAAACCGATGAATTGTCCTCATCATTGTGAAATATATAACAGTTCGGCAAAGAGCTATAAGGATTTACCCATGCGCTATGCAGAATTCGGGACTGTATATCGGTATGAGCAAAGTGGAGAACTTCATGGATTGACAAGGGTCAGAGGGTTTACTCAAGACGATGCTCACATCTTTTGTACTGACGATCAATTAGATCAAGAATTCAAGGACGTTATTGATTTGGTATTGTACGTTTTTGGTTCGTTAGGATTTGAAAATTTTACTGCTCAAGTATCCGTGCGCGATCCTCAAACACCAGAAAAATATATAGGAAAATCGGAAAATTGGGACAAAGCTGAACTAGCCATTCTCAATGCAGCCAGAGACAAAGAATTGAATTATGTAGTAGTCCAAGGAGAAGCTGCTTTCTATGGTCCAAAACTTGATTTTATGGTCAAAGACGCGCTTGGAAGACAGTGGCAATTGGGGACTATTCAAGTGGACTACAATCTTCCCGAGCGCTTTGAGCTGGAGTATAAAGGTTCGGACAATTTAATGCACAGACCTGTGATGATTCATCGGGCGCCTTTTGGCAGTATGGAAAGATTCATAGCCATTTTGCTCGAGCACACGGGTGGAAATTTTCCCTTATGGCTCAACCCGACCCAAGCTGTAGTTTTGTGTATCAGTGAGAAATATGAAAAATACGCTCAAAAAGTTTCAAGTTTGCTAGAAAATGCCGAAATTCGCGCCCTTGTTGATAACAGAAACGAGACTATCGGCAAGAAAATACGAGAAGCAGAAATGGACAAAACCCCGTTTATGCTGATTGTTGGCGAGGAAGAGGTTAATAAAGGTCTAGTAACAGTGCGGCGTCACGGTGGAGAAGATTTGGGCGCAATCAAGGTAGAAGACTTTATTACTTTAGTAAAAAAAGAAATTGAGGCGACGGTAAAACCGTTCGAAGTTTAATTTAATATTAGAAGTTATAGCAATACGTAGAAAAAGATACACCGGCCCAGCCCGTATCGTCAAAGAAGATCAACACCGGATCAATCAGTATATCAACGCCCCGGAGGTTCGCCTAGTAGGTGAGAATATTGAAGTTGGTGTCTATCCTTTAGCGAAAGCCAAAGAATTGGCAAAAGAATTGGAATCGGACCTTGTAGAAATTTCACCAAAAGCTAACCCTCCTGTTTGCAAAATAATGGACTATAAAAAGTTCCTTTACGAGCAAAAGAAGCGAGAAAAAGTTTTGAAAGCTAAAACTTCGAAAGTAGTAATCAAGGAAATAAGGTTTGGGCCGCAAACCGATGAGCACGATTACGCCTTCAAAAAGAAACACGCAGAAAAGTTTCTTCAAGAAGGAGCCAAATTAAAGGCATTCGTGTTTTTCAAAGGGCGTTCCATCATATATAAAGAGCAAGGGCAAATTTTGTTGTTGAGATTAGCACAAGATTTGGAAGCCTATGGAAAGGTTGAGCAAATGCCCATGCAAGAAGGAAAGCGAATGATTATGTATATCGCACCAAAAAAATAACAAAGAGAATCGCAAACGACAGTGTCATGCCAAAAATGAAAACAAAATCTAGTGCCAAAAAACGTTTTAAATTAACTGGTACAGGTAAAATAAAGAGAAAACAAGCTTTCAAGAGTCACATCTTGACCAAGAAATCAACGAAGAGAAAATTAGCACTTACGCACAGTGCTTTAGTTCACGACAGCGACATGAATAGCGTAAAGGAACAATTGCGCTTAAAATAAATTGTTCAGGTATTCAATTTTAACCCTGGAGCAGAGCTAACAAGTGTTATTACAACCGCCTGCTACAAAAACAATTAAACTATGCCAAGATCAGTAAATTCCGTTGCAAAACGGGCAAGAAGAAAAAAGGTTCTCAAATTAGCCAAAGGTTATTTTGGACGC
Organism: Bacteroidota bacterium; assembly: GCA_027592025.1. Taxonomy (GTDB): domain Bacteria; phylum Bacteroidota; class Bacteroidia; order Flavobacteriales; family Flavobacteriaceae; genus JALRKI01. The sequence goes on from JAQCIQ010000009.1 coordinate 3,074, forward strand.
CGTAAAAACGTATGGACTGTTGCTAAAAACGCCGTTGAAAAAGCATTAGTATATGCTTACCGCGACCGTCGTCAAAAGAAACGTAACTTTCGTGGACTGTGGATTCAGCGAATCAATGCTGGTGCACGCCTTCATGGTATGTCTTATTCTCAATTAATTGGGAAGCTCAAAACGCATAACATTAGCTTAAATCGTAAGGTTTTAGCCGATTTGGCAATGAATGAGCCAGAAGCTTTTAAAACTGTTGTCGAAAAGGTCAAATAAACCTTTGACTCCAAGAATTCAAAAACCGCCGATGAGGCGGTTTTTTTGTTTATTGAAAATTAGCTTTCAGTATCAGCAATAGCCTGTTTGAGGTATTCTCTACTGCAGCACTTCACTCCCCTCTTTCATCAAACCATGTTTGAAGCGATAGCTGGCAGTTTGATAATAGGAAATAGTTAGGTTTTTCAAGTCTTTAATTTGCTGTTCTAATGGTGTCATAATAGTCTGGCTTGAGTTCCAAGAATATTGATTGACCTTTTTGTGATCGTTGATTTCTGTAAAAATATCAGCCTTCAACAAGCCAACTGTTCTATAATTACCTATCAATGCTCGTTCGTCAGATTTTGACATGAGACTGATGTCCAAACCGTAAAGTGACGTGTTGTAGCTCCAATTCAAGTAACCAAAAAGGGTTGGCATGATGTCAATTTGAGACATCAATTTCTCAACCGTTTGACGATTCCTATTTGGGAGGTTATAAACGAACGCAGGAATGTGGTGCTTGTCTATAGTAATGTCCCACTTACCTGCGCTGCTCGCGCAATGATTTGCAACAACAACGAAAACAGTATTTTCAAACCAAGGTTTTGTTTTGGCTTTCTTGAAAAACTCGCCCAAAGCAAAGTCAGTGTATTTGACGGCAGCTTCTCGTGATCCTTGTGCCAAATCAATCTTATTATCAGGAAATGTATAAGGTCGGTGATTGGAGGTTGTCATAACAAAGCTAAAGCTGCTTTTACCTTGACTGAAATTGTCGTCGGAGAGCTTGATTAACTTGTTGTAGATGTCTTCGTCACAAATGCCCCACGCATTTTCAAAACTAACCTCATCATCTGATATATTGATTCGCTTAGTCCTGATTTTTTCAGATAGAGGATTGCCGCGATTGCGGTCAATGATGACAAAGCCTTGACCCCCGAAAAAACTGTTCATATTGTCAAAATAGCCATCTCCGCCATAGAAAAAATTCAGATCGTATTCCTTTTGTTTGAAAATAGTGCCTATAGAATATAATTGGCCATTGTTCGGACGGCGAATAATGCTGTTGCCAGGAGTTGGGGGTACGCTGAGTGTCAACGCTTCCATTCCCCTGACTGTTCTGGTACCAGTGGCGTACATGTTAGTAAACAATATGCTTTCGGAGGCCAATTGATCGAGATTAGGCGTTAAGCCTCTTGAGTTACCAAATGTGCCCATGAAACCGGCATTAAAACTCTCTAAACAGATTAACACAATATTGGGCACAATCTCCTCTTTGGTAGAACAAGATTCACGCAAAATAGAATGAATGGAGTCTGACAGATAGGTTTGGTTGGCTGCAACAATTCCTTTCGAATGATTCCAAATGAATGCTCTTTGTCTAATGTCGCATAAAATGAGTTAAAATCTAACTCATTAGACCGATACGCAGCAAAAAACGAATATACCCCATTTTTTGACAACTCATTAACATAAGTGTTACTGCTGTATTCAGCATGAGCGTTTTTCACATAAAACCCATAGATCAAACCGATCAGCAAAAATGGCACTATTCTAATGGCTCGTCCCAAAAAGGACATTCTGTCGCTAAAAGTATGATGAAATCTTTTGGTTCGGATCAACCCAACAAACAACAAAGTGCACAACATTAGCAAGCCTGAAATTAATATTGGTAATGGGTAAGACTGATTAATATTTTCTACAACCTCAAAAGTGTAAATTAAATAGTCGACGGCAATGAAGTTATATCGCGTGTTGAATTCTTCCCAAAAAGGAATTTCTCCCATAAAGGAGAACAGGGTTATAACAAATGTCAAAGCCAAAATAAAATAGATCAAAATCCTATCGAATAGAGTTCCAATAAAGAATTTTGGATTAACCAACAGAAACAACAAATAAGGAGCTATTAAAAAGATTGAAGCTCCAAAATCGAAAAGAGCTCCAACGGCAAAAACCTTAACCCAACCTAACAGTGATGGGTCCACAAAGGTTCCCGATAAGTACAAAAAAAAACTCGCAACAAGGCAGAGGCTAACAGATAATACCCAACAAAGGTGTAGGCAATTGAGAAGCGATTTTTAATAAAATCAGGCATCTGTCCGCAAATATGGTAGATAAATCAGCGCAACAACAACGAACCCAAGAAGGGCAGCAAAAGCAACTGCTCCAGCGGAAATATCTTTGATAAATCCAATGCGCGGATGTTCATCTTCATGCACAAAATCGGCCAATTTTTCCACAGCCGTATTCATGCCTTCCACTCCCAATACGAGTCCGATTACCAACAATTGGTTGATCCAATCTTGTTGAGAAATGTCAAAATAAAACCCAGAACAGATCAATACAACTGCGATGAAGACTTGAGCAATAACACTATGCTCCGTTTTTATCAACAGCCATAAACCGCGAAAAGCGTACTTAAAGCTTAGCAAACGGAATTTTAAAAATTGAACCATAAAGAGCGTGTAAGAGGTTGTTCAAATCGAATTTAAAAGTACTATAAAAAAATAAAATGACCTCAATAGTTAGATCATGTTTTTTGTTTCTCTTTTCTTGCCGCTGGAAACAACACATTGTTTAAAATAAGTCGGTATCCCGGAGAATTGGGATGCAATGCCAATTCGGTTTTTTGATCTCCTACCCTATGGGCGTAATCTTCGGGGTCGTGTCCTCCATAAAAGGTGAAGAACCCCTTTCCTTTAATACCGTGAATGTATCTGGCTTCTTGATTAACTTGTTGACGGCCAAGTACCAGCACTTCCGATTTAACAGTGTTGGGGTCAAATGCTGTAGTTTGCCCCATAAACCCTTTGACCAATGCGGTGTGGTTTTGGCAAAGCATGGTTGGAATGGGATCCCATTTCGCAGAAAATTCCATCAAACTAAAATAATCCAAATCTTGAGGCGTCTGTCGTTTGGGAGTTGTATCGATGGTCGAAAATTCATAGACGTCAGGACTCCTTTCCAACAAAAAATCTCGAAAAGCGAAGGTCTGTTGGAAATCGAGCTTATTTTGATAGTTAGGTGTTGTTCCGTCACCGTCAAACATGGGCTCACAAATGTCAAGTCCTTGTGCGCTGAGAGCGATGTCAAAACTGTCTGTGGCGCTGCACATGGCAAACATAAATCCCCCTCCAACAACGTAGTCTCTGATTTTGAGAGCAACTGCCAATTTCTCTAGAGAAACTTTGTCATAGCCCAGAGAATTGGCCAATACTTCAGCGCTTTTCTTTTGTTCAATGTACCACGGTTCGCTTCGGTAGGCTCTATAGAATTTACCATATTGGCCCGTAAAATCTTCATGGTGCAAATGCAGCCAATCAAAAGCCGCCAATCCGTCGTCCAACACTTCCTTGTCATAAATGGTAGTGTACGGAATTTCGGCATAAGTCAACACTAAAGTCACCGCGTCGTCCCAAGGCTGTTTGTCTTCTGGGGAATAAACTGCAATTTTAGGTGCCTTTTCAAGTAATACCGCCGCAGAGTTTTGACTCGGGCTTTCTATTTCAGCCAAGAGTTGGGAAAGCGCTGAGTCAGATACAATTTCAAAACTCACACCACGGATTTGACATTCTCGAACTATAGTCTCTCCATAGGGCAAAACAAATGACCCTCCTCTGTAATTCAAAAGCCATTGAATTTCTTGACCTTTTTCTAAAACCCAATAGGCAATCCCATAGGCTTTGAGGTGATCAGATTGTCCTTCTGCATCCATTGGAATTAAAATTGAGGTAGACCAACTTATACCAGCTTGAAACAAAAAAAGCAAAAAGAACAATCGTTTGAGCATAGCTTCTAAAAAGGCATGTCATCTTCCTCATCCGAGGGACCAAACGCTTGATCTTGGGTTGGATACTGATCAGGCTTAATGGTGTTGTCGTTCGCGGCAGCATTCATCTTGCTGTGGAATTCAAAAGGCGAGTCGAAATTGTCAAGATTTTCGAATCTACCCAAACTGCCATTAAACTTGAGTCGAATGTTGTCCAATCCTCCATTACGGTGCTTGGCGATTATAAATTCTGCTTGACCTTCGGTTGGAGATCTTTCGTCATCATCCCATTCGTCAATTTTATAATATTCTGGGCGATAGATGAAAGAAACTATATCGGCGTCCTGCTCAATTGCTCCAGATTCTCTAAGGTCAGACAAAATAGGTCTTTTACTTCCTGTTCTGGTCTCAACTGCACGAGACAATTGGGAGAGCGCTATCACTGGAATATCGAGTTCTTTGGCTAAAGACTTCAAATTTCGAGATATGGTAGAAATTTCTTGTTCTCGATTGCCCGTTTTGTTATTACCACCTACAGTCATCAACTGCAAGTAATCGACGATAAGCAGCTTAATTTTATGCTGTGAAGCCAAGCGTCTCGCTTTGGCCCTCAGATCAAAAATAGACAACGCTGGAGTATCATCAATAAACAGTGGCGCTTGTTCTAAACTTTTCACTTTGACATTGAGTTGCTCCCATTCGTGCTTTTCTAACCGACCTGTTCTCAATTTTTCAGAGCTCAAACCAGTTTCAGAGGAAATCAAGCGCGTGATGAGCTGTACAGAGGACATTTCAAGAGAAAAGAACGCGACTGGGACATTGTTGTTAACAGCCATATTGCGGGCCATGGACAAAGTTAAGGCAGTTTTACCCATACCAGGTCTTGCTGCAATAATCACCAAATCACTTGGTTGCCAGCCTGAGGTCACCTTGTCAACTCGTTCAAATCCTGAAGGCACCCCACTTAGTCCCTCTTTGTTGGCTATTTCTTCAATTTTCTTTTTGGCCTGGATGACCAAGTCCTGAGCAGTCTCAGTCGATTTTTTGACATTCCCCAAAGTGATGTCGTACAATTTAGACTCGGCGTTGTCAAGCAAGTCAAAGACATCTACAGACTCGTCGTAGGACTCTTCAATGATCTCGCTAGAAATTTTAATCAAGCTGCGTTGAATGAATTTTTGAAGAATGATTCTTGCATGAAATTCAATATGCGCTGATGAAGACACTTTCTGGGTCAGAGAAATTAGATAGAAGTCACCTCCTACCTTTTCCAATTTGCCCTCTTTTTTCAATTGACCCGAAACGGTCAAGAGGTCAATAGGATCGCTCTTTTCAAATAGTATGATAATTGCAGCAAAAATGTGTTGGTGCGCTTCTTTGTAAAAAGATTCTGGAGACAATAAATCTACTACCTCATCTACCCCTTTTTTATCAATCATCATGGCCCCTAGAACGACTTCTTCTAGGTCTAAAGCCTGTGGTGGAATTTTACCTCGTTCTAAGTGAATTAAGGTGCTTTTATCGATTTGGTATCCTTGAATTTGTTGAGTTGGTTTCATGCCATAAACCTAAACAAAAGATCTCGACTAGAGCTTACTTCGGACCATCCGAATATCCACTAGTGTCAAACAATTGATGTGTTAATAAGTATAAGGTTACTGTTAATAGAACAAAAAAAATTAATCTATTCTAAGGTTATTCTTCGAACACGCCCATTTGAGCGTATTTATCCATGCGAGCTTCGACTAATTTATCGGGCGTCAATGCTTGTAATTCTTGATAAGATTTTACGATAGCCTTGCTAACCGACTTAAACGCTTCTTCTCTATTTTTATGAGCACCTCCGAGCGGTTCTTTTATAATTTGGTCGACCAGATTTATGCTCTTCATATCATTAGCAGTAAGTTTAAGGGCCGATGCAGCTTGCTCCTTGTATTCCCAACTTCTCCACAAAATAGATGAGCACGACTCTGGAGAAATAACGGAATACCAAGTGTTTTCCATCATTAGAACTCTGTCTCCAACCCCAATGCCTAGTGCACCTCCAGAGGCTCCTTCGCCAATTATCACAACAATTATAGGCACTTTGAGACGAGTCATTTCGAAAATATTTCTGGCGATTGCTTCGCCTTGACCGCGTTCTTCAGCCTCAAGTCCAGGGTATGCCCCAGGAGTATCTATTAAGGTTACTACTGGTATACTAAATTTCTCAGCGGACTTCATCAATCGGAGGGCTTTTCGATAGCCCTCAGGGCTTGCCATTCCAAAATTTCTATATTGTCTGGTTTTGGTGTTATACCCTTTTTGTTGACCGATAAACATAAACGATTGATTTCCAATCTTACCAAGTCCACCAACCATGGCTTTGTCGTCCTTAAAACTGCGATCACCATGCATTTCCAAAAAAGTATCTCCGCAGATTGCTCTAATGTAATCAAGGGTGTATGGACGATTTGGATGACGGGATAATTGTACTCTTTGCCAAGGCGTTAGGTTTTTATAAATTTTGATTTGAGTGGCTTTGAGTTTTTCTTCTATGGCCTTGCATGTCACAGAAACATCCACATCACTTTCTGAACCAATGAGTTGACATTTGTCATATTGTTCTTCCAATTCCTTTATTGGCAATTCAAAATCTAAATATTCTTGTTGCATCATATGACCCTTTAAGTACTTGAGTAATCCTATACGAACTTAGTAAAAAAATAGCAATTAGCCATTAGAAAATGTTTTGGCTTTCAAGCGATACCTTCTCTTGAAAATGGCATTCAAAATCACAGTAACAATAATTATAAACGCCCCGATGTAAAACGAAAAAGACATTTTTTCGGTTGCGGGGAAAAACAAAATGGCTAGAGTAATACCATAGATTGGTTCCAAGTTATAGGATAATACTACCGTAAATGGACTGAGATGTCTCATGACTTTCACTGCAGAAATAAAAGCATAAGCCGTACAAACAGACGCGAGAATGAATAGATAGGCATAATTGGACAATCCAATATCAAAAAAACCAGATGAAAAGCCTTGATCGAAAATCAATATCCAAAACGTGATAAAGATTACTCCAAAAACAAATTCATAAATCGACAAAACTGTAGGGTTGTAAACAAGAACATGGCGACCGTTTAAAACAGCAAACAAAGTAGAAAATAGTGCCGAGGCAATACCCAAGAGTATTCCAGTAATAAAATGAAAAGCTGCGTCGGTAATGATATACACACCTACAAAGACTGCCATTCCCAGAAGTAATTCGTATCCTATTATACGGCGTTTGAAAATAATGGGCTCCACCAAAGATGCGAAAAATGCACCTGTTGAAAACATGGCCAAGGCGATAGAAATATTGGCAGCTTTTATAGAGGCGAAAAAAGTTATCCAGTGTAAGGCAATGATTATCCCTGCAATAATAAATTGAACTATCGCTTTAAAAGGCACCGCCATATTCAGTTTCATATAACGGGCATAGGCATACATCCAAATGACTGCCATCAACATGCGAAACCAAACCAGATCAACTGCTGAAATAGTAATCAATTCTCCTAAAATCCCAGTAAAACCCGCTATAAATACCAATAGATGAAGCTGCAATTGGCTCCTTAATTTATCGTCGCGCATATCTAATGAGGTATAGAGCAATAAACCCGAAAAAGATGTTTGGTGTCCAAACTGCTAACAAAGGATCAAAGTTGGACTGGTCCGCCAGCACACCGAAAATTTTATCAAAAAAGACATAAATCATGGCAACCGCCATACCAAAAGTCAAATTGACTCCCATACCACCACGACGTTTGACTGAAGAAACAGCAACTCCAATGATTCCCAAAATGAACAAGGTTACAGGCACACTCCATTTCTTATATTTCACAACCTTGTAACGATCAATGAATGATGACCCCCTGCTTTCTTCTTTGTCAATAAAAGTAGTCAACTCATGATAACTCAATGTTTCCGCTACATAGCTAACAGGTGCTAAATCTCCGATATCAAAAGGTAGAATAGTATCGAGCCTTCTCTTGTCTTCAATCCTATCCTTTCCCTTTTCTCCAATGATACGTTTGGTATACCCAGATAGTCTAAACAAGCTGTCTGACGGGTTGTACTGGATGTTGGTGGCCTCAATTCTGAACAGCAGTCGATTTTCTTTGAAATGCTCAAGGGTGAAATAGGTCCCTATTTTAGTGTCGGGATTGAAACTGTTGACATAAATAATTTCGTTAGGGTTAATTTGACGGTAAATATTTTGACCGTTAGTGGGAGAAGTAGAACTGACATATTTGTAAACAAAATCGTTATACCCCCTACTCGCATCGGGAACCAAGTACATCCCCATTAATAGTGAAACAGCAGCCAAAATACCAATTCCGATGAAATATGGTTTAAGGAATCTGTTGTATGAAACTCCAGAACTCAAAATAGCGATGATTTCGGTATTGTTTGCCATTTTGGAGGTAAACCAAATAACAGAGAGAAAAACAAAAAGAGGAAAAAGTAAGTTGGCAAAATGAACAGTGAAATCTAAATAATAGGACAATACCGCATCAAGTTTGGCATTGTTCCTAAGCATATTGTCAATCTTTTCGGCCATATCAACTGTGATGCCGATGGGTATAAAAAGCAGCATCAGCAACAGAAAAGTGCCAAAGAATTTTTTTAAAATGTACCGATCGATCAATTTCATTGCACCAATTTTTACTTTACAGGCGTTGATCCATTTGTTTCACCATCATAATTTTCCAAGTGGCAAAATCTCCCTTAATGATATGCTCTCGAGCAGTCCGAACCAACCACAAATAAAAGCCCAAATTATGAATTGTAGCGATTTGTTTTCCTAAATATTCATTGGCCATGAACAAATGTCTCAAATAGGCCTTACAGTATTCAGTATCGACAAAAGTATACCCTGCCTCATCGATTGGACTGTAATCCTGAGCCCATTTCAAATTTTTGATATTTATTGTTCCGTGGGCGGTAAACAACATGCCATTTCTGGCATTTCTTGTTGGCATGACACAATCGAACATATCAACGCCCAAAGCAATATTTTCCAAAAGATTAATTGGAGTTCCGACCCCCATCAAGTATCTCGGTTTCGACTCTGGAAGCATATCGCATACCACCTCTGTCATGGCATACATTTCCTCGGCGGGTTCCCCAACCGATAGTCCACCAATGGCGTTTCCTGGGGTATCGGCCTGAGCGATATATTCGGCTGATTGTATTCTCAAGTCTTTGTATGTACTTCCTTGAACAATAGCAAAAAGGGCTTGTTGGTGTTCATAGAGGGGGTTCAAAGTTTTGAAATGATTGATGCAACGATCCAACCAACGGTGGGTCAAGTGCATTGACTTTTGGGCGTATTGATAGTCACAAGGATAAGGAGTACACTCGTCAAAGGCCATAATGATATCTGCTCCAATGCGCTGTTGGATTTCCATAACATTTTCAGGAGTAAACAAGTGATAACTTCCGTCAATATGACTTTGAAATTTTACTCCCTCTTCAGTAATTTTTCTTTGATCTGCTAAAGAATAAACCTGATATCCGCCAGAATCGGTCAAGATATTGCGATCCCAATTCATGAATTTGTGCAATCCACCAGCTTGTTGAATAATTTCAAGACCTGGCCTGAGGTAGAGGTGGTAAGTATTACCAAGAATAATATCAGGGTTAATGTCATTTCTCAATTCCCTTTGATGAACTCCCTTTACAGTTCCTGCAGTACCTACTGGCATAAAAATAGGAGTTTCTATGGTGCCGTGATCGGTTGTGATGGTAGCCGCTCGGGCCTTCGTTTCTTTATCGCTACAAAGCAGATTGAATTGCAAATCTCTTGATTTTGAATTTGGCCAAAGATAATTACAAATGCTGGTATGCGATCAAATAGCTCGATAATGTTAGCAATTCGTTGATAAGTGCCCCATGATAAATTCAAGACAGCTCTTGCGAAAACAGTAAATTTGTGAAGAAATTATTACATTATGTCGAACACTGCAGCGCTTCAGGTGTTTACCACCCAAGTTAGAAGAGATATTTTAAGAATGGTTCATCGCGTCAATTCAGGTCATCCTGGAGGGTCGCTAGGTTGTGCAGAATTCTTCGTAGTACTCTATCAATCCATCCTCAAACAAAAATTACCCTTTCAAATGGACGGTGAAGGGGAAGATTTATTTTTCTTATCTAACGGACACATTTCACCTGTTTTTTATAGCGTTCTAGCCAGATCAGGTTATTTTCCGGTTGAAGAACTCAATACTTTCAGACACCTCAACTCTCGTCTCCAAGGTCATCCTACTACTCACGAAGGACTTCCTGGGGTCAGAATTGCTTCTGGATCGCTCGGACAAGGACTCTCTGTTGCGATTGGGGCTGCTTTGGCAAAAAAACTCAACGGTGACAAACACTTAGTTTACAGTTTGCACGGGGATGGAGAATTACAGGAAGGACAAAATTGGGAAGCCTTGATGTATGCCTCTGGTAAAAAAGTAGACAATCTCATTGCTACTATAGATTATAACGGTCAACAAATTGACGGTTCAACAGACGATGTGCTGCCCATGGGAGATTTAAAGGCCAAATTATCTGCTTTTGGTTGGGAAGTTGTAGACATTCTCAAGGGAAATGACGTTGAGGCCATTTTAAGCGGTATGTCCGAAGCAAAATCCAAGACTGGAAAAGGCAAACCCGTTGCCGTTATGTTGCATACCGTGATGGGAAATGGAGTAGATTTTATGATGCATACCCACGCATGGCATGGAAAAGCACCTAATGACGACCAACTCGCGATTGGATTGAGTCAAAACGAAGTTACACTTGGAGATTATTAATTAGACTATGACGAACACGTACATCAATACAGGAAGCAAAGACACCCGATCTGGTTTTGGCGCAGGATTAGAACAATTAGGCAACCAAAATGAAAAAGTAGTCGCATTGTGTGCCGACCTTACCGGTTCTCTTAAAATGGAAGAATTTAGAGACCAACATCCAGACCGATTTTTTCAAGTTGGCATTGCCGAGGCCAACATGATTGGAATCGCTGCTGGATTAACTGTAGGTGGCTACATTCCGTTTACTGGTACTTTCGCCAATTTTTCTACCGGTCGTGTTTATGATCAAATCCGACAAAGCGTGGCTTACAGTGGAAAAAATGTAAAAATTTGCGCTTCCCACGCAGGCATCACATTGGGAGAAGATGGTGCCACTCACCAAATCCTAGAAGATTTGGGGTTGATGAAGATGTTGCCTGGAATGACAGTCATTAATACCTGTGACTTCAACCAAACCAAAGCTGCAACAATTGCTATTGCTGAATTGCATGGCCCAGTCTATTTGCGTTTTGGTCGCCCTAAGGTGCCCAATTTTACTCCTGACGACCAAAAATTTGAAATAGGCAAAGCCGTTCTTCTCACAGAAGGCACCGACGTCACTATAGTAGCAACAGGACATTTGGTGTGGGAGGCACTCGAAGCAGCAAAATCCTTAAAAGAACAAGGGATTTCGGCAGAGGTTTTGAACATTCATACCATCAAACCCCTTGACGACGATGCTATCCTTTCATCTGTCGTTAAAACAGGGTGTTTAGTTTCGGCTGAAGAACACAATTTTCTGGGTGGATTGGGTGAAAGTGTTGCCAGAGTATTAGCTCTGCATCATCCTGTTCCACAAGAGTTTGTTGCAACAAATGACACTTTTGGAGAATCAGGTACTCCAGAACAACTCATGGAAAAATATGGGCTTAATGCCGCTTCTATCGAAGCGAAAGCCAAACAGGTGGTTAATCGAAAATAAACATGAGCTAATCCAGTCTAGAGCCAGTAGAATCAGTGTCTAGGTAGTTAGGAATGCCGTCGTTATCCGAATCGTCATTCGTTGGATCACCATCCCCAATATCATTCGTCGGGTCGCCATCCCCGTCTCGGTCCACGGTGAGATCAGTGTCAGGCTCCAAATCTTCGTCTTTGGTCAACACGCCATCTCCGTCGTCGTCAGCATCATTGAAGTTATATCTAAAATCATTGTCTGTGTCGTCAGTTGCCAAATTCATATCGCCGTCTAAATCTTCGAGATAAGAAGGAATATTGTCCAAATCATGGTCATTAACACTTGATTGAAGTAAGGTAAACGAAAAAACTAAATTGGTATAAGGGGGAATCGCTCCGTTGCCGTCAAAATAGGCCAATCCTGAAGGAAGAAACATCACGCCAACGCCTGGATTGGAATAGGTCACTGTCCCGTCATTATTGGTAACATAGCCGTCGGCTACATTGAATTGAGGCAAAACCCTGCTCCATCCCGCCACCAAATAGGTCAAATCTAACTCCTCAGGATTGATACGACTGTCGAAAATAGAACCATCAAAATAAGACCCCTTGTATTGCACTCTGACATCATCAGAAAAATGCGGGCGTTCTTCTCCACCACCTTGTCGAACTCGGAGGATATAGTATTCGTAGTCCACTCCCAAGTAGGAGGTCGTGTGAGTTTCTACGGCATTAATTAAAAGTGTTTGATTATCAGGATCAGGCAATTGACCATCTGCTGGTAGGACTTCGATTTGAATGTCGCTATCGATTGGATTGCTCATGGCAGCTAACTCCCCTGAGTTGTAATAGTGAGTTGAGAGGTAGCTCTGAAGAGAATCCCTGTCAATAACTTGCTGCTCAGCTCTGTCTCTTAGGGGAATCTCTTGGACGGGGTCATCTGGAGAACATGCCAAATAAAGTCCTAACCCTAAAAAAACAATTAAAAATCTTCGCAATCCTAACATCTTTTATTTTTTTCTTGTCTGTAGCAAAAACTGTTCCTTACGTTCGCAGCTCAGATAATTAGACGTGCAAGATACAATTTTATTGTATTTTTGATCGAACAATTTACTTATGCGAGTCGATAAATTTTTGTGGTGTACACGATATTTTAAATCGAGGTCAATAGCATCTGAGGCCTGTAGAAAGGGTCACGTTAAATTGAGAGGGAAATCCATCAAACCGAGTCATGAGGTTTTTGCTCAAGACCATTTAGTGGTTAGAAAGAATCAAATCAACTATGAATTGATAATTTTAGACACACCTGACAGTCGTGTTGGAGCTGCATTGGTAGATATTTACCGCAAAGATAAGACCCCAGCAGACGCCTTTAAATCCCAAGAAATGCTAAAATCAGCTTCCGAGCATCATCGTCTCAAGGGACTGGGGCGGCCAACCAAAAAAGATCGGAGAAATTTGGACGACTACAACGAACAAATTGACTAACTTTATACCTAATTCATTCACTTATGAAGGAAGCTGTCATTCTCAATGACCAACAAATTAGAGCCAAAATCAAACGCATTGCGTTTCAAATTTTGGAATCTCACGTTGACTCGCAGAAGCTCATATTGGCTGGAATTGCATCGGGAGGATATGTTTTGGCACAATTGATTGTTAAAGAGTTGTCCAAGATTTCTGATATTGAAATCTCACTTTGCGAAGTAGTCATGGATAAATCCAAACCTAACGGCCCGATAGTCACCAGCCTGAGTCCAACAGAATATCAAAATCAGTGTATTGTTTTGGTGGATGACGTTTTGAATTCTGGTACCACCTTGATATACGGCGTCTGCCACTTCCTTCAAGTACCGCTTCTCCAATTCAAAACGGCCGTGTTGGTTGATCGCAGTCACAAAAAATATCCGGTCAAAGCCGACTTCAAAGGCATTTCACTCTCTACTTCAATACAAGAAACTGTAAAAGTAGATTTGACCAGTAAACTATTCAGTGCGGTTTTGAAGTAGCTGGAGACATTCTGCGGTTACCTCTTCTAAACTTTTATCATCCACAGCTACGACCTGATGACTTTGTTCGTAATAAAAACTGCGTTCAAAAAGGTGTTTTGCTATGAACTCTTCCTTCGACAAACTGTCCTTTAGAAAGTCCAAAAGTGGCCTTGATTGTTTTGAAGATTCCAATCTTTTAACAATTGTTTGAATATTGGCTTTCAAATAAATGATTTTGACTTGAGGTTGAGCAAGCATGTAGGCCGTGTTGTCGCCATAACAAGGTGTGCCGCCACCTAATGCAATGACTGTATTTCCTTCTCGCGAAAGCACATTTTCGAGAACTTGACGTTCGACCCTTCTAAAATAGAGTTCTCCAGAGTTTGAGAAAATTTCAGAAACCGTTCGAGATTCATGCTCAGAAATGCATTGGTCAAGATCCAAAAAAGCCATAGAGCTCGATTTTGAAAGGCGTAAGCCAACGGCAGACTTGCCAGAACCCATATAACCACAAAGGATAATTTTCATAACGAATAAATTTCGTTCAGTAAAAGAACAAAAAAATATCAAAACGGTTGCTTAATGTTTGAAACCTCTTATCTTTGCCACCTCATTAAAAAAGACCTGGTAGCTCAGCTGGTAGAGCAATACACTTTTAATGTATGGGTCCTGGGTTCGAATCCCAGCCAGGTCACTTTTTTATTTGATTTTTTCCTTTTCTTATTGACCCCTTTGAGCGCACGTGGCGGAATTGGTAGACGCGTTAGGTTGAGGGCCTAATGACCGCTTAGGTCGTGGAAGTTCGAGTCTTCTCGTGCGCACTTCAAGTCTTTTTTTTCTTCCCCGTTGTTTTTGCTTACTTTTGTTTAATATTTATGCCATAACAATGAACAATGTTAAAAATCAATTTAGCATTAAAGATTTAAAAAACATCAGCGGCATTAAAGCTCACAACAATAGAATCTGCGAAAAAAGGCACCAATTACTCCATCCCGAAGGCAGAAATTGCAATAAACGCTTCCACATTCTTTCCAATTTGCAAAAATTATTGAACGCGATGCATTACAATAAAGAAATGCGTATCTCAAAAATTGCCTGTATGCCAGATGTAGAATTAAACAAACTTATTTAGAAAAAATTAAAATGTTTGAAAGTATATAGCAACTCATACAAACCATTTAACAATTATGTCAAAAAAACAAACTATAATAATAGGATCAGGTTTTTCGGCTCTGGCGGCATCCTCATACCTCGCGAAATCTGGGCATCAGGTCACCGTTTTGGAGAAAAACGCCCAAATTGGAGGCCGAGCCCGTCAGCTCAAAAGAGACGGATTCACTTTTGACATTGGACCAACTTGGTATTGGATGCCCGATGTTTTTGAACGTTTCTTCGCAGACTTTGGCAAACTACCAAGTGACTATTACAGTTTGGAAAAATTGAGCCCGGCCTATAGTGTATATTTTGGTCAAAACGATAGAATCACTATTGGAGACACCTTGGATAAGATCTGTGAAGCCTTCGAAGCAGAAGAACCAGGCAGTTCTGTCGTGTTAAGAAAATTTATCGATAAAGCGAAAAAAAACTATGACATAGCTATAAAGGACTTAGTATACCGTCCAGGTTTGTCGCCTATTGAATTGGTCACTCCTCAAACAGCTGTCAGAGTTGGACAGTTTTTTAGTACCATCCAAAAAGATGTGCGAAGAGCATTTAAAAATGAAAGGCTGGCCCTTATTCTAGAATTTCCAGTTCTTTTTTTAGGCGCCAAGGCTTCTAAAACTCCTGGGTTTTATTCTTTCATGAACTATGCCGATTTTGGTATTGGAACTTTTCATCCCAAAAAAGGAATGTATGAAGTCGTCAAAGGCATGGCCTCTTTGGCAGAAGAACTTGGCGTGACCATTCAAACAGGGATGAATGTGGAAGAAATTCTTTTAGAGAATGGCAAAGCCATTGGCGTTATGGCCAATGGGCAAAAACACTTGGCCGATGTAATTCTGAGCGGCGCTGATTACCACCACAGTGAGACATTATTGCCAGAACGTTTCAGGCAATATTCGGAGTCCTATTGGGAAAAAAAGACATTCGCACCTTCGTCCCTATTGTTCTACATCGGATTCGATAAAAAATTGAAGAACGTAGACCACCACACTCTATTTTTTGATGTAGATTTTGAAAAGCACGCTGCGACCATCTACGATGATGCCAAATGGCCAGAAGAGCCTCTGTTCTATGCCAGTTTTCCAAGTATTACTGACGATAACGCAGCACCTCAAGGACAGGAGGCTGGCATTTTTTTGATTCCCATCGCTCCAGGAATCGAGGACACACCCGAAATCAGAGCAGTATTTTTGGATAAAATCCTTACCCGATTTGAGTCTCTTACTCAACAAAATGTGAAAAATAGCATTATATTTGCTGAATCGTTCTGTGTTAATGATTTTGTCAAGGATTACAATTCCTACAAAGGAAATGCATACGGTATGGCTAACACTCTGCTTCAAACGGCTTTTTTACGGCCTAAGTTACAGAGTAAAAAAGTAAAAAGTTTATTCTTTACTGGCCAACTGAGCGTCCCTGGTCCTGGCGTCCCTCCTTCCTTAATATCAGGAAAATTGGTCGCCGACTTGATCAACAAAGCCTAGTCGATTGGTCCCCACCTACCCTGAAAATACTTACTCATAGAGTAACTATGAAACAAGTATTTGACGACATTTCGTACCGTTGTAATCGAATGGTTACAACAACATACAGCACTTCCTTTGGCATGGCTACGAAAATGTTGGCCTCTTCCATTAGGCAGGACATCTATAACATCTATGGATTTGTCCGTTTGGCAGATGAGATTGTCGATTCGTTTCACGACTTCGACAAAAAGACTCTTCTTGACCGATTTGAAGTCAGTCTATATGAAGCCTTTGATGAACACATCAGTGTTAACCCAATTTTAAACGCTTTTCAACACACTTATCACAAGTGTAATATCGATCGTCAGTTTGTCGAAGCCTTCATGCACAGCATGAGGTTGGACTTGACCAAATCACAATACCTGACTTTGGAAGAATATCAAAACTATATTTACGGTTCTGCTGACGTGGTTGGTTTGATGTGCCTAAAGGTATTTGTGAAAGGTGACCAAAAGCAATTTGACGCTCTAAAGAATTCGGCCATGTCATTGGGATCGGCCTTTCAAAAAGTCAACTTTTTGAGAGACCTCAAGGCCGATTATGAAGGACTCAACAGAACTTATTTCCCTGGGACAGATTTGAGTAGGCTGGATGAAGAATCTAAGAATGCGATTATTCTTGATATTGAAAGCGATTTTGCCAAAGGTTTGGCAGGAATTCGTCAATTGCCGATGGAAGCCAGATTTGGCGTATTCATGGCTTACCGCTATTATTCAAAGCTCCTGCAAAAACTTAAAAAGACCCCTGCTACGGACATCAAAAACGCCCGGATCAGAGTGTCTAATCACAAAAAAATTATCCTCCTAACAAGGAGTTATGTCAAGTATCAACTGAATCTCATTTAAACCTACTCTTTATGCAAACAGCTCTTTGGATCGGCATATACTTAGCTACATTTTTTTCTATGGAATTCATGGCCTGGTTTACCCACAAATATGTTATGCATGGATTTCTTTGGCATATTCATGCGGATCATCACAAAAAGGACCACGACAGTTGGTTTGAGCGGAATGACTTGTTTTTTATCTTCTACGCTGTGGTCAGTATGGGCTGCATTATACTTTGGAGCGAGTATGGGGTTTGGTTTGCTTTACCGATAGGAATAGGTATTTTTAGCTACGGTTTAGCCTATTTCATGGTTCATGATATTTTTATACATCAGCGTTTCAAAATATTCAAAAAGGCCGATAATATATACGCAAAAGGCATTCGCAGAGCTCATAAAATTCATCACAAACATATAGGCAAGAAAGAAGGGGAAAATTTCGGGATGCTCATTGTACCATTCAAATATTTTAAAAATTAAATCAATGCAGTATTTATATCTACTGCTCAATTTAGGGGCAATTTTGGTTCCACTCATCTTCAGCTTTCATCCGAAATTAAAATTCTATAAAATGTGGCCTGCTCTAGGTCTAAGTATAATTTTTAATATGGTCCTTTTTATTCCTTGGGATCACATTTTTACAGTCAATGGATTTTGGGGATTTGACAGTAACTATCTGAGTGGCTATAGTTTTTTAGAACTTCCTTTAGAAGAATGGCTCTTTTTTATTTGCATTCCCTATGCCTGTGTGTTCATGCATCATGCCATTTTGGTTTTTCACCGAAAAAGACGTTTGCCTGTCAGGTTAACCCATGTTGTTAGTGGACTATTGATTTTAGCGTTGGCAATCTCTATTGTCAAGTATCACGACCGCTGGTACACTGTGATCAATTTCGCTTATGGGATTCTATTACTGAGCATAATAGTTTGGAAAAGGAATGATTTGCTTCAACATTACTACCTCACCTTTATATTCATGCTTATTCCATTTTTCATTATTAATGGCATATTGACAGGCACAGGGATTGAAGATCCTATTGTTTGGTATAATAATTTTGAAAACATTGGTCTTAGACTAGGAACTATCCCAATTGAAGACACCATATACGCCTTTACCCTTATATTAGGGAATCTGGCCATGACAGATTACTTCCACCAAAAATTGGGAAAATTGACCGATTATTGATTTTGTAACTTGATCAAATTCAGCGCCGATCCAGCCATAAACCACTCAATCTGACTCTCATTATAAGAGTGATTTGCTACAATGATGTCAGAAGATCCATCGGCGTGATTGACTTTAATATTCAATGGAACTCCTGGCCGAAATGATGCCAAATCAATGAAATCGAAAGTATCATCCTCTTGTATTTTGTCGTAATCAGATTCTGTGGCAAATGTTAGACCGAGCATCCCTTGCTTTTTGAGATTGGTTTCGTGAATGCGTGCAAAAGACTTGACCAAAACTGCTACTACGCCAAGATGACGTGGCTCCATAGCAGCGTGCTCTCTCGACGATCCTTCTCCGTAATTGTGATCTCCAACCACTATAGAAGGAATAGCGTTGGCCTTGTATTGGCGTTGTACTTTCGGAACCGCATCATAACCTCCAGTCAACTGATTCTTAACAAAATTGGTTTGCTGGTTAAAGGCATTGACAGCCCCTATCAAACAGTTGTCAGATATATTATCAAGATGACCTCGATATCTCAACCAAGGGCCCGCCATAGAAATGTGATCGGTTGTACATTTTCCGTAAGCCTTGATGAGCAATTTCGCACCTTGAATATCAGTTCCAATCGGCTTGAAGAGATCAAGAAGTTGAAGTCGTTTTGAATCTGGGTCGACTTTAACTGTTACGGCATCGCCATTCTCTCCAGGAGGGATAAACCCAGCGTCTTCGACAGCGAAACCACGGACTGGCAATTCGTATCCAGTTGGCTCGTCTAACCTCACTTCTTGACCTTCAGAATTGGTCAAGGTATCGGTAATCGGGTTAAAATCTAAACGACCTGAAATGGCTATGGCTGCCACCATTTCTGGAGAAGTCACAAAGGCGTGAGTGTTAGGGTTTCCATCGGCACGCTTGGCAAAATTGCGATTGAAAGAGTGGACAATCGTGTTTCGAGGTGATTTATCGGCGCCTTCTCTTGCCCATTGACCGATACAAGGACCACAAGCGTTAGTAAATATAACAGCGTCCAATTGTTCAAACACGTTCAGAATACCGTCTCGTTCAGCGGTATATCGCACCTGTTCCGAACCTGGATTGATTCCAAAATCGGCTTTGGTTTTTAGCTTTTTATCAACCGCCTGTTGAGCGATAGATGCAGCTCTAGACAAATCTTCGTAGGAGGAGTTGGTACAAGAGCCGATTAAACCCCATTCTACATCGACAGGCCAATCATTGGTCTTGGCAGCGGCCTTCATTTGACTTATTGGGGTAGCTAAGTCAGGTGTAAATGGCCCATTGACATGTGGCTCCAAAGTCGATAAATCAATTTCAATAACTTGATCGAAATATTTCTCAGGATTGGCATAAACCTCAGCATCAGCAGTCAAATATGGGCGGATCTCATTGGCAGCATCAGCCACATCAGATCGATGTGTTGCACGCAAATACCGCTCCATGGAGTCGTCATAACCAAAAGTTGAAGTCGTTGCTCCTATTTCGGCTCCCATATTGCAAATTGTACCTTTACCAGTGCACGACATGGCCAATGCTCCCGGTCCAAAATATTCTACAATACATCCCGTTCCACCTTTTACGGTCAGTATTCCAGCTACTTTGAGGATAACATCTTTGGGTGCTGTCCATCCAGACAACTTCCCTGTCAATTTGACACCGATCAGTTTGGGGAATTTCAACTCCCAGGCCATACCTGCCATAACATCAACGGCATCCGCGCCGCCAACACCAATCGCAACCATTCCGAGCCCACCGGCGTTTACTGTATGAGAATCAGTGCCTATCATCATTCCCCCAGGAAAAGCATAGTTTTCCAAAACTACTTGATGAATAATTCCCGCTCCTGGCTTCCAAAATCCGATACCGTATTTTTCGGAAACAGATTGGAGAAAATTAAAAACCTCGTTCGAACTGTTGAGAGCCTCTTGCAAATCGGCATCGGCTCCTATTTTTGCTTGAATCAGGTGGTCACAATGCACCGTTGTCGGTACTGCAACTTTTGATTTACCAGCCTGCATGAACTGCAACAAGGCCATTTGAGCGGTGGCATCTTGACAAGCAATACGATCTGGAGCGAAATCGACATAATCTGCTCCACGTTTAAAATCAGTTTGGGCTTTTCCATCCCACAAATGGCTGTACAGAATTTTTTCTGTGAGGGTCAACGGTCTTCCAGTAAGACGTTTTGCATGGTCAACTTTTTCGACCATGTTTTTGTAAACCTCTCGAATCATATCAATATCAAAAGCCATATAGCGATTTTTAAATTTTGGTGAGCAAAAATACAAAAAGGGAATAGCAAATACAATTTATTACCGATTCTCAACAAACAGAAAATAATTATTAAAGAATGGAATCAATAATTGTATTTTCCTTAATTCCTTCTGCTTCAGATTTATAATTTCTTATTATTCTATGACGAAGTATGGGCAAAGCTACAGCTTTGACATTTTCAATATCCGGCGAAAACTTCCCATTGATTGCAGCGTGGGTTTTGGCCGCTAGTATCAAATTTTGTGAAGCTCTTGGTCCGGCTCCCCAGTCTACATATTGATTGATGAGCGCATTTGAATTGTCTGGTCCAGGCCTAGAACTGGCAGCTAGTCTAACGGCGTATTCGACCACATTGTCGGCAACAGGAATCCGTCGCATCAGATGTTGTATTTCGGCTACCTCATTGGCTTCAAATATTGCTGAAACTGCCATTTGTCGGTCAGAAGTGGTTTGCTTAACAATGTCTATTTCATTTTCAAAACTCGGATACTCCAAGTAAATGGCAGCCATAAATCGATCCAATTGTGCTTCAGGGAGAGGATATGTTCCTTCCTGTTCAATTGGGTTTTGGGTGGCTAAAACAAAATAAGGATTTGGCAAATCGTAGGTGTGACCTGCAACGGTCACCCTTCGCTCCTGCATGGCTTCTAGCAAAGCTGCTTGAGTTTTTGGAGGTGTCCGATTGATTTCATCGGCTAAAATGATGTTCGAAAATACCGGTCCTTTTACAAACTTGAAGTGTCGGGATTCGTCCAAAATTTCACTTCCCAAAATGTCACTCGGCATGAGATCGGGAGTAAACTGAATTCGATTGAAATTCAGCCCCAAAGCTGATGCAACAGTTTGAACCATGAGGGTTTTTGCTAAACCAGGCACGCCAATCAGCAAGGCGTGACCTCCAGAAAACACGGTGATCAAGATTTGACTGAGAACATCGTCTTGACCTACTATGACCTTACCGACTTCCTTCTTAAGATCGGCGTACTTTTCTAAAAATTGGCGCAGTCTTGCTGTGTCAGACATGTGTTAATTCTTACCGTTTTGGAACCAATCGCTGCTGAATTCACAATTCTTAAATTCTCCATTTATTTTGACGTAAGTGGCCGATATCTTGGATTTCTGCCACTTGTCAATAGCCCTAATTTGCTTATCCTGTAGAGCCAGATTCTTAATTTTTAAATAATCACGATCAAAATTGGCATCGTGTTCATCTACCCTTTGAGTAACCGTTACGATTTTGAATTTAACTGCATTGATGCGGTCTTGATCGTTCAATACTGGACTTATTTCTCCCTCGTCTAAATTTTGAATTTGAGCGTATAATTCGGGTTCCATTTTAGCCAATTCGAAAGAATAGCTTCTGCCGAGCGGATTGCGCAATTTGCCGCCTTCATATTTGGTCTCTTTTTCATCACTCACTTCAAGAGCCGCCTCAGCAAACGTCAACTCCCCATTGACAATTCTTTCTCTCACATTTTCGATTTTTTCTTTGGCTTCTTTTATAGCTTCTTGCGTTACTTCTGGTCTAAGTAAAATATGTCTGACATCGTACTCTTGACCTCTGATCTTTTCGAGGTATACAATATGATAACCAAAGTCTGTTTCAAATGGATCGGATATTTCTCCTTCTTGCAACGAAAAAGCTACTTCTCTAAATTCTTTGACCATCTGAGGTCTGTTCTTATTGAGCGTATATTTTCCTCCATTTCGTCTCGAAGGAATGTCCTCTGAATAAAGAACGGCCTTGGTCCGAAAACTAGCTCCATTTTCGATGATGTCAGCCTTAAATTCTTTCAATCGATCTACAACCTTTTGCTTTTGCTCATCTCCAACCTTAGGAATGACAACAATTTGAGCAACTCCCAACTCAGTGCCAAATCGGGGCAAATCATTCTGAAGAACTGTTTTGAAATAGGTACTGACCTCATCAGGGGTTATTTCGATGGGATCAATAATGGCCTCATACATTTTTCGTGCAAGTGCAACATTTTTTTTCACTTCAAACATTTCGGTACGCAGCTCCTGTTCACTATTTTTCTTATAAAATTCCACCAACTTTTCCATAGAACCAATTTGCTCTGCGAACGAATTGACCTGCATGTCTACCTCTGAGAGAATATCACCAGTGCTAATTTCTAAACTGTCCTGAATGGCATGATGGATGTAGAGTTTTTCTTCCAGCAATTTACCAAGCATTTGACACCTATCAATGCCCTCTGTATCCTTGCCATCTGCCTGAAGAATCAGATACTGGCGATCAATATCAGAATCCAAAACCACAAAATCGCCAATTACGGCAGCAACACCGTCAATTTTTTGGCGTTGAGAATTGGCTGTTGGAGGTGTTTGGCCAAAGATCAATTGCATGGCGCAAAACAAAATGGGTGTGAGTGATAGTGATTTATTCATAAACTTCGAATGTTCTATTGTTGAGTGCATCTTTGATAACATCTTTTTTTAGCTCAGAAACAAGATTTAACTTCCTTTGGTTGAGTACGATTTGCCTAACTGTAGGCATAACATAAGACAATGGTGCTATTTCGTTTCGAGCTAAAACGGCATTAACTTGCACCAAATATAGGTCGATTGAATCTTGAAGTTGCACAAAATTAGGTTTTTTTAACACATCCATACGATCTCGATCGCGCAGAATGGAAATACTTTGAATGACCTCTTCACTTCTGACCCACACAGAGTCATTGAGGAAAAAGGATTTGAATTGAATTGAAATCGAATCTAAATAGGCCTGATCACCTGAATTGAACCTTGAAAATCGCCTTTTCACTTCTCTCATGCCTTCATAATCGGCCTTGAGTTTGATATACCTCAGTTTAATCAAGGCTTCGTTCAAGACAAAACTCGACTTATTGTCTTCGTATACTTTTCGGGCTTGCTCGGTGGTCACAATGGTATCCATTTCTCGAGCTACCAAGGCCTCGATGTAGGCATTCATATACAAGTCTGTTCTGTATTGTTCGACTAGCAACTCCAAATCTTGTTGTGTGTTTTCTTCTAAATTGTATTTAGAGAAGTTAAAAAGTAATTTGTCGACTGCCCAATTGTTAATGAACTGAGAATACCACTGCAGGCTGTCTTCTTTCGAAAGACCTTTCGGATATATCGACTCCGCATCAGACTTTAGCAACACCTCACTTTTGACTCTGGCCAAAACATTGGCCTCGTCTTCTTCTCCCACGTCTTGGCAAGACCAAGTGCTGAGCATAGAAACGAGACAACTAAAAACTATCAATGGATTGTATTTCATTTCTTGGTCTGGCTTAAAAGTTCTTGTTTCAAGGCATCCCATGCCAAGGTATTGATTTCAATCTTGTGTTTTTGTTTCAAAGAATTGACCCAGGTTTGCTCCAGAGTTTCTTGAAATTTGACAACGTCCTCATTTTGATCTGGATATTTGCTCCATACATTTTGTTGCATGACATCAAACAAAAGTAAACCCTCGCGATATTCATTAAGCAGAAATCTAAACTCAGGAAAACGCTCTGACAATTCCGATTGGTATTTGTTGTACATCGTGTTATTGACGAAATTCTTAAAAGCATCGGCCAGCATACCATCCAATGACCACGAAGAGTCATAACGTTTTTTTCCGTCGGTGAGATAATTGACAAAATTGACTAGGTAAATTTTTTGACCATTCAATACAAACAAAACAGCATCTTGAGGCATGTCGATTGGCGGTTGCCAACTTTGATCAAAATAGGTTTTGTCAATGATTTTCAACAAATAATCTTTTTGTGGGTTGTAATAAGTCACTTGGTACAGTTTGGCCAACTTATTGAAAAAGGCCTGATTGATCTTTTGAGAACGGCCGTCGCGTTGGATGCGCTTTTCAAGATCAACTTTAGCTAATTCAAAAGGTTCCATTATTTTTATATCCAGTAGTTGGACAATATGCCAGCCAAACTCTGTTTGGAAAGGCGCTGTAAACGCTCCAATCTCTTTCAGTGACAAACACTTGGATTCAAAGATTTCTGACGCCAATTGTCCTCGTCTGAAATAATTTAATCGACCTCCCTTTCCTACAGTCTGTGGGTCGTCAGAATACTTCTTAGCCAAAGCCGAAAAATCGGCACCATTTAGCAGTTCTTGATAGAGTTTGTTAATCTGCTTTTCTGAAGGAATAGTGTCTTTAGGCTGATCCGCCAGCATGATATGAGCCACTTGAATTTCTCCATCGCTTTTAACGCGATCTAAAACCTTCAACACGTGATGTCCGTACTTGGTTTTAAATGGATTTGACAGAGAGCCAACAGGGGTGTTGAAAGCCACCGTTTCAAAATCGTAATCCATATTGAAGGCGGTGAAATAACCTAAATTTTCTACAAAAACTGTTTTGCCATTGTGATATTTTTCCCGCATTTCCTCGAACGGCAATTTGCCGAGTAATTTCCCTAACCGGTTTGCTTCGGTAATCTCCTGAACACTGTCATTCAAGCGCACCAAAACATGAATAGCTTTGACGTCATATTGCAGCCTATTATAAGCTTCTAACAACAAAGAGTTGCTGATCGTTTGATCTGACAAGTAGTTGCGCTCAAGTTTTGTTTTGTATCCTCTTAACTCCCTTTGAAAAGAGGCGTCGGTGTCCATGCCCTGTTCAATAGCTTCAGCAACTTTGAGCTTAAACGACACAAATAATTCCATATACTGGTCTAAATCTAATTCAGATTCTATTTTGTTTAATTCGGAATTTTTATTAAACATCCACAAGAACTCATCAGACTTAATATACTGATTATCAATAGTTAATACAGTGTCATTAACTTTTGATTGAGCAGTAGAAATTAGAGGCAGCAGCAGTCCTAGAAACAACAAAAAAATGGGACAGTGTTTTTTCATAACTCCAATTTAGTGAAGGGTAAAATTAACAAAATTAGCTCGAAATGAATCCTGAAAAATCGGGCAACAGTCAAACTATCGTCGCGAGTAATTCGGAGCTTCTTTGGTAATGGTGACATTGTGAGGATGGCTTTCAATTATACCAGAATTGGTGATTTTGACAAACCGTCCCTTTTCTTGTAAGGTAGATACATCTTTTGCGCCGCAATATCCCATACTCGCTCTCAGCCCACCTATGAACTGGTGCACCGTTTCAATCAAATCGCCTTTATAAGGCACTCTTCCAACAATTCCTTCTGGAACAAGCTTTCTGAGATCATCTTCCATGTCCTGAAAATATCGGTCTTTACTGCCTTCCTTCATGGCTTCGACGCTTCCCATGCCTCTGTAGGATTTAAAGCGTCTGCCTTCAAAAATAATGGTCTCTCCTGGCGATTCTTTTGTTCCAGCCAACATGCTGCCTAGCATGACACTGTCGGCTCCTGCTGCAATGGCTTTTGGAATATCGCCAGTGTATCGAATTCCTCCATCGGCTATTACAGGAACACCTGTGCCTTTGAGTGCTTCGGCAACTTCCATGATTGCGGACAGTTGAGGGAATCCAACTCCAGCTACAATTCTGGTGGTACAAATTGAACCTGGTCCTATTCCAACCTTTACAGCGTCAGCTCCAGCATCAGCCAAGTATTTTGCAGCTTCACCTGTGGCAATATTTCCTACCACAACATCAATGTGAGGAAATTCCGACTTAATGGCCTTTAACATTTTTACCACTCCTGCTGAATGTCCGTGGGCAGTGTCGATTACTAATGCATCTACACCAGCAGCTACTAGAGCGGAAACTCGATCCATACCATCTAAAGACACGCCTACCGCTGCCGCAACTCTAAGTCTGCCAAAGTGATCCTTATTGGCAATTGGCTTCTGAGTCAATTTTGTGATGTCTCTAAAGGTAATCAGCCCAACTAAAACATTATTCCCGTCAACTACAGGAAGCTTTTCAATTTTATTTTGCTGCAGAATGCCTTCCGCATCTTTGAGAGAAGTACCTGCACTAACTGTTACCAGATTTTTACTTGTCATCACCTCAGTGATCGGACGGTTATCATTGCGCTCAAATCGCAAATCTCGGTTTGTAACAATACCCTTAAGTTTACCTTGGTCATCGACAACTGGAATGCCTCCAATGCTAAATTCTGCCATATTTTGCTTGGCATCTCGAACAACTGAATCCATGGGCAAAGTGACAGGATCCATGATCATTCCACTCTCCGCACGCTTCACTTTTCGAACTTTTAAGGCTTGCTCCTCAATGCTCATGTTTTTGTGAAGGACGCCAATCCCACCTTCCTGAGCCATGGCAATAGCCATTTTGCTTTCTGTAACCGTATCCATTGCCGCAGAAACGATAGGGATATTCAGTGAAATATTTCTCGTTAGCTTAGACTTTACATCGACGTCACGGGGCAGAACTTCGGAATAGTTTGGTACCAAAAGGACGTCGTCGTAAGTCAACCCTTCGCCTAAAATTTTATTTGAATGTGAAGTCATTGCAATTAGATTTAATTGCCTGCGAATTTACGACATTTCGTTGGTTTGGCTGCTATACTAATAAACAAACTGCTTCTTACTTTTCGATTTTATCACTAAAACCCATTTCTATGAGAATCAGAATAACTGAAGTGGCATAAGTAATTGTCATTAAAAACCCAGAAAAAGCAACAATGTAGCTGAACCAATTTACCCCAAGCCACATAACAAAGAGTCCTCCGAAGGTCACAGCTACTGAGACAAAGGGCTCAATAACCAAGAACAATTTGAATTTATTAGGAAGACCTGTCAAACTAACTAAGAGTCCCACAATACCAAAAACTAAGGCTAAAGACATGGTGTGGGTGTGAATGATGGTAAGCATTTCGCGCTCGCTTTTTTTAAATTTCATTTCCATTACCGCTCCATCTTCGTTCTCATTACCTAGATATTGAGACTCAATACCGCTGGGAGTAGCATTAGTAGTATTGGAAACAAACCCCAAGCCAGTAAAAAACCCAATGCTAAGAATTATCAGAAAAGACACCAAAAGAGCCTTTTGAACAGTTGGCAGTGATTTCAGTTTGTTTTCTGTCCTCATAAAATATCATTTAGTTTTAGCACATTGACGGCTTTTAAAACCAGGTTAACCATTTCTGTCATGGACCTCACCGAAATGGTCGCTCCCGAAATGGCCGCAATATTTTTTCCAACCACAAATTCACTGTCTGCTGCGCTTCCATTAAACTGCTTGAGCCAACGCTTGCTGGCAATTTCTCCCCCATAATCCTCTCTGTACTGCAATACTTTGACAGATTTGACCATGAGGTTGGTGTCAAATAAAATTGCAAAATCGTACACGTCAGTCTTGCTTGGTCCTTGGCCTACATAAACGAAACCAATTGGTTTTGAGGAAGATTCAATTTTGTACAAATTAGAGAGCCGAAACGCATTTGGAAGATTGACTCTAGTCGCATCCGGACCTTTAACCTCCTCTATTTCATAAGTTTGAACTGAAAAATTGTCTAAAACAAGGGGCCTTAATTTCTTTTCCAAATTAGACGGAGGTGCCGTTACACCCAACAATAATAAGCTAGAGAATATGGCCAGATGCTGTGTTCTTCTCATGTTTTTCAATACCAAAATCCTACTCCCATATTGAACTGTCCATAACTGTCATTCGCCGCATTCCAATGGCGCTGGTAATCTGTTTTGAAAACAACACCCTGAGTCAAAGCCAAACCAAAGCCTGAAGTTACCGAATTGCGGTGATAAGCACCGTTTTTCAGTTGATTGATTACTGCAGCATGCGTATCCACATTCTCATATCTTGAGAATAGCGTTAAACTTCGGTTATTTCCAAAATCTAATATCTTGAAACTGCCTTCCAAATACCACCCATACATTTTGGAACCCAAATCACTGTCGTATAAATCGTTATAACTTGAGGTATTGGACAATCGGGCATGAATGTACTGTCCTCGTGCAGCGAATGAACCATTTGAATACCGAGCGTCTAATCCCACCATGTTCACTCCTACATTCTCCACATCTAGATCTGTCTTTTCTAAGTCAGATTGTGTTTGCCCAACATAATATGACAACCCCACTCTCAGATTACGCAAGCCATAATAATCGAGTTTGACAGAAAAATTCGGACTGTTGATAATGGATTTGCCACCTTTCTGACGACCGTTTCGAAGTCCATTTTCGCCATTCAAAACTTTGCCTTCATTCTCTGAGGCAAAACCATTAACAATATAGGCCTGATACCTCATACTGAGATTGTCGAATCTTCCCGCAATTCCTGCTCCTATTTCCCGCCAAGTGGTCGGGACCAAATAGGTGTCACCGATAGGACGACTAACGCCATTGAAAGTAGTTGGCTCGTGATATTCGTTAATAATTCCCATTGGGACGAGCAGCAGTCCAGCGCGCAAATTAAGGGCGTCTGATACATTGTAATTTACAAATGCCTGCTCTACATACAGTTCTGTAGTATGTTCCATTTCAATTTCGGTAATGAACTGTACCCTTTCATCAAATCGATATCCTAACAACAAGACCATCCTGTGAACATCTAACAAGCCATTCTGATCTTGAGGTTTCAAATATTCGACTTCCCCGTACATTCCGATTGTTAAAGAATTTTGAGCTGATGCAGTAAGCAAAGTTTGAGCAGCGTTATTTTGAACATACGGAATAGAATCGCTAGCAATACGAACAATTTGGGCAAACCCGCATGTTGGCAGTAACAACATTAGAAAGCTCGTACAAATAAGCTTAAAATTCATAAATAAGCACTTAAAATTGGTTGAATTAAAGAGGCCCAAAAATAGTGCAGATAATTATACCATCCAACTTATTTAGAATTAATTTAAATAAAAATAAGAAAAAATTATCAACTGCTTTTGAACAATTCGAGCGCCGCGTTGTAAGCTCTTTCGAAATGGAAGGTATTCAAATTGAGGTCAATCTTTTGAGAACTGAAAAAAGAAAATAGTCGTTCTGTAGGCATATTGCCAGTCAGCTCATCGAGAGCCATTGGGCATCCACCGAAACCGCGAATTGCACCATCAAAGCGAAGACAACCTGAATCATAAGCGGCCTGAACTTTTTCGTACCACTGATTGGGCAGGGTATGGAAATGAGCGCCAAACTCAATATGAGAGTAAATTGGAATCAATCTTTGGTACAATTGAGAAATATCATCTGACTTTGCTACTCCAATGGTGTCGCTGAGAGAAATGATCTTTACCCCCATTTTGCTCAACATATCAACCCATTTTTCAACGATTTCTGTACTCCAAAAATCTCCATAAGGGTTGCCAAATCCCATGGACAAATAAACTACCACTTCTTTGCCAGTTTGATCGGCCAATTCCAAAATTTGCATCAAAACCTCTATTGATTCTTGAATAGATTTGTGCGTATTTCTCATTTGAAAATTCTCAGAAATCGAGAATGGGAATCCCAAATAATCTACCACTTCAAATTGAGAGGCTTCGACAGCACCTCTAAGATTAGCAACAATCACCAAAAACTTGCTGTCGGTAGGGAGGGTTTCCACGGCTCTTAGGATTTCTTTAGTATCCGCCATTTGAGGGATTGATTTGACTGAAACAAAACTCCCGATGTCAATGGTGTGGAACCCAACAGGCAGAAGACTTTTGATGTAGGCCAATTTGTCTTGTGTAGGAATAAAGCTGCGAACGCCTTGCATGGCATCTCTAGGACATTCTATGATTTTTACTGACCCCATTTCTCAGCAGTTCGGGACAAAATAGCCTTGTTTATGGCCTTAATGAGAGCAGGACCTTCGTATATAAACCCAGTGTAAAGTTGCAGCAGTGTGGCGCCGGCGTCAAGTTTTTCTATAGCGTCCTGCGCAGAATGAATGCCGCCAACTCCAATGATTGGAAAGGCTTGCTTGCTGTTAGCAGACAAATACCTGATTACTTCTGTTGATCGCTTGGAAAGGGGTTTGCCACTAAGGCCTCCTGTTTCGCTTTTATTTTTGGACTTTAAACCTTCCCTAGAAATGGTCGTATTGGTAGCTATAACGCCATCTATTTTTGTCGTGTCGACAATCTCAATGATGTCATCCAATTGCCGATCTGTCAAATCTGGCGCAATTTTTAATAGAATTGGCTTAGGATTTACTTTTACAGCATTGTCGGCCTTAATGGCATTTAACAAAGCGGTCAATGGCTCTCGATCTTGCAAGGCTCTCAAGTTTGGTGTGTTCGGAGAGCTCACATTGACAACAAAATAATCCACATATGGGAAAAGTGCTTCGAAACAAATGCGATAGTCTTCCAGTGCATTGTCGTTTTCTGTAATCTTATTTTTTCCAATATTTCCACCAATTAAGATCCCAGGATTTTTCTTTAATCGCTGAACAGCATCCTCGACTCCTCTGTTGTTAAATCCCATTCTATTGATGATGGCTTGATCGGACTTTAACCGAAATAAGCGTCTCTTAGGATTACCATCTTGAGCCTTGGGAGTTAAAGTGCCAATTTCTATAAAACCAAAACCAAAATTGGATAATTCACAAAACAATTTGGCATCTTTATCAAATCCAGCGGCAAGGCCAACGGGATTTTTAAATTTTAACCCAAAGACCTGACGCTCCAGCCTTGAGTCTGTCAATGTGAACCGCCATTGAAGGAAAGAGCCAACAAAGGGAATGAAGTGAATCCACTTGATCATTGTAAAAGAGAAATGATGCACA
The DNA here is from genome assembly GCA_027592025.1 of Bacteroidota bacterium. Taxonomy (GTDB): domain Bacteria; phylum Bacteroidota; class Bacteroidia; order Flavobacteriales; family Flavobacteriaceae; genus JALRKI01. The sequence goes on from JAQCIQ010000009.1 coordinate 34,446, forward strand.
GATTCAGGATCAAAACAAAATAAGAGTGGTCTAATTAATTTTTTATACATATCGCGGAACACTGAGACAAAGGTACTTGAATCGTCTTAACTAAAAAAGCACATAGTCCTATGGAAAGTTGAATCTTATAAAGTATTTTTGACGTTATATCAACAATCTTACAATCATGACTGAACAAGCCCTACTGGATAGATTTTTAAAATACGTTCGAATCGATACGGAGTCAAATCCGGCATCTGATAGTACCCCTAGTTCTTCGAAACAATGGGACTTGGCCAATTTGTTGTTTGAAGAACTGAAACAAATTGGCATGACAGAAGTCACCATAGACGACAATTCCTATGTGATGGCCACTCTCCCATCCAACGTCAGCCATGAGGTACCTGCCATTGGTTTTGTTTCTCATTTTGACACTACCCCTGATTTTACTGGAGCGAACGTCAAACCTCAAATTATAGAAAATTACGACGGCAAAGCGATTGCTTTGAAAGGTGTTCCCGATAAATTTTTGTCACCAGAAGAATTTGACGACTTGTTACTCTACAAAGGCCAAACTCTAATCACTACCGATGGAACAACCCTTTTGGGAGCCGACGACAAGGCAGGTGTCGCAGAAATCGTGTCTGCAATGGAATATCTCATTCAGAATCCTCAAATTAAGCATGGTAAAATAAGAATTTGTTTTACTCCAGATGAAGAAATTGGTCGAGGGGCACACAAATTTGATGTTAAAGAATTTGGAGCGGAATGGGCCTATACGATGGATGGCAGTCAAATTGGTGAATTGGAATATGAAAATTTTAATGCTGCCGATTGCAAAGTAACCATTAGAGGTAAAATTGTACATCCTGGTTATGCCAAAGGCAAAATGGAAAACGCCTTATACTACGCCACTGAGTTCATCAATTCCCTACCGAGAACGGAAACTCCGGAACAAACCGAAGGATACGAAGGTTTTTTTCATCTGTCGCGGTGTAACGGGAATGTGGATCAAACGGTATTGGAATACATTATTCGGGATCACGATTTTGACAAATTTCAGGCGCGTAAAAACTTCATGCGTGAGGTTGCCGACAACCTCAACAATAAATACGGCAAGAGCATTGTAGAGCTCAATATGAAAGACCAATACTTCAACATGAAAACCAAGGTCGAGCCAGTAATGTTTATCGTCGATATCGCGGAGGAAGCTATGAAGCAAGAGGGGATTAAACCTCTAATCAAAGCCATTAGAGGAGGGACCGATGGTTCTCAATTGAGTTATATGGGTCTGCCTTGCCCTAATATCTTCGCAGGTGGACATAACTTTCATGGACCTTACGAATATGTGCCTTTACAAAGCATGCAAAAAGCAATGGCGGTTATCTGTAGAATTACAGAACTAACCGCCATGAGGTATTCAAAATAATTAAAGCTATTTATTCAGCAGCAGTTTTATTGGCTTTTTGACTCATTTCCATAGAAATGGCTGAAATTTCAAAGCGAATTTTACCAGCCATGGTTTCTAATACACAAGTACCGTTCTTACTCAATTCAGAGACTCTACCATGCAAACCACTTTTGGTTACTACCCTGTCGCCTTTTTTAATTTCAGCAGCAAATTGTCTTTCTTTTTTTGCTCTCTTCATTTGAGGAGCAATCATAAAAAAGTACAAAACCGCAAACATTAAAATAAACGGCGCAAATTGGCTTAATCCTTCCATAATTTATTTGATAACTGAAGGGCTTATTTGTGGCGTTGCTTGAACAGCTCCGCTATTCTTAATGAAAGCAGAGATTTTCACTGTTTCAGTACCTTTTTCAGTATTCGTAGTTAGAGTAACTGTCTTGGAAACTTTGTTAGCGCCTTTACCGTTAAATTTAACCGTAAATTGGGCAGTAGCTCCTGGAGCCAGAGGCTCTTTACTCCAATCTTGAGGCACAGTACAACCGCAAGTACTCTTGATGTCCGTTACAACCAGTGGAGAGCGTCCAACGTTAGTGTAGGAGAAGGTAGTTTCTACTGGTGTTCCGTCGGCGATTTCACCGAAATCATGCTCAACTCTATCAAATTGGATAACTGGATAGACAATATCTTGAGAATCACGCGTGGCAGCCTGCTCAACATTTTCTGGATTGATTTTTGAAGCGGCGTTATCTTTACATGAGCTTGCAAATACAAACAAACTCATTGCAGAAAGAAGAAATACTCTTTTCATATGTAATTTATTTTCAGGTTTAACGGGTGTAAATTTAGTGATTTTTTCAGAGCAAACCGCGGCCTATTTTATTCAACTCATTGGACGCCATGTATTCTTTGATGATCTTGTCTAATATTCCATTGACAAATATGCTGCTCTTTGGTGTTGAAAACTCTTTAGCCAATTCAATGTATTCGTCAATAGTAACAAAAACAGGTAGTTGTGGAAATTCTTTGAATTCACAAATCGCCATTTGCAGCAATACCATGTCTAGACGAGCAATGCGCTCTTGATCCCAATTCTCGGTTTTTTTAGACACCTCCTCTTGATAAGCATTGCCATTGAGAATCGTTTTGGTCATAAGATCGATTGCAAACTGTTCATCTTCATGATCATTAAAAATATCAACCATGAAATAATCAGGAGCTATTGGATCCTTAACCTTGGCGAGTCTTTTCAGAAGAAGACTGTTTACTACAGGAAGATCAACATCCCACGTCAAACGATGATCGCTAAAAAAATCGTGTAATTTTTCATTTGGTGCAATCACATTTTTAAACAGTGCGGTCATCTGAAGCCGGTCTGCTTCAAAATCCGGTTTTTTTACGCAAGACTGTGAACTGAATTCTTTATCAGTCCAAATGGCTTTAAAAACGAGGTCTATATATTCTGGATAGTTTTTCCATAAGTCGATATGTCTTCGTCGCATTTCCTCTTCCAAAAACTCATTGGTCACAATATGGTTGAGAATACGATTGTTTACCAAATTTTCACACATCATCCTTTCTTGATCCTGAAGGATGTGTTTTTGCTCATAGAATTGAAGTTGACGACTTGCCTTTTTATGAATCCCAACAAATAGTGCCAGCTGAAGCAAATAAAAATCGTAGACCCCGAGCATACTCTCCTTGAGAAGAGACTTTACGGCAACTAGATTGGCTTGTTCGCCTTCGCTGTTCGCAAAAAGCAACTGCATTACCTTGGTGCGAATATGCCTTCGCGTTAGCAGACTTTGCTGGTTTTTGGACATCTAAACTTGAGTATGGATTTTCGGTTGTTTGGCCTGTGCAATCCTTTCATTAGCCATTTTCATTGCCGCCTCATTTGGAGTAATATTCTCATCTCTTGAGCGCTCAAGAATTTTTGTAGTAGTGTGATAAATGTTTTTGGTCTTATTCATAATTTCCTGACGACCATAACCTTCAAGTTCAGCAAACACGTTGATTATTCCGCCAGCATTGATTAAAAAGTCCGGTGCATAAATAATTCCCCTTGACTTGAGCATTTCTCCATGTTTTTTGGCGTCAGCCAATTGATTATTGGCAGCACCGGCGATGATATCGGTCTGAAGATTCTCGGCGGAGTAGTCGTTGATGGAAGCTCCCAAAGCGCAAGGTGCATAAATGTCCATTTTGAGAGAACAAATGTCAGAACCACTAAATATGGAAGCTCCATATCGCTCACTGACAAACTTCAAACGCTCTTTATCAATATCGGTTATAAGCACCTTTGCCCCCTCGTTGGTCAAATGCTCTACTAAAGCTTCACCGACATGACCCACGCCTTCAACCAAAATTACTTTATCTTCCAAAACATCTGTTCCATGCTTGAAAGCAGAAGCTGCTTTCATGCCCATGTAAACTCCGTAGGCCGTCACAGGCGAAGGATTTCCAGCCCCTCCTCTAGATTCTGAAATCCCCGTAACGTAGGGCGTCACATCTCTGATAGCGTCCATGTCTTCCGTTTCCATCCCCATATCTTCTGCGGTGATGTAAGCTCCACTAAGACCATGAACAAATTCAGCAAACCGTCGCATCAATGCAGGAGTCTTGTCTTTTTTGGGATCACCGATGATTACAGCCTTTCCACCACCTAGATTTAATCCAGTAATGGCCGATTTAAAGGTCATGCCTCGAGATAATCGAAGAACATCGTTGATGGCCTCCATTTCATTGTTATAAAGCCGCATTCTGGTTCCTCCAAGGGCTGGCCCAAGAGTGGTACTGTGAATGCCAATTATTGCTTTCAATCCAGTATCTTTGTCGTTGCAAAAAAGAATTTGTTCGTGATTGTCAAATGAGCTGTGACCAAAGATGGGAGCATCCATTTGGAATTGGGATTCAATTTTTGAAATCATCATGTCAAAAAATTTTCAGAAAAATCTAAATGGGTTTTTCCGCTGCAAAAGTAAAACTTTATTAACGGTTCCACAAAGGTTTATTTTTCACCTTCCTTTGAAAGCCCAATTTTATTAAAATTTTCATGAAGGCTCTACTTTATTTGAATTCCTACTTTTTGAAATACAAGTGGTCCATGCTCTTCGGCATTCTGATTACCATTGCAGCCAAAATTTTCTCTTTGTTTACCCCTAAACTTATTGGTAATCTGGTTGACGTTATTTCTAGCTTTTTATCTAGTGACCGCTCCAGTTTAGTTCAATTTAAAGCGGATTTATTTATTAACATCAGCCTATTGATTGGCTCAGCACTGCTGGCAGGTTTGTTTACTTTTTTCATGAGGCAAACGATCATCAATGTCTCGAGATATGTGGAATTCGATTTGAAAAATGAAATCTATAAACAGTACCAAAGACTCTCTTTGAGTTTTTACAAATCAAATCGCACTGGTGATTTGATGAGCCGCATCAGTGAAGACGTCAGCAAGGTTCGCATGTATGTTGGTCCAGCCATTATGTACACCATGAATATGGTGACTTTATTTATTGTTGCGTTCATCAATATGTATAGGAAAGCGCCTTCTCTAACTCTTTATATCATCATACCGCTGCCCCTTTTGTCTTTGAGCATCTATTATCTCAGCCGACAAATCAACATTCGAAGTACAGAGGTTCAACAACATTTGTCCACCTTGTCAGCGTTCACTCAGGAGGCCTTTAGTGGTATTGCTATTTTAAAATCGTTTGCCATAGAACCATTGTCCAACCGAGAATTCCAATCGCTAGCCGATACCCAGCGCGAGAAGCAAATCAATCTTACAAAAGTACAAGCGCTGTTTTTTCCAATGATGCTCTTGCTCATAGGGTTCAGTAACATATTGGTACTCTATATTGGTGGCAAGCAATACATGGATGGCACCATTAAGGAATTTGGAACCATCGTTGAGTTTCTTGTTTATGTCAACATGTTAACTTGGCCAGTTGCGACCCTAGGCTGGGTTACCTCAATCGTTCAGGAGGCTGAGGCTTCCCAACAAAGGATCAACGATTTTCTTTTGATAAAACCAGAAATTCAGAACCCTAGCTTAGAGCCTTTCCAAATCAAAGGTTCTATTCGTTTCGAAAATGTCAATTTCACTTATCCCGACACCAACATTAAGGCCATCAACAATCTTAGTTTCTCTATTGGTGCAGGAGAAACACTAGCCATTATTGGAAAAACTGGGGTAGGAAAATCATCTATTTTAGACCTCATTTCACGACTGTATGACCCCGAATCGGGTACCATTTACATTGACGAACAAGATATTTCCAAGGTCAATTTGAATGATTTGAGACGCCAAATTGGCTATGTTACCCAGGAAGCCTTTTTGTTTTCGGACAGCATAAGGAACAACATCCGTTTTGGACGCCTCGAAGCAAGCGACGAAGAAATCATTGAATCAGCGAAAATTGCTGACCTAGACGACAACATTACATCATTTGCCAAAGGCTACGACACCTTGCTAGGAGAACGGGGCGTGACACTTTCAGGTGGTCAAAAACAACGCATGTCAATCGCGCGCTCAATTGTTAAAAATCCTGTTATTTTACTGCTGGACGATTGTCTTTCGGCAGTGGACACAAAAACTGAAGAGCGCATTTTAAAAAACTTGAAACCCATTATAGCGAAAAGAACTACCATCATTGTTTCGCACAGGATTTCTTCAATTAAGAATGCCGATCACATTTTGGTTATTGAAAACGGCAGTGTTGTCCAAAGTGGAAAACACAAAGACCTGATAGGGTCTCCAGGCTACTATCAACTGATTTATCAAGAGCAACATTCCTAGTTTAGACCTGAAAAAGCTCTTTAAAACGTCTTATTGGACTATTTTTTTATACATTTGAGAAACCTAGTTAATCTTCAATGGTTATGGAAAATGAAGCTGTTTTTTCTAAAGTACTAAGAGCTGGACGCCGAACTTACTTTTTTGATGTCCGGGAGACTAAGGCTGGAGACCACTATTTGACCATTACTGAGAGTAAGAAATTCACTAACGAAGACGGGAGTTTTCAATTCAAAAAACATAAAGTATATCTGTATAAAGAGGATATGGCTGAATTTAAAAACATGCTCGGTGATACCTTACATTTCATAGAATCCTCTGAAGGACCCCCTAAATCTTCTTCAACTGAGGACCGACAATCATCCGAGCAAGATCATACCAGCCCATATACTGACCTGAGTTTTGACGACATTTAATCTTATTTATTTAACACTTTAATACTACTTGATGAGACTTCTAATCGTTGGATTTATTTTGCTCTCTGGGCAAATGTTTGGTCAAAAAGACCTATCAGCAAACTACTACCTTCCCCAAGATGTGACCTACAACAGTAAAATTCCCACTCCAGCATCGGTAATTGGACATGAAGTTGGAGAATGGCATGTCACCCATGACAAGTTGGTTCAGTACATGTATGCTGTTGCTGCCGCTTCTGACCGTATATCCATTGTAAGTCGTGGAACGACATTTGAAGGCCGTCCGTTGCTCTTGCTTACCATAACCTCTACTCAAAATCACGCGAATTTAGAGAGCATCCATAAAAATCACCTCAAAAGAACAAATGAAGACGTCAGTCCGAGTGAAATTGAAAAATCTCCCATTGTGGTTTATCAGGGTTTTTCGATTCACGGCAATGAACCCAGCGGATCAAATGCTGCTTTAATGGTGGCTTATTATTTGGCTGCTGCTCAAGACCCTCAAATTGACGCACTGCTCAACAACACAGTCATATTGTTTGACCCTTCTTTTAATCCTGATGGCTTGCAAAGGTTTGCCTATTGGGCGAATACCAACAGAAATAAAAATCTGACTACAGACGGTAACGATAGAGAATACCATGAGGTTTGGCCAGGAGGTCGTTCTAATCATTATTGGTTTGACATGAATCGAGACTGGCTTCCTGTTCAACTTCCAGAGTCGAGAGCGAGGCTGGTTACCTTTCACGATTGGCTGCCAAACATATTGACAGACCATCACGAAATGGGCACCAATTCTAGCTTCTTTTTTCAGCCAGGAATTCCTGAGCGCACTCATCCATTGACTCCTTCAATGAACCAAGAACTCACTCGAAAAATTGGCACCTATCACGCTGCAGCACTCGACCAAATTGGATCATTATATTATTCCGAAGAAGATTATGACGACTTTTATTACGGTAAAGGATCGACCTTCCCTGACATCAACGGAAGCGTAGGTATATTATTTGAGCAAGCCAGTTCAAGAGGCCATGTTCAGGAAAGTGACAACGGAATTTTGACATTTGCTTTTACCATTCGCAATCAATTTACAGCTGCCCTTTCTACCTTGAAAGCCGCGGTAGAAATGAGAAAAGAAATGCTAAATTATCAGTATGACTTTTTCAAAGCAAGACGCGACCAAATCAGCAATGCGAAAACCAACGCCTATTTGGTCGGCGATCAAAAGGATGTCTCGAAAATGACTCACTTTTTAGATATTTTACTCAGACATCAAATCAAAGTTCATCAACTCGATTCCGATATTACTCTAAACGGCAAAAACTTTAAAGCAGGTAAGAGTTATGTTATACCTAAAGACCAAAAAAATAAGACCCTTTTAAATGCCATGTTTGAAAAAAGAACCTCTTTTCAAGACAGTCTTTTCTATGACATCTCGGCATGGAGTTTCCCTTTAGCCTTTAATTTAGATTTTGCCGACAACGGAAATACCAAACTGTCTGGTGCACCAATTGAAAAGGCAGAATTCAACAAAGGAACAATTACGACCAAAAGCAATTATGCCTATCTTTTTGAATGGCATGATTACTACGCTCCTAAACTGGCCTATCGCTTGTTGAGTAAAGGTGTGCATCTCAAAGTGGGAAAATCTCCATTTAGTCAAAATGATGTTAACTTTGACTATGGGACTATCATGATCCCAGCTCAAAATCAGAGCATGTCTTCCGAAGAATTGTTTCAAATAATCGATGAAGCTTTAGCTGGCATTCCAGTGCAAGTTTTTGGAGTAGGAACTGGTTTGAATAAAGGCATTGATCTAGGAAGCGGAGAATTTAGCACCTTAAAATTACCCAAAATTGGGTTGTTTGTGGGTGGCGGAGTCAACCCACACGACGCTGGAGAAATGTGGCATATGCTTGACCAACGTTTTGACATACCCATCAGCAAACTGGATGTAGACGATTTATCAGGCATGGATTTAAGCCGATATAATGTGTTGATTGCTTCCAATATGAGAGGGTCTTTAAGTGAAGGAGCGGAAAAAAATCTCAAATCTTGGATAGAAGATGGCGGCACCCTAGTGGCCTACGGATCGGTTTTGACTTGGTTGGCCAAGAAAGAGTGGCTTAATGCCAAGTTCAAATCAACTACTCAGGTTGCAAAAAACATTAGTTTCGATCAAAAATCGAATTTTCAAGGCGCTCAGGTTGTGGGAGGTGCCATTTTTAATTCTAAAATTGACCGCTCGCATCCCATAAATTTTGGGACTTTGGGCAATGAGTTGCCGGTTTTTAGAAACAGTACGATGTTTATGGAAGCCGATAAAGACAGTTACAACAATCCTGTTCAATATACTGACAGTCCTTTGTTGAGCGGTTACATTTCAACGACCAATTTGGACAGCCTCAAAGGAACTTCGGCCGTCAAAATTCAGCGATTAGGGCGTGGTCGAATTGTTGGTATTGTCAACAATACCGCCTTCAGAGCGTTTTGGTTTGGAACTAATAAACTTCTTTTAAATTCAATATTTTTCAGAGAAGAATTCTAGCCTAGTTTACTGGACTTCCGTTAGGTACTGCAGATTCTGGAGCAAGCAATACCACACCTGTTTCTCCCAGAACTCCCATCACCAAACACTGACTTTCAAAGTCAGCAATTTGACGAGGAGCTATATTTACCAAGGCCATAATCTGCCTGTTAACAAGTTCAGATTTCTGATACAAATCGGTGATTTGGGCTGACGATGTTTTGATTCCCAAGTCGCCAAAATCAATGGTCAATTGATAAGCTGGTTTTCGCACCTTGGCGAAATCTGCAACTTCAACAATTGTTCCGATTCGGAGGTCTAGACCTTGAAATTGATCAAAGGAAATGCTTGTTTTCATGGGTTAAAGTTACAATTTATTACGATATTTGAGCTTTATCAATTTACTGTTATGGCACGTACACCGTCAAATATGCTGCCTTTAGGTACTAAGGCACCCAACTTCACTCTTCCTGACACGATCAGTGGAAAGCATCTGACTTTTAAAGACATCAAAGGAGATTATGGCACTGTGGTATTTTTTATTTGCAACCACTGCCCATTCGTTGTGCATGTTAACCATACATTGGTAGAGGTAGCAAAAGATTACAATACTAAAGGAATAGGATTTGTAGCAATTTCAAGTAATGATGCCGAGAATTACCCCCAAGACGGTCCACGGGAAATGACAATTCACGCTGCAACGGTAGGCTATCCATTTCCTTACCTTTATGACGAAAGTCAAGATATCGCAAGGGCATACGACGCAGCTTGTACTCCAGACATTTATTTGTTCGATAACAATGATCAGTTGGTTTACAGAGGACAGCTTGACGATTCACGACCTGGCAATGGCATACCTTCAGATGGGTCAGACTTGAAACAAGCCATTTCAAATCTGATTGCGGGCGACAACCCCCTAGTACTTCAAAAACCAAGTATCGGCTGCAATATCAAATGGAAGTCCTAGGACTTGATGTCCATCAATTCGACGTCAAAAACTAAAGTCGCATCAGGAGGAATAACACCTCCCGCACCTCTGGCACCATAACCTAGATCACTTGGAATGACGAATCTGGCTTTATCCCCAACATTCAATAAGGCAACGCCTTCATCCCAGCCTCTAATGACTTGTCCTTGACCCAACAAAAAGTCAATGGGTTCATTGCGTTTGTATGATGAGTCAAAAACAGTACCATCTGCCAATTGCCCTTTGTAATGAACCGATACAGTGTCTCCTGATTTTGCTTGCTTCCCAGTTCCCTTTTGAATGATCTGATAACGCAAACCAGAGGCTGTCTCTTCAAATCCTTTTGCCAATTGGTCCAATTCAGCCCGGCGCAGTTGTTTTTCGGCTTCGATTCGTTGGGCTCGTGATCCTTCAAAAGTCCTGAACGCTTCAACAGCATTAAATGCCTCGGCCTTCGCTCCTTTCCGCTCGATGGTAATGTTTTCGATTTTGTCGTTTTGAGTGATGCTATTTACCACATCCATCCCATTTACAACTTTTCCAAAAACCGTGTGTTTGCCGTCTAGCCAAGGCGTATCGATATGGGTGATAAAAAACTGACTTCCATTGGTTCCTGGTCCAGCATTAGCCATGGACAATACCCCTGGAGCGTCGTGCTTTAATTCTGGATGAAATTCATCGTCAAATTGGTAGCCAGGATTCCCAGTACCCGTGCCTAGTGGACAACCGCCTTGAATCATAAAATCTGGAATTACCCGATGGAACTTAAGCCCATCGTAATAAGGTGTTCCTTGATTTTTGGCGGAATTTTCTAATTGACCTTCGGCTAAGGCCACAAAATTACCTACTGTACCAGGAGTTTTTTCAAATTCTAAAGCAACTGAAATTTTACCTTTATTGGTATTGAAATGCGCTAATAGTTCAGACATAAAAAAAGTTTTGCGCGAAGATAAAAATTCGAAAGGGCTTAGTGGCCCAATTCGCTAATAAATTTCAATCTAAAAATGCGCAACTCTTCTGTGTCGTACTCTCCGTCGAATTCAGACACTGCTTCGTCAATTTCTTCTGACTCGGATTCCAAAAAGTAGGCTTCCAAATCCTCGATTTGTTCCTCGTCAAAAATTTCGTCTATGCAGTAATCGATATTGAGCTTAGTTCCCGAATTGACGATAGATTCCAATTCATTCAGAAAATCTTTCATATCCATTCCTTTGGCTTTAGCAATATCTTCGAAAGGCAGTTTGCGATCAATACTTTGAATAATGTACAATTTGAGCGCAGAATTGCTGCCAGTGGACTTTACAATGAAGTCTTGAGCACGTTCAATGTCGTTCTCTTCAACATATTTGGAAATCAGTGAAAGAAATTCGGCACCATATTTCTTGGCTTTACCTTCACCAACGCCATAAACTTGGGTTAGTTCATCCAATGTTATGGGATACTTTATGGCCATATCTTCCAACGACGGATCCTGAAAAATGACATAGGGTGGTATTTCCTTTGTCTTAGCCATCTTCTTTCGCAAGTCTTTGAGCATTTTTACCAGTACCTCATCACCTCCAGATTTGGTCTTGATTACTGAGTCAAAAAGTCCAGAACCATAATCCTGTGGTTCACTCATGACAAAGCCTGTTGGATTTTTCAAAAATGAATGGCCCTTTTGCGACAATTTGATGACACCATAGGTTTCGATGTCCTTATTAAGTAACCCTTCAATTAGCAGTTGCCTGATCAAAGCCGTCCAATAAAAATCAGCATGATTTTTACCCTTGCCAAAAAATGTTGTTTCGTGGATGCGGTGTGACTTGATCAAGGCATTTTCTTTACCTATAAGCACGTTAACCAAATCCTTGAGTTTGTATTTTTCATTTGTTTGATTAACGACATCAATAACGAGTTCAGCTTCCTTACCAGCTTCAAGCATTTTTTTAGGAAATCTGACATTGTCGTCCATATCTCCTCCAGCGCCAGTTTCATTGTTAAATTCTTCACCGAAATAATGCAGAATGAACTTGCGCCTCGAAATAGTCGTCTCGGCATAAGCTACCACTTCATTCAGTAATGCCATACCAATTTCCTGTTCAGAGACTGGCTTTCCCGACATGAATTTTTCTAGCTTCTCAATGTCTTGATAACTATAAAAAGCCAAGCAATGGCCCTCTCCTCCGTCGCGACCTGCTCGACCCGTTTCTTGGTAATAGCTTTCAATACTTTTGGGCATGTCGTTGTGAATCACAAATCTAACATCTGGCTTGTCAATCCCCATTCCAAAAGCAATAGTAGCGACTACAATGTCGGTATCCTCCATCAAGAACATGTCTTGATGTCTTGCTCTAGTTTTACCATCCAATCCCGCGTGATACGGCACTGCTTTGATGCCATTGACCTGAAGTACCTGAGCTAATTCTTCAACACGCTTGCGACTCAAACAATAGACAATGCCTGACTTACCTTCGTTCTGTTTGATGAATCGTATGATGTCCGCGTCTACATTTTTAGTTTTAGGCCTTACTTCATAGTACATATTGGGACGGTTAAAAGAGTCCTTAAAAACAATGGCATCTTGAATGTTCAAATTCTTTACAATGTCTTGTTGCACTTTTGGAGTAGCAGTAGCTGTAACTGCAATTATTGGCACATTGATAGCAATTTGGTCAATGATATGTCTCAAATTTCTGTATTCGGGACGGAAATCGTGACCCCATTCGCTGATGCAATGGGCTTCGTCAATGGCCAAAAAAGAAATTTTGACAGACTTCAAAAACTCTATATTTTCTTCTTTTGACAACGATTCTGGGGCGACATAGAGCAGTTTGGTGATGCCATTTACAATATCCTCTTTAACAATTTTAATTTCAGTCTTGTTCAAAGACGAATTGATAACATGTGCCACTCCCTCTTCGTTTGAAATTCCTCTGAGCGCGTCAACTTGATTTTTCATTAATGCAATCAAGGGAGAAACCACAATAGCAGTGCCTTCTTGTATTAGAGCAGGCATTTGATAGCACAGCGATTTGCCTCCTCCAGTGGGCATGATTGCGAAGACATCCTTTTTATCCATCAAACTTTTAACGACTTCCAGCTGCATGCCTTTGAAGGCATCAAATCCAAAATAGCGCTTGAGCGCTTTTAATAATAATTCTTCAGTCATTTAAACTTCTGTTTGATGTATTCTGGTAATTAAAAGATGTAAGACCACACCAACTGATGCGAAAGGAATGGTAAAAGAATGCATTTTTTTTGTTCTTTTGTATCACTATTCTAAAAGTACTACTTTTTGATAGAAATGATTCATCAAAATACAAAAAAGTTGGACAATAATCACCGCATTCTAGAATTCGCAAAAAAAACATTAGAGCTTGAAGGTCAATCTGTTCTGCAACTCATTAATTATTTGGATGACAATTTTTCGAAAGCGGTTGATCTTATCTACCATTCTAAAGGTCGAGTCATTGTCACGGGAGTGGGTAAAAGTGCAATTATAGCCAATAAAATTGTGGCGACATTTAACTCAACAGGAACCCCTGCCATTTTTATGCATGCCGCCGATGCCATTCATGGCGATCTGGGATTGGTTCAAGATGACGACATAGTGCTTTGTATTTCTAAAAGTGGTGACACTCCAGAAATCAAGGTTTTGATTCCATTCATCAAAAGCAACCACAATACTTTGATCGGAATGACTGGCAATCCTAAATCTTTCCTCGGCACTCAAAGTGACTTTGTTCTCAGAACAACCGTCCAAAAGGAAGCTTGTCCTAATGATCTTGCACCTACCACTAGCACAACTGCGCAATTGGCAATGGGCGACGCCGTTGCTGTATCACTCCTTCAGTTGCGCTCATTTACCAGCACCGATTTCGCCAAATACCATCCTGGGGGTGCTTTGGGCAAAAAACTGTATTTGAGGGTAGGTGATCTTTCCTCTCAAAATGAAGTTCCAGCAGTTTCACCTCAAACCAAGCTCAAGGATATCATTTTAGAAATTACCGATAAACGACTTGGACTAACTGCGGTATTGGATGGTAATGAATTGCAAGGAATAATTACTGACGGAGATTTGAGACGGATGCTTCACAACAACCCCGATTTGAATCAGGTAATGGCCGTGGACATCATGACCAAGAATCCTAAGACCATAGCGGAATCCGAAATGGCCTTTGCCGCAAAAGACCTCATGGAAAACTTTGGAATTTCTCAACTCATTGTGGTGAACGAGAAAGGCATATATTGTGGAGTCCTTCACATGCATGACCTCATCAGAGAAGGCTTGATCTAACAAGGAGAATTATGGCAAGTCAAAACATGTCTTTTTTAGATCATTTAGAGGTATTGCGATGGCACATCATCAGAATAATTATTGCCGTAAGTATTTCAGGTCTGGTGGCATTTCTTTTTAAGGAATTTATTTTTGACACCATTATATTTGGTCCCAAGCAAATCAATTTTCCAACCTACCGGCTGTTATGTAAAGTAGCTAATTTTTTTGGAGTTGACAGTGAATTCTGTGGCGGCGAACTACCCTTCACCATTCAGAGCAGAACCATGTCTGGACAGTTTTCGGCACACTTGTGGACTTCTATTTGGGCGGGGTTCGTGGTTGCCTTTCCTTACGTAATTTTTGAAATCTGGCGATTCATTAGTCCTGGGTTACATCCAAATGAACGCCGTCATGCTCGGGGTTTTATTTTTGGAGCATCACTACTTTTCTTTCTAGGAGTATTGTTCGGTTACTACGTTGTTTGTCCATTGTCTATTAATTTTTTAGGAACCTATCAAGTCTCTTCTCAGGTGCTCAATGAGTTTGATCTCAGCTCCTACATCGCTCTAGTAAGATCATCTTGTTTGGCCTGTGGATTTATTTTCGAACTCCCAATTGTGATTTACTTTTTAACCAAGATTGGATTGGTAACTCCAGACTTTTTGAAGAAATACAGAAAATACGCCTTGATTATTGTTCTTATCATCGCTGCTGTTATTACACCTCCTGACGTAACAAGCCAAATAATTGTGACGATACCTGTAATGATTTTGTATCAGTTCAGTATCTTTTTATCAAGAATAACCTACAAAAGAAACAAGAGAAAAAATGAGTGATTTGGTCAACGATTTTAACGCTTATCGCGAGCGAATGAATGCCGAAATATTGGCAGATAACAACAAGATTATCAAAAGGATTTTCAACTTAGACACCAATGCTTATGCTGAGGGAGCTCTGGATGTCAAAACCAAAGAATTGCTTGGGCTAGTTGCTTCGACTGTATTGCGCTGCGACGATTGCATCAAGTATCATCTTTCCACTTCCTACGAGTTAGGATTGAGCAAAGAGCAAGTTGTCGAAGCCTTGGGAATTGCTACTCTTGTTGGAGGAACCATTGTCATTCCACACTTGCGCAAAGCCTACGAATTTTGGGATGCTCTTGAAGCGCAACAGCTTGAAAAATAAATCCGTATTTTAGCCATTCAATAATTTCATACATGAAGCTTCACGCAACACAATTGATGAAATCCTACAGCGGCCGCAAGGTGGTTAAAGATGTGTCTTTGGAGGTGAATCAGGGAGAGATTGTTGGATTATTAGGTCCCAATGGTGCAGGAAAAACAACAAGTTTTTACATGATTGTTGGCCTCATCCGACCCAATGGTGGTCAAATTTTTATTGATGACACCAATATCACCTCTTTCCCAATGTACAAAAGAGCCCAGATAGGGATTGGTTATCTGGCGCAAGAAGCGTCAGTATTCAGAAAACTGAGTGTTGAAGACAACATTCTCAGCGTACTGCAATTGACCACTTTGTCTAAGAAAGAACAACAAGAGAAAGTAGAAGTACTGTTGGACGAATTTGGATTAAACCACATTCGAAAAAATCGTGGAGATTTATTGTCTGGTGGAGAGCGCCGTCGAACCGAAATCGCGCGAGCCCTTGCTACCGATCCAAAATTTATTCTTCTCGATGAACCATTTGCTGGAGTTGACCCGGTAGCAGTCGAAGACATTCAGCGCATCGTTGCCCAATTGACCAAAAAGAACATCGGCATTCTCATTACCGACCACAATGTTCAAGAAACCTTGGCAATCACTGATAGAACTTATTTGATGTTCGAAGGCAGTATTCTAAAATACGGCAAACCAGAAGAATTAGCCGAAGACGAAACAGTCAGAAGGATTTATTTGGGTCAAAACTTCGAGCTGAGAAAAAAGAGATTAGAGTTTTAAGACCTAATTTTCGTTCTGTCTTTCCTCGATCAGCTTCTTTTGATATCTCCCTTGTACGATATCGATCAGAATCAAAATACCTATGATGAAATAAAAGGTGGTTTTACTCATGGCTTCTATGGGATTTCCAAACAACTTCAAATGGGCCAAATGACCACCTTCAGTGACTAACATGATACCAACAATAAACAAAATAAACAGCCCTAGCACCTCATACATTCGATTGCGTTCCAAGAAGCTTGAAACTCTGTCTGACAACCACATCATCATCAGACCACCTACCACTATTGCCACAGCCATGACCCAAAAGACTTTAGTCAATGCCATAGCACTCAAAATGGAATCAAAGGAAAATACCAAGTTCATTACTGTGATCAATACCGTAACCTTCAAAACACTACTCGATTTGATTTCTTGTTGCTCGGATCGATTTGCGTTAAATCCGACCATGTGCCAAATTTCTTTCATGGCAGTATAGACAATAAACACTCCCCCAGCCAAAACTATTAGACTGTGGAAATTGACTGTCGCCTCCACTATCCCTTCATTTTTAATTTGAGCAAAAGGATCTTGAAAGTACTGAATCAAATTGAGAAGAGCGAAAAGCAACAGTATGCGCAAGCCAATCGCTATCAAAATGCCATTGCGTCTTACTCTTTTTTGATGCTCCTTTGGGGCTCTCTTCGATTCCAAAGAGATGTATAGCAAATTGTCAAATCCCAATACTGCTTGCAGCATGATGAGCATGACAAGCGTAAAAATATTTTCAATCATCTGGGGTAAAATTTAACTAAGGATATGAGGATGTGAGTAAAAACGATCAGAGGCAAAGCCGCAAATTTTAAGGTGATCAAAAACACCACAGACAATACAACAAGAATAATTTGTGGAGACAATTCTTTCCAATTGGAGCCACTAAATTTCATGGACATGATTCGAATGGGTAAATTCATCAAAACTACTGACAAGATTGCTAAGCCAATTAACCAGGCGGGATTAAGAATCAACGTATTCATAGCATCGCTGCCTTGATATGCCATAATGAGTGGGAGAGATACAATCAAAATTGCATTGGCTGGAGTCGGTAATCCAATAAAATCATCCTGAGAGGGAAGTACATTAAATTTGGCCAAGCGAAATGCAGCACCAAGTGTAATTATAAATCCCAAGTATGGCAGAAATTCAGCCAAACTGCTGTCTGAGGGGATCGACGTCACAGACATTTGTAACAATTTAAAAATCATCAGGCCCGGAACAACGCCAAAGGTGACTATATCTGCCAAGGAGTCCAATTCTTTCCCCAGCGGTCCTTGAACCTTCAAGGCACGAGCAACCAATCCATCAAAAAAATCGAAAACCATGCCCACCAAAACAGCTATTGAGGCCCATTCCAAATGATGTTCGAAAATTAAAACTATTGCAATGCATCCCGAGAGCAGATTCGATAGGGTCAACAGGTTGGGTATGGACGATTTCATAACACTTTTTTAGCGTTTAAATATACTAAACTAAAAAGGAAATAAGACGTCTGTAAACAATATTGAGACCCAATTGGAGTTTGAATTGTCACAATCCCGACCAAATGATTTTGACAAAATTATGTGCATCTTTGTAAAAACATCTGACTTGAACAAGCTTCTTTGTGCTTTATTATTCGGGATTGGAACTTTGGCCATGTCCCAGTCAGCTCCCAAATACTCCAATGAATTTTTGAATATTGGCGTGGATGCTGCAGCTCTTGGCAGCTCCAACGCTGTGGTCGCGCGTTCCAACGATGTCAATGCCAGCTATTGGAATCCCGCTGGTCTCACAGAGGTAGAAGACCGAGAACTATCCCTGATGCATGCCAGCTATTTCGCCAACATTGCAAACTATAATTTTATTGGCTATGCTATGAAAATTGATGACAAGAGCGCTGCTGCGGCCAGTCTGATTCGATTTGGAGTAGATGATATTTTGGACACCACCCAGCTCATTGACGATCAAGGTCAAATTAACTACAACCGTATTTCATTATTTTCGGCAGCAGACTATGCCCTCACTCTTTCTTATGGGCGTAAAGATGTTCTAAAAACTTTTGATTACGGCGTAAATGCAAAAATCATTAGGCGAATTATTGGAGATTTTGCCTCGTCTTGGGGTTTTGGTTTTGACCTTGGTGTCCGAGCAACCTCAAAGGGAGGTTGGCAGTTCGGCATTATGGCCAGAGACATTACTACAACGGTAAATGTTTGGAGCTTTGATGAGGCGAAATTGGCGGACATTCAAAATGCTATTGAGGGTCAAAACCAATCTGTTCCGAGGTCAACAGAGATTACAGCACCAAAGCTGCAAATGGGCGTAGCCAAAACTTTCTTGTTTGGGTATGATTATGAACTTCAAACCGAACTAGATATGATCGTAAGGTTTGAACAAAACAACGATTTAATTTCCACAAAAGCCGCCAGCATGACTCCTGCACTTGGCCTTCAACTGGGTTATCAAGATTTGGTTTTTGTCAGAGCTGGAGCAGGCAACTTTCAATACGAAACGTCACTAGATCGTCAAGAAAATCTCAGCTTCCAACCAAACATAGGTCTGGGATTCAAATATCGAGGAATTGAAATAGACTATGCTCTTACTGACATTGGCGATCAGAGTATCGCACTCTATTCAAATATATTTTCGCTCAAGCTAGATTTTGGTACTTTTAAATAAATTTGACACATGAAAAAAATTGTACTCGCCATCCTCTTGTGTTCCAACTTTTATGCCTCTGCACAGATTTTATCCCATTATTCAGATATCAGCATTTTAACCGTTGGCCCTGGCGATAACCTCAACGATTCCTTTGGTCACAGCGCCATTCGTGTGAAGGATTATGTGATGAACTACGACATTGTTTTCGACTACGGGAGATACGATTTTAACTCACCCAACTTTTATCTGAAATTTGCTCGTGGTCAACTTGACTATCAACTCGGAGTCTCCTATTTCGATGATTTTTTCGACATCTACCTCCGTCAAGGCAGATCCATTGACAGTCAAACCTTGGATTTGACTCAAGAGGAAAAACAACAGATTTTCTCTTATCTGTTGACCAACAATCTTCCCGAAAACCGCGCTTACCGTTACGATTTTTTTTATGATAATTGTGCCAACAGAATACCATTGGTCCTAGAAGAATCGCTTACCGATTCGCTATCTTATCAATATCCTAAAGAATTTAAAATCAAAACTTTCAGGGATTTGATTTACGAATGTGTGGACAAAAATAGCTGGGGTAGTTTTGGTATTGACTTGGCTCTTGGATCTGTTATTGACAAACCGACCTCCTTGGAAGATCAGCTGTTTCTGCCGAAATATGTTCGTTCTTATTTCGAAAACGCGCAACGAAAAGGGGGTAAAAAATTGATCAAAAAGAGTGAAAATCTTTTAGAGGAAAAGCCGGTTGAAAAGGAATATAGCCTGGCCAATCCAATGACTGTTTTGACCAGTTTTAGTTTGATTTTATTGGTTTTAACTATTGTGGATTGGAAACGGCAAAAACGTTTCAAGTGGTTGGATGTGATGCTCTTTTTAACGACTGGCTTACTCGGTGTTTTGGTTTTACTACTTTGGTTTGCAACTGATCATACCGCCACAGCTTTTAACTACAATTTCCTTTGGGCTTTTGCTCCAAATGTTTTGATGTTTGTTGCCATTTCAAGATCTCAGTTGGCGACATGGATGAAAGGCTATTTGAAATTTTTATTGCTTTTGATGGCCCTTATGGTTTTGCATGCGATCACTAAGGTTCAAGTCTTTTCTTGGGCCCTATTCCCTTTTTGCTTAGCCTTAGCGTTCAGATACTTCTTTCTGCTTCGCCAATTCAAAAAAGCATAATACAGCCATGACCAACCTCTGTTTTCAAACGAAGGCTTATTGGAATTTTCTATTAAAATCAAAAACCAAATACCGGATTCACTCACCCTTTGTTTACAAATTGGTAACTCAATGTTTGGAAAACCCAAGAGGATTCAAAAAACTGTCTGCCACAAATCAAATGTTCCAGTTAAAAAATTATCTTCTTAAGTCCAATTCCCGAGAAAGCGAAGTTATAGAAGGCCTTATTTTGGAATCAATGGACGATTTTCAAGTCATAAATGATTTTATCCAAAACAGTTCTGAGGTAAGCTTTTTATTGATCAAAAAGCCGCACGAAAATCAAACCAAGGAAAAACTTTGGAAACGTTTAAAAACCAGCCATCAATTGAACGTGAGCATAGACTTGTTCTTTGTTGGAATACTCTTTAAGCGACCTCAACAAGTGGAGGAACATTTCCGTATACGATTGCTCTAACATCGAATTGATTTTTTTAACTTGCCCCTAAATAATAATGTCTGCTATGAAAATTTATACAAAAACTGGTGACAAAGGTGAAACTGGGCTTTATGGCGGCAAACGTGTCCCAAAACACCACCTCAGGGTTGATGCCTACGGCACCCTCGACGAACTCAACTCGCATGTAGGATTGCTATTAGATTTGTGTGCCAATACCGTTGAAGCACCCATCTTACTTCACATTCAAAATGATCTATTCACGTTAGGCTCAATGCTCGCATCCGAAATGAACGAACATCAAGCCTTTGAAAAAAACCTTCCTTATTTGAAAGAAAAAAGTATTACCGATTTAGAAATTCGAATCGATTTATGTAATGAAACCTTGAGTCCAATGACCCACTTTATTTTGCCTGGTGGTCATCCGACCATTTCGCATTGCCATATCTGTAGGACGGTTTGTCGAAGAGCCGAAAGAATGGTTTCCGCACTGAGTGAATCGGAAGTTGTTCCTGAAATTGCGATTAAATTTCTGAACCGCCTATCGGACTATTTGTTCACCCTTGCGAGGCTCATGCATCACAGGCTGGAAGTAGAAGAAATTAAATGGATTCCCTGATTGGATACACTACCAGCAAGACCAAGACGTATGTCATGGACTTTAACCGAAATTTAATTGACTTAAAAATTTAATTATCAGTGTTTTATGCTTGATTTTTAAAATTAACAGAAAAACGTTTTCTATGTCATTTTAAAATTTATTTTTGCAAATACTAAATACTTGAATCATGTACTGGACACTAGAATTGGCCTCATACTTAAGTGACGCCCCTTGGCCTGCAACCAAAGATGAATTAATTGATTATTCTATCCGGACTGGAGCTCCTTTAGAAGTAGTTGAAAACTTACAATCTATAGAAGACGAAGAAGACATTTACGAAACCATCCAAGAAATTTGGCCAGATTACCCCAGCGAAGACGACTATCTGTGGAATGAAGATGAATATTGATTAATTGAAAAGTCTCTAACGAGACTTTTTTTTTTAACTTCATATTAAGCCCGAAAAGCCTAAACATTCTTATCTTTGGCAGGCATTCCAAACAATTTCTATAGCCATGAGCTTATTGAATTCCATACTTAAAGTATTCGTCGGCGACAAATCGAAACAAGACGTCAAGTCCATATTACCCATTGTCCAACAAATCAAGTCGTTAGAAGAAGAAATCAAGGCCCTATCTCATGATCAACTGAGAGGAAAAACGGAAGAATTTAAATTGCGATTGTCCGAAGCTCGAAAAGAAACGGAGGAACAAATTGACCAACTCAAGACCCAAATTGAATCTACTGAAGACATCGACGAACGGGAATCGCTTTACGAACAAATAGATCGACTTAAAGAAGAACAATACGAGATTTCTGAATCTTGTCTGAACGCTATTTTGCCCGAAGCCTTCGCGGTGATGAAAGAAACTGCCCAGCGCTTTGTCGATAATTCGGAAATTACTGTTTCGGCGAGTCCTTATGATCGCATCCTGTCTGGCAAAAAATCATACGTCAACCTCAAGGGTGATGTCGCAACTTGGAATAACTACTGGGATGCCGCAGGGAAACCAATTGTTTGGGACATGGTTCACTATGACGTGCAGCTCATTGGTGGTATTGCCATGCACCAGGGTAAAATCGCTGAAATGCAGACAGGAGAAGGTAAAACCTTGGTCGCTACCTTGCCTGTTTACCTCAACGCTTTGGCAGGTAATGGCGTTCACTTGGTTACGGTCAACGACTACTTGGCCAAACGCGACAGCGCTTGGATGGCTCCCTTGTTTGAGTTTCACGGCTTAAGTGTTGATTGTATCGATTATCACAAACCTAATTCTCAAGAACGCAGAAATGCCTACAATGCCGACATTACCTATGGGACCAATAACGAATTTGGCTTTGACTATCTCAGAGATAATATGGCTCATGCTCCTGAAGATTTGGTTCAAAGACCACATCACTACGCCATAGTTGACGAAGTTGATTCGGTTTTAGTGGATGATGCTAGAACTCCACTAATCATTTCTGGACCAGTTCCAAAAGGAGAACAACACGAGTTCAACGAACTCAAACCAAAGGTTTACAACATTGTGCAAGCTCAAAGGCAAAATTTGACTGCCGTCCTGGCCGAGGCAAAAAAACTGATCGCTAGTGGAGACACTAAAGAAGGTGGTTTCAAGCTTTTAAGGGTTTACAGAGGAATCCCAAAAAACAAGGCCCTCATTAAGTTTTTGAGTGAAGAGGGGGTTCGACAGCTGTTACAGAAAACAGAGAACTTTTACATGCAAGACAACAATAGGGAAATGCCTAAAGTTGATGAAGAGTTGTTGTATGTTATTGACGAAAAAAACAATCAAGTTGAATTAACTGATTTGGGTGTAGATTTTCTTTCTGGAAAAGATGACCCCAATTTCTTCGTCATGCCAGAAATGGGCATTGAACTAGACAAAATTGATCAATCACAAGAGAGCCCAGAAAACAAGGCTAATCTCAAGGATAACTTGTTTAGAGATTTTTCTGTGAAGTCGGAAAGAATTCACACCCTTAACCAATTACTAAAAGCTTATGCTTTGTTTGAAAAAGACATTCAGTACGTGGTCATGGACAATAAAGTGTTGATTGTTGACGAACAAACTGGTCGAATTATGGATGGCCGACGTTACAGCGATGGATTGCATCAGGCCATAGAAGCCAAGGAAAACGTCAAGATCGAAGCCGCTACACAGACCTTTGCGACTATCACGCTTCAAAATTATTTTAGAATGTACAACAAACTGTCAGGGATGACAGGAACAGCTGTGACAGAAGCAGGAGAATTTTGGGAAATTTACAAACTCGATGTGGTTGAAATTCCCACTAACAGACCTGTTGTTCGAAAAGACTATCACGACTTAGTATATAAGACCAAAAGAGAAAAATACAACGCCGTTATCGAAGAGGTTACTGCTCTTTCAAAGGCAGGACGCCCAATTCTTATCGGCACAACCTCAGTGGAAATTTCGGAACTTTTGGGCAAAATGCTCGACATAAGAAAAATTCCTCACAATGTGTTGAATGCCAAATTACACAAAAAAGAGGCCGACATTGTTGCTGAAGCGGGCAAACCTGGTCAGGTGACTATTGCTACCAACATGGCGGGTCGTGGAACGGACATTAAACTGACCGAAGAAGTCAAAGCGAATGGTGGTTTGGCCATTATAGGCACAGAACGTCACGATTCAAGACGGGTAGATCGTCAGCTACGCGGTCGATCAGGGCGTCAAGGTGACCCTGGCAGTTCTCAATTTTACGTTTCTCTAGAGGACAATTTGATGAGACTCTTTGGAAGCGAGCGTATTGCAAAAATGATGGACCGCATGGGACTTCAAGAAGGTGAAGTGATTCAGCACTCCATGATCTCCAAATCGATTGAACGGGCTCAGAAAAAAGTAGAGGAAAACAATTTTGGGGTAAGAAAGCGTTTGCTCGAATACGACGACGTGATGAACGCTCAGAGAGAAGTGGTTTACAAAAGACGACACCACGCCTTGTTTGGAGAGAGACTGAGAGTAGATATCGCCAACATGATTTACGATACCTGTGAGCTCATAGCAGAAATCAACAAGAACGCCAACGACTTTAAAAATTTCGAATTCGAATTGATGCGTTATTTCACATTGCCTACTCCAGTAAGTGAAAGCGAGTTTGGAAACCTTACAGTTCAACAGCTTACGGCCAAAATATACAAATCTGCTTACAAGCAATATACCGATAAAATGGTGCGCAGTGCTGATATGGCTTTTCCTGTGATCAAAAAGGTTTATGAAAATCAACGCCAACAATTTAAGCGAATTGCGGTGCCTTTTACAGATGGGATCAAGTCCCTTCAAGTAGTTACAGACTTGGAAAAGGCCTTTCAAACCAAGGGCAAGCAGCTAGTAACTGATTTTGAAAAAAACATATCTCTTGCAATTATCGATGACGCTTGGAAAACTCATTTGAGAAAAATGGACGAACTCAAGCAGTCGGTACAATTGGCTGTACACGAACAAAAAGACCCCTTGTTGATTTACAAATTCGAATCCTTTGAATTGTTTAAAGAGATGCTCGAAAAAGTAAATAAAGAGGTGATTTCATTTTTGTTTAAAGGAGAAATTCCTCAGGAGACCAACCCAAACATTCAAGAAGCTCGAGTCAAGCAACGTGAGCAAATCGATACCAAGAAGGAAGAAATTCCTAATATGGATCAGCGATCTGCTCAAAATCGTGCCGCCGGCAATACCCAATCTCAGCGGATTGTAGAAACCATTGTTCGCGATCAGCCAAAAATTGGACGAAACGAACGAGTGACCATCAAGAATGTAATAAGAGGTGAAAGTAAAACCTTAAAATTCAAACAGGCTGAACCTCTTTTATCTACTGGAGAATGGGTTTTGGTTGACGAATAGCAGCAATGTCTCAACAAACTAATATTGACAACGGTGGCCAACCTCAATTCAATGTTGAGAAGATTACCGATGGCATTCTTCGCGGCGATATTGCTGCATTGGGACGGGGAATCACCTTGGTCGAAAGTCAACAGAAAAACCACAAGCCATTAGCCCAAAAACTGATTCAACACTGCCTTCCAGAGGGTGTGCCTTCCTTTAGAATAGGAATTACTGGAGTACCAGGTGTCGGAAAAAGCACCTTCATCGAAGCCTTTGGTCAAACCCTGCTACAACTGGGAAAACGAGTGGCTGTTTTAGCTATCGATCCGAGCAGCAGCATCAGCAAAGGCAGTATTTTGGGCGACAAAACGCGCATGGAAACCCTGGTAAAGGAGCAAGGAGTTTTTATTCGTCCTTCTGCCTCAGGTGATAATTTGGGAGGTGTGGCTCGAAAAACAAGAGAGTCCATCATTTTATGTGAAGCCGCAGGTTTTGACACCATTCTCATCGAAACGGTTGGAGTTGGTCAAAGTGAAACAGTGGTCCACAGCATGGTCGATTTTTTCCTATTGCTTCAAATCGCAGGTGCAGGTGATCAACTGCAAGGCATAAAACGGGGAATTATTGAAATGGCAGACCTGTTGGTCATCAATAAAGTGGACGGCGACAATATCGCCAGGGCCAATAGAACAAAAGCAGATTTGGATAATGCGCTCCAACTCTACCCCAACAAACCATCCGGATGGACCGCCTCTACAGCCTTGTGTAGCGCGATTGAAAAAACAGGGATTAAAGAAATTTGGGACATACTTCTGGACTACGCAACAAAAACCAAATCAAACGGTTATTGGAAAAAACACCGAGATGAACAGAATAAATATTGGCTTTTACAAACCATTCAGGACAGGCTACAAAGCGATTTTTTTGGAGCAGAAGGAATAGATGAAAAATTGAATGCCTTAGTGAAAGAAATGGCTGAGAACAGAATTACTCCATTCGAAGCAGCCAATTTACTCCTCAATCAATCATAGGTTTTTAAACCAATCTACTTGGGCCTTTACGGCCTCTAGCAAAGTAGTGTGCGGGTTGTAGTTCAACAAACGTCTCGCTTTATCAATGACAGCTTTGGTTCGATCTTGATCCCCTCTTCTCTTAGGATTGATGTCCATTTGGATTTTTACGTTTAAAACGGCCTCTACGGCCTCTATCCCCTGCTGGGTCGAGTATTCCTTTTCTGTGCCTAGGTTTATAACTTCTCCATTGACTGTTGCTTCCTTTCCAATTACGCTTACGATACCATCTACAATATCACCAACGTATGTGAAACTTCTGAGGTGCAATTGACTGCCTTCAAAAAGCGGAAAGGCGTTCCCTTCTATTCCCGCCGCTATGAGTTTGGTAAACAATTTTTCGGGACGCTCTCGAGGTCCAATAACAGAATACAAGCGTAACGAACACGCCATGAGTTTGTTTTCACGAGACAATTGAAGAGCAAGTTGTTCGGCCGCCAGTTTTGTCACTCCATAAAAGGACGCGGGCTGGGGCGCTACACTTTCTGGACTTACTGCTTCCAACCCATAAATAGAAGAGGTGCCAATGTTGATAAACAATTTTAGATTAGGGCAAGTTTGAGCAAAATCTAAAACAGACTTGGTGGCTAGTACATTGTTCTTGAGATAGTCCTCAAAAGTAACTTGAGCAGCAATTCCTGGTTGGGCGGCGAAATGAAAAATATAGTGAAAGTCATTTGACATTTGGGACATTGACCCTTTATCGCAAAGTTCTACTTCCAAAACCTGGACACCTTTGGCCGCAAGGTCTTTGGCATTTTGTCTTTTCAATTTGGGATCATAATAATCTGAAAAGTTGTCGACACCCACCACATGATGACCCAGAGAAGCCAGCCGTTCGGCAGTATGTGAACCAATAAATCCAGCAGCTCCTGTTATCAAAATATTCATAGGGCAAACTTAGTCAATAGTAATGAATCGCAGAAAACAGAGAACAAAATAATTCCGTCGGCTCAAAGCAAGAGCAGCGGTTATTTTTGGCCTAGGATTAAAAAAAATGACGATATTGAACCAAAGAAAAATTATACATTATGTCTATTAAGAATCCGTACTCGCTTCTATTGCTCCTGAGTTTAACCTTCAACCTTACCATTGGACAAACTGGAAAAGACAGCATCCCCGAGCTCACCAAAGAGATGACTCTATCTTCAGGAATCTTGGACACCTATTTATCGGCGGATGGAAAGTTGTTTTTCACGGTCGATCGTGAATTACTGGATAAAGATTTATTGATGGTCACAAGGATTGCACAAATACCAGCTAATTACTCAGCCTATTCCAATGCTGGTTCTAAAACTGCTGAGAGTGTAGTTCATTTTTCTAAAAGTGGCAACAGAATTTTATTGACTCAGATTTCCTACTCCAACATTGCCAACGACAATGACCCCATAAAAATTAGTGTAGAAGAAAATAATTTCAGCCCGATTTTGGCATCTTTTGACATCAAAAATAGCGAGGCCGATCAATTTCTTATTGACGTAACCGAGCATTTTATGGATGATTCGCCTGGATTTAATATCATTCCAACTCGGCTAAAAGATGATTATAAAATTGGCAAAAGAGATAAAAGTAGAAGTCAAATTGACAGTGCAAGAAGTTTTCCCGAAAACACAGAAATTTTGCATACGCTAACTTTTCCCGCCACAAACGCACCACGAGGCAACAATACTGGAAGTTTGACTTTTCAAATTAATCATTCCATCATATTGCTTCCCGAAATTCCTATGAAACCGCGCTTCGCCGATCACCGTGTGGGTTGGTTTTCCATTTCTCAAATCGATTACAGCTCTGAAGCACTTAAATCGGATGAGATGGAACTCATCAGACGTTGGCGATTAGAACCTAAAGATGAAGCGGCCTATGCCCGCGGGGAATTGGTTGAGCCAAAAAAGCCAATTGTATACTATCTTGATCCTGCAACACCAATCAAATGGAGGCCCTATTTCATTCAAGGCATCGAAGACTGGAACAGCGCCTTTGAGAAGGCAGGATTTAAGAACGCCATTCAAGGCAAAATTGCTCCAACTCCAGAAGAAGATCCAAATTTTAGCCCGGAAGACACTCGCTTTTCGACAGTAAGATACGTTGCTTCAACAACACGAAATGCCGTTGGGCCATCGGTTTCAGACCCGCGAACAGGAGAAATTATTGAAAGTGATATTATTTGGTATCACAATCACTTGAGATCCTACCGCAACCGTTATCTTCTCGAAACTGGAGCAGCCAATCCCAAAGCGAGAAGCCTCGATACTCCCGAAGAAGAAATTGGAGAAATGATGAGACGAGTGATTTCTCATGAAATTGGGCATGCTTTGGGCTTACCTCATAACATGAAAGCCAGTTCTGCCTATCCCGTGGACTCTTTGCGCTCTGGAGATTTTACTCAAAAAATGGGAATTGCTACTACCATTATGGACTATGCGCGTTTTAACTACATTGCTCAACCAGGAGACCAGAACATTCGTTTTGTCAGACAGTTAGGACCCTACGACGATTATGCCATTGAGTTTGGTTACCGATATTTTCCCACCCAAACAGTCGATCAAGAAAAAGAGTGGTTGCGTTTGTTTGTGGACAATAAAAGCACTGACCCAATGTACATATACGGCAGCACAGGAAACGACCCAAATGCTCAAACGGAAAACGTAGGAGACGATCCTGTTTTGGCCAGTTCCTATGGTCTTAAAAATTTGAGAATAGTAGCCCAAAATCTTCCCGAGTGGGTTCTTACCGATGGAGATAACTACGACGACTTGAATGAGCTTTACGATGAAATGATTGGGGTGTACTCCCGTTACATTTATCATGTTCACTCCATTGTTGGAGGGATTTATGAAACGCTTCATAATACCAATCAAAAAGGCCTACACACCTACTCTGTTGTACCTGCGGAAGAACAAAAGCGAGCCTTAAGGTTTTTGAATAGCGAATTGTGGAACACGCCAAAATGGCTTTTAAATAGTGATTTGATTTCTAATATCAAAGGTACTGGCAATCTAGATCGCATTGAAGACCTTCAGGCCTCAGCTCTAGGCAGACTGCTATCATCATCGAATCTTAACAAAATGCTGTCTTCTGAATACACTCTAGTAGGCAATGGCTTATCGCCTGCGGAGCTGATGCAAATCTTATTTACGGATATTTTTGTCAACAACAAGACACCAGACGTCTTTGGACGAAATCTTCAAAAGAGTTTCGTAGAGAACGTGATTTCATTGATCAATGACAAACAACTCGGTTCTGAGATCAAAGGATTGGCTTTGTTCTATCAAAAAGAAATTCACAAGCTCAGCGCAAAAAGAGTCAAAAGTTGGGACAAAATACTTCAAGCTCATTACGACTATTGCAAGTCGCAATCAGAGGATTAGAGGTGTTTTTTGAGATTACTTATAAAGACGTCCAGTCCATTTGTCGAGGACTTTGTAGAAAGTCCAGCCAGAAATAGCACCAAAAAGAAGTCCACACAGGACATCTATGGGATAATGAACACCCACATAAATTCTTGAATAAGCGACCATTATGCTCCAAAGTACCAAAGAGGTGAGTAGCCATTTGAAATGAGAACGAAGCAAAAGTCCAATCAATACCGCCGTAGCCATTGTATTGGAGGCGTGAGCAGAGAAAAAACCATATAAACCACAGTGATCTGCTACCATCCTCATTTGATCCATGACCAATGGTTCTCTGCATGGTCTTAGGCGTTCAAATCCATACTTAAAAAGATTGGTTACTTGATCGGTTATCAAAATCATCGCAGCAGCGACCACAACGACTCGAAGCAATACGCTCCATCCCATCTTGCTATAAATGAGGAAAAGCAGCAATGCATATAACGGAACAAAAGTAAATCTGTCTGTGACGGTCAACCAGAAACCGTCCCAGTCATTGCTTCCCAACCCATTGAGGAATAGAAAAAGATCGTGATCCCAAGTAATGATTTGATCCATGATATACTAACTATCGTATCTGCTCATTTCTCGATCATAGAACTCTGAGGCCTCTTGAATCAACCCAGGGGTAGCTTCCTCTAAATCATCTTTTTCAGAAGTTTCAAATTCTTCTAACCATTCCACGTTATCATCTTTCAGATTGATAACAAATCTTGGATATTGGGTATGGATGACGAAAATATCATCAGGAAAATCAGTGTTGTCCCCCAATAGGAATTTGGGCAATTCGGTGGTGTTAATCAATTCTTTCATTGTTAATCCATTTTTTAGTCAAATATTGGAAACGAAGATACATCAAAACTGAAGCAGTTGTCAAACCGAACAGCAGTCCGATCCAAATGCCCACCCCTCCAAACATGTTTGGCTTACCTAAAAAGTAACAGACTGGAAAACCGATGACCCAATAAGAAATAAAGGTAATCAATGAAGGGATCTTCACGTCTTGCATTCCCCTGAGGGCTCCTAAAACCATGACCTGCACGCTATCAGATATCTGAAAGATAGCTGCCAACAGCAAGAGAGAAGCAGCTGAAGCCACGACCTCACGAGTATCTTGGATTTGAGACAGGTCGTTGACATTGACATAGAGATTAGGTAAAGAAAACCTGAACAACATAAAAATCACCGCAAACCCAATGGCAAAAAGTAGTCCCAATAAGAAAATTGATTGCGCAACACGTCTGAGTTCAGTGAAATTGCGAAGGCCCTTCTGATTCCCTACGCGGATCATGGCCGTTACTCCAAGACCCATAGCGAACATAAAGGTCATCGAAGCTAAGTTTAGAGCAATTTGATTGGCGGCTTGCATGTTCTTACCCAATACCCCGCTTAACCAAATTGCCGCCGTAAACAAGGCAACTTCAAAAAACATTTGAAGTGCACTTGGAAAACCTAAATTCAGAAGTTTCTTGGACATTCTTTTTTGAATATTTCTAAAGTTTAGACCAGCGAGAAAAGGAGCGGTTTTCTTGTTGCGCTTGAGGAGGACAATTAAAATAACGAGCATGGCGCCTCGAGAAATCAAAGTGCCTATGGCTGCACCAACAATGCCCATTTGTGGAAAACCAAATTTTCCAAAAATCAACACATAGTTTAAAAGTACATTGATGATATTAGCAATAATAGTAGCATACATGGGAAACACCGTCTTGGACATCCCATCGCTGAACTGCTTAAAGGCTTGAAAAATTATCAAGGGAATCAACGAAATGGCAACCAAATCTAGGTAAGGTAGCGCTAGAGCAACAACCTCCTCTGGCTGCTGCATCAAAGACATCAAAGGCTTACCAAGCAAAATTAATCCGAATAACACAACACTGAGCAGAGTGCACAAAAACACACCGTGTTTTAAAACCGACTGACCACTTGCAAAATTGCCCTCAGAATCGGATTCTGCTACAAGTGGAGTAATTGCCGTTGAAAATCCAATACCCAAAGACATGGCAATAAAAAGAAAGCTGTTACCCAAAGATACTGCAGCCAATTCGGCTGTTCCCATTTGACCCACCATCACATTATCAACAAAACTGACCAAAGTATGGCCAAGCATTCCTGTGATTACTGGGCTGGCCAACTTCCAGTTGTAACGAAATTCCTTCGTGTATTTGTGTAGTGATCCTATTATCAAAGTGCCCAAATTATTGCGGAAAACGCATTTTATAATCTGTTTTCACTTTACCAGAAGAAATGAGTTGGATGCGCTTTCTGAGCAGTCGTTTCTTTAAAGAAGACAATTTATCGGTAAATAAAATCCCTTCAATATGATCATATTCGTGCTGAATGACACGAGCCGCTAGACCGTCATAGGTTTCGATGTACTCTTGAAAATTTATGTCTTGATATTTAATGGTCACTCGAGCCCTGCGGGACACGTCCTCTCTAATATTTGGAATACTTAAGCAGCCTTCGTTAAAGTCCCAATATTCGCCACTTTCCTCAATAACTTCTGGATTGATAAAAACTTTCTTAAGATTAAACAATATCTTTTGCTCGTCTTCCGACAAATCCTCGTCGTCGGCAAAAGGTGCTGTATCGACGACAAATAACCTAATATCTAAACCTATTTGCGGTGCCGCCAATCCCACTCCACTGGCTTCGTACATGGTGGCAAACATGTCGTTAATCAAGGTGTCAATATGCGGATAGTTGGGTTCGATGACCTTGCATTTTTTGCGCAAAACAGCATCTCCGATAGCAACAATTGGGTAAACCATGGTAAAAAATAAAGGACAAAAATACAATACTTAAACGAATGAAACTTTCTAAAATTGAACCTCAATTCAAAGATTCCATAAAACCTTGCAGAATCAAGGTCGCACTGATTTTGTCCAGCATGCCCTTCTCTCTTCTTTTTGATTTTTTAACTCCTCCACTGATCATCGCCTGGCTGGCCATTTTGGAAGTAAAACGCTCGTCATATCTCACAACTTTTAGTCCAACGAAGTTCCTATCGAGACTCTCTATAAATTTCAAGATAGCAGGTTCGCTCTCTGATGCCGAATTATCCATTTGTTTTGGGAGTCCTACAACAATTAAATCTACTTCTTCTTTGGCAAAATATTCGGATAAAAAAAGAATGAGCTTGGAGGTTTCGACTGTGGTCAATCCTGAAGCGATTAACCTCAGCGGATCCGTAATTGCTATCCCAGATCTTTTGAGACCATAGTCAATGGCGAGTATTCTTGGCATGTTGCTAAATTAAAAAACTTAATCGTACAAAAGGAATGTTTTATCTTTGCCCCATGATGACAGAAAGCCAAACCAAAAGTATCATTGAAAAAGCGTGGGATGACAGGACAATTTTGTCTGATCCAGACACCTTAAAAGCCATAGAGTCTGTTTTGAAAGACTTGGACAATGGTCACCTGAGAGTTGCGCAGCCAGGGCCTAATGGGTGGCAAGTCAATGAATGGATTAAAAAGGCAGTGGTTTTGTACTTTCCAATCCGACAAATGGAAACTTTTGAAGTTGGCCCCTTTGAATTTCACGACAAAATACCATTGAAATCGAACTACGCCGAAAAAGGGGTTCGAGTGGTTCCCACCGCTGTGGCACGTTACGGCGCATTTATTGCAAAAAATACGATTTTAATGCCAAGTTATGTCAATATCGGCGCCTATGTCGATGAGGGCACAATGGTTGACACTTGGGCCACAGTTGGGAGTTGTGCTCAAATTGGCAAAGGAGTTCACCTTTCAGGAGGGGTTGGAATTGGTGGAGTACTCGAACCGCTTCAAGCTGCACCAGTAATTATTGAAGATCACGCCTTTATTGGCTCGCGATGTATCGTTGTAGAAGGAGTTCGAGTGGAACGTGAGGCTGTTTTAGGAGCGAATGTTGTATTGACTGGCTCTACTAAAATTATTGACGTTTCAGGTTCAGAACCAGTTACGCTCCAAGGTGTTATTCCTGCGAGGTCAGTGGTTATTCCAGGCACCTATACCAAGAGTTTTTCTGCGGGAGACTACCAAGTGCCTTGTGCTTTAATTATAGGCAAAAGAAAAGAAAGTACTGATACAAAAACCACATTGAATCAGGCACTAAGAGAATACGACGTGGCCGTATAAGTCTATCTGGCCAAATGAAAAAAGTCCTAGTCATTCAAAACAAATTTATTGGTGATGTGCTCATCGCTTCTGTTCTTGCACAGAACATCAAAAAAACATACCCCAATTGTCATGTGAGTTATCTGGTTTATGACTATTGTGCGGGAGTCATTGAAAACCATCCTCAAATAGACGAAGTCATCATAGTGAACGAACGTTGGCTAAAAAAATTCCCAAATTTGATGAGATTGGCTTTCCAAATCAGAAAAAAATCATTTGACACCATTTTCGATCCTTATTCTAAATTTCAGAGCAGAGTGTTATGTCTGTTCTCATCAGCCGAGACTAGAATAGGTTTTTCCAAAGGCAATTTCGATAATCTGCTTCCCTATTACACTCATAGCGTTCAACATGTGCAGAAAAAAACTAGGAATTGTGGAAAATCTATTGAGGACCGACTCGCGCTCCTACAATGCTTTCCAGAAATTAATATAGAACAATTGGATGATAAACCAAAAATATATTTGTGTCCTGAAGAGCGAAACTACAAA
Source organism: Bacteroidota bacterium (assembly GCA_027592025.1). GTDB lineage: Bacteria > Bacteroidota > Bacteroidia > Flavobacteriales > Flavobacteriaceae > JALRKI01. The sequence continues at coordinate 68,625 of JAQCIQ010000009.1, forward strand.
TCTGAGGAATTCCTTAAACCTCATATTGTTCTTGGCATTCTTGGCAGTACTGCCGTTAAGAGTTTGCCTCATCCCTATATTATAGAGATTGTAAATTTCTTGTCCACCAACTACGATTTTCAAATTATTTTCAACTACTCCCCCCATCAGAAAGAATTGGCTAAGGCCATCTATGACCAATGCGAGCACAAAGACAAAATTTCACTTGACCTCTACGAAAATTCCATCCGTGGATTTGTCAAAATAATGGGTCAATCGCGATTGCTAATTGCCAATGAAGGAGGTTCTGTTCACATCGCAAAAGCTCTGGACAAACCAACTTTTACAATATTTTCGCCCTATGAATTGAAAGAACATTGGGCTAGTTTTGACGACGGCAAATTTCACGCTTCCGTCCACCTTTTAGAGGAAAAACCTGAACTTTTTCCTGAAATCACGAGAAAACTTAGAAGGAAAATCGAGGCTAATCCTAGCTTTTACTACAACGAATTCAGGCCAGAATTGATTACTCCCAAATTGAAAGTGTTCTTGGAGCACCACGCCGATCGGCTTTTATGAGGAAGCTTCTGCGTTGTTTTGTGTAATGCCATAAGGTGTCTGAACAATTTTCTCAGTCTTGGTCTGTTTTCTAATGTTCAGATTGCGTTGCAATGACTCTTTGGTTTTATATCCTCGAGCGTGATCCAAATGCAGGCATATAGCTCTATAGCGAATTTGCTTGGACTTAATTCTAAGATTTACCAAACGTTCTCCCAGTTCTCGATCGGGTCCACCGTATCTCATCCTCTCGTCATAGCCGTTTATGGCCAGCAAATCTTCTTTCCAAGCAGAGGAATTGCAATTGTTAAAAGTAGCTCCAGTCGGCGTAGTAAAATCTAAAATGTTGGCTAACGATTTTCCTGCGCTTAACTTAAGTCTTTGCTTCCAACCCAATGGCCCCATTTTTGACAAAAAAGAAGGTTTGAAACAATGCGAAGTTTTGATATCTTCCTCCGCAATGGCCTCACTGACGTCCATGGACAATTTGCAATAGCCCCCGGACAAAAAGAAACCTTTTTCCGCAAACTGAACATGCACTTCTAGAAAATCAGGCCTTGGAATGCAATCGCCATCAGTAAACAATACATAGGGGTTAGCGGCAGCAACTATCGCCAGATTCAAGATCCGTTGTCTGCGGTAACCTTGATCTTCGTGCCATATATGTCTTAAGGGCACTGGAAAGCTCTTTGCAAACCGATCGATTAGTGCCTTAGTCTCTGGTCCAGAACCGTCATCAGCGACAATGACTTCAAAATTTTCATAGGTCTGAACACTATATCCTGTAAGAACTTTAGCGAGCCATGCTTCCGAATTGTATGTACTGATGATTACGGTAACGGCCAATGTTTTCATATTTCCCCTTTTGATGAGCGCAAATTTACACATTATAAAAATACCTTCACCGCGAGACAACTCATCCTAAAACGTGAAATCAAAAAAATCGTACTTTTAGCTGATAAAATTGTAACAATCGGCATGTCTAAAATTTCCGTAATTATTCCCACCTGCAACGAAGAAGCTTTTGTTAAAAATGCCATTCAATCTGTGGAATTTGCCGATGAAATTATCGTTATAGACTCAAATAGTACTGATAGAACGGCTCAAATTGCCGAAGGGTTAGGGTGTAAAGTGTTGTTTCGTGAATTTGATAATTTTTCAAACCAAAAAAATCACGCCCTTCAATTCGCTTCCAATGAATGGGTTTTATTTCTTGATGCTGACGAACGGATCACCAACCGACTGAGGTATGAAATTTTGGAAGCTGTAAAAAGCAACGAATTTACTGGATATAAGTTATATTTCCCTCATTTCTTCATGAATCGATTTCTTTACCACCACAGCAATATGGTGACGAGATTGGTCAAAAAAGACTCATGCCATTTTTCAGGTGATGTACACGAAAAACTCCATGTCAATGGCAAAATAGGTAAATTAAAACATCAGGTCAACCACTATACCTACAAGGGTCTGACGCATTACATTTCCAAAAAGGATCATTATTCCTATTTTCAATCTCAACAAGCTCTGAAAAAAAATAAAAATGCCTCCCTATTGGTATTTTTCTTCAAGCCGTTCTATCGTTTTTTTAGCAGTTATGTCCTAAGAGGGGGATTTAAAGATGGTATTCCTGGCCTAATCGTTGCGCGCATCAACGCCTATGGGGTATTTTCGAGATATGCTAAACTTGAAATTTCCAAGCACCATCAAAACCAAAATCGTCCATAACGCAATTTCCGTCTGAATTCCCGATCAGTGAATTCTCCTCTGATGTCAATCCGTTGGATTTCAAAAGCATTCTTAAATGGGAATCGGTTCAAGCGATTTCCAATCCTTAAGCCATAAGAGATTTTAAACTCCTTCAACAATTCAAAAAACTGTATGTTAGCCTTGCCTTTTCGTGGAAATTTCCCGTAGGGATAGGCAATTACTGGACTTACCTCAAGTTGGTTAGACCTCACAAAAGTGTCGCATTGTTCGAGGTCGGCTCGGATTTCCTCTAGAGACATTTGATCATATCGACCATGGGCGAATGAATGCCAACCGAGCTCCACGATGGACTGATCAAGAGACCTTAAATGGTCGATTGACATTATAGGTTCTTTGCCCTGATCCCAAGCATTGAAACCACCCACATATTTGAACGGAATGCAAAAACATGCTTTAAACCCGAAACTTACCAGCAGTGGATAGGCCCAATCGAGCTGATTGACATAAACATCATCAAACGAAATAATGATTGGTTTTAGAGGCAATTCATTCAACAGTAATAAATCCTTAAAATGAATTGGATTATATCCCTCGTCTTTGAGATATTCAAAATGAGATTGGAGTCGATCCGCGTCTATGGTTAGCCCTGAAGCCCCAGTTCCCGCTGGAGCAATTTGATGAAACATGAGAACTGGTATTCGCATATGAAATTCACAGGTTGGCAAACTAATATCTACTTATAATAACTACATTTGCTTAGCTATCAGTGTCAACTTTGGCACTAAAGTAAACAATTCAACAGACTTGATCAGCGCATTAGCCATAACTTTCAATGAAGTCCAGAACGTAGAAGCCTATCTCGAAAGACTGAGCTTTGCAGATGAAATAATCATTGTCGATTCATTCAGTTCGGACGGTACAAAGGAGTTGGCTGAAAAAATGGGTGCCCGAGTAGTTCAGAGAAAATTTGATCATTTTTCTAACCAAAGAAACTTTGCACTGTCATTAGCTAAGCATGATTGGGTAGTGTTTTTTGATTTGGACGAACGCATCAACAATGATTTGGTTTTAGAAATCAAAGAAAAGGTCAATTCGCAAGCCCAACTCGATGGCTACTATGTAAAACGACAGTATTTTTTTTTTAATCAACGCATTAAATACAGCGGCTTTCAAACCGACTGGTCCGTTAGGCTATTTAAAAAATCAACTTGTACTTATGATGGCAATTTCGTCCATGAAGAAATTAAAACTACTGGTCAATTTGGTCGTTTAGAAAATGCAGCAAACCACTATTCATTTTCTGATTTTGATCGGTACAATCAAAAATTGACTCAGTATAGTAAATTACAAGCAGAAGTTTTGTTTGATAAAGGAGTTAGACCAAACCTTTTTCATTTTTTAGTTAGACCAAGCTATAGATTCTTTACTCAATATTTTTGGCGTTTGGGACTTCTGGATGGCAAGGCTGGTTTTATTTTAGCCTATGTTCACAGTTTCGCTGTATTCAAAAGATATGCCTTTCTCTGGCTCAAATACCGAGGAATTGAATAACTAACGGTGAGGCATTCTGACCTGCTTGTACCTCAATGACTCTGACATCGGGCTACCCTTCAGCAATAATTTCAATATTCTAAATTTGCTCGGTTTTCCAATCCCTTTTACTGCATTAGCCAATATGTTACCAACTAATATGGCCCAATAGGTAAACGAGCCAAAATGTTTTTTTAGAATGTAGAAATAAGAAATTAAGAATTCCTGCTTACTCAACCACCTATCTCCAGTACTTTTTCCTTCAAAATGAACATATGAGACGTATGGAACAAAATAAGTTTCATACCCAGCCAACTTGAGGCGGTAGCAAATGTCAATTTCTTCGAAATACAAGAACAACTTGGTGTCCATACCTCCTATTTCCCAAAATGATGAGGCTCGAAAGCACATCAGTGAACCTTGGACAGCGTTGACCAAGACTGGACTAGTGTGGTTTCTGAATCTTCTAGGGTATTTACTAGGCCAAAAATACTCCATAGCAGAGCGACCAAAAAAATCCTTAGCGATGCAGGGAAAATGATCTAATCCACGGAGTTCTTCTCCGTTTTCATCAAAAACTCGAGGGCCGCTCACCCCTGCCTTTGGTGTTTTCTGCATAAAATCGATCAAATGTTCGAAGGTACTAACGTCCACTTGTACGTCATTGTTTAGAAACCCGATGTAATTCCCACGCGCTAGTTTAGCTCCCAACATGTTGCCCCCGGCAAAGCCTAGATTCAAATCGCTGGACAGCAGTTGAATTGGCTTCGACTTTGCCCAAGTTTTTAAGTTTTGGTATGCTGCTTCTTCTGAAGCATTGTCCACCAAGATATATTCAATTTCAAGTTGGGTTGACTGTTTGAGTAATCCTTCCAAGCAAGAAATGGTGTAATCCGTACTGTTGTAATTAATCATTACGATACTCAAGTCAATTACACTCATAATTGATGCCAAGGTTTAGTTAGACTATTATACCAATCGGCCAAACTATCGGGTTGTTTCAAGTCGCCAGAAAGACGGTTGTAAGCCGTATAAACAGGACATCCGAACTCATGAGCGTAGTGCCCAGCGGAGGAAATGACCGTGAAAACGTTCGGCAGATGTTGAAAGCAATAGTGCTCCAAATTGACCTCTGGACCCAAAAAAGAAACAGTCACGCCGACATAATTCTTTTCCACCTCTTTAAAAACGACATCAAGTTGTTCTTTGACATTGACATTTTCATCGTTGAACAAAGTAGGATGATACTTGACAATAAGTTGATTTGAAAGTTCCAATGCTTTTGGAATCATCAGTTCACTGAGTACTTTCAGATATTTTCCCGTAGAAATCAAGGATTCCTTAAAATCCAAAAATCCATCAACCACCATCAGTGACTCTCCCTTTGAAGCTTGTTCTCCCTCATATAAATTAGGAAGTGTAACTCGATTTGTCGACTGTAAAAAGGCCTTTGACAGTCCGTAGCTTCCACTGTATTTTTTAAATTCAGGAAATAAAGATTGACCAAATCTATTATTATCGGTATAGTGGTTAGGGATATAAGACGCCACGCCTTCCTCGATGTAAAAAAACCCCAAGCAAAAAGGAGACTTAACTAACTTAAAGGATCTCAACAAGGCGTGGGGCAGATATAAGTAAAATCCACTCATGATGAAATATTGTCGGTTTTGCGCCCAAGTCAAAACCCTTTTTTTTGAAATAATTCTAAAATAGAAAATAAAATGAAAGAACACCGACATCACATTGGTAAGTATCCACTGCTTTCGAAACGAACGTTCTGAAAAGGTCTTTGAGAGTGGTCTGTGAGCGAATTCAATTCCTCTATCCAACACAAAGCCTATTCGCTCGTCAACAATTCCTTTTTGGTCAATAATTCTATCAGATACGACTGCTGTAATACCACTATGTACAAAGAAAATATGTGAAGGATCAGTCACTGCCAGAATTTGAAACAAAAATACAAAATCGAACTAATGATTTAATATTTATTGAATCAATCGTCAAATGTCTTAACAGTTTTATCTTTGCCATGTACAAAACTTGAATTACGTTGATTGACATTATCAATTGTTTGAAACAAGGAGGCCTCATCCTATACCCTACTGACACCATTTGGGGTATCGGTTGTGATGCCACCAATGCTGATGCGGTAGCCCGAATATACACTCTTAAAAAACGCATCGAATCTAAAAGCATGATCTGCTTGGTCAGCGACTTAGACATGCTTCAAAAATATGTTGAAGAAGTGCCAACACAGGCTCTTGAGTTAATCGAAAAAGCCAGCAGACCGACAACAATCGTTTATGACAGTGCTTTGGGATTAGCCAATAATCTTTTAGCCGAAGACGGATCTGTCGGTATTCGAATCGTGAAAGATGGGTTCAGCCACGAACTTATTAAAAAGTTAGAGGGTCCTTTAGTGTCCACCTCAGCCAATATTAGCGGCATGCCTTCGCCTATTAGATTCAAAGAAATTCAACAAGAGATTTTAACAGGCGTTGACTATGTTGTAAATTTGCCGGACTATTCGCAAGAATCATTACCCTCTACGGTGATCAAGGTATCTAAAAATGGGGGGATTCAAGTCTTAAGAGCTTAATTCACATGGCAGATCACAAATCAGCATTGACTCATTCAATCTTTCGTCACATTTCGGAAGCAGCTGAGCAGTTGGAATATCCAGCTTATGTTATCGGTGGTTTTGTAAGAGACCATTTGATGAACAGGCCTCAAAAGAATGATATTGATATTGTCACGGTCGGAGACGGCATTGCTTTGGCAAAAGCTGTCGCCGCTTCATTACCAGAAAAACCGAAGGTGTCATATTTTAAAACTTACGGCACAGCCATGATTCATTTTAAAGAATTGGATATTGAATTTGTTGGTGCGCGAATTGAATCCTATTCCGAAGACAGTCGCAATCCAAGCGTCGTACCAGGCAGTTTAGAAGACGATCAAAATCGTCGAGATTTTACGATCAACGCAATGGCATTTGACTTAGGGCGTGAGAAGTTTGGCACGTTAATAGACCCATTTAACGGCCTTCAGGATCTCGAGCAAGGCGTGATTCGCACACCATTAGACCCTGAAACTACTTTTAATGACGATCCTCTTAGAATGATGCGAGCCATAAGATTTGCTGCTCAACTTAACTTTTCAATAGAGGAGAACGCAATAGCTGCTATAGCTAAATTTGCTGACAGAATTCAAATCATTTCTGAAGAACGCATCGTAACCGAAATCAACAAAATTTTAGAATCCGAAAAACCGTCAGTTGGATTTTTACTCCTTGAAGAGACTGGACTATTGGAATACATTTTGCCCGAGTTGACCGCCCTTAAGGGCATAGATGAAATTGAGGGTCAAAAACACAAAGACAACTTTTACCACACCTTGGAAGTGGTTGACAACATTTGTGAAAATACTAATAATATTTGGCTCAGGTGGGCTGCGTTGCTTCACGACATAGGAAAAGCTCCCACCAAAAAATTTCACGATCGCGCGGGTTGGACCTTTCACGGTCACGAGTTTGAAGGATCAAAAATGGTGTTTAAATTGTTCAAAAGACTCAAATTGCCATTGAATGACAAAATGAAATTTGTACAAAAAATGGTATTTATGAGTTCTAGGCCCATTGCACTGGCTTCGGAAGAAGTTACTGACTCGGCCGTTCGGCGTTTAGTATTTGATGCAGGAGACTATGTTGAGGATTTGATGATTTTGTGTGAGGCCGATATCACGACTAAAAACAAAAAACGGTTTCGACGATACCATGACAATTTTAAAATGGTGCGTCAAAAAATTACCGAAGTTGAAGAACGCGACCACATCAGGAATTTTCAACCGCCTATATCTGGAGAACTGATCATTCAGACCTTCGACATCAAACCATCCAGAGAAATTGGGATAATTAAAGAAGCCATCAAAGAAGCTATTTTAGAAGGTGAAATCCTCAATGAGTTTGATGCGGCTTACAACAAAATGCTGGAACTGGGTCAAGCCCTTGGCCTTAAAGCTCCAGTTAAATAATCATAACCTATGACCCAATTGTTTCATCAAACCGCAAAAATAGCTCTGATATTGATTTATCTGGTCATTCTAGCAGGAGCTGTAGTTCGTATGACTGGTTCTGGTATGGGCTGCCCAGATTGGCCCAAATGTTTTGGGTATTATATCCCACCAACAGAAGCGAGTGCCTTGCAGTTCAAGCCTGATCACCATTATTCAAAAGGACATATTATTATTTTGAACGATTCTCTTTGGGTCGCCAAAAAGGACTTTACTTCTTCGGAGTCCATTTCACTTGAGCAGTGGAGCCCTTACACCACTCATGACTACTCAACTTATAATCCGCTTCACACATGGGTAGAGTACATTAACCGTCTTCTGGGCGCTTTGTCTGGTATACCTATCCTGATCTTGACTTTTTTGTCTCTTAAACGTTGGAAAATCAACCGCTGGAATACTGTCGTAGGAATTCTAACGTTAATTGGAATTGGCTTCCAGGCTTGGTTAGGAAAAACTGTCGTGGATTCGAACTTAGCTCCACATAAAATTACCATACACATGGTTATGGCTCTTGTCATTGTTGCTTTTTTGATCTATCAAATCACAAGTTCAAACGACCAGTTCATAAAAATCGAAAAGGATCAAACGTTCAAATACTTAGTGCTTTTCACACTGACCTTATCCTTAGTTCAAATCGTTTTGGGCACTCAAGTCAGACAATTTGTTGATACCCAAATCAAGAGTTTAGGAGACAACCCTGCTCTTTGGATGTCAAAACCTCTTGTAAATTTTTATTGGCACAGATCGATGTCAATTCTAATATTACTTACCAATATTGGTGTCTTTTGGAGAAATCGATCAAAAAATTTGCCCTTCAAAAGTATCACGCTTTGGATACTATTGATGATTGGCATTGAGGTGCTTTCAGGTATTTTAATGTATTATTTCGATTTCCCCTTCTCCACTCAACCCATTCATTTAATGATGGCTACAATTTTGTTTGGATTGCAATTCTATCTTTGGATGACCTACAAAAAACAAACTCAGCATGATTTATAGATTTCGCATCATTCTTGACCATCATGGAGAATCGGACATCTTTAGAGATATTGAACTCCGTAATACGGATACGTTTGAAGACTTTCACAACGCCATTGTGCAAGCTTTTGGTTTTGACGGAACTGAAATGGCATCCTTTTACGTAAGCGATGACCTATGGGAACAAGGTGAGGAAATTTCGTTGTTCGATTTGGGCGAAGGTGAATCGGCGTCTAGAAATATGGCAACAACACAAATTCAAGACCTTGTGGATGGCAACCAAAACAAGCTCATCTATATTTATGATTTTCTGAACATGTGGACCTTTCTGGTAGAGTTGTCCGAAATATTGAACGAAACAGACGGGTCAGATTACCCCAAATTGCTATTTGCACATGGTCAGATGCCAGAGTCAGCACCTGAAAAGGAATTCGAGACTGAGGGATCACTTGGATTAAACGGTTTTGAAGAAGAGGAAGATGAGGATGGATATGACGAGGAAGATTATGACAGTTATGACTCTTCCAATGATTGGTATTAATTTTATGTAACAAATGACCGAATCTAACGTCTTAGATGTATGCCGAAAATCTTAGATATTCAAAATCTCTCCAAATGGTTTGGCTCTCAAATCGCTGTAAATAATATTTCCTTCAGCATTGAAAAGGGACACGTCTATGGCATCTTAGGCCCCAACGGCAGTGGAAAATCTACTACCTTAGGCATGGTTCTCAATGTGGTTAATCCAACATCAGGAAGTTTTAAATGGTTTGAAGGCTCTATCAATACGCATCAAGCCCTCAAAAAAGTAGGGGCTATTATCGAGCGGCCCAACTTTTACCCCTACATGACTGCTGAGCAAAACTTGAAACTTGTCTGTCAAATTAAGGGCACATCTTTTGCAAGAATTGATAAAGTCCTTGAAATTGTTGGACTGGAAGAGAGAAAATACAGCAAGTTCAGAACGTATTCCTTGGGAATGAAACAGCGATTGGCCATAGCCTCTGCATTACTCAATGAGCCCGAAATTTTAATTTTGGACGAACCTACCAACGGTCTTGATCCACAAGGAATCCATCAAATCAGAAGAATCATTCAAAGCATCGCAAAACAAGGCACGACAATCCTTTTGGCTTCCCACCTACTCGACGAAGTCGAAAAAGTTTGCAGTCATGTGGTGGTTTTAAGAAAAGGCACGATGCTCTATGCTGGCCCAGTTGATGAAATGATCGCCAGTCATGGATTTTTTGAGCTCAAATCGGATGACGATGTGAAGTTGAAAGCGTATTTAGAATCTCATTCTAGTTTTGGCCCGATCAGTTTAAACGAAAATTCTATGAAAGTCATCCTCAACGCTCCTATGGAGGCTGCTGACTTGAATAAAATCCTTTTTGAGCAGGGCATTACTCTCACTCATTTAGTCAAACGCAAAGAAAGTTTAGAAGAACAGTTCCTTGTGTTAACCGATCAAATCACCAAGTTATGAGGTCAGAATTAACATTGCTCAAACTTGAACTTCAAAAACTATGGCTAAACACGGCCAGCAAAGTGTTGATTTTCGTTTCTTTTGTATTACCCTTTTTTATTTTATTACTGTCCTCTTTTAAAATTGATTTTTTCGGTTTATTCACTTTAGAACTTGGAGAATTAGGAGTTTTTAATTTCCCAATCATTTGGCACATTACTACCTTTTTTGCTGCGCAATTCAAATTCTTTTTTGCCATTGTTGTGGTTAGTATGATTGGTAACGAATACAGCAACCGAACCTTGAAGCAGAATCTCATCGATGGGCTGAGCAAACAACAATTCATCCGATCTAAGTTTTATACCATCGTTTTCTTTTCCCTAATTTCAACGCTTCTTATTTTTGTTTTGTCGTTAGGCATTGGATTGTACTATTCCAGCTATGACGAGCTCAGCATCATTGTTCAAGGTACAGAATTTATAGCGGCCTATTTCTTCAAACTCGTAGGTTTCTTTAGCCTATGTCTCTTCTTTGGAGTATTGTTCAAACGATCGGCTTTTGCGTTGGGATTCTTGTTTGTGTTGTTCATTGGAGAATGGGTCACGTATGGAATCATGAAATTCAATTTCAGAAAGAGTGAGAGTAAAATTCCCGAGATTATTCAAGATTTATTTCCTTTGAAATCGATGTACAAACTCATCGATCAGCCATTTCAAAGGATACTTATCTCAAAATTTCCTGATCAAACGAATTTGGCTTACGACTATGGTGTTCACTTTCAAGAATTTTTTGTAGTCACAGTATGGACCCTTATTTTCCTGTTTTCGTCTTACATTCTTCTTAAAAAAAGAGATTTGTAGTACATTTACGATTATTACCCATCGTAAATGAAAAATTTTCTGTTCATCGTTGTTCTAGTTTCTGGAATCCTTACTTCTCTAGCGCAAGGTGAAGCCAACAATTGGTTTTTTGGAAATGGGGCTGGTTTGGTTTTCAATAATCTTACAGGAACAGTAACTGCAAGTGCTGCTGCTTCTGGCACAATCAATACTGCTGAGGGCTGTTCTTCAATTTCTGATGTCAACGGTAATCTGCTTTTTTATACGGACGGACGAAACGTGTGGGATAGGAACCATCAAATCATGCCCAATGGCAATTACAATAATGGAACTGGCTTACTTGGAGATCCTTCGAGTACGAGCTCTGCTCTCATTGTGCCGAGGCCGGGGAATTTGTACCAATTTTATATTTTTACTGTTGACGAGCCCCATCACAACAATGCTTGGGCATACCCTAACCAAGGTCCAGCGAATGCCTCTGGTAATTCAATTGGTTCATATTCTGAAGGGCAAGGATTCACTGTTCCAGGTGCTGATGACGGTTTTAACAACGGCCTGAATTATTCGCTGGTTGACCTCACTCTCAATGCTGGTAACGGCGATTTGGATGGGAATGAGAAAAACGTCCATTTGATCACTTATGATCCTAATGACAGTGAAGATCCAAAATTCAAATGCAGCGAGAAAATTACCGCCGTAGAGCATGCTGACGGTCAATCCTATTGGCTGATTACACAATTCAAAGATTCCTTTTACGCCTTCAGAATTGATGCATCCGGCGTCAATACTATTCCCGTAATTTCTGTAACAAGTCCATTGATACCAACCAATGGTTACCGACGCAATGCCATAGGATATCTCAAATCTTCACCAGATGGGAGCAAAATTGTCGCAGCACATAATCAAAATGGAAATATTCTTGGTCAACCGGAGTTCAATTCAGGATCAGCTTGGTTGTACGATTTTGATGACAGTACTGGGGTAGTTAGTAACCCCTTAGAACTATCGGCTGGAATTTCCTTTTATGGCGTTGAATTTTCACAAGATTCCAAGGTCGTCTATTTGTCTGGTGGAAACGCCGTTCGACAATACGATTTACAAGCGGCAAGTATTAGCACGTCGGAAATAATAGTTCAAAACAGTTCAGGTTTTTTAGGTGCCCTTCAACTTGGTCCAGACGGAAAAATTTACGTCTGCAACAGTTCCAATTCTCAAACCTTGGATGTCATTCTCTCTCCAAATACTCTGGGCACCGGATGCAATTACCAAGTTAGCGGGCAGGCGTTATCTGCTGGGACCTTTGCCTCATTGGGCTTGCCGCCATTCATTCAGTCTTTCCTTGTGGCAAATATTCAATATGACAACGATTGTCTAGGTCAAACAACTCAGTTTTCAATATCCAGTTCAGAAACCATACTAAGCATCAGTTGGGACTTTGGAGATGGGCAAATTTCCTCAGCAACTAACCCAAGCAATATTTACGCTGCTGCTGGTAATTATACCGTTAGCGTTACTATCACTACTCCCACCGAAACGAAAAGTTTTTCTACAGAGTTAACCATATATGAAACTCCTGTCGCGAACAATCCTGGAGTTCTAAACATTTGTGACACCGATAATGATGGCCAAGCTGCTGTGGATCTCAACACCTTGGTTTCTCCCTCGGTACTTGGTTCTCAAAGCGCTGCTGATTTTGAAGTGTTATACTTCAGCTCTCAAGCCG
>JAQCIQ010000010.1 GCA_027592025.1 Bacteroidota bacterium
TTACCCCTTCCCCAATTACAAGATTAAGATGATTCAAAAACAGGGTCACTACCTGAGTTTCGAGTACTCTAGTTGCTCTTACATCAATTCTAATAGGACTAATGAGATTTTTGAAGATACGGTAGCCCAAGCAAGAGAACTCAAAAATATAACAGACTTGTGCAATCGATGTGAAAGTCGGGCTGTCAAATACAATGAAAAAATGGAATAATTATTATAACAAATAATAACCCTAAACATGGACTTAACATCAATACTCGACAATCACAAAAGCGACCTCACCAAGCTCATTAAAGACAAACTTGGGCTAGACGGTCATGACATCAATAAAACATTGGATAGCACTAAGGAAGCTATCGGAGAAACTTTTGTAGATAAATTTCAGGATTTTGGCATGGGTACCCTGCTCAATCTGTTTTCAAAAGAAAAAAACACCAAGTCCTCTGATAGTCTGTTGGAGGGCTTTGGTGGTAACTTGCTGACGAAGTTACTCTCCAAAGGATTTGACAATAAAACTGCCGCTCAAATCAAATCAGTTGTATTGCCTTTCGTAACCAATTTATTTAGCAAGAAAATAAACGGTAAAGAAAGCGCCCTGAAAGGATTGTTTGGCAAATCTGCTGGTGGGTTATTGGATGACTTGTTTTAGACTTTTGCTGAATTAAATACAGCTTAAAATGGAAACCATAGTTGGCATTTGAGTGAATCGGGTTGTGAAATATCCCTTTCAAATCCGTCTAAAACATTTGTAAATCAGTATATTTGCGCTTCTTAAATCAGGAATTATGTCAATTTCGTCATTAGACGCTATTTCCCCATTAGACGGTCGTTACGGATCTAAAACCAGTGCCCTCAGGCCCTATTTTTCTGAGGCCGCTTTGATGCGCTACCGCGTTTGGGTAGAAGTAGAATATTTTATAGCGCTTTGCGAATTGCCGTTGCCTGCCTTAGCAGCAGTAGATCCAGAAAAGTTTCAACTTTTGAGAACTTTATATCAAAATTTTCAGAAGGAAGATGCCCAGCAAATTAAGGCCATTGAATCTACAACGAATCACGACGTCAAGGCTATTGAATATTTTATTAAAACTAAGCTTGACGAAATAGGCTTAGATGAATTCAAGGAATTCATTCATTTTGGACTGACTTCTCAAGACATCAACAATACAGCAATTCCATTAAGCATTCAACAGGCGCTTAAAGATGTTTATTTTCCCTTGTTACAAGAATTGTTGGACAAATTGCAGTCTCTGAGCGACGAATGGTCTACCATACCCATGCTTGCTCGTACTCATGGGCAGTCTGCGTCGCCTACCAGATTAGGAAAAGAAATTGAAGTGTTTTTAGTTAGAATTAAGGCCCAATTGAATTTATTGAACCAAATCCCCTATTCGGCCAAGTTTGGCGGAGCCACTGGCAATATGAATGCCCATGTTGTGGTCTATCCCCAAATCGATTGGAATCAATTTGCCAACAGTTTTGTTCAAAACCGTTTGGGGCTCCATCGGTCGTTTCCTACTACTCAAATTGAGCATTACGACAATTTGGCGGCACTCTTTGACAATCTGAAACGCATCAATACAATTGTAATTGATTTGAACCGGGATTTATGGAGTTATATTTCCATGGACTATTTCAAGCAAGAAATAGCCAAAGATGAGGTTGGCAGCTCTGCTATGCCTCATAAAGTAAATCCGATCGATTTTGAAAACAGCGAAGGCAATTTAGGTCTGGCCAATGCTATTTTTGAACATCTATCCAATAAACTGCCTGTTTCGAGATTGCAACGCGATTTGACCGACAGTACTGTATTAAGAAATGTAGGGGTGCCAATTGGACACACGTTGGTCGCTTTAAAGTCAACCATTAAAGGGCTTGGTAAGCTCAGATTGAATAGGGTCGCGATTGAAAGGGATTTAGAAAACAATTGGGCTGTAGTGTCCGAGGCCATCCAAACCATCTTGAGAAGGGAGCAATACCCGAATCCCTATGAGGCTCTTAAAGCTCTTACCCGAACAGGTTCGGCTATAAATAAACAAACCCTTCAAGAATTTATTGAAGGGCTGTCGGTTTCTGAAGATGTGAAAAAAGAATTGCGTGCAATCAGTCCTCAAAACTATACTGGACTTTAGATCTCAATTAAAGAAATCCTTCGAATTGACTTAATGCCTTTTCATTGAAATTGACTTGATTCAAAGAATTGGCAATGATACCAGCCTTTTGTAAGGTCATGTCGTCACCCAATAGTCGGGCTACTAAAAAGCCTTCCTGCTGATAACCTAAAACTAAAATCATCTCTTTTAAATCGTCATCAGACCCCTTCACAAAAATGGATGTTTTGAATTCATCTGACTTCATCTGCATAAGCTGCTCGTATTGATCCGTATTGAGTATCCCTTCCACTGTTTCAAACTCCTTTTTCATTTGACTCAAATCGTCTTTTTTGATATAAGCCAAAATATTCAAACGTCTGACCGAATTCCAGGCATCTTTAACATTGTCTGACAATTGCAGTTGATCGGTAATTAATACGGATATGGGAATATCGACTTGAAGAAACCCTGGTGTTTCTTGGTGCGAAACAAAGTATGATTGCAAACTAGCACTCTGTTGACAGCCCATGAGGACTGTCAACACAATGGCTATGAGTGACTTGGAGGCTTTCATGCTTACTGCTTTTTCTTTCCAGCCTTGTCGAGATGTTCGCCGCCAGGTAAATTCATCTTACTGGTGATTTTAGAAATTTGCTTCAAATCAATATCTCCCACAATCGAAACAATTACGGTTTCTACCTCTCTTGTCTTTCCGTTTATCGACAAATCCTCACCAGCCAACATTTCACCTAATCCCGTGATAAACATGAGCAATTCTTTGACGTGGTTCTGATCTTTCCCTTCGCGGACATAGAAACGAACATTTTGAGCACCATCTTTAAATCTCATCAGTTCGTCCAAATTAGCTTTGCGAATATAAGCCTCGGTGTCAGCTACCATGTTTTTGGAAATATTTTGACTGCCAGTAACGAGCAATTTAACACTCTCAATTTTATTCACCATCTCCATAAAGGTTTTGGCGTCTGGATCATCAACGTCGATGTCCATACTGGCAATCATAGAAAACATTTTACTGTTGATCACGCCAGAGGTTACTCCGTCCATTGATTCATATTTTGAAAATAAATCTTGAGCGGTAATTGTTAAACTCAGCATTAAGCCAAGTACTGTAAAAATGAAAGTTTTCATGATTT
Organism: Bacteroidota bacterium; assembly: GCA_027592025.1. GTDB lineage: Bacteria > Bacteroidota > Bacteroidia > Flavobacteriales > Flavobacteriaceae > JALRKI01. Next base: position 3,245 of record JAQCIQ010000010.1, read on the forward strand.
TGAATGGATTAAATTATTGTTTGATAAATTGATTAGTCGTTTCGGAAAAGGTTTTGAGATAACTCAATTTAGCCGTGCCTTTTGTCATTTGATCTCCTACCAAGGTTAATATCTCAACCGTTTGATCGTAGGCCTCTCGGGTCTGTTGCTGCTGAGTGTAAGCGTGGTATTGCTGAACGAAAAGTCCAACACAGAGGATTGCCGCTGCAACACTGATCCAGGACTTTAAAGGTCTGGTTTGCGGGGGAATGAAAGATTTTACAGATTGCGTTTGACGTTCCTGTTCAAAGAACGAAAACAGCATTTTGTAATGAGTCCAATGTTCAGGGACATCATCCTTGGCAAAGAATAAGCGCAATTCTTGCTCTTCTTCCTTTGTTGACTGGCCACTATCATAGCGGCTTAAAAGTGATTCAACTCTTTTGTAGTCCATAATTCTGAATTTTTATTAATTCTTCCTTAACATATTGTCTTGCGCGTGACAAGTTTGTTCTTATTGCGCTGTAAGACATTCCGAGCACATCTTCAATCTCTTCGAAATCATACTGCTCAATGTCTTTCAGCTGTATGACCAATCTCTGCTTTTCAGGAAGTTTGTTGATGATTGAACCAACAATGCCGACCGATTCTTTCATTTCGATCTGCCTGCCAATCGAAGTTTCCCGATTGTCAAAATTGCTATGAACTATTCTAAGCTCCTGAGCTTGTTTAGATTTTAGAACATCGAGGCAGTGATTTTTTGCCATCGTCATGGCTAAAGCTTCCACGCTCCGATAAGAACCTAATTTAGTCCTCATATTCCACAATTTCAACAATACTTCTTGACAAGCATCCTCTGTTGAGTCAACTGAAATCAGCAATCGTCTAACTAATCTGAACATTTTGTTCTGAAAAGGAGTAATCATTTGCATGAAATCAGCTTCTTTCATGAGAAGAACTAAGATTGATTGTTAAATTGTAGACGACCTATTTCAAAGCTTGTTACATTTACTCATTAGAAATATAAATTTATACCTTTACACTTACCTAAAGCACATGATCCATGAAAAATATTTCTCTTAATAGTCTGAGGGCATCGGTCATCCTGTTGCTGAGCGTGCTATCTGTCGCCTGCTTTGAAGACAATGACGACAATGCCGTATCCGCCAGCCAAATATCAGACTTTGTTTGGAAAGGGATGAACGCAGCCTATCTCTATAAAGCAGAGGTTCCAGACTTGGCTGATGATAGATTTGCAAATTCAAATGACTATGCCAGCTTTTTAAATTCTTTTGAAACTCCTGAAGATTGCTTTGAAAGTCTGGTCTATGCGCGTCAAACAGTTGATAAATACAGTTGGATCGTTGACGACTACATTGCACTAGAACAACTGTTCAGTGGCACGACTAAATCCAACGGCATGTCTTATGGTCTGTTTACTTTCTCATCGACTGACGACAACGCCTATGGTTATGTGCGTTATGTTTTACCTAATACCAGCGCCCAAGCAGCCTCTATGGAAAGAGGGATGTTGTTTTGGGGCGTGAACGGCACCCAACTTACTAGATCGAATTACAGCAGCTTGCTGTCTTCGGACAGTTATACGCTAAATATAGGAATCTACAATGATAATGGAACTGAGATTGATACGGATGATTCCATTTCTACTACGGACACTTCGGTGTCTCTCACAAAAACCATCTATACTGCCAATCCTGTGTTCAAAGCGGAAGTTTTGCACATTGATAATGAGTCAATTGGTTATTTGATGTATAACGGCTTTGTTTCTGATTTCGAAAATGACTTGAATGCAGCCTTCGGCTATTTTAATGCCGCCAACATCGACCACTTGATTGTAGACTTGAGATACAACCCAGGAGGTTCAGTCGGAACAGCCACGGTTTTAGGAAGTTTGATTACAGGTCAATTTTACGATGATTTATTCGTTCGTTTGCAATACAACGACGACCTCCAAGCCTCAGTAAGCGATTTAGAAACATTAAATTACAGGTTTACCGATCGTTTAGACAGCGGTGCTAATTTGAACAGTTTGAATATGCCTAAAGTGTATTTTATTACCTCGAAAAATTCCGCCTCTGCCAGCGAATTAGTGATTAACTCTTTAACGCCTTACCTATCGGAACCAAACGTCAAAGTTTTTGGAGATATTACTGAAGGGAAATCTCAAGCGTCAATCACACTCTACGATTCCCCAAATTTCAGACGCTCAGGAGCAAATCCCAATCACACCTACGCGTTGCAGCCGTTGGTATACATCACCAAAAACAGTTTAAACATAAACGTGCCGTCAACTGGGCTATCTCCAGATGTTCAAATTAAAGAAAGAATAAGAAATTTAGGGCAATTAGGTGACGTGAACGAACCTCTTTTGGCTGCGGTATTGCAAGACATTTTATCTTCGAGACAGAGTGTCCCAAACGACTACCAAAGCTCATTGCTTGAAGTAGATTCCGACAATGGTTTACTGCCCTTTTCAACTGGAATGTACGTCAATCGGGAGTTTGAAAAGGAGTAAGCAGACAGAGATGGCTCTTTTAAGAAAATAAATCATTATTTTTGACGCAGTATTATTGTGCGATTATTTACAACCGATCTAACAGTTAAATTTTTTATATTTTGAATTTCAATAAAAAAGACCTTCTCGTATTAAGTTTCATCTTGTTAGCAGTAGTATTGCGCTTGGTGCCTCATTGGCCGAATGTAACTCCCGTGACGGCCATGGCGTTGTTTGGCGGTGCATTTTTCAGTAATCGTTATGCGGCGATTGCTGTGCCTTTAATCATTATGGCTCTTTCAGATATGTTTCTTGGGTTTTCTTGGATCACCTTCTTCGTTTACTCCTCCTTTGTCATTGTAAGTCTAATTGGATTGTATTACAAAAAGATGACTTTTAAGACTATATTATTGAGCAGTTTAAGCTTTTTTATCATTACCAATTTTGGCGTATGGCTCTTGGGGTATCCCAAAACATGGACGGGACTAGCAGAATGTTATACACTTGCATTGCCGTTTTTTAGAAACTCGTTAATAGGGGATTTTGTTTACAGTGGAATCATGCTGTATGGATACAGGTACGCCTACAAGCATTTGTTGCAGGAAGTTTAATTCTTCACCAAGCGCTTGGTTACAGAATTGTTCTCAGAAACCAATTTAACCAAATAGACACCTGATTTCCATTGGGAAGAATCAAATTTGGTTTGACTTCTCGTGAGCATCTGCTTCTCAATCAATTGCCCCAAAACATTATATACTTCTAGGCTTACAGGAGAAAGTCCTTCTGGAAGATTTACGGTAAAATAGCTGCTAACCGGATTGGGCTTGATGTGAAAATTATCAACATCCAAAGGGGGCAAAGACTGATTTGAATGGGCTTGGGCAGCTGCTGAACCAGCAACTGTTAAAAATAAAACGAAAAGAAAATGAAAAGTAATTTTTCTCATATAATTTCTGTTTACAGCACTAAATTACAAACTAATTAATTAGTTAGACAATTTTTAACAAAAATTATACCATTTTACTTGCTCAAGTACATTTTTCTTCTTGAGTACAATTCGTAGAATTCATCGTCTTTCAGGCTGTCAATAAAAAGAATGCTCTCGCCAGTACTTTTCATTTCGGGTCCGAGTTGCTTGTTGACGTTCGGAAACTTATTAAATGAAAACACAGGCTGCTTGATAGCATAACCTTCCAATTGAGGATTGAAGTCAAAATCCTTTATCTTCTTTTCACCTAGCATCACTTTAGTCGCGCAGTTAACATAGGGCTCTTTGTAAGCCTTGGCTATAAATGGCACTGTTCTTGAAGCTCTTGGATTTGCTTCAATGATGTAAACCCTGTCGTCTTTAACGGCAAATTGTATGTTGATCAAACCTATTGTTTTTAGAGCTTTGGCGATCTTTAAGGTATGGTCCTTGATTTGTTGCATGACCAAGTCTCCCAAATTAAATGGCGGTAAAGTAGCATTGCTGTCACCAGAATGAATGCCACAAGGTTCGATGTGTTCCATAATACCAATAATGTAAACATCTTCGCCATCGCAAATCGCATCGGCCTCAGCTTCTATAGCGCCATCCAAATAATGGTCTAAAAGCAGCATATTGTTAGGAATACTGCGCAGTAGGTCCACCACATGTTTTTCCAAGTCTTCTTTGTTAATCACGATCTTCATGCCTTGTCCACCCAAAACATAGGAAGGTCTCACCAAAATTGGAAAATTCAGCTTATCGGCTACACCCATGGCCTCCTCGGCAGATTGAGCTGTTCCAAATTCAGGATAAGGAATATCCAGACTCTTGAGCAAGTTAGAGAATCGACCTCGGTCTTCAGCCAAATCAAGCGCATCGAAACTAGTTCCGATTATCTTAATTCCAAAACGATGCAATTTTTCTGCAAGTTTTAGAGCGGTTTGACCACCAAGTTGAACGATTACTCCTTCAGGCTTTTCATGTTGAATAATGTCGTAGATGTGCTCCCAAAATACAGGCTCGAAATACAATTTATCGGCAATGTCAAAATCCGTTGATACTGTTTCAGGATTGCAGTTGATCATGATGGTCTCATAACCACATTCTGAGGCTGCCAATACCCCGTGAACACAGCAATAGTCAAATTCAATCCCCTGCCCTATGCGATTTGGCCCTGACCCTAATACTATGACCTTCTTCTTATCCGTTACAACACTTTCGTTGTGCGAAAATCTTCTTCCATCTGGAGTTTCAATCTCACTCTCAAAAGTGGAATAATAATAGGGCGTATGTGCTTTGAACTCAGCTGCACAAGTGTCTACAAGTTTGTAAACGCGATTAATTTTGAATTCTTGTCGCTTCTTGTAGACTTGACTCTCCAGACAACCCAGCATATGGGCTATCTGTCGGTCTCCATAACCTTTTTGTTTTGCTACTAATAATAAAGACCTGTCAATGGTTTCCAAATTGAAGGAATTGATTTCTTGCTCCAGTTTGAACAGTTCTTCGTATTGACGCAAAAACCACATGTCTATTTTAGTGATCTTATGAATTTTACTCAATGGAATTCCAAGCTGAATGGCATCATAGATGACAAAAACGCGATCCCAAGAGGCATAGGTCAGTTTTTCTAAAATGGTGTCGTAATCTTTGTATCCCTTTCCATCGGCGCCTAGACCGTTGCGCTTAATTTCTAGCGACTGAGTAGCTTTGTGTAATGCCTCTTGGAAAGAACGACCGATACCCATCACTTCTCCCACAGACTTCATTTGAAGCCCTAGGGTACGGTCACTGCCTTCGAATTTGTCAAAATTCCATCGAGGAATCTTTACGATGACGTAATCCAAAGTCGGTTCAAATAGAGCAGATGTGGACTTGGTGATTTGATTGTCCAACTCATCCAAGGTATAGCCAATCGCTAATTTGGCTGCAATTTTGGCAATGGGATACCCAGTTGCCTTACTGGCCAAAGCCGAAGACCTCGATACCCTTGGGTTGATTTCAATAGCAATGATCTCTTCTCTTTCGTCAGGACTGACTGCAAATTGGACATTGCAACCTCCTGCAAAATCTCCTATGCTTCTCATCATTTTAATGGCCATATCCCTCATGCGCTGATAGGTTCTGTCGCTAAGAGTCATGGCAGGAGCTACTGTAATTGAATCGCCTGTATGAATGCCCATAGGATCCATATTTTCAATGGAACAAATGATGACCACGTTGTCGTTATCGTCTCTAAGGAGCTCCAGTTCAAACTCTTTCCAGCCAATCATGGCTTTGTCAATCATCACCTCGTGAATGGGGGATATCTCCAAACCTCTAGTCAGCAATTCATCAAAATCTTCTTCTTTAAAAACAAAAGAGGCGCCGGCTCCTCCTAAGGTAAATGAAGCACGAATAACTAAAGGAAAGCCAAAATTTTGCGCGATTTCTTTTCCCTTTAAAAACGAGGTTGCGGTAGCTTGAGGAGCCATTGGGATCCCGATTTCGAGCATCAATTTTCTAAACTTCTCTCTGTCTTCCGTAATGTTGATCGCTTCAATATCAACACCAATTATTTCTATATTATGATCGGCCCAAATTCCCTTCTCATCAGCTTCAATACAAAGGTTTAAAGCAGTTTGGCCTCCCATTGTCGGCAAAACAGCGTCAATTTGAGGATTTTCTTTCAGTATTTTTAGTATCGACTTCGTAGTAAGAGGCAACAAATAGACTCGGTCGGCCATGGTTGGGTCGGTCATGATGGTTGCAGGATTGGAATTGATCAATACTGTTTCAATGCCATCTTCTCGTAGGGATCTCAAGGCTTGTGTCCCAGAATAATCGAACTCGCATGCTTGTCCAATGACGATAGGGCCAGAGCCAATTATCAAAATACTTTTGAGGTCTTTACGTTTTGGCATAGGATTTACTTTAGAGTTACAAAACTACTTTACGCATGGATAAAAAAAAAGGTGTTACGATCAGTAACACCTTTAATATATAAACAATTGTTAATCATTATTTTTTGTGACGCGGTTCTGACGAAACTGAAATCTTTTTTCTTCCTTTCGCGCGGCGACTGGCCAATACCTTACGTCCAGATACAGAAGCCATACGCTCTCTAAATCCGTGTTTGTTTCTTCTTTTTCTTTTAGAAGGCTGAAAAGTCCGTTTCATATGTTATAGTCTTTATGTTTAACGAAATCCCTTCCGTTAAGGTCGCGCAAATATACAAAGCTTTTTTATTTGAAAAAGATTAACCCCATTTATTTTTCATAGTTTTCTTACATTTGCCTTCCATCAATTTTAAAGTCATGTTCAATAAAAATATCAAATTAGTTTTAACAGTTCTAATTATGGCAGGAGCAGTATATCAATTTGCTGAAGGCAATATTGGAAACGGCATTGCCTTGACCCTTTTGGCTTCAATGGTGACCTTGTTATACTTCAAAAATGAATTTATTCTCTTGGCATTTCTAAAATTGAGAAAACAAGATTTTGAAGGAGCTGCCAAATGGCTCGATCGCATCAAAAATCCATCTGGCGCGTTGGTGAAAAAGCAACAAGGTTACTTCAACTACCTCAAGGGTATTATGTCATCACAAACCAACATGAATGAAGCCGAGCGTTATTTCAAAACGGCAGTATCCTTTGGTCTTTCAATGGGGCATGACATGGCTATGGCGAAACTCAATTTGGCAGGAATTGCATTTTCAAAAATGCGCAAACAAGAAGCCGAGATTCTTCTGAAAGAAGCAGAAGCTCATGACAAACGCGGGCTTTTAAAAGAGCAAATCCAGATGATTAAAGCTCAAATGAAAAAAACACCTATGCCAAATCAGCATTTTGGAGGCAACCGGCAGATGAGAAGAAAAAACTCAAGATAATCCCCTACAACTTATTGCCGCTGGTCTTCAGCTAAAAGAGGTATTTCAATTTCATAAACCTTTCTTGAAGCGTTGTTCAAAAAAGGATCTCTAAGCCAAGGGTTATGAATTTTCAAAGTCTTGTAAGTGACACCATTAGTTTTTGCAAACTTCACAAAATCTGTTATCGCCGTGTCAACAACTACAGTTTTAGTTGGAATGGGCTGGTAAAGATCTTCAGATTGAACGAAAAAACCATGACCTTCAGGATTTGAAAAAATTCTTTTTAAAGCCAGAACTCTAAACACATATCTTCCTGTTTCCTCACCGAGCAACAAATCGAAATAGTTATCGACTTGTTGTTCTTCTAGTCGTCGCTTAATACCTTGAACTCCTGCGTTGTAGGAAGCTGCAGCCAAAGTCCAACTCCCAAGTTCTCTCTTTGCTCTAATCAAATAATTACAAGCCGCTTCAGTAGCCTTTTTCAGATGCAATCTTTCGTCAACATTAGAATTGATTTCTAAACCATATTCCTTTCCTGTTTTAGGCATAATTTGCCAAAACCCTTTGGCCCCTGCTGGTGAAGTCGCATTTTGCAATCCACTTTCAATTACCGCAAGATATTTAAAGTCATCAGGAACACCATATTCAGCCAAGATTGGTTCAATAATTGGAAAGTATTTATTGGCGCGTTTCAACATCAACAAGGCGTTGGACTGCCAATAAGTGTTGACCAATATTTCTCTATCCAATCGCTCTTTGACGTCGGGATCATTGAGTGATATCTTTTCTTGGGCAAAGAATAGGTCATCGGGAAGCGGAATAGCTTCCACCCTGTATGAGGAATTTTCGTCTTCTGGCGGCAAAGCGTTGTTAGGGGCTGAGTTTCTTAGCACAAAAAAAGCGCATGTCAACACGACTGCAAAAAAGGCTTTAGAGTTTTCTTTAGTTAAAAAATTAATGAGTTTATTGCTTTTCATAGTCATACTGTAAAGGATTACCGTTGATTAAATTGAGTAGATGTTCATTGAGCCATGAGGATTTAAGTGGCACTAGGGCGTGTGTGCCTTCGGGAACCACTATACAATTGTTAATATTTTTTAAAGGAAGTACTCCGTCTTGAGCGCCATGAATGTGCGAAATACCTTCCATGGGTTCCGATTGTTGCCATGACAGCAGTTGGTTGACCGCCCATTTAAAATATATTTTATCGAAATTGAACATATACCGTGCAAATCGTTGTTTCAGTTTGAGTCCAGTCTTACCCAAGGAAAATTCCGTTCTCAGGTCTTCATCGGCAATAAGTTTTTCAGCGATCAAATCGTATTGACGAGCAACAACAATTCGCTTCATTTGAGCAGACAATTCATGGACCGACTTATAACTTGCAAGAATGACCACTTTCTTGAATTTTGCTTGTTTGGCCATTTCTTGGGCCATTACTCCACCGAAACCAGCTCCCAAAATAACACAGCGTTCTGTCGGATGTTTGATTTTATTTAACATTCTCGAAGCATATTCTTGAATGGTTTCTCCCTCTAACGGAGTGAACCAAGGCAAATACCATTGTTTGAATTCCTTGTTGGTAAGGACCAATCCTTCAAAGATATCAACAGAAAGTCCCATAAAAGGAATCATGTAAATTTGGGTCTTGGGGTGTCTCATTTTCTCAAATCTCTGCTATTTTGTTACAAAACAAACCAATATAGGGGTTTTTTTTCATAACTTTGTCTGTCAAAACGCAAATTAGCGATTTCCTTTCAAACCAAATAACAGAGTTATGAACAATCCATTGGAATTGATAGACAACAAGTTTCTGCGTCAATTTGAGCTCACAGAAAAGCATCAAATGGCAAAAATTGAATATTCTTTGCAAGAAAGGAAAATATTTCTCACCAAGCTCATTGTACCCGATAGCCTGAACAACGACAATTTTATTGAGCAGTTTATCAGACTCGTTTTGTCAGATATTTCTGAACGCAACATTAGTGTTGTGCCAACAAGCCCACCTATTGCGAAGTTTATCAGAAAAAATAGACGTTACAAAAGTATGCTACCTGTCGGTCTGAGGTTATAAAGAAACAATCAAAGGATTTTTCACTTTTAACTGGCCAAGACAAATACCGTCCCCGTCAATTTCAGTCAATCTTATTTCTTTTAAACTATTTTGCAGTTCTTCACTGAATAAGTGTTTTACGCGGACATAATTTTCGGTAAACCCTAAAAGATAGCCATCTTCTGTAGCATCATGTTCAAAAAGGACTGTTTTAGTTTTGCCAAGCTGAGATTCATAGAACGCTCGTCTTTTCTTTACAGACAACCCTCTTAGCATTTTGCTCCTTTTTTTTCGAACGTTAAGAGGAACCACACCCCCAAAACCTGCCGCCTCTGTATGATCTCTTTCCGAATAAGTAAATACATGTAAATAAGAAATTGGCAAGTCATTGAGAAACTGATACGTTTCAAGAAACAACTCATCGGTTTCACCTGGAAAACCTACAATCACATCCACGCCAATACAAGCATCTGGCATCAACTCGAGAATGGCATTCACCCTATCTTTATACAAACTGGTTTTGTACCTCCTTTTCATTAAAGACAACAAATGATCGCTGCCACTCTGCAAAGGAATATGAAAGTGAGGCACAAAGTTTTTGCTATTGGCCACAAAGGTTATGGTCTCATCCAGCAATAAATTAGGCTCTATCGATGATATTCGAAGGCGACTGATTCCTTCCACATCATCCAATGCCTTGACTAGATCAAGAAAAGTATGCTCGTGTCGCTTGTTGCCAAACTCTCCTTTACCGTAATCGCCAATATTGACTCCCGTCAGAACAATTTCTTTTATATTTTGTTCAGCAATGGATTTAGCATTTTTAAGTACATTATTTAAAGCATCACTTCTCGAAATGCCTCTAGCAAGAGGAATGGTGCAATAGGTACATTTATAGTCGCAGCCGTCCTGTACTTTTAAAAATGCCCTTGTGCGGTCTCCAATAGCATAACTGTCGACAAAAAAGTTAGCCTCTTCAATTTCGCAGGAATGAACAACACCTAAATCGTTCTTCGTTAAATCGTTGAGATAATCTGTGATTTTAAACTTCTCAGACGCGCCTAAAACCAAATCGACACCGTCGACCCGAGCCAAGGTCTCTGGCTTGAGTTGAGCATAGCATCCTACTGCAATGAGAAAGGCCTCTGAATTCGTCTTTAATGCCTGCTTTACAATTTGACTGAATCTTTTGTCAGCATTTTCTGTTACCGTACAAGTATTGATGACATAGACGTCTGCATATTCATCAAAAGCAACCCTCAAAAAACCTTCATGTTCAAAGGATCGAGCGATTGTTGAAGTTTCAGAAAAATTAAGCTTACAACCTAGAGTATAAAAGCCAACTTTTTTTTGAGAATGCATTAGCGTACATTTATCGAGCAAAACTACGACAACTATCTAATATGATAAAACAAAGGCTGTTTGGTCGATATGGGCTTTACTTACTGCTTTTCTCCTTATCCTACTTGTACTCAGGATGTCAATCTAAGGTTCAAGAAGACGGTAAAAAAGTCGTTTTTCGCTATAACGAGCACAAAAATATAGGCAGTCTTGACCCAGCTTTTGCTAAAGATTTGGCCGACATTCAGGCAGTCAATCAGCTGTTTAATGGTTTGGTCGAACTAGACGATTCCCTTCAAATTCAACCTTGTATTGCCAAAAATTGGGTAATTTCAGAAGATGGAAAAACCTATTTATTTACTTTAAGAGATGATGTTTTTTTTCATGGTAATGAGATATTTAAACCAAGAAAAGTAATTGCTTTTGATTTCGAATACAGCTTCAGTCGTTTATTGGATCCAAGCCTGTCAGCCCCAGGAAGTTGGGTGCTTGGTCAGGTGGAAAGTTTCAAGGCGATTGACGACCAAAACTTTGAGATTAAACTACGCCAAGCATTCCCTCCCTTTTTGGGCATATTAGGGATGAAATACTGCAGTGTGGTTCCACGCGAAGCTATCGCATATTACGGCACAGATTTCAGAAAGAATCCCATTGGTACAGGGCCTTTTATGTTTAAGCGGTGGGAAGAAAACCTCAAGCTTGTTTTTGTAAAGAATCCTATTTACTTTCAAAAAGACTCCGAAGGCATACCATTGCCCTATGTCGATGCCGTAGCAATAACCTTTGTCCCTGACAAGTTGAGTGAATTTCTAGCATTTGCTCAAGGTAAAATTGATTTCATTACAGGTCTTGACGCTTCTTTCAAAGACGATTTGCTTACGGCAGAAGGTATGCTAAAAGAAAAATACCGCAAAGATGTCAAAATGCTCAAAGGGCCTTATCTCAATACGGAATATTTGGCATTTTATATGGATTCTGAGGTGCCCGAAGTTCAATCCAAGCTCATACGTTCTGCTATGAATCACGGTTTTGATAGAGTCAAGATGATGACCTATCTGCGCAACGGCATAGGCAAGCCAGCGGAAGGCGGGATGATTCCTATTGGCTTACCAGGATATCAACGCTCCGACAAAGTCACCTATCATCCAGAGCTGTCACGCTTATTAATATCACAATATAAAAACGAATCGGGTCGGTCTCCCAAAATAACCATTACCACAACGGACAACTATTTGAGTTTTTGTGAATACATCCAAAGAGAGCTGTCTGATGTAGGACTCGAGGTTTCTATTTCTGTTACTCCTGCTGCAACGTTAAAAACAGCTAAGGCAAACGGCAAACTGGACGCATTTAGAGCAAGTTGGGTAGCCGATTATCCAGATGCTGAAAATTACATGTCCTTATTTTTGAGCAGCAATTTCGCCCCAAGAGGGCCTAATTACACCCACTTCAATTCAAAGCAATTCGATAGTTGGTATCATGAATCACAGCGAACTAATGATTTAGAAGCTAGGACTATATTGTATCAGAAAATGGATAGCATTGTTATGGATGCTGCTCCAGTCATCCCATTATTTTACGACGAAGTTGTTCGGTTTATACATTCCGACGTCCAAGGCTTGGGCATGAACCCAACCAACCTACTCGACCTGAGAACTGTGAAAAAAATTAAAATGAAGAGCGAAAATTAGCCGTTTGGTCAAAAACATTTTGGAGAATATTCTCATCAATTTCACTGAGTTCTAATCCTCTTCTTGCCATTACCGCTCTAGCTACCACCATCGCCTTGGCAAAATGATAGACCTGAAAACCCGAATTCCCTCCCCAACTAAAACTTGGAACAAAATTCCGAGGAAATCCACTGCCAAAAATATTGGCACTCACCCCAACAACTGTCCCAGTGTTGAACATGGTATTAATACCGCATTTGCTGTGATCGCCAAGGATGAGTCCGCAAAATTGAAGACCAGTTTTAGCGAAATTTAAACTTTTATAATTCCACAATTTTACTTCCTCATAATTGTTTTTGAGATTTGAAGTATTAGTGTCTGCTCCCAAATTACACCATTCACCAATCACAGAATTGCCCAGGAAGCCATCGTGTCCCTTGTTGGAATAACCCAGAAAAACGGCATTATTTACCTCTCCGCCCACCTTGCAGTAAGGTCCAATAGTAGTCGGTCCATAAATTTTTGCACCCATTTTCAAAACAGAGCCTTCGCTCAGCGACAAGCCTCCTCTAACCAGACATCCATCCATGACTTCTGCATTCTTGCCGATATAAATTGGCCCTGTACTGGCATTCAAAACAGCATGACCAATTTGAGCTCCTGGTTCTACAAAGATGTTTTCGGGGCGGGTTGTCCTGACGTGTTTTGGTAACTCTTCAGACTTGCGTCCTGCAGTAATTAAATCAAAATCCGATTGCAGCGCCTCTTCGTTCAATCGAAACAAATCATAAACTTGATTTAAAAAAACCACTTCTGAATTAAATTCAATGAATTCATTTGGAATAGTTTGATCAGAGGAGTGGTATGCCACCACTACCCCATTCCAAAGCAGCGTTTGATTGGTTTTTAGACTCAAAATTGTGGTTACCAATTTTGAATTGGGCAAACATTGAGAATTAATCCAAATGTTGTTGTCCGTCAAAGTCAAGGGATGTTTGGATTGCAAATACTGCTCAGTCAAAGTGGATGTGGCTGATCTGAGATGTACTTCCCATTTTTCGCGAATGGTCAAAATTCCAATCCGCAAATTAGCCATTGGGCGAGTAAAGGTTAAGGGTAAAAAATTGACCCTATCAGCTCCGTCGAATAAAATGAAATTTGCTTCTGACATATGGTAAAAATAAAAAAAGCCCTCCAAGTAATGGAGGACTTTTGTAATTTGTTTGAAACAGACCGTTTATTTTTGAAATTTGGCGTATTTCGATTTGAACTTATCGATACGACCAGCAGTGTCGACCAATTTAGCCTTGCCTGTATAATAAGGATGAGATGTGCGTGAGATCTCTAGTTTAATCAAAGGATATTCCACGCCATCAACTTCAATTGTTTCAGCAGTAACCGCTGTTGATTTAGAAATAAAAACATCCTCGTTGGACATGTCTTTAAATGCTACCAGACGGTAATTTTCGGGGTGAGTATCTTTTTTCATTTTTTGTGCCTATAAAATTCGATTGCAAATGTAATTGTTTTTTGACAATTCGCAACAGTAGACATATGAATTTAGTTGACATCTTGAGTTTTTTGTATATTTGATTACTTAAAACTACACATTATGAAAGATTCCAAATCACCCTTTAAATCTTTGGCTTACAACTACGGCCTCTACTTGGCACTTATTTCAATTCTAACGGCGGTATTAATTTACGCCTTAAACCTTGATCCGAAAAACATTACAATCAGTATCGTAACAACGCTACTGACCATCGCAGTTTATTTTTTCGGGCTTTCGGCCTTAAAGAAAGCCCAAAATGGTTTTATGAGCCTTGGAGAAGCCATTAAATTAGGCCTCGCCATTGCTGTTGTCGGTGGTGCCATTGCCGCTGTATATGGCTATATACATTACACTTTTATTTATCCAGAATTTGTAGAAATTGTCCGTGAAAACGCTTTTATGGAAATGCAGGAACGTGCTGCTGGGGCAAGTTCTGCAGAGCTAGAACAAGGGATGAAAATGACCGAAATGTTCACTTCTCCACTTGCCATGAGTCTCTTTTCAATTGTTGGTAGTTTAATTTTCGGACTAATCATTTCTCTGATTTTGGGTCTTATCATGAAGAAGACTCAAGAATAACAGGAAAACTGGCTATGCAAATCTCAATTGTCATTCCGCTTCTCGATGAAGCGGCCTCGTTGACAGAATTAAATGATTGGATCTTTAAAGTAATGCGGTCCAATCATTTTTCTTATGAGGTCCTCTATATCGACGATGGCAGCACTGACAAGTCGTGGGAGGTAATTACACAACTCAAAAACACCAACAAGGAAGTCAAAGGGATTAGGTTTTTGAGAAACTATGGCAAATCCCAGGCCTTAAATATTGGGTTCAAAGTGGCCCAAGGAGACGTAATCATTACCATGGATGCCGATTTGCAAGACAGTCCAGATGAGATTCCAGAGCTATTTGATATGATTCAAAACCAAGGATTCGATTTGGTTTCAGGATGGAAAAAAAAGCGATACGACAGCGTCTGGACCAAAAACCTTCCTTCAAAGCTATTCAATTGGGCCGCCAGATTCAGTTCAGGTTTGCGACTACACGATTTCAACTGCGGTCTCAAAGCCTACAAAAAAGAAGTAGTCAAACAAATTGACGTCTACGGCGACATGCATCGCTACATTCCAGTTTTGGCCAAAAACGAGGGATACAGTAAGATAGGAGAAAAAATAGTACAACATCAAGCCCGTAAATACGGCACAACAAAATTTGGTATGGAAAGATTTAGAAACGGTTTTTTTGATTTGTTGACCATTTGGTTTTTATCCAAGTTTGGCAAACGTCCGATGCACTTTTTTGGGACACTTGGTTTATTAATGATGTTGATTGGGTTTGGTTTTGCCTTTTATCTTGGAATTGACAAGGTCTTTTTTAACCCAAAAGGTCGCTTGATTGCAGATCGAACCGAGTTTTACATTGCACTTACTACAGTAATTATGGGGACTCAACTTTTCGTCGCTGGATTTATTGGAGAACTTATTCTAAAAACAAAAACCTCCAAAAGCAGATACGAAGTCGCAGAAGAAATTCTGTAAACTTTCTATTTCATCCCTAGTCGTATTTATTCACTAATTTTGCCCAAACTTTCAGAAGTATGATACATTCGGACGCTCGAGAACGCGCACTGAAGTGGCTTGAGCCTCATTTTGACCAGGACACTCAGCTGGAAGTATCCAAACTCCTAAATTCTAACGAAGAATTATTAACCGATAGTTTTTATAAAGATTTGGAATTCGGCACTGGCGGAATGAGAGGTTTAATGGGTGTTGGCACCAACCGATTAAATAAATACACTTTAGGAAAAAATGCACAAGGCCTGAGCAATTATTTAAAAACTGAATTTCCCGACCAACAAATTAGCGTTGCCATTGCTTATGATTGCCGACATAATAGCGACATCTTTTCTCAAACCGTGGCCAACGTGCTTTCGGCCAATGGCATTAAAGTGTATCTTTTCGATGAATTAAGACCTACCCCGCTACTTTCCTACACGGTTCGATCTTTGCAGTGCCATTGTGGCATTGTCCTTACCGCTTCTCACAATCCTCCCGAATATAACGGTTTTAAGGTTTATTGGCAGGATGGCGGCCAGCTAGTCCCTCCGCAGGACAAAGGTTTGCTGTCGGAAATCAATACACTCAATTTTAATGAAATCAATTTTAGCGCTCAGGCCGATCTCATCCATCGCATAGGCACTGAGTTGGATGAAAAATTTTATGTTGATGCTCTAAAAAACGGTAGTCTAGGCAGCACCTCATTGGATAAGGATAATATTAAGATAGTGTTCACCTCGCTTCACGGGACTTCTATTACCATGGTGCCTGAAATTTTGAAGAGGGCTGGATTTCGAAACGTTCATATTGTCAAGGAACAAGCTATGCCAGATGGTGATTTTCCTACAGTTGCATCGCCTAATCCAGAAGAACCAGATGCTCTAAAAATGGCCATGGAACAGGCTCAATCTATTGGTGCCAACATCGTTATAGGAACCGATCCTGACAGCGACCGCATTGGAATCGCTGTTAGAAATCAAGAGGGGCAGCTCGAATTACTCAACGGCAATCAGACCATGGTTGTGATGACGGATTTTTTGTTGCAAAAAGCAAAAAACAACCATGCGATTAAAAACAACTCCTTCATCGCATCCACTGTAGTTTCATCACCAATGATGTTAGAATTAGGAAAACTCTATGGAGTAGAATGCCTATTGGGACTCACTGGTTTCAAATGGATCGCTAAAATGATTAAAGACTTTCCTCAAAGGCATTTTATCGGCGGTGGAGAAGAGAGCTATGGGTTCATGGTTGGCGATTTTGTTCGGGACAAAGATGCCGTTACTGCCGCATTACTAGCTTGTGACATCGTTGCGGTCTCTAAATCTCGAGGCGGTTCATTTTACCAACACTTGATTAACTTATACACCAAAACAGGATGCTATCAAGAGAGGCTCATTTCAATTACCAAAAAAGGAGCTGCAGGACTAGAAGAAATATCAACTCTGATGAGCAATGCCAGACTATCGCCTCCAAAAATGTTAGGAGGTCAAAAGGTTGTTAAAATGGAAGATTTTCAGTCCTCTCAATCTTTAGATATTTTAAGTCAGCACTCGTCTCCTATTGATCACCCAAAATCCAATGTCTTGATCTTTTATGCAGAGGACGGCAGTATGGTTGCCATGCGACCCAGTGGCACTGAACCAAAGATCAAATATTACATCAGTGTAAACTGTCCATTGCCAGATGCCTCTGATTACGGCGCTATTAAAACTGTTCTGTTGAATAAAATTGATCTAATTGCATTAGATTTGGAGTCGTTAAGATGAATTATTTCAAGAAAATTTTAAAGTATGCCTTACCGTATAAAAAATACGCAGGGTTAAATATTTTGAGTAATGCGTTTTACGCATTATTTGGCACCCTAGCTATGGTTTCATTGATACCGATGATCAATGTGCTCTTTGGTGAAGGTGAAAAGGTGACTGTCAAACCAGATTTGTCTGGCGCCGATTCCTACATTAAATTTGGCATCGATAGTTTCAATTATTTTTTGACTCAAAAACTGGAACATGACGGCTCAGAAGGAACCCTTCTTTTTTTAATAGTAATCATCGTCAGTCTGTTTTTATTGAAGAATTTCTTTGGTTATCTGGCTCTCTATTACATCACCTTTTTGAGAAATGGTGTGGTCAAAGATTTGAGGAACGATTTGTACAATCACAGTCTCGAATTACCTTTGGCCTATTATTCAGATCAACGCAAAGGTGATTTGATGTCTCGAATATTGGCCGATGTCAACGAAGTGCAATCTTCTACCCTATCGTTTTTAGAATTGATTGTTAGAGAACCGCTCACCATTTTGTTTGGTTTGGCTTCGATGTTTTTGATCAGTCCCGAATTAACCTTGTTTGTACTGTTGTTCATTCCAATCTCAGGATTTCTGATCTCTCAAATCGGTAAAAAATTAAAAAAACATTCGACCAAAGTTCAGGAGGAATCTGGAGTATTGCTCTCGACTATTGAAGAAACATTTGGAGGAATAAGAGTGATCAAAGGATTTGTCGCCGAAAATGCCTTCAAGAAAAGGTTTTCCGCAACTACTAGGCGTTATTTTGATTTTTCCAACAGCTTGATGCACCGTCAAAATTTGGCTGGGCCGGTCAGTGAGTTTTTGGGTATAGTGACCATTACAGCTTTACTTTGGTATGGCGGTAACCTCGTTCTGGTCAAAAACACCATAAGCGGTGGTGCATTCATTGGGTTCATGTCATTGGCCTATCAAATTCTTACGCCCGCGAAAGCCATGAGTAAGGCCTCGTACAGCGTGAAACGTGGAAATGCAGCTGCCGAAAGAGTGATGTCAGTTTTGGAAACTACCAGTTCTATCACCAATGCCCCGAATGCTGTTTCCAATTTGAATTTTTCCTCTGATATAAAATTCGACAACGTTTCGTTTAAATACGATAAAGAAAATGTGTTGTCTAAAGTTTCATTTGAAGTCAAAAAGGGACAAACTCTAGCCTTAGTGGGACAATCAGGAAGTGGCAAGTCAACCATCGCCAATTTAATCAGTCGGTTTTACGACGTGTCGGATGGCGCCATACTCATCGATGGAATCGATATTCGTCAAATCACTAAATCGGCTTTGAGAGGAAATATGGGACTTGTTACTCAAGAGTCTATTTTATTCAATGAAACCATAAAAAACAACTTGTTGATCGGCAAAGAAAACGCCTCGGATGAGGACATGATTAAGGCGTTGAAAATCGCCAATGCGTGGGAATTTATTGAAAAACTTCCTTTAGGCATAGAAACAAATATTGGAGATAGTGGCAACAAACTATCTGGAGGTCAAAAACAACGCTTGAGCATAGCCAGAGCCGTACTTAAAAATCCTCCAATTATGATCCTTGACGAGGCCACTTCTGCGTTGGATACCGAAAGCGAACAGTTGGTTCAGGTCGCTTTGGAAAATATGATGAAAAACAGAACTTCTATCGTCATCGCCCACCGTTTATCTACTATTAAAAATGCCGATTTGATCCTAGTCTTGAGAAATGGCCGAATTGTTGAAACAGGCGATCATGATAGTTTGATGGCACATGACGGCAATTACAAGAAGCTTATAGAACTTCAATCTTTTCAATAATCTCCTTTTTTGATTTAAACCAAATCATCCTAATTTAGTCAAATCAAGAAAATAAATTGACAGATCAGGAACTCGTTTTGCTGTTACAAAAACCCGAAACAAGGGAAAAAGCATTTGGTGTTCTGGTTTCTCTCTATAAAGAGCGGCTTTATTGGCATATTAGAAAAATTGTGATTTCTCACGACGACACCGATGATGTGCTTCAAAACACTTTTATAAAGATTTATAGAAATATTGCCCATTTTAAAGGCGACAGTCAATTGTTTACTTGGATCTATCGCATCTCGACCAACGAATCTCTGAGTTTTCTCAAATCCCAATCCAGACGACAACACAGAACAAGTGAAAGCCTGCAAAAGGCCTTGGCCGATAATCTACAGGCCGATGTTTACTTTGAAGGTGATGAAATACAACTAAAACTCCAAAAAGCTATCGCTCGTCTGCCCGAGAAACAAAAACTCATTTTTAACATGAGGTACTTCGACGAAATCAAATTTAAAGACTTGTCACTGATTTTAGGCACTAGCGAGGGGGCTTTGAAAGCTTCTTACCATATCGCCATGAAAAAAATTGAACAATTCTTGTCATCCAATTAAACCAAAAGCTCATTTCCTAGTCCAAAAACAAAATTTAACATTGAAACAAATTCCTCAACATACTGGCTTTAAAATTCCTGAAGGGTATTTGGAACACTTTAAGGTTGATTTCAATCGAGAGTTATCACCACCTTCCGTAAGGCCCGCTCGCACAGTAGCCTTTTGGGCTCTAGCAGCATGCGTAATTTTTCTGCTAGGATATTTTGTCCTGCTGCCCAGTGAATCTGGTCTAGATCGAGAAGAAATTGCCATATACTTGTTGGAAGAAACTGATGTTGACGTTTATGAATTGGTCGAATCCTTTGGATTAGAGCCGTTTGCCGATCAGTATATCATCCCGAATCAATCCATTGAAAACTACTTGATTGAAGAGACGAATTACTTTAATGAATTTATAACAACACCGTAAATAATAATCCTATGAAAACAATGCATCTGAGTTGGGTCTTTATGATCCTTGGAATATTGGCAGTAGCGCAACCTAACAAAGGCGAAGACCGCAAGAAAATTGAAGCCATGAAAGTTGCTTACCTCACGGAACAATTAAACCTCTCTCCAGCTGAAGCTGAAAAATTTTGGCCAGTTTACAATGAATTTTCAAAATCAACTCAGCAAATGAGACGAAATGGAATGAAAAGCGTTTTTGAACCCCTAAGGGAGGGCAAAGAAATGAGCAAAGCAGAGTCTGAGGAACTTTTAAACAAATACATCAATCACGTTAAAGAAATGCAATCAGCGGAATTAAAGCTCATCAACGATTTGAGAACCGTCCTTCCAGCGGCCAAAATCATGAAATTGAGAATGGCCGAGGAAGGCTTCAAACAGAAGATGATGGATCGTCTTAAAGGTGGGGATCGCCGAGGCAGAAATTAGGATTGAAAAAGGGGCACAAAATATGTGCCCTTTTTTATTTTAAGTCGGTGAATTACAGTAATTTTGCCGCAATGCGACTACATAGAAACCTTTGCCTAGCCGTTGTGGAAGGCATCTACCATATTTTTATTGAGAACCAATACGCCGACAAGGTGGTTTATCAAATGCTCAAGCGGGACAAACGTTGGGGCAGCGCTGACCGAAAGTTTATTGCGGAAACAACTTATGACATCGTTCGTTGGCAAAGACTTTACGCCTCAATAGCAGAGGTCAACATGCCTTTCACCAGAGAAAACATTTGGCGTCTCTTGTCGGTCTGGCTTGTTCTAAAAGGAATTAAACTTCCCGATTGGCCTCAATTTGCAGACACTCCTACTCGGCGAATTAAAGGTAAGTTTGACGAATATTCAAAACAGCGTGCAATCATTCAGTCCATTCCCGACTGGTTAGATGAAATGGGAGCATCTGAATTGGGTGACAAAGTATGGGGAAAAGAACTCGAAGCTCAGAATGAGAAAGCCAAGGTCATCCTAAGAACGAATACTCTAAAAACCAATCGTAAGGATTTGAAACTCAAATTGGAAAGCGAAGGCATTGAATCAAACGAATTAAAATCTTATCCAAACGCTCTAGAACTGCTAGAACGGGCTAATGTGTTTCAAACCGAAGCTTTTAAAGATGGTTGGTTCGAAGTGCAAGATGCTTCTTCTCAACTCGTTGCTGATTATCTCGAAGTTGAACCAGGCATGAGAGTCATCGATGCCTGTGCTGGTGCAGGTGGTAAAACCTTGCATCTCGCGTGCAACATGGAAAACAAGGGACAACTCTTGGCACTGGATTTATACAAAAGCAAACTCAATCAACTCAAGACAAGAGCCAAGAGAAATGGGGCTCACAACATTGAGACTCGCATCATCGATTCAACCAAAGTAATCAAAAAATTGAAGGAGAGTGCTGACCGTTTACTTTTGGACACTCCATGTTCTGGAATCGGCGTCCTAAAACGCAACCCTGATGCCAAATGGAAACTATCTCCTGAATTTGTTGAGAACATCAAAAAGACCCAGCAAGAAATTCTGACAAGTTACTCTCGAATGCTCAAGCCTGGTGGATTGATGGTATATTCAACTTGTTCTGTTTTACCATCTGAGAATCAAAATCAAGTTCAGAAATTTTTATCAAGCGAAGCTGGCCAAAATTTTGAGCTTCAGAAGGAACAATCTCTTTTTGCCTATAAATGCGGTTACGACGGGTTTTACATGGCTCAAATCAAACGAAAAGAATAGATCTTCAATTCTGTTCAAAAGCCGTGAATAAGATTGGTTAAAATGACACTATTGGCCAATCGAATTGGTTTATTTTTATAGCTTCAAATCAGTTCCTATGATTCATTTTTTTGGAAGCTTAAAATCAAAGATATACGCGATTCAAACCAAAGTCCCGTTAAAGCCCTCAGATATCCCAAAATTGGAATGGCTCTTTGGTGATATTCCAGCCATCAGTGACTCTAGTATCCCAACTTCTTTTATTGGACCTCGCGCGGCAATGGTTACCCCATGGAGTACCAATGCGGTTGAAATTTCCCAAAATATGGGAATCAGTGGTTTAGTTCGAATAGAGTGTTTTGAACCCGCAGCCAAAATACCTTCATTTGATCCCATGCTTTTTCAGAATTATACGGTTTTGAATCAATCCATTTTTGACATCGACAAAAAACCGGAGCCAATTCAAGAAATTACGGACATAAGAGCCTACAACGAGAAAGAAGGTTTGGCATTAAACTCGGAAGAAGTCACCTACTTGGAAGGCCTTTCTCATCAATTAGAAAGACCGTTGACCGATGCAGAAGTTTTTGGTTTTTCTCAAGTAAACAGCGAACATTGTCGACATAAAATATTCAATGGCACCTTCGTGATTGACGGCCGAGAAATGCCAGAATCCCTGTTTCAACTGATTAAAAAAACTTCTAAAGTAAATCCCAATCAAATTGTTTCGGCTTACAGGGATAATGTGGCCTTTATCAAAGGTCCGGCGTTGACCCAATTTGCCCCAAAAACCGCATACCAAGCCGATTGGTATCAAGAATCGACGTTTGAATCTATCATTTCTCTCAAAGCTGAAACACATAATTTCCCGACAACAGTAGAACCTTTTAATGGTGCAGCCACTGGCTCAGGAGGAGAAATTAGAGACCGGCTGGCAGGCGGGATAGGATCTCTTCCACTTGCAGGGACAGCAGTCTACATGACTCCTTACTGCCGTGCGAACAATCGGGCTTGGGAACAAAACATCCCTGCTCGTCCTTGGCGTTATCAAACACCAATGGATATATTGATTAAAGCGAGTAATGGCGCTTCTGATTTTGGTAATAAATTTGGTCAACCTCTGATTGCTGGATCGCTTTTAACTTTTGAACACGAGGAACTTCAATCCACTTTGGGCTTTGACAAGGTCATTATGTTGGCTGGAGGCGTAGGATATGGAAAAGCCGACTATGCCCATAAAAAAGAACCAAAAGCTGGCGACGTCATTGTTGTTCTTGGAGGAGACAATTATCGCATCGGTATGGGAGGAGCAGCTGTTTCGAGCACAGATACTGGAGCCTATGCTTCTGGAATAGAGTTGAATGCCGTTCAAAGGTCCAATCCCGAAATGCAGAAACGCGTTGCTGACACCATTCGAGCATTAGTGGAAAGTACTGATAATCCGGTTATATCGATACATGATCACGGCGCAGGTGGTCACCTGAATTGCTTGTCTGAACTGGTCGAAAATTCTGGCGGAAAGATTAATATTGACCTGTTACCAGTCGGCGACCCTACCCTATCATTCAAAGAAATTATTGGCAATGAATCTCAAGAACGTATGGGTCTTATCATTCCAAAATCTTTTGTCCCAAGGCTTAGAGAAATTGCCGATCGAGAAAGGGCTCCAATGTTTGTCGTTGGAGAAGTTACAGGAGACCACAGATTTGAATTCGTCTCTGAGTCAACGGGAGAAAAACCCATGTCACTTGCTTTGGAAGATATGTTTGGAAGTTCCCCAAAAACTATCATGTCAGATCAAACTATTGAGGCCACGTTCGAGCCAATTATTTACAAACAAGAAGATTTTCAATCTCATTTGAAATCAGTTCTGAATCTCGAGGCAGTGGCTTGCAAAGATTGGCTGACCAATAAGGTCGATCGCTGTGTAGGTGGACGAGTAGCCACTCAACAATGCACCGGTCCATTACAACTCCCCTTGAACAACTGTGGGGTAATGGCATTGGATTTTACCAGTAACCAAGGCGTTGCCACCTCAATTGGTCATGCTCCAGTTTCGGGACTCATCGACCCAATTGCTGGCAGTTTGAACAGTATTGGCGAAGCCTTGTCGAATATTATTTGGGCACCGCTTGAACATGGATTATCGGGTGTTTCCTTGTCCGCCAATTGGATGTGGCCATGTAACAACCCTGGCGAAGATGCTCGGTTGTACCGCGCTGTGCAGGCCGTATCCGATTTCTCGATCGCTCTAGGAATCAATGTGCCTACAGGTAAAGACTCACTCTCAATGAAGCAGAAGTATAACGACAGAGACGTGATTACGCCAGGAACGGTGATTATTTCTGCGACTGGACATTGTTCTGATATCCGAAAGACTGTTTCGCCAATATTGCAAAAAAACGCAGGTGCAATTTTTTACCTCAACCTGTCTCGATACGACTATAAACTGGGAGGCAGTGCATTTGGTCAATCATTGAACAAAATTGGAAATGAGACGCCTACAATCAATGACGCGTCTTTCTTTAAATTGAAATTTGATCAAGTCCAGTCTCTAATTAAAGGCGGACATCTTGCCGCTGGTCATGATGTTGGTTCTGGAGGGTTGATTACAACACTCCTTGAAATGTGTTTTGCAGACGTGCAACTCGGCGCCAATTTTGATCTGACTGAATTGAATGAATCTGATTCTACTCGGCTATTATTTGCTGAAAATATAGCACTAGTCTTTCAAGCCAAAACGGTTGCTTCCGAGGAAGCAATCAAAAAATTAATTCCAGAGGCTGTTCAAATTGGCTATGCTACCTCATCAGACACCCTATTCATCCTCAACCACAAAAATCAACTCACTTTAACTGTTTCCGAACTGAGAGATGTTTGGTTCCAATCGTCATACGAGATGGATAAGGCTCAAACGGCCAATGATTTGGCCAAAGTAAGATTCGACCACTACAAAACCCAACCTCTTTCATACCTTTTTCCAAAAGGTTTTGACGGAAGTTTACCCAAAAAACCTCAAGGCCGTCGCCCTTGCGCTGGGATTTTGCGTGAAAAAGGAAGCAACAGCGATCGAGAAATGGCTCACGCCCTTTATTTGGCCGGCTTTGAAGTCAAAGACATTCACATGACTGACCTAATTTCGGGCAGAGAAAACCTGGAAGATCTTTCATTTCTTGGCGCTGTAGGAGGATTTTCTAATTCGGATGTTCTTGGTTCTGCTAAAGGATGGGCAGGAGCATTTAAGTATAACGACAAGGCCAGAGAGTCGTTGGCTAAATTCTTCAATAGACAAGACACTCTGTCGATAGGTATTTGTAATGGTTGCCAATTATTTATGGAGCTCAATCTGATCAATTCCGATTTGGAACAACCTGGAAAAATGACTCACAATCAATCACAAAAACACGAGAGCATATTTACTTCAGTAAAGATTGAGGCCAACAACTCAATCATGTTGGGTTCTTTAGCGGGTTCCACTTTAGGAATTTGGGTCAGTCATGGCGAAGGTAAGTTCGATTTACCTTTACCTGAAAGTCGCTACAGGGTTGTAGCAAAATACGGATACCACTCATATCCAGCCAATCCAAACGGATCAGACTATAATACCGCCATGCTGTGCGATCTCACCGGTAGACATTTAGTAACGATGCCACATATTGAAAGATCAATTTTTCAATGGAATTGGGCCTATTACCCCGACAGATCTGACTCAGTCAGTCCATGGCTTGAAGCCTTTGTCAACGCCAGAAATTGGGTGCTAAAGCATTCCTAACCCATGGCATAATTATTGCAACTGTTTGTCAGGACTAGAACTAATAACCTGTTCAATGAAAATTCCATTTTTCCTCATTTGCTTATTTGGGCTCGCTTCATTCAGCACCTATTGTCAGACTCAAAACCATCATCGTGCAAAAATTTTCTATCACAGTCAAAAAGATCTTCAAAAAATGAATGAGGCAGGCATTGCTTTGGACCATGCCAAGTCGAAAAAAAATGTTTTTGTTGAATCTGACTTTTCAGATTTTGAGATCAATACGGCAAAAGAATTGGGTTTGGATGTTGAAATCATCATTCCAAATGTCAGCGAGTATTACGTTAGACGTAACAAGGGATTAATCCAAGATATTGAAAGATCAGTATCACGAAATGCGCAATGTGAAAATGAATCCAACTACAATTACGACGTTCCTGTCAATTACGATATCAAAAGTGGAACTGATTTTGGAGGTTTCTACACTTATGCCGAAATGCTGCAGGAGTTAGATGACATGCACGCTCAATACCCCGATTTGATCAGTGCGCGTGCAGATTTAAACAACCCGAGTTCACCGACAACTCATCAAACCGAGGAAGGACGGTATTTACAATGGGTAAAAATATCTGACAATCCAAACACCGAAGAGAGTGAGCCTCAAATTTTATTTGATGCCATTCATCATGCAAGAGAACCAGCCTCATTGCAGCAACTCATTTTCTTTATGTGGTATCTTTTAGAGAATTATAGCACAGATAATGAAATCAAAGATTTGGTCGATAATACTGAAATATATTTTATTCCTTGTATTAATCCAGATGGATATATCTACAACGAAACAACAAATCCCTCAGGAGGAGGCTTGTGGCGGAAAAATCGCCGAGGAACCTATGGAGTAGATAATAATAGAAATTATTCATACATCACACCGCAAGGCAATGAAGTTTGGAATACTGTTGGAACCTCTAACATGACGTCAGGAGAAACCTACGCTGGAACTGGTCCGTTTTCTGAACCTGAAAATCAAGCCATCCGGTATTTTGTTGAAACTCATGATTTCAAGATCGCATTGAATTCGCATACTTACGGAAACTTGCTCCTGTTTCCTTATGGGTATGCAAACAACACCCCTACCTCAGATAACACCATTTTCGAGAACATTACCAGCATTATGGTTGCGCAAAACAATTTTGATAACAAAATTTCATCAGAACTATACCCTGCGGCTGGAGACAGTGATGATTTTATGTATGGGATGCTCCAAACAGAAAACGGTGGTACACGAAATAAAGTTTTTGCCATGACACCAGAAATAGGACCATCATTTTGGCCCAACGCCAGTGACATTGTTGGCATTTGCCAAGACATGGCTGACACGAATTTAAACGCTCTCAAACTAATTCACAATTATGGGTTATTGACCGATCTATCTGCAGACAACCTCTCTACCGCCAACCCTGCTATAAGCTATCAACTTGAACGATTAGGCTTAGCAGATGACGGGAGTTTTAATGTCTCCATAGAACCCATCAGTACTAATATTTCCTCAGTAGGAGCAAGCGACACGTTCAGCAATTTATCTCAGGGAGAAATCGTCTCTGGAGATATTACACTAAATCTCAATTCTGGCATGAACCCCGGAGACCTAATAAGCTTTGATTTTGTTCTTGACCATGGCTTGTTTGAAACCAGAACTCGTGTTTCCAAAATTTATGGTTCTTCATCTCTCTTGCTTGAAGACCCCGCCGACAGCGTTTCAGTCAATTGGGATTCCACATCTTGGGGAACTACTTCGACCGAATACGTCTCTTCAAGCACCTCAATCACCGATTCTCCAAACGGAAATTACTTGCCCAATACCGACAGTTCAATTCAACTCAGCAATCCCATCGATTTATCATCAGGGATACTGGATGCCAGAGTTGCTTTTATGGCCCAGTGGGATTTAGAAGCAGGATTTGACTACGTCCAACTTGAGGTTTCGATAGACGGCGGCAATTCCTGGATTCCTCAATGCGGCAGATATACAAGAACAGGAGTTGTAAACCAGTCTGGAGCTGAAGGAGAGCCAATTTATGAAGGAACACAGTCCGATTGGGTTCGAGAAAGCATTTCCTTAAATGACTATTTGGGTGAAAACGTATTATTCAGATTCAAACTTCATTCTGATGAGGCTGTTGAATTGGATGGGTTTTATTTTGACAACCTAACCGTTTCTGTAGTAAGTCAGAATTTATATACTACAGAGTTTAACACAGATGAAGTTCATTTGTATCCCAATCCGACCTCTGGAATGCTATATGTTCAAACGACTCTTGAAAACTTCAATATCCAAATTTCTAATATCTTAGGAAAAGTGGTTTTCCAGTCTCAGTCAAATTCGGGTCATTCTAAAGTCTCTATGCAAGATTTTGCTGCTGGACTCTACTTTGTTTCACTTTTTAATCAAGAGCGTCACAAAAAATTTAAGGTGATTAAAAAATAGGAAGTATCAATTAGTGGGATCAACTGACTTTTTTTTCCTATTTTGCCTTCAC
This sequence comes from Bacteroidota bacterium, assembly GCA_027592025.1. Taxonomy (GTDB): domain Bacteria; phylum Bacteroidota; class Bacteroidia; order Flavobacteriales; family Flavobacteriaceae; genus JALRKI01. Next base: position 31,349 of record JAQCIQ010000010.1, read on the forward strand.
TAAATGTTTGACTCATGAGTGTTGCAGTTACCCGCGTTTTTGACTTCCCCTACTACCAACTCGAAAAATTTAAATTGGAGTGCGCCTTCGCAACCAAAAAGAAAGGAAATTGGGAGGTACTTTCCTCTCAAGCCTTTATTGATCAAGCGAATAACGTCAGCCGAGGACTGCTGAGACTCGGCGTGCAAGCGAATGATAAAATTGCCGTAATCACTTCAAACAATCGCAACGAATGGAGTGTGTTAGACTTGGCAGTCTTGCAAATTGGGGCACAAAACGCACCCATTTACCCTACCATAGCAGCCGATGACTATGCTTACATCATCAACCACTCGGAGTCGACCTATTGTTTTGCATCGGATGAAGAGATTTATAAAAAACTAAAAAGCGTAGAAAAAGACATCAACCTCAAAGGGATTTACACTTTTGATGAAGTGCAGGGGGCTGATCACTGGTCAAAAGTCATTGAGTTGGGCAAAGACATGAGTAATAACGATGAGCTTGAACAACGGAAAGCCGTTGTAAAACCTTCCGATTTAGCCACCCTGATCTACACTTCTGGGACAACAGGAAAACCAAAAGGCGTGATGCTTTCTCATCACAATTTAGTTACTAATGTTCTGGATGGCGAAAAAAGAGTTCCTGTAACCTATGGTGGTTCAGTAGCCCTAAGCTTCTTGCCTGTTTGTCACGTTTTCGAAAGGATCATCTTGTACCTCTATCAATATTGTGGCGTTTCAACCTACTTCGCAGAGTCCCTTGAATTGCTTACCGTTAACATCAAAGAAGTCAAACCAAACATCATGACCGCTGTGCCGCGACTGTATGAAAAAGTTTACGACGGTATCATTGCCAAAGGAGAAGGGCTAAAAGGAATTAAGAAGGCTCTTTTCTTTTGGGCTGTTAGTTTGGGATTGAAATTTGAACCATACGGTCAAAATGGATTTTTATACGAATTGAAGTTGAAAATAGCCCGCAAACTCATATTTAGTAAATGGAAGGAGGCTCTCGGCGGCAACATGGATCTATTTGTTTCGGGTAGTGCTCCCTTGCAGTCCAGACTCGCAAGAGTTTTTGCTGCTGCTGGAATGCCAATTATGGAAGGCTATGGTTTGACTGAAACCTCTCCAATTGTCTCGGTTAATGATGAACGAAACGGAGGATTCAGAATAGGAACGGTCGGTCGGGTGATTGATAATGTTGAAGTTAAAATTGCTGAAGACGGCGAAATTTTAGTCAAGGGTCCTAATGTCATGCAAGGGTATTATAAAGATCCTATTCAAACGGCTGAGGTCATGACTGGAGCTTATTTTCACACCGGTGACATCGGAGAAATTGACCGTGATGGCTTTCTGAGAATCACTGACAGAAAAAAGGAAATGTTCAAGACTAGCGGAGGTAAATACATTGCACCAGCGGTTATAGAAAGTCAACTAAAACAATCTAGGTTTATTGAACAAGTAATGGTTGTTGGTGAAGGCGAAAAAATGCCAGCTGCAATTGTTCAACCGAATTTTGTGTTTATCACCGAATGGATGAAACGAAAAAAGATTGAAGGTCCCTACACTCCCGAGAACATAGCCAACTCACCTGTTGTAATTGATCGTATTCAAAAAGAAATAGATGCCGTTAATCCGCATTTTGGGCGTTGGGAACAAATCAAAGCGTTTAGACTCACGCCAGAGATGTGGACGATAGACGACGGTCACTTGACCCCGACCATGAAGATGAAGCGCAGAGTAATCAAGGAACAATACCTTGCCCTTATAGAGGATATTTATAGGGGATAACCCACACACTCATTTGAGCCGTTCATAACATTTTAATTTTTTACTATGCATGCATAGTAAATTTGATTAGATTTGTTTTTATGAAAAAACTCACCGTTGAATACGCCTTGCGCACCACTTGGTTATCCATCCAAAAGATGTATAATGATGAGGCTCAAAAGTTTGGAACAACCATGTCGATCGGCTTTGCCTTGTTGAGTCTTGATCCTGAGACTGGAACCCCATCGACAGCCTTAGGGCCTAAAATGGGCATTGAGCCAACAAGTCTGTCAAGAATCTTAAAGTCAATGGAGGATTCGAGCTTAATTTACAGAACTCCTAACCCCGAGGATGGCAGAGGTGTTCTCATTCATTTGACCGAATATGGCAAAGAGCGCAGAGATTTTACCAGACAACAGGTTTTAGATTTCAATAAGGCCGTCGCAGAAAAGGTGTCAGCCGAAAAACTCGATGACTTCTTTGAAATCATTAGCCAAATCAATCAAGTCGTTCATCACCAAAAAACGTTGAATTATAACGTTCCAATATCCGAAATATGAAAAATAGAAACATCAACAAAGTCGCCGTAATAGGTTCTGGAATCATGGGAAGTGGTATCGCCTGTCACTTTGCCAACATTGGAGTCGAAGTGTTATTGTTAGACATAGTACCCAGATCATTAAACGACCTAGAGCAAGCCAAAGGATTAACTCTTGAAGATAAGAATGTCAGAAACAGAATAGTAAACGACGCTTTGGCCAAAGCCATCAAAACAAACCCTGCTCCACTCTATCACGGTACTTTTGCTCAAAGAATTACCACGGGGAATCTAGAAGATGACATCGCCAAAGTTGCCAAGGTAGATTGGATCATTGAGGTAGTAGTTGAACGACTGGACATCAAAAAATCGGTTTTTGAGAAATTGGATCAACACAGAACCAAAGGCACCTTAATTTCATCCAACACTTCTGGGATACCAATTGCGATGATGAGTGACGGACGAAGTGATGATTTTCAAGCCCATTTTTGCGGAACCCACTTTTTCAACCCGGCGCGATATTTGAAACTGTTCGAAATTATTCCAGGTCCAAAAACTGACGAATCAGTTTTGGAATTCATGCGATCTTATGGGGAAAAATTCTTAGGCAAAACGTCCGTGGTTGCAAAAGACACCCCAGCTTTTATTGGCAACAGAATTGGCACCTACGGCATTCAAAGTTTGTTTCAGCAAGTGGTAGCTATGGGTCTTAGTGTCGAGGACGTTGATCGACTTACTGGACCAGTCATTGGCAGACCCAAATCAGCCACATTTAGAACCACCGATTTGGTAGGATTAGACACTTTGGTTCATGTGGCTAATGGAGTGTATGAAAACTGTCCGAATGATGAAAAGAGAGAAGATTTTAGAATCCCCGATTTTGTTCAGAGCATGATGGAAAACAATTGGCTCGGCGATAAGACGGGTCAAGGTTTTTACAAAAAAACAACTGATAGCAGTGGCAAGAGAGAAATATTGTCACTCGATTTGAATACGCTGACTTATTCGGCTCAAAAAAAGACAGATTTTCCGACCTTAGCCAAAACTAAATCTATAGAAAACGTCATAGACCGGTTTCCAGTTCTTGTTAGTGGAGACGATAAAGCGTCTGAGTTTTACAAAAAAATGTTTGGTGCTACATTCGCTTACGTGTCTAACCGAGTTCCAGAAATAACCGAAGACCTCTACAAAATAGACGATGCGATGAAAGCGGGCTATGGCTGGGAACATGGTCCATTTCAAATTTGGGATGCCATTGGACTAACGCAAGGAATGGACTTGATTGCAGACCTTGGTTTAACTGCTGCTCCGTGGGTTCAACAAATGATCAATAATGGCATGAGCAGTTTCTATTCCATTAAGAATGGGGCGACCTATTGCTATGACAGGAATTCTACCGATTATCAGAAAATTCCAGGTCAAGATGCCTTTATCATCCTGAACAATTTAAGAGAAAACACTCCTGTATTTCAGAACAAAGACTTTGTACTTCACGATTTAGGAGATGGTATTTTGAATGCTGAATTTCGTTCAAAAATGAATACTATTGGAGGAGATATATTATCAGGACTGAACAAGGCCATTGACATAGCCGAACAAGATTTCGCTGGATTGGTCATTGGCAATCAAGGGGCCAATTTTAGTGTTGGCGCAAACATTGCCATGATATTTATGATGGCGGTAGAACAAGAATACGACGAACTGAACCAAGCCATAGCCTATTTCCAAAATACCATGATGAGGATGCGCTACTCCTCCATTCCAACCATTGCTGCTCCACATGGCATGACTCTCGGTGGAGGCTGTGAATTGTCCTTACATGCCGACAAAGTTGTTGCCGCAAGCGAAACCTATATTGGACTAGTCGAGTTTGGTGTTGGTGTCATTCCTGGTGGTGGTGGATCAAAAGAGTTGACCTTGAGAGCTTCCGATTCATTTAGAAAGAATGATGTAGAACTCAATGTTTTACAAGAATACTTTTTAACCATTGGCATGGCCAAGGTATCTACTTCGGCCTATGAAGCTTTCGACCTGGGTATATTGCAAAAAGGCAAGGATACCGTGGTAGTCAATCGCGATCGACAGATTGCAACGGCCAAAGCTTATGCCAAGTTAATGGCAGATCAAGGCTACACCAAGCCAGTAGCAAGAAAAGACATTAAGGTATTGGGCAAGCAAGCTCTCGGAATGTTTTTGGTAGGTACTGATGCTATGAAATCAGCCCATTTTATATCTGAACATGACCATAAAATTGCCAACAAACTGGCCTATGTCATGGCGGGAGGAGACTTATCGGAAGCGACTTTAGTATCGGAACAATATCTTCTTGACATTGAAAGAGAGGCGTTTTTAAGCCTTTGTGGAGAAAGAAAAACCTTAGAGCGCATCGAACACATGCTCAAAACAGGCAAACCCCTAAGAAATTAATGACTAACATATTATGATGACAACAGCATACATCGTTAAAGGCTACAGAACAGCTGTAGGCAAAGCACCAAAAGGACTATTCAGATTCAAAAGACCTGATGAACTCGCGGCAGAGACCATTGCTTTTTTGATGTCTCAATTGCCCGAATTCGACAAATCGAGAATTGATGATGTTATTGTAGGCAATGCCACGCCAGAAGCTGAACAAGGGCTGAACATCGCTCGACTCATTTCATTGATGGGATTAAAATCGGAGGAAGTACCTGGGGTAACCGTCAATCGTTATTGTGCCTCTGGACTTGAAACAATCAGCATGGCTGTGGCCAAAATTCAATCTGGGATGGCCGAATGCATCATTGCTGGAGGGGTCGAAAGCATGAGCTATATCCCTATGGGAGGCTACAAACCTGTTCCCGATTACCAATTGGCTAAGGATGGTCACGAAGACTATTACTGGGGCATGGGGTTAACTGCTGAGGCAGTCGCCAACCAATTTAAGGTATCGCGAGAAGATCAAGATGCGTTTGCCTTTGCATCACATCAAAAAGCGCTAAAAGCTTTGAAAGAAAATCGTTTTGCAGAGCAGATTGTTCCCATCACTGTAGAGCAAATTTATGTTGACGGAAATGGCAAAAGAGCTTCAAAAACCTATACCGTATCTCAAGACGAAGGTCCAAGAGCAGATTCTACCTTAGAAGGCTTAGGCAAACTTCGACCTGTTTTTGCCAATAACGGAAGTGTTACTGCTGGTAATTCTTCTCAAATGAGCGATGGAGCAGCCTTTGTCATGGTGATGAGTGAGGCCATGGTCAAGGAACTGAATTTAGAACCTATTGCTCGAATGGTCAGTTATTCAGCCGTTGGCGTTGAACCAAGAATCATGGGTATTGGCCCAGTTAAAGCCATTCCAAAAGCACTTAAGCAAGCTGGACTTCAGCAAAACGACTTGTCCTTGATTGAGCTCAACGAAGCCTTCGCTTCACAGTCTTTGGCCGTTATGAGAACTTTAGATCTCAACCAAGACATCGTCAATGTCAATGGAGGAGCAATTGCTTTAGGCCACCCCTTAGGATGCTCGGGCACAAAACTATCTGTGCAGCTGTTCGACGAAATGAGCAAACGGAAAATGAATGGAAAATACGGTATGGTTACCATGTGCGTAGGAACTGGTCAAGGAGCTGCCGGGATATTCGAATATTTAAACTAACCCAATCACTTTAAAATTATAATCATGTCAGAAACAACAGATTTCATCACCCGAGGCGGTGAATTTATCGTTAAGGAAACTCCTTGTGATGCTGTCTTTACTCCCGAAGACTTTACCGAAGAACAAAAGATGATGCGAGATGCCGTAAAGGAATTCAACGAACGTGAGATCATTCCACATCGCGCCCGATTCGAAAGCAAAGATTACGACTTGACCAAAGAAGTCATGAAAAAAGCTGGCGAGCTAGGATTTTTGGGTATTTCGGTGCCGCAAGCTTATGGCGGCATGGAAATGGGCTTTGTCTCAACCATGCTAGTTTGCGAATACATTTCAAGTGGCACAGGATCTTTCAGCACAGCATTTGGGGCCCACACAGGAATTGGAACTATGCCAATAACCTTATACGGCACGGAAGCGCAGAAACAAAAATATGTTACCAAATTAGCCACAGGTGAGTGGTTTGGGGCGTATTGTTTGACTGAACCGGGTGCAGGTAGTGATGCCAATTCAGGTAAAACCAAAGCCGTGTTGTCCGCGGATGGGAGCCACTACAAAATTACTGGTCAAAAAATGTGGATCTCCAATGCAGGATTTTGTAACGTTTTCATCGTTTTTGCTCGAATTGAAAACGATAAAAATATAACTGGATTTATCATTGAAAACGATCCGTCCAACGGCATCAGTTTAGGCGAGGAAGAGCACAAACTGGGCATTCGATCCTCATCGACCCGCCAAGTGTTTTTTAATGATACTGTTGTACCTATCGAAAATATGCTTTCGGAAAGGGGTAATGGTTTTAAAATTGCCATGAACGCCTTGAATGTGGGACGCATCAAGTTGGCCGCTGCTGAATTGGATGCGCAACGTCGTGTAACCGATACCGCTACCAAGTACGCCAACGAACGCATTCAGTTTGAAACGCCAATCTCCAGCTTTGGAGCGATTCAAAAAAAATTAGCAGAAATGGCTACCAGCGCCTATGTTGGCGAGGCCGCTTCATATCGGGCTGCCAAAGCAATTGAAGACCGTATTGCTTTGAGAATCCAAGAAGGTAATGGCCATCAGGAAGCAGAACTCAAGGGCGTTGAGGAATATGTCATCGAATGCTCCATCTTAAAAGTTGCTGTTTCAGAAGACATGCAAAATTGTGCTGACGAAGGTCTTCAAATTTATGGAGGGATGGGATTTTCCGAAGATGCTCCAATGGAAGCACCTTGGAGAGATGCGCGAATAGCGAGAATTTATGAGGGAACGAACGAAATCAATCGCATGCTCAGTGTCGGCATGCTCATCAAAAAAGCCATGAAGGGTCATGTTGATTTGCTCGGTCCTGCGATGAAAGTTGCAGATGAACTTACTGGAATTCCCTCATTTGATGCTCCAGATTTTTCTCAGCCATTGTCAGAAGAAAAAGATTTGATCCAAAGGCTCAAAAAGGTCTTCTTAATGGTCGCTGGGTCTGGTGTTCAAAAATATGGAACTGATTTAGACCAGCACCAACAGCTCCTATTGGCTGCTGCTGATATCCTGATTGAAATATACATGGCAGAATCTGGATTACTGAGAGCTGAAAAGAATCTCAAGAGGTTTGGAGCAGACAGCCAAGCAACACAGATTGCTATGGCTCAGCTGTACCTCTATCAGGCGGTTGACATCATTTCTCAACGCGCCAAAGAAGGTATTGCTTCGATGTCCGAAGGCGATGAACAACGCATGATGCTTATGGGTCTCAAGCGATTTACCAAATACCACAATTTGCCAAATGTGGCCAGCCTGAGAACAAAAATTGCAGACCGCTTGATAACGGATAACGGTTATAAGTTGGCCTAATTCTGCACTTACATTTAATCTAACCCGCTACGTGCGGGTTTTTTTATTTCTGGCTTCCCCTTGTCCCCTGTTAAAATTCAATCTCTTCTGATTTATGACAAGAAGTCAAGTTGAAACCTAATATTTTTATATATTCACTAAAATTTCTGACATGAAGACATCGATCTTTCTAATCGCTTTATTGGTTTACACTAATTCTATTTGGTGTCAGGCCAATTCTTCGCAAGTCTATTTGTGTCAATTTTTTGTGTCCGATCAAACCATAAAACTTACTGATCCAAAAATGATCTCAGAAGAATTGGGTTACAACAACCAACCCTATTTCGAATCGGACGACACTGTGCTCTATGCTGGCACACGAAATGGTCAAACCGACATAGTTCGTTATACCGTGTCTGAAGACAGCAGGCAGTGGCTAACCAATACCGAAGGGAGCGAATATTCTCCTCAATTGATTCCTGACCAAGAACTCATTGCGGCCATAAGACTAGAAACCAGCGGTGAACAATTTTTGGCCGCCTATACTTCTTCTGGGGCGTACACCTCCACTTTGGTATCAGATCCTATTGTGGGTTATCAAGTTTGGGTCAATTCCAACGAAATGTATTCCGCCATTTTAGTTGATGAAGGTCTTTCACTTGCAAAACACAATTTCAGTTCAAAGTCGTTAGAAGTACTGGATACTAACATTGGAAGAAGCTTGCATTTACAGCCACTTGGTGAGGATGGAGGTCATTTGTCTAACAATATTACTTATGTTTCTAAAAAAGAACTCCCCAATCAAATCATAGGTCTCAACTTATCGGACAAGCTTTCCAAACTAATTGTTGAAACGCTGGAAGGTAGCGAGGATTTTTGCTGGACACCATGGGGCCATATTATCATGGGACAAGGCAGCAAATTATATGTCTTTGATCCTTCAGCCGAAGATTCCTGGGTTCTACTGCATGACATGAATCCCTACGGAATCACTAATATCACTAGAATTACTGTTAGTCCTTCAGGACAGTATATTTCCTTTGTTGCAGAACAAAGCACTAATTGAAAAATTGATTTAAGACTTAAATTTCGACTATTATGACAAACACAAAAACCATTCATAGCCCTTCACTTTTTACTTTTTGGACTCTATTTCTAATGATGTGTGTTGGGCTATTATCTGCGCAACCACTCGATCTTGAATTGATCAAAGAAATGAAACCTAGAAATGTAGGCCCAGGAGGAATGTCTGGAAGAGTTACGGCCATTGACGTGGTGACTTCTAACCCAGACGTGATTTACGCAGGGACGGCTTCAGGTGGTTTATGGAAATCGACCTCTGGTGGAATCAGATGGGAACCTATTTTTGAAAAAGAAGCTACTGCATCAATTGGAGCTGTAGCCGTTGACCAGTCCAATCCAAGTGTAATTTGGGTAGGCACTGGCGAAGGCAATCCGCGAAACAGCTTGAATGGCGGATTTGGCATATACAAATCTTTGGATGGAGGTAAAAATTGGATATTGATGGGTCTCGAGAAAACACGACACATTCATCGAGTAATAGTTGATCCAACAGATTCAAATACTGTTTATGCCGCGGCCATTGGCTCGCCTTGGGGAATTCACCCAGAGCGAGGAGTCTATAAAACTACCGATGGTGGAAAGACTTGGGACTTGGTTCTTTCGACCAACAGTTCGAGTGGCGCCGCCGATTTGGTCATGGACCCTACCAACCCAAATAAGCTATTTGCAGCGATGTGGGAACACAAGCGAGATCCTTGGTTTTTCAAATCTGGAGGAAAAGGTTCCGGCCTTTTTATGACTCACGATGGTGGAAAAAATTGGAAACAATTGACCGATGAAGACGGGTTGCCAAAAGGAGAATTGGGTCGGATTGGACTGGCTGTGGCCGCCAACAAACCCAATGTAGTGTATGCCCTTATAGAGGCGAAGAAAAACGCGCTCTACCGCAGTGATGATGGTGGATTCAAATGGGCAAAAATCAATGACAACGAAGATATTGGCAACAGACCCTTTTATTACTCCGATATTTTCGTAGATCCCGAAAATGAAAATCGCGTTTATTCGGTGTTTACTTACGTCAATGTCAGTGAAGATGGTGGAAAGAAATTTGAGTCTCTAATGCCGTCCTATGGGGTTAGTAATGGTGTTCATCCCGATCATCACGCCTGGTGGATCCATCCCAATAATGGGCAATATATGATTGATGGTAATGATGGAGGTCTAAACATTACAAGAGATGGCGGTAAGTCTTGGCAATTCATTGGCAATCTTCCCGTAGGTCAATTTTACCACGTCAATGTGGACAACGATGTTCCCTACAATATTTACGGGGGCATGCAAGACAACGGTTCTTGGAGAGGTCCAGCCTACGTTTGGAGAGATCAAGGTATTCGCAATTCTTATTGGCAAGAAATTTCCTTTGGTGACGGATTTGACGTAGTCCCCGACCCAAAAGACTCTCGATATGGTTGGACCATGAGTCAACAAGGCTATGTTGAACGGTACGACTGGCAAACTGGAAACAATTATTCAGTGAGACCAACCCATCCTGACCCCAATATGGACCTTCGTTTCAATTGGAATGCAGCCATCAACATTGACCCATTTGACAGCAGTACGTTGTATTTTGGTAGCCAATTTGTTCACAAATCTAACGACAAAGGTTTGACTTGGTCGATTATATCTGGTGATCTTACGACAAATGATCCAGAAAAACTGAAGCAAGGAGAAAGCGGAGGTTTGACCATGGACGCTACAGGAGCTGAAAATCACTGTACAATTTTAGTTGTTGAACCTTCTCCAACCGAAAAAAATATGCTTTGGGTTGGAACCGATGATGGTCGCGTGCAAGTCACCATGGACGGAGGTGCCAATTGGGAAGACGTCAGCAAAGGACTTAAAGATTTGCCCGAAGGCAGTTGGATTGCTCAGATCAAGGCTTCTGCCAATAACCCGGGAGAGGCTCTGCTCGTAGCTAATGATTACAGAAGATTTAATTTCGAGCCTTATGTTTACAGAACTACAAACTATGGCAAAAAATGGAAACGCCTTGTGTCTTCCAAGGACACTCAGAGTTTTGCTCTTTCGATTGTTCAAGATACCAAAGAACCCAATTTGCTCTTTTTAGGCACTGATGATGGGCTTTATGTGAGCATTGATGCTGGCGAAAACTGGGTAAAATGGACCAATGGTTTCCCTACTGTACCAGTCAATGATATGGTGATTCATCCTCGTGAAGACGATTTGATTATCACTACATTCGGCCGATCGCATTGGGTGCTCGATGACATTCGTCCATTGAGAGCAATGGCGGCAAATTCAAAGCTGACTGAACAGACTATTGCAGTGTTTGATCCTCCAACGGCTTATTTGGCCGCTTATCAACAACCTACTGGAAGTCGCTTTGGAGCAGACGATATGTTTAACGGTGAAAATAGAGGTGGCGGTGGTCGTTTGTCCTACTATGTAAAAGTAGATACTACAAGTACCGATGTTGACAAAAAGTCGAGTGACTCTTTGCACCTTAAAATATACCATGGAGAGAAAGAAATCAGACATTTGAAACAATCCGTTCCAAAAAAATCAGGCGTTTACACATGGCGATGGCGTTTAGACGAGAAGGGCGTTGACCGACCTTCTAGACGCTCTCGTTCTTCTCGAGGCGAATCGGGTGGAGTGACCGTCTTACCAGGAACTTACCGTATGGTATTGTCTAAAGACAGCCTTGAGGTTGAAACTCAAATGACCGTTGAGCTTGATCCGAGACTTGATGTCGATTTGGATGGTTTGACCGAACAGTATAATATGGTGAAAACATTAGAGCAAATGCAGCAAACTGCAGCAGATGCGGTCAAGCAATTGTCTGAAAGCCTAGAAATCATCAATAAATTCAATGCATCCATGAAAGATTTGGATAAAGAAAAATTTAAGGATGTTTTAGATCAGGCCAAAAAAGAAAGCGAAAAAATCGAAAAAATAGTTGCTCTCTACATCGGCAAGGAAGATGATCGTCAAGGTATTACAAGAAATCCAGAGGTATCCATTGTATCGAGAATGTACAGTGCTCAATCCTATGTGGTATCAAGACCCTCGGGGCTAACCTCAACGGAATTTCAGTTGGTTGACCAAGCAAAAAACGCTCTAAACGAGGCTTTGAAACAGACCAATTCTTATTTTGAAAAAGATTGGGTAGAATACCAATCCACTATAAAAGAATTGGATCTTTCTCCTTTTAAGGAAGTGAACACATTTTCAATCATTGAATAACTGACGAAGCCTTTGCTTTAAGGCCAGCCACATTTTTGATTTTGATGTTTTTGCCTTGCATGCTAATGAGTCCTGCTCTGTGAAAATCGGCAAGAACTCTGATGACTGACTCTGTTGCTGCACCAATGATATTGGCGTAATCAGATCGGGATAATTGAACCGCAATGTAGCCTTCTGAATTGAGGCCATTCTGCTTATTTTAAGAGGACTTCGGTTGAATATCTCAATGATTTCACCGTCCTCAACAACCACTGAGGGTCTCATTTCTTCCGAGAGCCCCTGCATCCCAAATCAACAATAGTCTATTTCAGTTTAATTGTCATTACCGGTAATGTGGCGTGATTGGCAATATCTTCTCCAATACTACCGACGAAAAAGTGCGCCAATCCCCTACGTCCATGAGTAGGAATCACCAACAAATCAGCATTCATTTTATCGGCAAAACTGAGAACACCCTTCTCTACTGTATAACCACATTCGACATGAATATTGGCTTTTATATGGTCTGTTTCGCCACAACTCTTTAAAAATATCTCGGATTTGCGATGAATTTCTTCCGAACTCAAAAACCGCTCATTAGGCAAATTGATATAGAGAATCAAAAGCTCGCTGTTCCACAGTTTAGCAAAAGACTTGGTCATATTGTAAGCCTCTATTGCTACGAGTTCAAAATTAGTAGCAAATACAATCTTGTTAAAATTGGATTCTTCAAGCTCATTTTTGACAACCAAAACAGGAATCTCTGCATGTCTTATCACTTTTTCAGTATTTGAACCCAGTAAAAACTCCTTTGCCCCACTGACACCATGAGAACCCATAATGATCATATCAGCACAATGAGACTCTGCAATGTCATTCACCTCTTGAAAAACTTTAAAATGCTTGACTAATGGAATAACGTTTACGCCCTTCAAATATGGTTTTTTAAGGAATTCATTGAAACGATTCTCCGCCAATTGCAGGCAGAAATACAACTCTTGAAGATGCTGAGAGTCCGAGGCGGAAAAATGAGAATCGGACAACTCTAGCATGTGTAGTGCTAAAATTTCAGACTCGTCATCTTTGGCCATTTTGGCAGCAGCCTTTAAGGCGTACTCAGAATGTTCAGAAAAATCAACTGGAACGATATATTTTTTCATAAGTAGGTAAATAAGGCTCTACTAAAATAGGCCTTTTTAGCTAAACCTACAACTCTGATGTTTGAGATTTATGATGTAACTTTATAGCACACAAAAAATTTACTATGAAAACTTTGATCTATTCTTTGACGTTGGTTTATGCGCTTTCTTTAACTTCTTGCAAAACCAATAACTCTAAAACAACCTCCCCAGAATCGACAGTAATGGTTTATTTGAACTCCAAGAGTGGCAGTTCTGCAGTAGGAGAAGTTAAGTTTCAACAAATTAAGGGTCTTGTTTATATGAGTGCTAAACTGGAAGGATTGGACCCGGGTGTGCATGCATTTCACTTGCATGAAAAAGCCGATTGTTCTTCTGATGATGGCAAATCTACTGGAGGTCATTGGAATCCGACCGCTCAACCACATGGCAAATGGGGTGCACAAGAAGGCTATCACCGCGGTGATGTGGGTAATTTTACCGCCGACGAAGCCGGTCGTGGAAGCATTGAATTTAGCACTGCTGAATGGTGTTTGACTTGCGACGATCCAAACAAAAACATCTTGGGCAAAGCCATTATCGTTCACCAAGGTATTGATGACTATCGCACCCAACCCACTGGTGATGCCGGTGGAAGAGTAAGTTGTGGAGGAATTATTAAATAGAACTATTTGTAATGTAACAATTTCGCACTACAACCTACTTACATCTGAATTCATTTTACATTGGAGAACATCCTACGCGATCAATTTGTAGAACTTTTAGAATCTCATCAAAATATTGTACACAAGTTGTGCCGTATTTATGCCAGAGATAAGGCGTCACATGATGATTTGTTTCAGGAAATAACCATTCAACTTTGGCAAGCTTATCCCAAATTTAGAGGAGATTCCAAATTTAGCACCTGGATGTACAGGGTGGCATTAAATACTGCCATTACCTCGTACCGTAAAGAAAAGCGTCAAAGGCACCAATTGGATATTGACGATTTTCCCAATGCTTTGAAAGCAGAACCGTATGACAATACAATGGACCGACAAATGGAAGCATTGTATGGGGCGATAGATCAATTGAATGATATTGACAAGGCCTTGGTTCTTCTTTATGTAGAAGACAAAAATTATCAAGAAATAAGTGAAACCCTTGGTATTAGCGAAGTTAATGCCAGAGTCAAAATGAATCGCATCAAGACAAAATTAAAAACGCTAATCAATCCCTAGAGCATCATGGACGCATTAGATCAATTTAAAGAACAATGGAAAAACCAATCTGACAACTTTGTCCAACACGACAAGGTACAACTCACTAACATCCTCGAACGGAAATCCACCAATTTGGTCAAATGGATTTTTGTGTTTGGATTAGTCGAATTTGGATTATGGGCCTTGCTGTCATTAGTCTTTCACGACCAGTCCACTGACAGTAGTTCTAATTCGGAGATTTTCGTGAACTTCTCTAATGGGTTAGAAATCGTTAGCTATGCCATTTTGATTTACTTTTTATTTCGGTTTTACGCCAATTATAAGCGAATTTCCATGGTCGAAAATACCAAGCAACTCATGACCAAGATCATCAAAACCCGAAAAACGGTAAAACTGTACGTAGCCATTAATATTACTCTTCTAGTTATTGGTACTATTGCCGCATTATTCTTGATGATCAATTATGATCCTGAATTGATGGCGACCGTTCGGGACATTCAAACCAAACAGCCAAATGAGTTCTTTTATCTGAAGTTAGCGGGGGTCACCTTAGTCGTTTTGACAGTGGCGTGCCTATTGCTTCTTTTAGTCTATTGGTTGACCTACGGCACCCTATTGAGACGCTTGAAAGTCAACTACAAACTCCTTCAAGATTCAGAGGAATAAGGCCTAAGCCTCGGCAGGTACTTTTTTTTTACCTTTAGAAAAGAGGGGTGTTGCTCAATGGACATCTCAATTTTTTTCACAATATCGTCAATTGAGTCATTGTCATAATCAATCTCCAAAGGCGGTTTGATACACATGTGTTGTATCACATTCTTCTTTTTAATCCTCAGACCCTTTTTATCATAGGCCCTTCTAAATCCATCTATAACCAATGGGACAACCACGGGTTGATAGTGCTTGATAATGTGAGCAGTACCCTTGCGAATGGGTTTGTATGGGGTGGTGGTTCCTTGAGGAAAAGTGATCACCCATCCATCTTTTAACGCCTTGGCAATACTAGAAATATCTCCCATTTTCACTTGACGATTGACGTCTTGTCCATCGGCTCTCCAAGTTCTTTCAATGCTAATTGACCCTGCGTAAGCCATGATCTTTGGCAATAATCCAGATTTCATGGTCTCCTTGGCCGCGACGTAATACAAATTCAATTTGGGCTTCCACAAGTAGCCGACATTTTTAATAGAATCCTCGCGTCCTTTCAGACTCGCGTTAAACACGTGAAACATGGCAATCACATCGGCAAAGTAAGTCTGGTGATTGGAAATGAACAATACATTACTTTCGGGGAGGTCACGGAGAATTTGAGAACCCTCAATTTTCATTTTATTGAATCCATTGAAACGCTGGTGGGACAAAACGCCTAGTACTCGGATAACCCAGGTTTTAATCAACAAATTGTGACCGAACGCATTTTTTTTGAATATTCCCATTGAATAAAGTGTTTTGCACAACATACAAAAATAGAAAAACTAAACCACTTGTTTCAACAAAACCTGCAATTCACTCATCATCATGGCGGTAGCTCCCCAAATGCGATGACCCTGCCATTCGTAAACGGGAACGTTCAATGTCGTTAAGTTGTCAATAGGAATCTCGGCCATAGTGATTTGGGATATCAAAAAGGCTTTCAAAGGCAATTCTAAAATTTGGGCAACTTCTCGATCATCTTTTTTAAAAAGAGGTGTTTCTAAAGTATACCCGAAAAAAGGGTGAACGTAAAACTGGCTTGGAGGAATGTAAAGTTCCGACAGCGGGCGGATCATCATGACTTGGCAAGAAGGGCATCCAATTTCCTCCTGGGTTTCTCTGAGTGCGGTTTCCAAAAGACCCTGATCGCCTTGTTCTGGTCTGCCACCAGGAAAACTGATTTGTGCAGAATGAACACCTTGATAACTATTTCTCTCAATCAATGCCAAATGCATCTGACCTTCTTGGTCTGGATAACACAGCGCTAATACGGCGGCTTTTTTTGCCTTATGGATCATTTGAGGTGTCAACTGAGACATGGACAGCCGCTCCGTCGGAGCTAACTTAGACTGAGCGGACCAACCAGGCAAAGCCGTCGATTGCAATTGGGGTACCGACTTGATAAAATCTCGGATGTGCATAGCGAACTGCGAATAGAATTCCTTTTCCTTCGAGAAGTGAAAGTAATCAAACTATTCGAATCGCTGATTTATGTTCTACTTTCAATTGGAAAACTGAGTCGATAATAGTAAAATTCCAGCCGTGAGCGTTTACGTGAACCCCTGTAAAAGTAAACACTATCGCTTGATTATTTGCGGTGCTTACCGCTGCTGTCATGGATAAATCGCCACTCGTGGATAATGAGGTTAAGGTAACGGTATCTATCGCAGCTCCTGCCAGGCCATTACCATTATCAGTCCAAGTTAATAGTCCGTACCAATGTTCTTGTTGCCATCCACTAGCCTTTATAGTGGCTACTCCACCATTCGGATTTCTCGGTATAAATAGGTAAGTATCTCTTTGATCAAATGGAATTGATATCATTCTAGGTCCCCATAGGGTCTCATTGACGCTGGATCCAGAAGTCAAAACTGCTCCTTCCAATACAGCTGTGTTTATTCCAATTCTTTCGTTTCTTCCATTAGGCTTCCATGTGTTTTTGCTAATCTTTATACCTCTAATTCCACCAAAAGTGTTTGCTTGTGAGACATGATTATCGGTAACAGTCAACTGTCCTGCACTGGTTAGAGTTACGGAGAAATCATAGACGTCGTTGAGTATTAAGGGGAATAATTGAGCTGCATCACCATTTCGTAAAACAAAATTATCTATTCTACTTATGACGGTACCCGTCCGACGATCTCCCAGCAGAATTTCAATTTTAAAATCTTCCCTGTGAGATAAAATGTGATCAACTTCATCTTGTGTATAATCAATAACAGAATATGCGTTTAATACATCAATAAAATTTCTACTGGCTGCTTGGGTGTTAAAAACCGTCCCTAGTGTTGTCGAATTTCCCAAATTTTCTCTTTGAGATATTTTATCTGAGATGCTTTCAGCGGTGGCAACAGCCTCAGTAGCATTAAAAAAGAAACTACCGCTGTTCTCCGTAACATGGGCTAAATAACGGGTATTGGCTTTGAGGGTCATCCCGCCTGTAGCAAGGTCGGTTTCGGTTCCCCCATTTCTTAAAAAGGCTCCCGAAAATCCCGTAAAACTCAATGTTCTATCAGCAGCCGTAGTGTTGGTGATATAGAAATTCGTAGCGTCACTTACAGCTGTACTAGCAATGGATAGATTTCCTGTACTCTCCATGTGGATGTCAGCATTATTGTGCAGAGCCTCCGTAATGGCAAGTGTAGTTGTCACATTGTGATGAATGGTTCTGTTACCTAGATACCTATTCGCAGCGATTTCATTTGCGTAAAATATGGTATTTGCACCATTTACAGAAATCTTGATATAATATTTAGTGTTTGGATCAAGAGTTAGTCCAGTAGTTTTAATATTCACAATTGCTCCCCCATTTACCATAAAGGCCGAAAGGAATCCAGAAAAACTCATGCTATGTGATACGGCATCTACATTGGTGAGCGTAAAAGTAGTACCGTCATTCACGTTAGCAGCATTGATAGAGAAGTTCCCTCCAAAGGGTGCTGTTTGAATATCAGCAAGATTGTGCAATGCATGAGTCAAATCAAGTGTGCCTGTTCCCGTGTGTCGAATGGTACGATTACCGAGATACGTATCAACACTTCCCGCTCCAGCCTCAGTAGCATTAAAAAAGAGATTTCCACCGTTACTTGTGATGTGAACAAGATATCGGGTATTGGCTTTTAGTGTGAGTCCACTCGTTTTTAAATCTGTTATGACCCCTCCGTTTCTCAAAAACGCTCCCGCAAATCCGCTAAAGGTTAAAGTTCTATCCGCAGCCGTGGTGTTGGTGATGTAGAAATTGGTCGCGTCAGAAACGTCTGTATTGGCCACGGTTACTGCATCGGGGTCCATAACGATCCATGAGGTAGTGGTCTCGTCATACACGTTTGTAATTCCCGTAGTTGTATCAAACCATATATCGCCTTCCAAGGGACTAGTCGGTGCTGTTGCAGCGGTGGTCACTTAGTTGTTGTTGACATTGGCTATAGTTCCCTTATTGTCAATCACCCGCACCACCTGAGCCTGAAGCTCCAAACTGAACAAGAGCAAACCAAAGCCTATAAAACAAACCCTTTTTACTGTATGCATAACGATTACTATTACCGATTAATGAAACTCTCCGATATCACAAATCAGCCCGTAAAGCAATATCTTTGTGAATCAATCTTACTTATTCTTCTTTCAAATTTTAAAACCAACTGAATGAGGAAGATGAAAAAAGTAGGATTTTCCATCAATCCATCTCAAAATAAACCAATTGAGATTGAACTTATAAATTGTCTAGAGCAGCAGTGCTGCTCTCAGCCAGTTTTTACTTGATATAGTGTACTTCAATGATGTCTTCAGCGTTAACTGCCCAGTCGTAAGGTGCAGTTCCATTAGGTTTTATTTCAACTGTTCCCACGGTCGCTCCAATGGTATAATCAACACCAGCAATCAGCTTTGCACCATTCCGATATACATGAACTTGCTCGAAAGCAGGTAGAGTAGGCAAACCAGTTAATGTTAAAGTTAAAGTGCTTCCAGAGGCAGTTGCACTAACAGGAGAAGTAGTAGTAGAAGAAAATCTCTCATGCCCGCTTTGGATCAAATCGGTTGCTAGTAACTTTTTTGTAGCCCCCGTTACTTCATCTCTTACTAATAAAGTCCATCCTGTGCCAGTACCGTGGTCTGACTGATCGGTTGCATCTGTAGAAGCTGCTAATACCGAAGTATCGACTAGTTCAATTCCATCTAAGGCAAATGCGTTTCCATCGACGTCAATATAAGTGTTCACTGTAAGCGTACCTCCCAGTTGCCAAGTAGTAGTAGTAGTTACGTCAGTTGACGAATTCGTTAGAGTGGTAATCCCATTTGCAGCCTGTAAATACTTAATGGTACCCTTATTATCGATAACACGAACCGTACCGTTTAGTACATTAGCCGTATTTTGGGCGATATCGCCAGAGGTAGTTTGCGCCTGTAAGGCAGTACCTGCGATCATAGTAAGGGCAACGAGACCCAGTTTAAAATACTTGTTTTTCATGGTTATTTAATTTTAAGATTAGGATTAATTGTTTTGATTTATATGGTTATTAATTACTGTATTGAACTATTCTAATTTCGTCGTTGGCGTAGCACACGGCTCCGGCTTCCAATTGTATGGAAGTGGTGCCCAAAATGGTAAAACCAACACGAGCCCCATTCCTGAATACATTGAGGCTTGCGGCATTGGTTAGGTTAGCGGGTGATACAAAAACCGCCTGACCTTCGTTGGCTGTGTAAATCAATTCTTTAAAAGTACCACCGCTAAACACCGTCACTTGATTGCCCGCCTCATTGGTATAGGTAAACGTGCCGTCCAAGTTGTCCACTATGGTAGTAACGGTTTCGGATGTCATGCCCGACATGCTGTGCCACGCACCATCGTTCCAATGATAAACGCCCTCTGGTTCAGCTCCACCTTCATTGACAATCACCATACCATCAACAGGACTGCCCAATAGCGTCCATTGGCTGACATCGTCTAATACAATTCGAGGGAAGAGTACACCGCGTTCGGTGTCTTCAAGTTCTAAGATTGAACCATCATTTATGACAAAAGGGTCGCCCCCAATTTTTGTCTGCGCACTTATAGATGCTGCGAAAATTAACAAAAAACAGGTTAGATTGAATTTATAGAACATCCTTATATCAATGATTTCGATTACAAATTTTGCAATTTCAGAGGGCTCAATGATATGAAAGGTACAACTGGTAAATCTGGAGGTATAACTGGGGTAATAATCCTTATAAACGGGATAATTATTATTGAAAAAAAATTTTAATAAAATCGATTGAAAATAGTTCTATTGATTAAATAAACCAAAAATAAATTAATAAGTAACTGAAAATAAACAATAAATACAATCAGATTGATGACTGATTTTGACTCCAGTATTAACATCATTTGTATTCAAAACCACAAGCCTAAGAACTGCACTAATGCTTGAGTTTTACTGACCATTTGAAGTTAAATACTGACACCTGATCTCCCGATTCGTCCGTTCCTGTTGCGGTCAACCAAACAGTTCCCGCCTCTTCAGTTGCGATGGCCGAATCCAAAGTTTGGTCGACGTCCCTGCCTTGTTCGCATGTAAAAGTAATGCGTCCGACGGCCTTTTTGGTAAACGTCGCTTCGTTTTGGACCACCAGCATAGAGACATTATGGCCTGTGGCCTTGATTTTCGCCATCATCAGTGCTCCAGTAGCCAACTCTGCAGCCATGCCTTGGACAGCCCAAAACATGGATCTGAATGGATTTTTGTTGAACCACGACAGGCGTACTGTTGTGGTTGCCCTTTCGGACGTCAATTGGCGCAAACGCACCCCACACCAGTAGGCCGAGGGCAAATGCAATATCATATAGGTATTGAATTGAGAAGCTGTCATGATTACAAAGGTAGAGAAAAGATAGGTCCGCTTTAAATGTTAAAAAAATGTAAAATATAGTACTTTGTATTGCATAGTACTATCTCATGACTATATCTTTGCATTGTAAATAACCCTAATTATGAACTTAGAAAACACCAAAGCCCAAATGCGAAAAGGCGTTCTTGAATACTGCATCTTAGCGATGCTCAAACACAAGGACGGCTATGTTGCGGAGTTGTTAGATGGTCTGAAAACTGCCGAGTTGCTGGTTGTTGAGGGCACCCTCTACCCTCTGTTGACAAGATTGAAAAATGCTGGATTTTTAGATTACCGTTGGGAGGAATCAAACTCAGGGCCTCCTCGGAAGTATTACCAATTGACCAAAGAAGGCAGTACCTTTTTAGACGATTTGCACCAAAGCTGGACCTCTCTCAACGCGTCCGTAGCTATGGTCACCCAAAACAACAACAAAACCTCAAAAGCCAAGTAAAATGAACAAAACTGTAAACATCAATTTAGCAGGTCTTCACTTTCACATTGATGAATCCGCCTATAACGAACTGCAACGCTATTTGAATGCCGTAAAATCTTCGCTCGATCACGATGGTCGAGAAGAGGTGATGTCCGACATCGAGTCGCGCATTGCAGAATTGTTTTCGGAAGCTTTGACCTCTGACAAGCAGGTTATTACAACACAAAACGTCGCGGCGGTTATCCAGGTAATGGGCCAACCCGAAGACTATCAGTTGGAAGATGATCGGCCTAAAGAGCAGTCGTCCAAAACCTATACCAATTATCCCAGAAAATTCTTTCGAGATACCGAAAACTCCTATATCGGCGGGGTCTCAGCAGGTCTGAGTCATTATTTTGGTATTGACGCCCTTTATCTCCGATTGGGTTGGATTCTATTGTTTTTTGGATTAGGCACTGGCATTTTGTTATACATCATTTTATGGGTGTTGATTCCAGAGGCAAAAACCACTGCCGATAGACTTCAAATGAAAGGCAAGCCTATCAATATCAGTAATATAGAAGATTCTTTCAAAGAAGGCTTTCAAAGCGTAAAAAGCGGCATCAATGAAATGGCAGACGCCATAGATCGGGAGAGCATCAAGAACACAGGGGATAAAATTCGAAGAGGATCTCAATCATTTTTTGAGGTGCTTGGTGACCTGTTAGCCTTTCTCTTTAAGGCCATTGGAAAATTCATCGGACTGTTTTTAGTGTTGATCACCACTGTCCTACTGATTTCTTTCATAGTCAGTGTATTTTCGTTGGGTACCGCATCTTTCCTTCACCCAGAGTGGATGTATTATGTTGAAACTGCTTTGACCAGCAGTTGGCCAATTTGGCTCGTATCGTTGACCGCTCTAGTTCTTGTCGGTGTCCCTTTAGTATTCATGTTGATGTTGGGCATTTCCATTTTAAGCTCGAAAACAAAGCGCATGGGTCGGACGACCAAATTTTCTCTACTAGGAATATGGCTTATTGCACTAGTCACGACAATAGTCCTAGGAGTTCGAGAGGGTGCCGATTTTAGCGTAAAATCAAGTGATTACTCGACGACTGACTTGCCAGTAAGCAGCGCTGACACCCTTTATTTAGAGATGGTCGGCAACCGCTACTACAACAAGGACATGCATCGCGATTCTGGCAATCTCAAGATTGTTTACGATGAGGATGACCATAGGTTGATTTATTCCTCTGACATTCGTTTGGTTGTCCAATCGACCAAAGACGACCAAGCTTCATTGAGTATAGAAAAATCGGCCTTAGGCGCCTCCTATCAGCAAGCCAAAGACAGAGCCCAGTCCATCGATTACGACTTTACAATGGATGGCAACAGACTGAAGCTGAACGCTTACCTCCTGACCGACATTAAGCAACGATTTAGAGATCAATCTGTCGAACTCACCTTGTACCTTCCGGAGGGTAGCGTGCTCTATGCCGACGAAAATACTTACTCCTTCCACCGCAATACGTCTATTTATGGCGACATATTAGACAACGGCAGCGAAGAACATTATTTGCGCATTCTCAAAAACGACACCGAATGCTTGGATTGTGACAATCAGAGCAGTTCCACCATCAAAGGCCAAAGCTCTTCTTGGAGCTTGGCATTAAACCATAAATTACCCCAATTTCATTTAACTTATAACTAACCCCCTAAATTTTAAATTATGACAACAATTATCAAAATGGCAGCAGCCATAAGTCTAACCCTCATGATGCTTTCCTGTCAAATAGTCTCGAATATCGGACCTGGTGAACGAGGAGATGGCAATGTTCAATCGGAGGATCGTGTAGTCAGTAACTTCAATAAAATTGAAGTCTCCAACGGCATCGATTTGTATTTGACTCAAGGCACTGAAGAAAGTCTGGTTGTTCAAGCGGATTCCAATTTGCTTGAATTCATCAAGACAGAGGTCTCAGGAGGTACTTTGAGAGTTTTTACGGAAAAAAACATTCACAGTGCGGCTTCTAGAAAAGTAAAGCTAACCTTTAAAAATTTAGAAGCCTTGACCGCAAACAGCGGCAGCGATGTTCTTAGCAATTCCTTGTTGGAATTGGAAGATTTGAAAGTAAGCGCAAGCAGCGGAGCCGATGTTGATGTAGAACTGAACGCACAAAATGTCATTGCACGTTCTTCAAGTGGTAGTGATATTTACCTTTCTGGAACGGCTCAATCCATAGACGCTGAAGCAAGCAGCGGAAGCTCTGTGAAAGCGACCAAGCTCAAAGCGGAAAATGGTTCAGCAGATGCGAGCAGCGGCGCCGATGTTTCTATTAATGTCAGTGGAAAACTCAGTGCTAGCGCCAGCAGTGGCGGAGACGTCACTTACTATGGCAATCCAAAAGTCATTGACAAAAACAAAAGTTCGGGCGGTCGAGTACGATCAAGAAATTGACTTAACCTTCTAATGCGGCTAGGTAGCGCTCGGCATCGAGCGCTGCCATACAGCCCGTTCCAGCGGCGGTAATGGCTTGGCGGTACACATGATCGGCAGCATCTCCAGATACAAACACACCAGCAATGTTGGTTTTTGTACTTCCTGGAATATTTTTGATATACCCCGTTTCATCCATGTTTAAAAAATCTTTAAAAATGCCTGTATTGGGCTGATGACCTATGGCTACAAAAAATCCAGTTGCCGGAATATCATGCACAACCTGCGTGAGGTTATTTTTTACCCGAACGCCAGTGACCACTTGACCATCCCCGAGCACTTCTTCGGTTTCTGTGTTGTATAAAATTTCAATATTTTCAGTCTTGGTTACCCGAGCCACCATAATTTTAGAGGCTCTAAACTCATCGCGACGCACCAGCATGGTCACCTTGGTGCACAACTTTGACAAATAGTGCGCTTCTTCACAAGCCGAGTCTCCAGCTCCTACAATGACCACCTCTTGATTGCGGTAAAAGAAACCATCGCAAACGGCACAGGCCGAGACGCCTCCGCCCAACTGCAGGTATTTCTGCTCCGATTCTAAACCCAGATATTTCGCTGAAGCTCCCGTTGAAATGATCACCGAATCACAATGGATTTCAGTACCGTCGTGTATCCATACCTTGTGCACGGGTCCGCTAAAATCAACCTTAGTTACCCATCCATCTCGAATGTCCGTTTCAAAGCGTTTGGCCTGATCTTGCAATTGAATCATCATTTCTGGACCAGTAACTCCCTCTGGGTAACCTGGGAAATTTTCGACCTCATTGGTCGTGGTCAATTGGCCTCCAGGTTGAGTCCCTTGATAAAGAACTGGTTTCATATTCGCGCGAGCAGCGTATATGGCAGCGGTATAACCTGCTGGACCTGACCCAATAATAAGACATTTGACGTGTTCGGACATTTTTCTATACTTTAAATTAAGGTTCAAAAATACCTAATTTGGGTCAGCCTATCAGCCTCAAGTTATCAACAGTTTGTCATTCGGTTTTGCGTTTTCTTTTTTTACCTTTGAGGAGTTGATTTTCAAAGTATCTGCCGTGGTCTCCGGCTCAGTTTGCGAGTCAGCCCCATAAAATTTAAAATAGTTTCGTTTCCAAATTTTATTTAACTCTATTATCATGAAAGAATTCAAAAAATTTATCAGCAAAGGCAATGTTATTGAACTGGCGGTAGGATTGATTATGGCCACTTACTTTGGGGCTATTGTTAAATCATTTGTCGATGAAATCATCATGCCTCCAATTGGTGCTCTACTGGGTCGGGTGGATTTCGCCGATTTGAAATACGTCATTCAATCGGCTCAGCCCGAAACCAAACCTGGCGCAGGGGACAGTCTGAGTGAAATCACCATTAACTATGGCGCTTTTATCAACAACATCGTTACTTTTTTGATTGTGGCCTTTTGTATTTTCATGGCTTTAAAAGCGATCAATAAAATGAAGGAAAAATTGGAGTCTGAGCTAGGCATGGGAAGTCAGCCCGAACTTGAAGCCACAGCAGCTCCTAGTCAAGAAGAAGTGCTTTTGACTGAAATTAGAGATTTGCTAAAACAGCAAAGCGGAAAGTAGAGGGCGAATTCTAAAACAGCGTCAAATGACTAGTTTTGGATCGATGCTTTTGAGCTCAATCCTCAAGTCTTGAAGCATTTGAGCGATGCTGCTGAGTTTCAATTCTTCTTGATGGTATTCTTGGGTATTGATGCAACAGCTGAACGCCCAAAGTTCCAATACATGATCCGTTGGCACCTTAAAAGGGGCGTAGGATTTGTTGTCTGAAACCAACAAAAGACAACCTTCTTTTTCGGTCAAATCATAAACGCGTTTATAAACTAAGCCGTCCTCTTTGGTGAGAACGACATAAGTTGTGCCGTCTTTGATGTCGCTTAGACTTTCCACAAACTTGCCTACCACATAAGACCCATTTTTTACGGGCAACATGGACTCTCCTTTGATGGGAAAAGCACGATGTGTTCCCGCAGGCAAGAAGGGCAATTTAATTTTTTGCAAATGCTCAATGTACTCTGGGTCTTCATAGCCTCTGAGATAACCCGCCGAAGCCTTGGCTGTAACCACCTCAATCAAATCCTCGTTGGCTTCATTGATAGTAATTGGAAACAACACCCGTTTGTTACCTACCTCAATAAACGAGGTAGCTCCAGATCGAGATAGGTCATTTCGAACCAGTAAATCCACTGGGATTTGAAAGTAATCAGACAATTCAATCAGTCTAGAAACCGAAGGCTCTGAACGCCCCTCTTCATAAGACCCAACGGCAGATCGGGTCCAACCAAGCTCCTCAGCCAAAAGCTCTTGAGACAGTTTTTTCAAATGACGGAGGTGACGAATGTTGCTGTGAATGTAAGTCATTGTTGATATGAAGTTTTTATTACTACAAAAATAAGCAACATTTGCTACAATATCAAGTTAATTTTGTTTGAACTTAAAAAAACAGTCTTTAATGTATCTCAATTGCCACTCCTATTACAGCTTGCGACATGGCACCATAGCCCCCGAGGAACTCATTGAGTGGGCCAGAGAACACAAGGTAAGTCAGTTAGCACTGACAGACATCAACAATACTTCAGCCTGTTTGGAGACAATCCGTTTGGCCAAACAACATCAAATCCGAGTTATTCCTGGGGTCGATTTTAGAATGAATCAGCAACAAAGATTCATTCTATTGGCAAAAAGTACCGAAGGATTTGCCAACATCAATGCCTATTTGTCGGATTTGCTGCACCAACCCCAATTTACACTTCCAGATACTGCGCCTGTATTAAAAGACTGTTTTGTGATTTACCCCTATACCATTGGTCATCAGTTCGATTTAAAACCACACGAATACTTGGGCGTAAGTCCAACAGACTTGAATCGGATTCCATTTTCCATTTGGAAAGATCAGCAGCATAAATTGGTTGCACTGCAAAGCATGTCGTTTCGACATCAGAAAGATTTCAACACCCACAGGCTCCTTCGCGCTATTGACTGCAATACTTTGCTTAGTAAATTACCCACAGACCAGCAAAGCCCGAAGACCCATTGTTTGGTATCCCCAGAAATGTTTGAAAACATGTTTTCTAGCATGCCGCATCTAACAAAACAAAGCCATCAATTATTGGACGTTTGTCAACCTGATTTTGATTTTAACATAAGCGCCTCGAACAATCAAAAAACCTATACCAACAACGCCGATTTGGATTTTCGCCTGCTCCAACGCCTCACCCAACAGGGCTTGAGTTATCGCTACCCCAAGCCCAGTCAAAAAGTTTTTGATCGAATCGACAAAGAATTGGCAACCATCAAAACCATGGAATTTGTGTCCTATTTTTTAATCAATTGGCGTATTTTGAAATACGCCAGGCAAAAGGGTTATTTTTATGTTGGACGAGGCAGTGGAGCCAATAGCATTGTAGCCTATTTGCTCCGAATAACCGATGTTGACCCCATTGAGTTGGACTTGTATTTCGAACGGTTCATCAATCTCTATCGCATCAATCCTCCTGACTTTGATATTGATTTTTCTTGGACTGATCGAGACGACATGACCCGTTTCATCTTCCAGCGATTCAAGCATGTTTCCCTTATAGCCACCTACAATACCTTTCAAAAACGGGCTGCCATACGCGAACTGGGAAAGGTGTTCGGCTTGCCCAAAAGTGAAATAGACCGACTGAGTAAGGGATTTTACAATCCCAATGACTTGGATCAACTGTCACGGCTCGTGCTTCTTTATAGCGAACGTCTTCAAGGATTTCCAAATTACTTGGGTATTCACGCTGGCGGCGTCATCATTGCCAACCGCCCCATACACTATTTTGCTGCAAGCTTTATGCCTCCCAAAGGATTTTCAACGGTGCAGTTCGACATGGTTGCCGCAGAAAACGCAGGATTGTACAAATTTGACATCCTCAGCCAACGGGGCTTAGGCAAAATCAAAGACACCGTGAGTATTGTTGCTCAAAATCAACCCGAACAAGATCCTATAGACATTCACGACATTGCCCGTTTTAAAAAAGACTTAAAAGTCAAGCAACTGCTCAAACAAGCCAACGCTATTGGTTGTTTCTACGTCGAATCGCCCGCCATGAGAATGCTGCTTCGAAAACTTCAAGTAGAAACTTATTTGGACTTGGTCGCAGCGAGTTCGGTCATCCGACCTGGGGTAGCCTCCTCGGGAATGATGAGAGAATACATTCTGCGCAAACGAGAACCCAATCGCCGAAAAAAAGTCAGTCCAATTCTATTGGACATCATGCCCGACACCTTTGGCGTGATGGTTTATCAAGAAGACGTGATCAAGGTGGCGCATTATTTTGGAGGATTGACACTTGGCGAAGCCGATATGCTAAGACGTGGTATGTCGGGAAAATACCGCTCTAAAAATGAGTTCATGACCGCCAAACAACAGTTTTTTAAAAACTGTGAATCCTCTGGAAAAGATCCCCATTTCACCAAAGAAGTTTGGCGTCAAATTGAAAGTTTTGCGGGCTATGCCTTTGCCAAAGGTCACTCGGCTTCCTATGCCATTGAAAGTTACCAGAGCTTGTATCTGAAGGCCCACTACCCCATTGAATACATGACGGCAGTAATCAATAATTTCGGAGGCTATTACAGCACCGAACTCTACGTCAATGAGGCCAGGCTAAGCGGTGCCGATGTTCAAGCGCCTTGCGTGAACCAAAGTCAATGGGAAAGCTCTGTCCAAGGCAAGACACTTTTTATAGGCTTTCAATTTCTACACGGATTAGAGCATAGCACTGGCAAACGATTATTGAACGAACGACTGCTCAATGGTTGTTTTTTGGACTTCGACGACTTTATCAAGCGGGTGGCCATTAGCTTAGATCAAATCAGTATTTTGATTAAAATTAATGCATTCCGAAGCCTTAATCCCAACAAACGTGAGTTGCTTTGGGAAGCCCATTCCAAATTGTCCTCAGAGCAGCGAGCGCATGATTTGACCGATCTTTTTGGCATCCGGCCAAAGTCCTATAAAATCCCTTGTCTGAGTACCGCTATGAGCGAAAATGCTTTTGATGAAATTGAACTTTTGGGCTTCCCATTGTGCAGTCCGTTTGACCTGCTAGAAACACCCATTTCAAAAGGCCTATGCGCAAAAGATTTACCCCATTACATTAACCAAATTGTTGAACTAACAGCTTATCTAATTGCTCTGAAACGCACCCGAACTAAAAATGGAGACCGCATGTATTTTGGTACTTTTTTAGACTGTGAAGGTCGATTTATCGACACAGTACACTTTCCTCTTATGGTTCAAAAATACCCTGTCATTGGACGTGGAGTTTATGCCATTAAAGGAAAAGTGGTCGAAGAGTTTGATGCCCTTGTTATCGAGGTAACTCAATTGAATCAGTTGCCTGTGATTCCCGATCCAAGATACAGTCAAGCTCCTAAACAACTTGCCTCATGACAACAGACGAACGGGCTATTGTTCACATGGATTTAGATACTTTTTTTGTGTCTTGCGAGCGTTTGTTGGATCATCGACTGATTGGAAAGCCTGTATTGATTGGATGCACATCAGATCGTGGTGTCGTAGCTTCCTGCAGCTATGAGGCCCGTCGCTTTGGCATTCACTCTGCCATGCCGATGCGCATGGCAAAAAACTTGTGCCCCGAGGCGATTGTTTTAAGAGGAAATACTGGCATTTATACCAAATTTTCCAATCAGGTTACCGAAGTCATAAAAGACACCGTGCCGCTGTACGAAAAAAGTTCTGTCGATGAATTTTATATCGATTTGAGTGGAATGGATAGATTTTTTGGCTGCAGACAATTGGCATCAGAGTTGCGTCAAAAAATCATCAAAGAAACAGGACTGCCTATATCGTTTGGCTTTTCGGCCAACAAGACGGTTTCAAAAATTGCTACGGGAGAAGCCAAGCCAAACAACGAAATACAAATCCTAAAGGGTAATGAAAAACCGTTTTTAGCACCGCTATCTGTTAAAAAAATACCTATGGTTGGGCAAGTGACTTACAAGGCCTTGTGCGATTTGGGCGTAAAACACATACAAACTCTGCAAGAAATGCCTGTTGAGTTGCTTCAAAACGTGTTTGGAAAACACGGCAGAGACATTTGGAAAAAAGCTCAGGGAATCGACCACAGTCCAGTCATCCCTTATCAAGAAAGAAAGTCCATTTCAACGGAGCGCACATTTGAAAAAGACACTACCGATCACGTCAAACTGAAAAGCATACTGACTGCAATGGCAGAAAATTTGGCCTATCAACTGCGTCGCGGCAACAAACTAACCGCCTGCGTGACCGTAAAAATACGTTATTCCGATTTTCAGACCTACACACAGCAGCGTCAAATTCCGTATAGCGCTATGGATCACAACTTAATTCCTATAGTTATGGATTTATACAAAAACCTCTATCAAAGACGACTGCTCGTTCGACTGGTTGGCATCCGTTTCAGCAATCTGGTTGAAGGTGGCCAACAAATGCACCTGTTTGAAAACGATGAAAAGATAGCCAATCTGAGCATAGCCATGGACAAAATGAGACAGCGGTATGGCGATCGGGCTGTGCTAAGAGCTGTTGGTATGGACGCCAAGACTATTGGCCGATGGAATCCATTTACTGGAGAGCCCCCACCCCTGCTTGCCAACAGAAAACAATAAGCACGACGGTAATGTATTAAAAGCTGAGAAATAATCTTAATTTTGTGACAACACAAGACAAGGATTATGCTCATAATTGGCATTGCAGGAGGAACAGCTTGCGGAAAAACCACAGTAGTCAATCAACTCCTGGAGGAGCTGTCAAAAGATCAAGTCAACTTAATCTCGCAAGACTCCTATTATAAAGACAACTCGCACTTGTCTTACGAAGAGCGATGCGCGATCAATTTTGACCATCCCAATTCCATAGATTTCCCAATACTCTGCCAGCACGTCCAGCAGCTAAAAATGGGTCAGTCAGTCGACCAACCCATCTACTCTTTTGAGGAGCACAACAGAACTGGCCAAACCCTAAGAACAGAACCCAGCGCTGTTCTCATCATCGAGGGCATTCTCGTACTTACAGACCCCCAACTCAGAGACCTTTTAGACATCAAATTATTTGTTCATGCCGATGCCGATGAAAGGCTGATCCGACGCATAAAAAGAGATACTCTAGAGCGCGGTCGTGATTTGACTGAAATACTCAACCGATACCAAAGCACCTTAAAACCTATGCACGATGAATTTATCGAACCGTCCAAAGTGCATGCCGACATCATTATTCCTAACAACAACCACAATACAGTGGCTATCAATATTGCGAAATCACTCATCAAAAACAGATGAAATCACTAAAATTCAAAACCATTTGGAAAAATCTTAAGCGCCCGTTCAAGAACATGTTTCTTTTGATTGGGGTGGGATTTTTAATTTGGATGTTGTTTTTTGATGCCAACTCTTGGCTAATCCACAAAGAGTTGAACAAAGAAATTGATCAACTCGAAGAGAAAAAGTCCTTTTACAGAGATGCCATTCAAACAGATCAGGAAGAATGGCGAGAGCTTCAAACAGATGAAGGATTGGAAGAATACGGCAGAGAACATTTTTTCCTTAAGCAACCCAATGAGGATATTTTTATCATTGAATTTCAAGATAGTATAAACAAAAAGTCTTAATGTCCAAACAAGGTTTATTTGAGGATTTTGAAGGCGTAAGCTCCGAACAATGGCGGGCTCAAATTGCCTCAGAACTCAAAAATCAGACCTTTGATAGCCTGAGATGGAAAAGTCCAGAAGGCATTGAAGTCGCACCGTTTTACCATGCCGACGAATCCCATCCTCTTCACATTCCCAATCGATCTGGTGAGTGGAAAATAGTCGAGCACGTTGAATTCACTGAGGTCAGTTCAACTTCCCAATTGATTTTGAAAGCCATTAAAGGCGGTGCCGATGGCATCTATTTAGGAGGTGCCTATACCTTGGAAGAAGCTCTAGAGCTTCTAAACATCCATGCCGATCAAAACATCGACTGGCACATTCAGGTCCCCTGCGCCGAAAGCAGTCTTTCCAAGGTCGGTCAATTGTCCAACACCCTCCAATCGCGGCTATTTATAGGACTTGACCCTATCGGACATCTGGCCAAAACAGGACTTTGGATCGACAGCCAATCCGCTGACCTCGAACTCTTCAAATCGAGACTAAAGACCTCAACCGCTTGTCGTAATCAAGTTTTGGTCAATTTGGAATTATACCAAAACTCAGGGGCCAACATGGTTGAGCAACTGGCCTTTGGACTGTCTAACGCCAACGAGTACCTCAACCTTGCAGACGGAATATCGCCCCTGACCTCTGTTGTGTTTGAGGTAGCTGTAGGTTCTGATTATTTTTTTGAAATCGCAAAAATTAGAGCTTTGCGCTGGCTTTGGGAATCTTTGACCGAAGGTTTAGAATTGGGTCGCCCGCCATGTCATATTTTGGCCAAAACAACCGAGCGCAACAAAACCATATACGACTACAATACTAATTTACTCAGAAGCACCACCGAGTGCATGAGTGCAATCATCGGCGGTGCGGACTCTATTGTCAATCTGCCCTATGATTTTCAATACCACTATCCCAACGATTTCGGGCAACGCATAGCCAGAAATCAATTGCTCATTCTCAAAAAAGAAAGTCATTTTCAAGCAGTAAACAACCCCGCTGACGGGAGTTACTATCTCGATCATCTTACCCACAAATTGGCAGAAGAAGCGCTTAATTTGTTCAAACAAATAGAAAACCGCGGTGGTTTTCTTCACGGGCTAGAGTCGGGTTTCATACCATCAATGGTACTTTCTAGCGCGACAAAAGAACAGCTATCCTTTGACCAAGGTGACAAGGTACTCGTAGGTGCCAATGCTTTTGTGAATGAGAAAGAACAGATGACCTCAAATATAGAACGACTAAGGCCTAACACTAATCAGGATTCTAATCCAAAATCCATCAAACCTATTAGATTAGCAGCAGAAAAAGAATTCAGTAGAATGGCTAAAGAAAAACAATGAGACATTCTGTTGTTCATATCAGTTTGAGTAAACATGACCTAAAGTCTGAGAACTCCTTGGCATTCTCAACTCAAACAGCCGAAGGGATTCCCCTCAAACCATTCTACTCTGAGAAGGATGTTAAAGGACTAGCCCATTTGAATTTTGGCGCAGGGACACCGCCCTATTTGAGAGGACCCTATGGAAGCATGTATGTCAGCCGACCTTGGACCATCAGGCAATATGCTGGTTTTTCAACGGCTGAAGAAAGTAATCATTTTTACAGAAAAAATCTAGCAGCTGGACAAAAAGGACTGTCCGTTGCATTTGACCTTCCAACTCACAGGGGCTACGACTCCGACCACGAAAGGGTAACGGGTGATGTGGGCAAGGCTGGAGTGGCTATTGATTCCGTTGAAGACATGAAGATTTTGTTCGATCAAATTCCCTTAGACCAAATGTCTGTATCGATGACAATGAATGGCGCAGTGTTACCCATCATGGCCTTTTATGTTGTGGCGGCAGAAGAACAAGGCGTCTCTCTGGATCAGCTTTCTGGAACTATCCAAAATGATATTTTAAAGGAGTTCATGGTCAGGAACACTTACATTTATCCGCCTAAGCCTTCTATGCGGATCATATCTGATATTTTTGCTTTTACGAGCAAAAAGATGCCCAAATTCAACAGTATTAGCATTTCGGGATATCACATGCAAGAGGCGGGCGCTACCAACGACATTGAATTGGCCTATACCTTGGCCAATGGATTAGAATATCTTCGTCAGGGCATTAAGGCTGGAATTGACATCGATGACTTTGCCCCGCGATTATCCTTTTTTTGGGGAATTGGCATGAATCATTTTATGGAAATCGCTAAAATGAGAGCCGCCCGAATGCTGTGGGCAAAGCTGGTTCGGCAGTTTGACCCTAAAAACGAAAAATCCCTGATTTTGAGAACGCATTGCCAAACTAGCGGCTGGAGTTTAACTGAGCAAGACCCCTTCAATAATGTCGCTCGCACGACCATTGAAGCCGCCGCCGCCGTCTTTGGAGGAACCCAGAGTTTGCATACTAACGCTTTAGATGAAGCCATAGCCTTGCCGACTGATTTTTCGGCTCAAATCGCCAGAAACACACAGTTGTATCTCCAACAGGAAACTAATATCACCAAGACTGTAGATCCTTGGGCTGGAAGTTATTATCTCGAATCACTTACTCACGACATTGCTCAAAAAGCCTGGGTATTTATTGAAGAAATTGAGGCCATGGGCGGTATGACCGAGGCCAATAATGCCGGAATTCCAAAAATTAGGATTGAGCAAGCCGCGGCGCGCAAACAAGCTAGAATAGATTCCAAACAGGACATCATTGTAGGCGTCAATGAATACTTGCTCGAGGAAGATGAATACTTGCAAATTCTCGAGGTGGACAATACAGCGGTACGAAAATCTCAAATAGAGCGCCTTCAAAACCTAAAAGCAAAAAGGAATTCTTCAGAGGTATCCCAAGCACTAGCCGAATTGACAGCTGGAGCACGATCAGATAAAAATTTACTAGATTTGGCTATTAAAGCGGCTAGAGTTCGGGCAACTTTAGGTGAAATAAGTGATGCCCTAGAAATTGTTTTCAGCAGGTATAAGGCAGACATTCAAACGTTCAGTGGTGTGTATCAAAAAGCTCTAAATAGCGATTCCAAATTCAATGAGGCCAAGGCCTTATCGGATATTTTTGCTGAACAACAAGGCAGACGACCTCGCATCATGATTGCCAAAATGGGCCAAGACGGTCACGACAGAGGTGCCAAGGTTGTTGCCACAGGTTATGCCGATCTCGGTTTTGATGTAGACATAGGTCCCCTATTTCAAACCCCTCAAGAAGCTGCAAAGCAAGCGGTTGAGAACGACGTTCATATTTTAGGGGTTTCTTCCCTTGCAGCTGGGCACAAAACCCTTGTCCCTGAACTCATAAATACACTGAAAAACTATGGCCGTGAAGATATTATGGTTATTGTTGGCGGCGTGATTCCTAAGCAAGATTATGACTTTTTACTCGATCATGGAGTTGCAGCCATTTTTGGTCCAGGGAGCAATATCAGCGAAGCGGCTATCTCCATTCTTCAAAAATTGATGGCATAAAAAAAGACCGCAATAGCGGCCTTTCTTTTTAGTTTCTAAATGATTTATTTGAAATCACCCCCATTGACGACAGTCCAGTCCTTAAGAGGTTTGAAGTACTTTTTAATCGCTGCATTAACCGCATCAACTGTTAAGCCAGTCACATTGGATTCCAGGTCAGCATGAAATGACATGTCTCGGTCATAATAAAGATTATTATTGATTAACGAAGACAATTCATTGTCTTTGGCTCTGGAAACAGTTTTGCCCTGAACCCATCCGTTAACTGCACTATCCAACTCCTCCTTAGTAATGCCTTCAGCAATAAATCGGTCTAACTCTTCTTTGAAACCTAACTGCACCTTATCGGCATTCATAGGCGCGTAGATGGCATATATAATTAGAGACGAGTTTTTGTCGTCTGGTGAACTATCTAAACTCACTTGAGCGCCAGCGCCATAACTTACCCCATCTTGTTGTCTCAGTCGGGTTGCAACTCTCGAATTTAAAAATCCTCCTCCAAAAATAGTTCCAGCCACCTGTAGGGCCGCGTTATCCTTATCGGTTTCAGTCGCTTCAATAGCCAACATTCCAATGGTAAAAGCATTTTTCTTGTCTGGAGTAATAAGGTTTTCGTTAGCAGCAATGTTATTGCGATAGGGGTCTTTGATTTCTGCAAACGGCTTATCACATTTAAAGTCGGCAAAATTACTTTCGAAAAAAGCTTTCACCATACCCGCATCCATGGTGCCAATAGCAACTAGGGAAGCATTGTCTGAAATGCCATAAAAAGACTTGTGGTAAGCGCGTAATTTATCAACACTAACAGCCTTGATCATTTCCACCTGCTCGTCATAATTTGGACTGTAATTGGGATGGCCTTTTGGATAAAATTGATTGATTTGGCTCATGCGCTGCACTGCAACAAATTGTGGATCAGAGGCACTGGCCTCTAGACCTGCTAATCGTTCCGTTTTAATCTTTTCCAACTCGTTCGCGTCGAAGATGGGATTCTTTAACATGTCAGTCATTATCTCTAGTGCCGTCATCAAATGCTCTTTAGTAGTATTGATATTGGCAAACACTTTACCATTACTGCCGCTGAAATAAACCGAGGACTGGATTTCGCTCAATGCATCTTCGATGTCTTGTCTTGACCGCGTTTTTGTCCCCTTGTCAAGCATGGCTGACACAAAATTAGCTGTCATGCCTTGATTCATAAAATGATCGACATTACCAGCTCTGATGGCCAAAGACAATGTAACTGTTTCTCCTCGGTTGGCCTTTTCGATAAAGCCGTATTCGATGCCAGAATTAGGCAACACTCCTGCGTCCAGTCGATTTTGAATGTTGTCATAGGCAACGTCAAGGTCTTCCCCAACATCCATAGCTTTTTTGCCTTTGTAGGAGGTTACCAAATCCTGAACTCCCTCGGTGTGAGGAATTTCAACACGTTCTGGCGCGTCTGTTGGAATAAAAGTGCCAATGGTTCGGTTGGTTGGGATAAAATATTTCTGCACCGCAGCATTCACTTGGTCGAGTGAAGTGTTTTCGATTCGATCTCGATGAATGAAAGACAAACGCCAATCCCCTGCACCAATAAACTCGCTCATGTAAGTACCCATAACACCTGAATTTCTGCTGAGCTGATCCAATTGATTCATAATGTTAGATCTTGATCGCTTAAGTTCGTCTACAGTAATTGGATTAGATTTCAACTCGTCTAAGACCTTTTTCAAAACCTCCTCGGCAGTAGAGAGCGATTTTTCTGATGGTACACTGACGTTGAAATTGATATACCCAGGTTCTTTGGTAAATGGGTTTGATGCATAGACACTGGAGGCCAATTGAGTTTCAACCAGAGCCTTATACAGTCTACCCGAAGGCGCATCGGTCAATACATTTTGAGCCAAAGTCAAGGCTGCATAATCGGGATCGGAACCTGAAGGAGAATGGTAAAGCGCCATAACCAATTGCAGGTCACCAACACGACTCAGCTCAACGCGTTTCTCACCGTCTTGTGCGGGCTCAACAGTGGCTACTTCATTGAGTGGAGCAGATGGATTTTGAAGAGGACCAAAGTATTTTTGAACCAATTCTAAAGTGCGTTTTTCGTCAAATTTACCCGTGATCATCAAGACTGCATTATCAGGGCGGTAGTATTTTTTGTAGAAGGCCTTGAGGTTGGCGATGGGGACTCTTTCAATATCGGAACGGTTACCAATGGTAGAATTGCCATAGTTATGCCACATGTAGGCCGCTCTGATGACCTTTTGTGACAAGGTTCTCGAAGGGGAGTTTTCTCCACTTTCAAATTCATTGCGCACAACGCTAAATTCAGAATCCAAATCTTTTTTAGCAATAAACGAATTGAGCATTCGATCAGATTCTAGACCCAAAGCCCATTCCAAGTTATCTTCAGTAGCGTTGAATGTTTCGTAATAATTGGTTCGATCGTACCAAGTGGTACCATTGGCACGAGCTCCTCTTTCGGTAAGCTCATTTGGAATATCTCCATGAGTTGGAGTTCCTTTAAAAACAAGGTGTTCAAGCAAGTGGGCCATGCCCTTTTCGCCATAGCCCTCGTGACGAGACCCAACCAAATAAGTAATGTTAACGGTTATAGTTTGTGAAGAATTGTCGGGGAACAAGAGTAACTTGAGACCATTGTTGAGTTCATACTCCGTGATTCCCTCTACAGAAGCTGTTTTCTTGATTTGGGCAGTTGAAATATGACCTAATCCAAAAATCAAAAAAGCCAACAAAGCAGGTTTTAAAAATAAATTCATGGTTTTGAAAATTATAAATTATTAGAGTCAGCAAAGTACAAAATATATTCATTTTTTTATCATGCTTCAATTTTTCACATTTGAAATTTGGAAGTGAAAACATTGTTGATTGATTTATTGATTTTCTTTCTTCCGCTTGGCAAATAATATTATTTTTAGAGTCTAAAAACCAAATCCCCCACATGGGTAAAATTATAGCCATAGCCAACCAAAAAGGAGGCGTAGGAAAGACTACCACAACTGTAAACCTAGCAGCCTCCCTTGGGGCACTCGAAAAAAAAGTACTTCTTATAGATACTGATCCACAGGCTAACGCCACTTCGGGACTTGGCATAGATGTCGACGCTCAGACCCTTGGGACATATCAGCTGCTTGAGCACACCGCTGAAGCGCAAGATTGCATTATAGAAGGTCGCTCTCCAAATGTTTCGGTTATTCCATCGCATATCGATTTGGTCGCCATTGAAATAGAATTGGTGGATAAAGAGGAAAGAGAATACATGCTGAGGAAGGCCATATTGCCGTTAAAAAATTCCTTCGATTATATTCTCATCGATTGTGCGCCTTCGTTGGGATTGTTAACACTTAACGCGCTCACCGCTGCCGATGCTGTATTGATTCCCATTCAATGTGAATATTTTGCGCTAGAAGGCCTGGGCAAATTGCTTAACACCGTCAAGAGTATTCAAAAAATTCACAATGCGTCTTTGGATATTGAAGGATTGCTGCTGACCATGTATGATTCTCGGTTAAGACTTTCGAATCAAGTAGAATCGGAAGTGCGACAGCACTTCGGTGACATGGTTTTTAAAACAGTTATTCAGAGAAATGTTAAGCTCAGTGAAGCTCCAAGCTTTGGCAAGTCCATAATTAATTACGATATTGACAGTCGCGGCGCCGAAAATTATATAGATTTGGCAAAAGAACTCATTACTAAATAAATTTTTTTATGGCCAAAGCCACTCAAAAACAAGCACTTGGAAGAGGGTTGTCAGCACTGCTCAAAGACCCAGCGAATGACATCCAGTCGGCGCAGGACAAAAATGCAGCGCAGCTTATCGGCAGTATTGTCGAATTGGACATCAACAGTATTGAAGTAAACCCCTTTCAGCCTAGAACGCAATTTAACGATCAAAACTTGTCCGAACTTGCCTCTTCGATAAAGGAGCTTGGCATCATCCAACCCATTACGGTCAGAAAAGTTGGATTCGAAAAATTTCAGTTAATTTCCGGAGAACGACGACTTAGAGCAGCTAAGTTGGCAGGACTTCAGACCGTTCCTTCATTTGTTCGAATTGCCAATGACACCGAATCTTTGGAAATGGCGTTAGTTGAAAATATCCAAAGGCAAGATTTGGACCCCATAGAAATCGCTTTGTCTTACGAGCGTTTGTTGAGTGAAATTAATTTGACTCAAGAACAGCTCAGTGACCGTGTTGGCAAAAACCGTTCGACCATAGCCAATTATTTGAGACTGTTAAAACTTGACCCCATCATCCAAACTGGAATGAGAGACGGCTTTGTTTCCATGGGGCATGGAAGAGCCTTAATTGGTTTAGCCGACACCAACCAGCAGCTCACCGTTTATGACAAGGTCATTGCAAACGGTCTATCTGTTAGACAAACTGAGGATTTGGTAAGAAAACTAACTGACCCAAAATCAGCTGAAAAGACACGTGTTTCGAGTAAAAGTTTTACTGAGACTGCAAAAAAAATGTCTCAATCGCTGGGCAGGCCAGTTCATATTACTGCCAAAGCCGACGGAAAAGGGAAGCTTACCATTACCTTTGAATCTCCAAAAGATTTGGCCGAATTGAAAAAAATATTAACTGGTGAATCGTAAGTTGATACCTATATTTTGGTTTTTCATGGTTTGCCAAGCCGCTATGGCTCAAGATAAAGCTAAAGAGGAAGATGCCAGACCTGACCTTCCTTTGATTGCTGTGCAAGAAGCTGACAGTATCAATGCCTACATTTTCCAACCTCTTACTCCTGCAAAAGCAGCATTCTATTCAGCAGTATTACCAGGTTTAGGTCAAGCTTATAATAAAAAGTATTTTTGGATACCAATTTGGTACGCCGGTATAGGGTCGGGTGTGTATTTCTATATCAAGAATAACGAAGATTACAACCGCTATAGAGATGCATATAAAAGACGGCTTGCTGGATTTTCTGATGATGAATTTTGGGGTGATGGAGTAAATCCAAGGGTTTCTAATGATGGCTTGGTTAGGGCTCAAAAAGTGCTTTCTCGGAATAAAGAAATTTCACTTTTGGTCGCTGCAGGTGCCTATGTTTTAAACATCATTAATGCCAATGTTCAAGCCCATCTACTGCAATACAACATTGATGACCAACTGAGTTTTCAGCCCAACTTGCAATTTGATAGTTATGATTTTTCGGCCTCGGTTGGGGTCAAAATAAATCTCGTTTTCTGACATGAAAATCGCGCTACTAGGATATGGTAAGATGGGCAGGCGTATCGCGGAGATGGCGACAAGTCAAGGACACGAAGTAGTTGCTGTTATCAACAGCCAACAAACTTCAATCGATTTTATAAACGCCGATGTAGCCATTGATTTTAGTACCCCGGAGGTTGCTCCAGAATTAATCAAAGTAGCTCTACTGGCTGGATTACCTGTTGTTTCAGGGACTACAGGGTGGCTAGAAAAATATTCCGAGATTGCTAATCTCTGCAACTCCAAAAACGGAAGTTTTCTCTACGCATCAAATTTCAGCATTGGGGTAAATGTTTTTTTTAAACTGAATGCGTATTTGGCCCAAATGATGGGTCAATTCAAGCAATATGACATTGAAGTTACAGAGACCCATCATACAGAAAAAAAAGATGCTCCCAGTGGAACCGCTCTGAGTTTGGTAAAGGATGTGCTTTCGACAACCAAATATTCCGATTGGACTTTAGACTCCGGTCAATCAAGTAAGGACACTTTATTAATTCGTTCAAAAAGAGAAGGCTCAGTGCCTGGAACCCATGAAGTAGCTTACATTTCATCATTGGATACGATTTGTATCAAACATGAGGCTCACAACCGAGACGGATTCGTTCAAGGAGCCTTGTTAGCCGCAGAGTGGATTTTAGGAAAAAAAGGGGTTTTTTCCATGCAAGATGTTCTTGGTAACCCAAAATAACGTGTAACAATATAGCAGTATAAACTACCTATATCAAAAGATTTTCATATGACCTTTACAAACTTATTAGTGTTTTTTCTATCCATTCAGTTGTTACATGGATTGGGCACTTGGAGACTCTACGCCAAGGCAGGATTTAAATCTTGGCAAGCTTTTGTACCCATCTACAACGCTTTCATTTTAATGCGCATCATTAATCGACCATGGTATTGGGTGCCGTTATTGTTTTTACCTGTCATCAACTTGATCATGCTTCCCGTAACTTGGGTAGAAACCTGCAGGAGTTTTGGAAGAAACAGCAAATTAGACACCTTTCTGGTTGTGGTTACTTTAGGGCTGTATTTGTTTGTTATTAATTATTCAACGGACATTCGTTACGTCGAAAATCGCAGCTTGCATGCCAAATCTACTTCAGGAGATTGGGTGAGTTCCATATTGTTTGCAGTTGTTGCTGCTACATTTGTTCATACCTATTTTTTTCAGCCCTTTGTGATTCCCACATCTTCTTTAGAAAAAACCTTGCTCGTCGGAGATTTTCTTATCGTTAGCAAGGTGCATTACGGTGCCAGAATTCCAATGACCACCATTGCAGCGCCCATGGTTCATGACACTTTACCGTTGTTGAATGTCAAATCATATTTGCCCAAATTGGAATTGCCTTACATGAGAATTCCTGGTTTTGAAAAGATTGAAAGGAATGATATCGTCGTGTTTAACTGGCCAGTCGATACCATGATGAACATGTACTACACGGATAAATATTACTACAAACCGATAGACAAAAAGACCAATTATGTCAAACGATGTGTTGCAGTAGCTGGAGACACCCTAGAGGTGATAGATGGTTATGTTCACATAAATGGTAAAAGAAATGTATTGCCCGACCGTGCACAACTCCAATTCTCCTATTTGGTGCAACCCAAATCCTATCAATTCGACGCTAAAAACATGAGAGAATTGTACGGCATTACGGATCCTTTCGGAATTATTAATCGACAGAATACGTATAAATTCATGGCCATTAGCGATGGCATCATCGGAGATTTTAAAAACAATCCGAATGTTGAGAAACTGGTTCGAGACATTGATGAACCAGGAAAGGCAGCATCCGGTATTTTTCCTAACGACAACAGATATCCTTGGAATTACGATTATTTCGGACCGCTCTATGTCCCCAAGGCTGGTCAAACGATAGCCTTGTCATTAGACAACTTGCCCCTGTACGAAAGGGTAATAAGGGTGTATGAAAACAATGACTTAAAAATTGAGGGCAACACTATTTTGATCAACGGTAAAGTCGCCAATAAATACACTTTTAATAAAGACTATTATTGGATGATGGGCGACAATCGCCACAACTCGCAAGATGCCAGAGTGTGGGGTTTTGTGCCTTTTGATCATGTTGTTGGCAAGCCCGTTTTTGTATGGATGAGTTGGGACACCAATGGCAGTGGATTTGGCAAAATCAGATGGGAAAGATTATTTACTACTGTCGGTGGAAGTGGCAAACCTGTTTCCTATCTCATCCCCTTCCTTGCCGTAATCTTAGGATGGTGGGGCTATAGACGCTGGAAACATCGCAAATCGATTTAATGTGACGGTTATTCTGCACCCTACCTATTTCCCTTCCATCTGGACTGGAGGAATTGTATCTCAAATCAGAGACATCACCTGGGAGCAAAATGACAACTATCAAAAGCAAACCTACCGCAACAGGACCAGAATTTTGTCCCCTAACGGACCTTTAGATTTGACTGTCCCAGTTCAGTTCACCCAAAAAAATAGACAACTTTATCGTGACGTGCTGATCAGTCAAGATCATTCATGGAGACAGCAACACTGGAAAAGCATATCAACAGCCTACAGCAATTCTCCGTTTTTTGAATTCTACAAAGACGACCTTAAGTTGCTA
This sequence comes from Bacteroidota bacterium, assembly GCA_027592025.1. Classification (GTDB taxonomy): domain Bacteria; phylum Bacteroidota; class Bacteroidia; order Flavobacteriales; family Flavobacteriaceae; genus JALRKI01. The sequence goes on from JAQCIQ010000010.1 coordinate 74,141, forward strand.
TTTGACCATCATGAGGAAAAATTGTTTGATTTCAACATGAATTGCATCAATATGTTGTTTGAACTCTTGGAATTGGATGTGCCAAAAAAGTTCAGTTCAACATACCTCAAACCTACGAGCAGTTCGGATTGGAGAGGAATGGCAAACCCTCAACTGGATGGCCCAAATACACCCCGATACATTCAAGTTTTTGAAAACGAAAATGGCTACGTACCCAATCTAAGCCTCTTAGATTTATTGTTTAATTTAGGCCCAGCGTCCAAAAGTTACTTGCTCCGATTACCGTTAAACTTGCTTGAAAGTTAGCGCAATTGAATTTCTGAAATAACTGGGTGATGATCGGAAAGCTTCCATTGAAGCACACGCTGACTGGAAGTAGAAAATCTAATGTCAGTAAAAATAAAGTCAATCCTCACCGGAAAAGATCTGAAATTAAAGGTAGGTCCGAACCCTTCTCCTCCTCTCTTAAACCCGTCCAATACTTTTTCGGTCAAACGGCTGTAAACATAGGAATATGCGGTGTTATTCAAATCTGCGGCAATCACAACTGGGTATGGGGAAGTCGCTAGATGAGCCAAAAATTGTTCCATTTGATTTTCTTGCTTCACAAAGGTTTTGCCCATGCTTTTCACCAGAAACTGAGCCTCCTCTTGGGATATTGCTGCTACATCAGCTGTAATTTTCAACGACTGCAAGTGAAGGTTATACATGCGGATCGTATCCGAGTCAATGACCACATCGGCAAAAATAGCGTTGTTTGCTGTGTTTTCAAATCCAACGGAACCCTTGTCAATAATTGGGTATTTCGAATATATGGCTTGTCCTACTTTGGATCCTTGGTTCTTGATGTGTAAATAGCGGTACTCATAATCTGGCATGACAAAATTGGCTCCAGAATAAAATTCTTGTATGCACACAACGTCGGGGGAAGCACGCATGATTGAATCAGCAATGCGCTCCGGAATATTATCTTCACTAATCCAATCGTACAAATTAAAAAGCCTCACATTAAAACTCATAACGCTCAGGTCTGATTCGACGACGTCGTTGTCAAAGCTATACAGTGATGACAAGTAGGGAAAACCTAATAACAAGACTATAGCAGAAAGTAGAACTTTACGTTTGAAACGAATGATCCAATACAAAACGAAAATCAAATTAACTGCAATCAATACGGGCAGAAAAAGACTTAAGACAGAAAGGATTTTAAATTGGCTTGGTTTGAGGAAAGGGAGTAAATACCCGCAGACGGTAAGCAATGCCACTAAAACGTTGATAATAAAAACAAAATGTTTCAACAACTTCCTCATACCAACTATTTACCAGATCGGAACAAAAAATCCTTTTCCTGTTGGGACAAACTTTCATAGCCACTTTTACTGATCTTATCCAAGATCAAATCGATTTGTTTCTGTTGGTTGAAAGATTGAAAATCTTCTTTTGAATGACCAGCCATGGTGTTGGAAGCTCTTTGTCGATACACCTTTTTAAATCCCTTGTTTTGACCAAATTTAAACCATCCAACTAAGGTAGACATCAAACGTTCAAAGCCTTTACCAATATCCAATCCTTGCTTGAGCTGATAGGCATAAACCACGCCCAACAAGTCTCCACCCAAATGAGCCAAATTGCCACCAGAATTCGGCCCGATCAAACCGAGAAAATCAAAAAACACCGCAGCCAGACCAATGTATTTCATTTCAACCGTGAACATGAACAAACGGACGCGATAATTTGCAACATAGACAGCCAAAAAAATCAACAACGCTCTAACACCTGCAGAAGCCCCAATCAAAGCGCCACTCTGCAAAGGAAAGGACAGTTGAAGTAACAAATAATTGATGAACAGAAAGGATGCTGCACCTGCCAAAATGCCCATAAAAAACACATTAAGCGTAAGCTTTGGGTTGACCAAATTTTGATAAAACTGAACTAAGTAATAAAAGACCAGCATATTGAAGAAAAAATGCCAAAGATCGAAATGCACAAATCCATAGGTAAATACCGACCACGGTTGGTATAACAAATCGGAAAAATTCACAGGAAGTGCTAACCAGTTTTGAAGGTTAAATTGCGCATTGAGGCCAGAAATGGAAAAAATGGAAACGACCATAAAAACAAAAGCGTTGACCACTATAATGCGATTAAACACGTCGAAGTTACGCCAAGTATCTTGCCATTTGTTCCACCAGGTCGTCATCAGTTCCAGCGGTATTTATCAAATTGATTCTTTTTCCAAAAATACATGATGACGAATCCAGTGATTGCGCCTCCAATATGGGCGACATAAGCCGTATTACTTGGACTGAAGATAGACACTCCTGTAAGCGCAGAAAACAAATCCAAAGCGATGATGGCAGGAATAAAATACTTGGCCTTGATTGGTATTGGCAAGAAGATGAGCATTAATTTATGCTCCGGAAATAACATTCCAAAGGCTACCAACACACCCATAATAGCACCCGAAGCGCCAACCATAGACTGAAAATTCATCGTGTTCAATTTGAAAATGTCCATAAATAAGTCGTTATTCAATGACTGGGCATTTAGTCCATAACCTTCCAACAAAGGACCCATTTTTTCGAAAAGCAATTTGACTTCAAATCGATCGCCTCTCACAATATCTAGATTCATTAATTTCGTAATCAAATCATCTGAAA
>JAQCIQ010000020.1 GCA_027592025.1 Bacteroidota bacterium
TATTTTATAATTTTTACTTTTAAAATTGATCTAATTTTAGCTAAAAATAATGTTTTTATTCGAGACAAAAAACCCCAGTATTTACTGGGGTTTTGAGAGGTCGATGATGAAAAGACTACGGACTGTAGTCAAAAACATCTCCTAAAACTCCACGAGCATTCTTTTCTTACTGATAAGCAAGGTTTTCGGACGAGAGTTAAATATGATTTTCGTTCCGTCAATAATGTAAGTAAATTCGGAATATTTAGCACCTTTTACAACCTGCTCTTCTTTAGATTTCGAGGCAGAAGTCGCTTCAGACACATTCGCATTTTTAATGTTCGGCCTTCTCCCTCTCGTATTGGGAAACTGTTCCCCTTGAGTTTTAAAACGTAATCTGTAATTATTGACTGTTGCTGCTGATATACCCAGCGCAATGGATATTTCTTTACTGGTGAGTCCTTCGGACAAATGCTTCCGAATTTTATTACTGATTGTTTTGGATATACCTTTTCTTCCCATTGCAATTATTTATAAATATAAGAATCGACAAATATAATAAATATTTTTTGGAATCAACAAAAGTGCCCCTTTTAAAAATGGAATGCTTAAGATTGTTTTCGTCATTTAAAAATATTTATCTTTAGTGAAAATTATATTAATGATGTCAACATACGAATGCACTTCTTGTGGCATGAAAGTCAATGCCAGCTGCGCAACTTGCAACGAACCTTTACAAAATGGTTTTATCACCCTAGACAACGGTACGGAGGTGCAGGTTTCTGCCTGCCCTACTTGTCAAGGTAAGATCAAGTCTCCACTCTGCTGTGGTCAGGACATGAATTGCAGTTTATAGCATTCTAATGAGAAGGGCTTACATACTTGTACTTTTAGCTGCGAACAACTGGTTCGTAGGCCTCAGTCAGGTCAACTACTGCTCTTCTTTTGAGTCAGAATTCTTCGAATACTCAGGCTCTGCAACACTCCTAAGCGACGACGTCGTACGTCTCACCTCAGCCATCAACGCTGATTTTGGAGCCCTATGGAGTTTTAACACCATTGATTTTAACAATGACTTCAGCGTTTCGGCACAATTGTATTTTGGCAATACTGATAGTCCAGGAGCTGACGGCATAGCCTTTGTCATCCAACCACTGTCAAATAACGAAGGAGTTTCTGGCGGCGGATTGGGCTTTCAAGGCATCACCCCTTCCCTAGCTGTTGAAATGGACACTTGGTTTAATAGTGGTGATGACCCTACCAGCAGTGACCACATTGCGGTTATTGCTAATGGAGTCAATAATAGCATAGCTGCACACAGTGAATTTGTACCCTATAACAATTTGCCTAACATTGAAGATGGTCTTTGGCATGACTTTACTCTGGTTTGGACGGCTGCGACCCAAAGTATCACCGTTGTTTTTGATGGTGTTACCATGTTCGATTTTAATCTAGACGTATCTAATGTCATTTTCAGTGGGGGCAACGATTTGTTTTGGGGATTCACAGCGGCAACTGGTGGCCAGGTGAATGTACACCAAGTTAAAATTTTAGATTATTGTTATACCCCAAGCAACTGTGATGAAGTCACTCCCCCTACAGGACCTGAAAATCAGCAGTTTTGCGATGTGGCATTCTACAGTGATTTAGATATTACAGAAGACTCTCTTTTATTTTACGACACACCGACTAGTGGAGACCCAATAGATCCTCAAAATCCGCTCTACGACGGTCAAGTGGTATACGTCAGTCAAGTGATCAATGGCTGTGAAAGCGCACAAAGGTTAATGATTAATGTTGAACTTAGCGCTATTGTTCAGCCTGATTTGGAGGCTATTGAATTGTGCAAAGCAGCAGACGGCTCAGCGCTTTTAAATTTCGATATTATCTTAGAGAATGGAGGCTTCGATAGCACAGACGAACTGAGTGTCTACTTGACTTTCCAAGAAGCAAATGCTTATTCTAGTACCCTTCCATGGTCCAATGATTATTTGCTCAGCTCCGATCAGACCTTTTTCGTCAGGATGGAGACCGCGTTTTGCTACACCATTCAGGAATTGAATGTGACCCTTTCCAATTGTGAGCCCATTATCCCAGAAGGTTTCTCTCCGAACAATGATGGCAATAACGATTACTTCAACATTCAGTTCCTGTACGGCATTCATCTCAATCACCAGATGAAAATATTCAGTAGAAACGGCACTTTAATTTTCAATGGAAACAACAACCAGCCATGGCGAGGCCAGACTAATTCCTCCGATGATATCGTTCCGGTTGGGACCTATTTTTATGTGCTACAACTCAATGACGACCTCAATAGAGTTTACCGTGGCTGGGTTTACCTCAATTACTAACTGAGATTTTTTTATTTTTTATTTTAGTGTTTCCCTTAAAACGAATAGCCTATGAAGCATCTTTTTTGTCGTCTATTCAATAGACCATGAGCCCGCTGAGACCTCGAGACTCGAGTCTGGAATGTATTTGGTGCAAATCAATAGTAAGCGAGGCGCCAAGACCGATAAAATAATAGTCAAATAATCAAAATATTGAAAAACATGAAGCCTAAAAAATACAATCATCAGGACGCTATTTCAAGACAGTAAGCCCTGTAAAAGTTAGGAAAATATGCCGCTCTTACTGCCCTAGGCACTTTTATCATTCTCAATCCAAAAAAAGCGCAAGTGCAATAAACTCAAATAGTCCTGGTGATAGCCCTTGGTAATTATTTTGGGATTACTGAATCAAAGATTCTGTAAAAAGACATTTAATGCGCTATTTATGAAAAATTAGCCTCTCCATTAATAAGATTCTTTGTAATTTTCGACACCAAGTTCATATTATGAAAAAATTATGTTTTCTCTTGATAGTGTTTGCCGTTAATTTCGGTTTTGGTCAAACCATTGAGGATGCAATAGACGAAGCCAAAAGACGAAATATCAGCACTCAACAAGAAGCACTTCAAGCTTTGGCTGACAACGGAATCACTGAAACGCAAGCGAGACAATTGGCGAGAGTTAGGGGAATCGATTTTGATGAATTCATGCAAAGTTTCTTAACGAATCAGAAAAATACGGAGGCTTTCCAAGTGCAAAATATATCCGCCAAAGACAACTTGACTTTTAGCAAACAACAATTTTCGGTCGAGCCAGAATCTGACCTCGTTAAACCCATAGAGCAAAACAGTTTGTTCGATCAATACTTCGGCTACAACATATTTCAAAACAACCCCTTTGGTTCTAAGGAGTATTTGGTGGGAAATATCGATGAAGGCTATATCATTGCACCTGGCGACGAATTGAGACTTACGGTTTTTGGCAACAACCAAATGGATTTGGTCGCTAAGGTAGATCTTAACGGCAACATTAACATTCCGAATTTTGGAGTCTTTCTCGCCAGCGGCAGCACTTTTGAAACCCTTAAAGCGAGACTGACCACTTATTTAGGACGGTATTTTTCTGGATTGTTGTCTTCACCGAGACGAACATTTTTGGACGTTTCACTTACTCAGATACGGCCAGTTAAAATAACCGTTTTAGGTGAGAGTTTTGCTCCAGGTGCTCATTTAGTATCAGGATTTGCTACGGTACTCAACGCCCTCTACGCTTCAGGTGGTGTCAAAACCTCTGGGTCTTTGAGAGAAATCAAGGTGTTTAGAAATAATAAATTGCTCAAAACAGTTGACCTTTATGACTATATCACCTCTGGAAATCTTGATGGTGATGTGCGCCTTGCCAATAACGATATCGTGTTTATACCCAGTCGCCTTTCAACGGTTGAGCTTACAGGAACAGTTAAAAAAGAAGCTTTATTTGAAATGAAACCGGGCGAAAATCTTTCAGATTTAATAAGATTTTCTGGGGGTCTTCCAGCCAATGCGGCCACCAATAACGTCAACATTCAAAGGATTACTCCCTTTGAGAATCGAACTCAGACGCAGCGTTTTGACCGATTTATCACAACGGTTAATTACGGTGAATTACTCGCCCTAAAACAACCCTTTCCGCTGATGGACGGAGATTTCGTGAAGTTTGAGAGCGTGTTAGACCGCACGAGAAACGGGGTAATTATCAGTGGTAACGTCAGTCAACCCGGGGAATATTCCGTGGAGCAATATGGCGATTTGCAATCCTTAATTGTCAATGCTGCAAAAGATGTATTGCCCAACACCTATATGTCAAAGGTTGATGTTTTTAGAGAAGACAATTTCGGAAACAAAGGATTCACCACTTTTAACCTAACCTCGGTCTTGGAAGGAGCTACTAAGGTTCAGTTGGCTGAAAACGACAGCATTCAAATCTATGCCATGTCAGAGGTTCAGGGAGAAAAATTGGTGAGGATTTCTGGATTTACAAAATTAATCCCTGAAACTAATGGTGAAATCGAAGAGTTTCTAATTGATGATCCTTTAAAGACGGTGTTTTGGCGCAAAGGTATGTCATTGTTCGATCTTATTTTTCAAGCCACTTCCTACGAAGAGTTAGAGTATCAATCCAAATTATTGACCTCGCGAGTTGACCTCAAAAGATTTGATCCAATTTCAGGATTGTTTAAAATTTCTAACTTTAGCTTGGATGACCTTCAAACTCTGCAGTACACCTTTTTACTGCCAAAAGACGAGGTTATACTATACAGTAAAAGCTTATTAGAAGTTGTAGATAAAACTATTCGAGTTGGTGGGTACGTTAATCTACCGAACACCTACCCTCTGGCTTCCAACATGTATATGGAGGATGCCATTCTGGCCGCCGGTGGATTTACAGAATATGCTGACAAGGACTTGGTGATTGTCAACAGAGAGAATTACAATATTTTGAATGGAAAGCTGTCGGACCGTTATGAAGTAAAGGTTGATTTGGCTTATTTGAAGGGAGAAACAACAGAACCTGCCAATCCATTCATTTTGGAAGATAACGATATAGTTTCGGTAAGACGACCCCAAGGCAAGGGCATGCTAAAAACCTTAGAAATTCAGGGTGCTGTCATATATCCGAGATCAGTAGTTCTTGAGTATGAATTAAACTCTCTCAGATCCATTTTAGATCAAGTTGGAGGGCTGAAATCAGATGCCAATCTCAAAGGTTCATATGTACTTAGAGATGGAACAACTTTGGCGTATGATTTGAGTAAAAATCAAGACAGTGAAAAGGCCGTATTTGAAGATGGAGATGTTATTGTTATTGCCTCCAATAATGGCACGGTAGAAACCATGGGTGCTATTCAAAATCCTAGCTTGTTTATATGGGAAAAGGGCAAACGAGCCAAGTATTATTTGTACAATTCTGGGGGAAAAATTAGAAAAGAAGCCGATAACGCTTATTTAGTTCTTCCCAATAAAAAAGCGAAACGAATAAGTTTATTTAATAATCCCAAAGTTCAGCCGAACTCTACCGTTATTGTAAATCGCAAGATTAAAAAAGAAGCTGATGCCTCCCGTCAGAAATTCACTGACGATTTAATTCGTCTGTTGAGTATTGTAACAGGAGCATTTACCACCCTAATATTGGCCAAAAACTTGTAACCATGACTGAGCAGCGACCAAATGATCCTATTGAGGAGGACCAAATAGACTTGATTGCCTTGGCAAAAAAGATTTGGAGCAAACGCAAACGAGTTGTAAAATTCACACTTTTATTTGCCATCGCAGGTCTGCTCGTTGCCCTGCTTAGTCCAGTCACTTATACCACTTCTTCCGTATTCATTCCTAACAGCTCTTCTGACAAAGCGCCTTCTGGACTGAGCAGTTTAGCGTCCTTGGCGGGAGTGGACTTGAGTAGTGCCTCAGGCAGTGAAATCTCCCCAGTGCTTTATCCGAAAATTCTAGAGTCTGCCAACTTTAAGCGGCAAGTCCTTGATATTGGTTTGATTCAAGATGGAGATAGCATTAGTTTTAAAGAATATATTCTAAATCAGCCGAAAACTATCGGCAGTATTATCAATAAATACACCATTGGTTTACCCGGAACCATCATGTCTTTATTTTCTTCTAATGAAGAAACTCTATCAGCATCTGCAGAAGACGGTGAAATATTGGCCATTTCAAAAGAAGAATTTTTACTTTTTGAACAACTGGATGAAATCATCTCTATTGCAATCAATGAAAAGGAAAGCTTTATTGAGTTGACCGTTTCCTTGGGTGATCCCAAAATTGCTGCAATTGTAGCCAAAGAGTGCGAAAAACTCTTGCAAGCTAGGGTGATCAAGTTAAAAATAAAACAATCGACCGAACTGCTCAAGTATGTGGAAGCGCGCTACGAAGAAAAAAAGGCCGACATGCATGCTGCACAAAATCGACTCTCCAATTTCAAAGACCGTAATTACTCCATCTCAACTTCTTCATTTGGCAATCAACTGACTAGACTGGAGCAAGATTATCAAATGGCAAGTAACATCTTTCAGGAAGTAGCTAAGCAATTAGAGCAGGTGAAACTTCAAGTCAGCAAGGACACCCCTGTTTTTTCAATCATCAAACCCGTCGTAGTGCCTACGGAAAAATCTGCTCCCAAGCGAGCACTAATCTTAGTGATTTGGATATTTCTTGGATTGGTAGTAACCATTGGCTACACCTTGATTGAAGAGCCTTTCAAAGAAATTGTTAAGCAGATAAAATCTTAATCTCTCACCTTAAAATTCCACTCGGGAAAGAAACGACGCTCTCAAAACCATTATATCCTATAGCGCTTACCCCAAAATTATAATTGTCTACCACAATACCCTCCAAGGTAAACTCTGTCACATTTCCAATACTACGGCTGTGATCCCATGTGGGTGAAGTGGTATCTCTCCAATATATCTTATAGCCAGCAGCACCCTCAACCTTATCCCATTTCAACCGTGCTGAGGGCGAAACCTGCCCTCCTAAAAGCACCTTATTTGGTGCCGATGGCGCCCATGCCAAACTTGCCAAGTTTATCGCATTGACCGCAGTCAATTTCTTAGCATAGGGCATGTTGACATGTTCGAAGGTATCACCATACGCAACGCCATTTTCCAATCTAATGTCTTGATGCTGTTGGGTGTAGTTCTCATGGGCTTCCATAATTCTAATGCCCGCGTAGCCGAGATCATTGAAAGGTCTGTGGTGGCCACCACGCCCAAATCGATCTAAACGATAAACCATTTTAGGGTTCATTTCAGGCATAAATTGTTGGGTGGTTTTATACACGTATCGCGCCAATTGCCGGGACACACCATCAACCTCACCTCCATAAAAACGTCGGGAAGAACGCTCTCTGTCAGTTTCAGTCACAGGTGTTGGCTCTGAAAAAATTCTAAAAGTTCTGTTGTCAATCACCCCATCCACTCCTTCGATATTTCCAATCATGTCGTTATTAAGTACACCAACGATTTCCCACTGATTGTCCTTGGCGTATTGAGCAAGTCCCTTACCGCCGTAAAGCCCTTGTTCTTCTCCAGAGAGTCCGACAAAAACAATACTGCTTTCAAAGGTGTAAGAGCTTAACACTCTGGCGGCCTCAATGGTACCAGCCATACCCGAAGCGTTGTCGTTGGCTCCTGGCGATTCGGAGGTGAAATCCGTCGGATCACTGACTCGAGAGTCGATATCTCCGCTCATCAACACAAATCTATTGGGATATTTTGTCCCTCTTTTGATGGCTACCACATTGACAATCCATACGTCCTTCACGATCCTTTCATTATCTCCTTTGGGGACGAAGTTTTTCTGATAAAACACCTCTAGACATCCGTTGCAATCATCAGATATGGTTTCGAAAGCCGACTTAATCCAACGCCGAGCTGCTCCGATTCCTCTAGTATTACTCAAAGTATCACTTAAAGTATGTCGTGTGCCAAATTCCGCTAAGGTCTTGATGTCATTTGCAATTCTTTCTTCTGAAACATTGTCGATAATCCGATATAAATCCTGTTCAGATTGTGAATTAACACTAGTTGATACCAGCACAAAGCTCACTAAAATAAGTTGAAAACTATGTCTTTTCATAACTGGCCTGATTTTTTTGGAAATGAATACAATCAAATGTAATGAAAAAACATAACCTCCTTATCGTAAAAAGAAGGCAAACAAAAACCCCTAATCACTTAGGGGTTTTAGAAATAATTAAGATTAAAAGTTTAATCTAGTGTACTTGAAATTCTAGCCTCTATCTCTTGAAAGTGTGCAGCAGACATGCTGTTGCCTCCAGATTTTTTACTTGCAAATTTTTGTACTTTTTTCAATTGCATCATGGCTAAAGCTCTAACGTCAGAATCATTCTCTTTGAGTAAACTCTCCAAGCGATCGACATGAGCTCTCTGTAAATTACGGCGATAGGCATCTGGAGTAGATTCTCTCCACAGTCCATTGGTCACCTGATCCATGAAATCCAATGGAGTATAAGCTGCAGAACCATTGAGTGCTTCATTTTCTATCATGCGTTCAAGTCTGTTCGCAGACAATAAACTGTTTAGGGTGCGAACCTGCATGTCTCTGATGCGTGTCAATGCTCCTGTAGATTCTATCTTGTTGAAGATGTTCGCGTCAAGCAACCAATTTGGGGTTGTAAACAACTCCGACTGCAAAAATCGCACGCATCTTTCTTGATGAGCCTTATCGACATGGGTAAACACCGCGCCCTCTTGATCGTAGGTCTTCGTGTATTTATAGACTCCTCCAACGTTCGCCGCAACATGACCCATGTAGCGATTAAACTGGCCTACAACCTGTCCATAAAGTTCGTCCAAATCGTCGTAATTCTTTCCATCTCCCCCAGTCCAATCAATCAAGCGGGGAACAATTCTTTTTAAATTCATGATTCCATATTGGCTAGCATCGACAGCATTGGCTCCTAGATCTTCAGTTTGAGAACTCGGATCAATTACACTCCATTGCTGCGCTCCAAATCGATAAATCGGGTCTTCTGCCTTTTCTAAAATCCACTGATCCAAAATGGGTTTCTCTTCGGTGGCCGAAACATCAAAAATCGGTCGATAGCCCCAATTGATGGAATATTTGTCGTAAGGACCGACATTAGGCATCATGCTAACTCCCTCATCACCAGGTTGAGCCACGTAATTGAATCGTGCATAGTCCATAATGGATGGTGCAGTGCCATACTTTTGAGTGAACTCAGCAGACCTTAATGAATCAACTGGATAGGCCACACTGCTGCCCATATTGTGAGGTAAACCCAACGTATGACCGACTTCGTGAGAGGATACAAATCGAATCAAACGACCCATGATTTCATCTTTAAAAGCAACCGACTGAGCTTCTGGGTTTATGGCTGCAGTCTGCACAAAATACCAGTTTCTCAAGAGAGTCATCACGTTGTGGTACCAGTTGATGTCTGATTCCAAAATCTCACCACTTCTTGGATCACTAACGTGAGGTCCATTGGCATTTGGTATTGGAGAAGCCAAATAGCGTACGACTGAATAGCGTACGTCTTCTGGCGACCAATCTGGATCTTCCTCGACTGTCGGAGGATCCATAGCAATTATCGCATTTTTAAATCCTGCTGCTTCAAAAGCAACTTGCCAGTCTTCGATACCTGCTTTGATGTAAGGTACCCATTTTTCAGGCGTAGCGCGATCGACGTAGTAAATGATTTGTTTCTTTGGTTCAACCAATTCCCCCGCCAAAAACTTTTCTCGGTCTTCATCCTTAACTTCAAGACGCCAGCGGTCTAGATACCGGACAACTTCACTTTTTTGCGCCTCTAAACCGTAATCGGTTTGAGAACGTCCATACCAGCCGACGCGCTCGTCAAAGTAGCGGCGCTTCATTGGCTCCTTTGGCAAGAGGATCATGGAATTGCTAATTTCTACAGAAATAGAACCAACCGATTGATTGGAAGGAGGTTCGGCCGCATTGTAAGTCATTACAGCCCTTACTTCTAAATTTAAAGGATAAGGCTTGATGGACTCAATATAAGATCTTTTGCCATCCAGTGCACGCACTTTGTATTCTTCCCTGTAATTTTCTGCAATACCAATAGCCTTTACGTCATCGGTGAACAGCTTAGTGACGTTAATGACGGTAGTAGGATTCGAACTGTCTTCGCCCACAGTTTCAACATCAAATGCGAATAGGACAGGTTCAAAATTAGAGTTGACCACAGCCTCGTGAATGGCAAGAGAATCGGCAGCCACGTTTTGGTAGGATACTACCCTAAGCAGCACTTGTTTTGGTCTTCTCTCCCATCTCACCACTTGGGTGTTTTGCTTTCCACCACCGAATCCCATGTTGGTTGCAGTTTTTGCAATTCGAGTGACAATGAGCATTTCTCTTTGAAACAATGAATCTGGAATTTCGAAGTAATACTTGGAGTCCATTTGATGGACCGTGAAAAGTCCTTCTTTTGATATGGCGTCGGCCTTAATGACCTTGTCAAATGCTTTTAAACCACCCTTTGATTCTGTTGAATCCTTTTTAGTATCACTTTGAGCAAAACTCGCTGATACGGTAAAGAGAAAAACTAAGGTTAGTTTTCCCAATGTATTGAATAAGTTCATGAATTGAATATTTTAAGTTTAAAACTAAGCAATTAATATCAAGATGAAAGAAGGTATTGTAATTTTGTTAAAGACAATCATTTAGACGCTGTATTGTATTATATTTGAGTTTAACTAAAACAAACCCCACAAATGGCTTTAATTATTTTTTTAGGATTCCTAGCAGTTGTTGCTCTAATGCTCATTTCGATTTACAATCGGTTGGTCAAATACCGCAATCAAAGAGAAAATGCGTTTGCTGACATTGATGTTCAATTGCGTCAACGCCACGACTTGATTCCACAATTGGTCGATACGGTCAAAGGCTATATGAAGCATGAAGAAAATGTGCTTACGACAGTAACCGCAGCCAGAGCTGGCGCTATGAAGGCTCAAACCATAAACGATAAAATATCGGCAGAAAATCAATTGACCTCGGCTTTGAGAGGACTGAATGTAGCTATAGAAGCCTACCCAGACCTCAAAGCGAGCAGTAATTTTTCCATGTTACAGGAAGAGATTTCAGATGTTGAAAACAAGTTGGCCTCCGTCCGCCGATTCTTTAATTCGGCTACAAGAGAATACAATAACGCCGTTGAAACCTTTCCTTCGAATATCATTGCTGGTATGTTCAACTTCAAAAAAGAAGTGATGTTTGATCTGGGCGATGATGATCGCAAAACCATGAATGAAGCTCCGAAGGTCAGTTTCTAAACAATGAAATACATCGGTCTTCAGGCTCAAATCAGGAAGAACAATCTCAATTCCATACTATTGCTGATTGCATTTCCTCTGTTGCTCCTCGGGCTGGTTTGGCTTTTCTTTTTTATCATTTACCAGTCGGACTCCAATCTGTCGTTATCAAACAATTTGAGTTCGATTAATGGAGATTTCATTCATACGATTCCTTTCGTTTCAATTGGTGTCACCATTTGGTTCTTAATTGCATGGTTCTCTCATTCGTCCATGATCCAGAGTGCCACAGGATCCAAACCCTTAGAACGAAAACACAACAAAAGGGTTTACAATTTGGTAGAAAATCTATGCATGTCCAAAGGTCTCAGCGTGCCCAAGATTTTTGTTATTGAAGACGATTCACTCAACGCCTTTGCTAGTGGATTAAGTGAGAAAACATTTGCGATTTCCTTGTCCAGAGGTATTATCGACAAATTGGATGATGACGAGCTTGAATCGGTTATTGCACACGAATTGACTCACATCATTAACCGGGATGTCCGACTACTCATTGTGTCAATCATTTTTGTTGGGATCTTCAGTTTTATTTCTGAAATGGCCTTTAGAACACTCTTGTATGGCGGTCGACGAAGAGGGAAAAATGACAAGGGCAATGCCTTTATGATTGTCATACTAGTGTTGGCAATCGTAGGACTAATTCTCTCTACACTGTTCCGCTTTGCTTTATCTAGAAAAAGAGAATTCTTGGCCGATGCAGGTGCTGCGGAGTTGACCAAAAATCCGTTGGCTTTGGCCAGCGCTTTGAGAAAAATTTCGGCTGACCCTTATATTGAAGCCATCAAACGAGAGGATGTGGCACAAATGTTTATTGATCATCCAATGCCCAAAAAAAAGAAATCCATGGCACAGTTTTTCAGTGGGTTATTTGCCACGCATCCGCCTATTGAAGATCGAATTGCCATCCTAGAGCAGCTATGAATTGACCCCCATACAACCCCATGAAAACCTACTTTGCCTCCCTCTTCCTTTTAGTTTTTTCCATCCTTGCATTGGGACAGTCTCCATCGCATAATTTGTGGCACAATTTGCTCCAAAAACACGTCAATCAAAATGGCAAAGTATCCTATGCAGGGTTTAAAAAGGACGTTAAAGACTTAGAAAACTACCTTCAGCTACTGAGCCAAGAAACGCCTCAAAAGGGATGGACCGTTGACAACAAAATGGCGTATTGGATCAACGCTTACAATGCCTTTACGATAAAACTCATTGTGGAGAATTACCCTGTCGGAAGCATTAAGGACATCAGTCAGCCCTGGGGTCAAAAGTTTATCCGTCTTGGCTCAGATTCTTATTCTCTGGAGGAGATAGAACACAAAATCTTGCGGCCGATGAACGACCCAAGAATTCATTTCGCCATCAATTGCGCCTCTGAATCTTGCCCTAATCTTCAGAATTTTGCCTTTGAAGGTAAAAATATCGATCAACAACTCGACCGGGCCACCACTGCCTTCCTCCTTGACCCGTCTAAAAATAAACTGAATCAAAGAGAAGTTGCTCTTTCAAAAATATTCAAATGGTATAAAGAGGATTTTAACACTTCAGGTGGGGTATTGAAATTCATTCAATCTTACACCACGGTGCGATTTTCAAAAAACACCAGTGTCAAATATTTACCCTATGATTGGTCTTTGAATGAATGAAACCATCTCCATCATCATACCTACACTCAATGAGGCCAACCGTATTGGCGGGACCATAGAGCTCGTCATCCAAAATGCGAAAAAGCTGGACCTTATTGAAATAATTGTAGCAGACGGCGGTAGCAATGACCAAACAGTTTCAATTGTTCAATCATTGTCCAAAGTTAAGCTCATCTTTTCGGAGCCTGGCAGAGCCTTGCAAATGAATGCTGGCGCGGCACAAGCTCAAGGAGAGATACTTTACTTCCTTCATGCCGACAGTCTACCTCCGTTCAATTTCGATCAAACTATCAGATCGGCCTTTGGCCGCTCTAAGTTGGCTGGTTGTTTTAGATTGAAATTTGACCATACTCATCCGTGGCTTCAATTGGCTGGATGGTTAACGAGGTTTAATTTCAGATTTTGTCGCGGGGGCGACCAATCACTTTATATTAAAAAATCACTTTTTTTCGGATTGGGGGGCTTTAATCCAGAACACAAAATTTGTGAAGATTTGTATTTTATCGATAAAATATATGATGTAAAATCGTTTGATGTGCTTCCAGACTATATCCTCACCTCAAGCAGGAATTACAGAAAACACGGCTTACTTAAAACCCAATTCCATTTTGGACTAATTCGAATGATGAGACGTTTGGGAGTTTCTCATCGCTTTCTTTACCGTTACTACAGTCAATGGTTCAATAAATCCTTTTAATAATAATTGGGACAACCATCACAGTTGTAATTGTTGTCAAAATCATAAGAAATAGAAAGTTCAAAAATTCCTCCTGTCCTGCCAATTTTGGTCACATTGAAATCGTAAGAATAACCAAATTTAAACCCTTCGTATTTGAACCCCACACCTGCATTCACAGAAGTGAGCATGTGGCTGTTTGGATCATTGGCAAACGGCGTTGTGGCAGCCAGCAAGGCAAAACTAAAGCTGTCGTATACATACTGGGCGCCAATATCCACACGATTGTATTTACCTTGCATCATCGCATTGGTCAACAAGAAAATACTATTGTCATCTGAACCTTTTTCTAAAGGGAATTCAATTGCACCATGGAGGGACATGAACATGTCTAATGGATTGTTGCCTTCGCCTGCAAAAGATATGTTTGGTTTATTCAAATGTCTTAACGTCAAACCAATCCAACTCCTGTTAGTGTGCACCAGAAAAGAAACAGAGGTGTCAAAAAATAATAAATTCCTTTGAAGATCAATTGGATCAATGGAATTAACATTAATAACTCCACTCACAATATTGATTTGATCCTCCAATAACAAATTTTGAAATCCAAAATCTTTAGAGCCAAGCCCAAAAGACAAACTTGGTCGAAATGTCCAACTGTCAGTTAACTGAACCCGATAGGCGTAATTCAAATTGAACTGCGAAAAGTTATATCTGGTTTGAGTCTCCTTGTGATTGAGAAAACTTACTCCAATTCCACTATTCATTTGTTCAAACCAGTCACTGACGTAGGCAAATTGAGTGTTGATACTAAAATCTAACCCCGGCCACTGAACCTTATGAATGATCCCTGCCTTTGTACTTTCGGAACTGCCAGTAAAACTGGTGTTAACCGTTTCTGGAATCATAAAAAACTGACTGAAAATAGGATCTTGGGCCTTAACCGAAGCTGTTATCAGAAGTATGACTATGTATGTGACGTTTTTCATGCCTCAGTTTCTATTTTAATAATGTTATTGGACCGTTATAATTGACTTCAAGACCTTGGAATGTCGTTGCTTTGATCACAATAATATAATTACCGTTTTCAGCTGGACGACCGTCAATCAATCCATCCCATCCATACAAATCTTCGCCAGTTTCCATAAACAGCAGTCCACCCCAAGTGTCGTAAATACTCATAGTAACTTCGGTCATACAATTAAATACTGGACGGATCGTGTCATTGATACCATCCCCATTCGGAGTAAAGGCATTTGGAACGACCATTTCGTAGCCTTTCGTAATTGTAATATCTTCTGTAATTGAATAGCTGCAACCGTAAGGATAATTGACCGTTTGCGTTACCGTATAAGTTCCTGTTTCAAGGAAAATGTGCGATGGATTAGGCTCATTCAAAATAGCCGTTCCATCACCAAAATCCCAATCTACACTTACCACGTCTCCTGTAGAGGTGTCGGTAAATTGGATTGGATCGTTAAACGACAATACGTTACATAACATGGTACTCGGTGACGAATAAGTAAAAGAAGGGTCTCCCAATTCTTCCAGGTCTACAACTACATCCACTTCAATTGGAGGACAGCCGTTGGCCAAACTCTCCATGTCGTGAATGAAGGCCGTATAAGTGCCTGATACTGTGGTTTGCATGCATTGTTGTGTTGCAGGGTCGCACACATCGCCTCCTGACCAAGTAATGGTGTAAGGCGGAGTTCCTCCATCTACAAAAATGTAGTTGGTTTGTGTTATGGTTTGAGCCGCACAATCAACACTTTGGACTGATGTTATGAAGGCATCAATTGCTGGTGGACGATTGAGTGTTATAGTTTCCTTTTTGGTAGGGCAAGAATTGTCGTCAGTCACTGTAACAGAATAAGTGCCATCTGACAGATTCTCCCAACACCATTGACCATTGCCATAAGAGACCCACCCTACACCAACTGGAACAGGATTCGTTCCTCCAGTAATGGTAATGCATATCGATCCATTAATATAGCTCCAATCGGGAGAACATGTGGGATTTGTATAAGAATCGATAGTAAAAGTCAATTCTCCAGGTTCGTCAATCAGAATGCTATCAGTATAGATACAGCCGTTAGCATCAGTTACAGTAAATACGTAAAGTCCCGCTATTGGTGTAAAAATTCCATCGCCTGTGTACGGAGGCGTCCCTCCCGAAGCCACAACTTCAATAGTAGCAGTTTCGCCAAAGCAAATGATTGGACTAATAACGTTTGCAACGGCGGTAAGTACAGGAGGTTCGACTACAGTAACAGAGACCACAGTACTACAGCCGTTGCTGTCTGTAATTGTAATATTGTTTACTCCAGCAGCAAAGGTAAAAGTACCAGTACCTGTATAAGGTGGCACTCCACCTGAAGCAGTAATACTATAGGTCTCAGTGTCTCCATTACAATCTATAGGGTCAGAAATTAGAGTAGCCGCACCTAGCAGCAGCACTGGTTCTGTTAAAGTATAATTCCGAACAATATCATAAGGACAGTTAGAATCCGTAATAGTCAACGTATAATCCCCAGCAGGTAAATTATCGAACTCCAAAACGTCGGGAGTAGACGGATCGCTATCGACATAGTTTGTTCCGATTACATTCTGAAATGTATATGTGAATATTCCCGATCCTCCAGATAAATCAACGTGCACAAAACCATCCGATAATCCATTGCAACTGATTTCAAAATTGTTGTAATCAGAAATGACTTCGTTCAAGACGATAATCGGAGAGTTCAGATTTTCTATGGTATAGATTGGTGAAGTGAACTCACAACCGTTATCATCGATTACTACCAAGACATAGTTGCCTTCGCAAGCATTGGTCAATATGTCTGAATTAGTTTCTACAATCACATCAAAAATGTTTGATCCTGACACGGATTCGGTATACCATTCTAAGGAAACATAAGGTGCCGTTCCTCCGCTGATTCCAAGGTCAATATATCCGTCGCATGGCGGTACATTTACATTATTACAAGAAATGTTGACCAGGGTTTCCAATTGAAAATCAATTGGTGTTGGCGGTTCGATGGTATATTGAAATACATAGGAACATCCAAAGTCGTCAAATACCGTAACCTGGTAATCTCCTGGACAGAGATCATATTGATCTTCATCGGTAGGATTTGGCAATACCACTGTCGGATCGGTCAAATATTCCCACAAATAGGTGAAAGGATTACCGCCAATTGGATTGAGTTCAATACTTGCACCACAAATTGGATTGGTATAACTACAACCGACATTGGTAATGACTTCATTGATCTCCGGACTTGGATTTAGAGTAATAGTTATGGTAAAATCATCTCCAACGCATTGCGTGATCAATGGATTCGAAGGAACAGCGTAGGTAGGTGTTACGGTAAAAATTACAGTTTGTTGATTCGTTGTATTGTTTTCAAGAACACCCGAATCAAAAAAGGCAGCATCTGTTCCAGTATTCCAACCAGTAACCTCCCCTGCTCCTATGCTACCTACTACTACTGGATCTGACCAAGTATAGGTAGTGATATTAGGAACAATAGTTGAACTATCTGGATTGAGTCCGTTAACAGGACTTAATACATAGGATTCACTATCGCAAAGTGTTTGGATCACATTAGGAATGTACGGAGTAGGTTCTACCCAAATAATCACGTCAAAAGGATCGCCGATACATCCATCGGCTTGAGGTGTAATCGTATAGCCTATTTGCTGTTGAATGTTTGTAGTGTTAACCAACGTTTGGCTGATAATTGCCAAAGGTGTGCTATTGTCACTCCAACCTGTCAAATCAAAATTCGGAGAAGAAACCACCCAAGTATAGGCTGTTCCCACAGGAATAATAGTTCCCGCATCTGGAATACCATCTTGAGGGAGAATTACAAATGCATCACCGCTACATTGCGTATTAGTCATTTGAGGAACATTAGTCACATGAGGTCTTGGCTTAACGTCAACGGTCAGTTGGAAAGACGGTCCTTGACATCCATTGGACAAGGGTGTAACCTCATAAACTACAGTTTGAATCACTGAAGTTGTGTTTTCCAAAGTTTGGGATATCGAAGTCTGTGGATTCGGTTCATCAGTATCGCCAATGACGTTCAAATTATCTATGACAGTCCAAGTATAAGTCGTGCCGGCAGGCACAATTATAGAAGCGTTTGGAATACCTGTTACTGGAACATATACAAAAGTGTCTTCACTACAAATAGGTGTCAACACCACATCTTCGATAAAGGGACGAGGACTGACAGACACCGTAATGTCAAAATCTAAACCAATACAGCTGCCAGATATAGGGGTCACCGTATAAACAATTGTTTCTGTAACATCAGAAATGCTTGTTAAGATTTGACTAATTCCTCCAACTGGAGTGGTTTGATCTGATGATCCAAAAATAAAAGGATTGGTTGAAACAGTCCAAGTATATAATGTATTTGCCGGTACAATTTGTCCCGGTGGTGTATTCACGGGGACCACATCAAATGCATCACCGCTACAAATTGACTCAAATTTGTCCGTTACAATTGGTCTAGGTTCTACTGTAATGTCCACTTGGAAAGTTTGTCCAATACAGCCGTCTACGGTAGTTGGCTCTACCGTGTAGGTTACTATTTGATCTACATGAGACCTGTTAATTAAGTCTTGGCTAATACTCGATTGAGGAACAGTTTGAGCCAGCTCTCCCTCTACATCATTATTAGCGGCTACGGTCCAGGTATAGGTTGTTCCAGCAGGTACAATATTTGGGCCAATTGGACTGTCATTTACTGGTAAAACGTCAAAGGTGTCTTCACTACAAATTGTCGCAGTCATGTCCTGAATTTCAGGAGTAGGATCGATAAATAAATTTACCACTTCTACAATACCTGGACATCCGTTGATATATGGTGTGATGGTATATTCCAGACGCTCCACAACATTGGTTGCGTTTTGAACCACCTGAGTCGGGATTTGAGTACCAAGACCACTAGTCAAATAACCCGACAGGTTTAATCCTGCAAAAGTGACATCCCAAGTATAAGTTATAGAACCAGATGGTGAGGTTGGTGTGTTAATATTAATAACAGGCGTGGGATAAGTACTACAAACTATTTCATCAGAAATAGGATTGATTTCAGCAGATGGCAATACCGTAATGGTATAGTAAAAGTTAGAACCCGGACAAGCCGAGGCGTCATTGGTAGTCGCACTAGCCTCAAACACCAAATCAATTGGCGCTTGAGTCTTATTTTCTAAAACCATCGATGGTATACTTGCTGCGCCTGACAATTGCGATACCCCAATCAAATCTGCAGCATTCGGTGGATTGGGTATAGTCCATTGTATGTTCACGTCTGGCGTGGTTGACGATATGGTAACTGGAGCTGAAGCATCCATATTACATAAAATTTGATCATTATCGCTAAAAAGAAGCACTGGAACTGGATTGATAGTGATTTCAAATACAAGAGGCGGTCCCTCACAACCAGCCGCTGTAGGCGTGACCTCGTATATGAGTGTGAAGGCCATTGTCAATCCATTTTCTAAAACGAGCGAAGGAAAATCACCGTTTCCATTAGTCGGGTAACCCGAGACTAAAAGTGGTACCGTAGTATTTTGAAGCTCCCACTGATAAGTTGTATTTGCTACTGTGGAATCAAAGGTCACTGCACCAAAAGTATCACCACTACAACCTAGTTGCGTCTCATTTGTCAAGATAGACATGGTTGGTTCTGGCTTTACGGTAACAGTTACTGTAAAAGGATTTCCATCACAGCCGTTAGAACTAGGAGTAACATCATATATCAAAATTTGATCTACATAAAAGCTATTTGTTAAGGTCTGAGAAATGCTGGCTTGATTCGTTTGATCGGACCATCCAGTCACTAAATTATTGGGCTGAACTGTCCAAGAATAAGTAGTTCCTACAGGAACAATATTTCCTGGAGGGTTGTTGGTAGGTTGAACCGAGAATGTTTCAGCACTACAAATCACA
>JAQCIQ010000028.1 GCA_027592025.1 Bacteroidota bacterium
AGATGGGGATTTATATCGTAACCGTTCATTTCAGGGAGTTATTCCCAGACAAATCTAATGTGGTTAACCTTAAACTCCTATGGTTAACACATTTGGAGGAGTCGCATGAGTATTTCTAAGAAACGAACTCGAACTTTCAGAACCCAATCACAATGGCAATCACTTATTGATAAACAGGCGTTCAGTGGTCAGTCAGTAGAAAAATTTTGTAATGATGAGTCACTATCAGTCAGTACTTTCTATCGTCAGCGTCAACTGCTCAGCTCTTGCCCCAAAGCTAAGGATTCACCCATCCGAAAAACCAATCAACAATCTCAATCCTTTTTTGAGTTAACTGTACCTGAATCAGTCGATTCACCAAAACAAGCATCTACTTCAATTGAGCCTGATTGGTGTGTCGAGCTTCTAATCGGTGATCATATCGTCCTTAAAGTGAGGGCATAAAGATGCTGCTACCCGAACGAAATATTCGTGTATGGGTCTATGCCAGACCCACTGACATGAGAAAAAGCTTTGATGGTTTAGCCGCACTGACCAAAAATGTACTCCTTGAAGACCCTATCTCTGGCCATTTGTTTGGTTTTTTTAATCGCAAAAAAACATACATTAAAGTACTCTTTTTTGATGCAGGCGGCTATTGCCTGTGGGCCAAAAGGCTTGAGGTAGGCCAATTTCCCATCTCTTTTCAAGACCGAGAAAAAGATGAAATTTCTGTGTCTGAGTTACGCTTGATTATCGAAGGATTGAGTCAAAATAATTTAAAAAAATCAAAACGATTGAAGCCAAAATAATTTGTATTTGTTATAATGAGCCATGTCTTATTTAAGTGTGGCTCAATCCCTTACTCCCAAAGAAATCGCTGGCGTTTTAGAAGAACGTGACCGGCTTAAGAATGAATTGGCTTGGTATAAACGCCAGATTTATGGCCGCAAATCTGAGAAGCGTATTGAAACTGACCCCTCAATCATGGGCGATTTATTTGCCCAACTTGACTTGCCCCTTCCCAAAGATAGTGAACCAGCACAAGAAGGCGAGACAACCGATGTCCAATCGCATAAAAGAAAAAAGCGCAAACTAGCCAACAGTCCTGATGACAGTGGTTTGCAATTCTCTGACGATGTGCCAGTCAAAACCATCTCGTTAGACAGCGAAGAATACAAACAGAATCCGGATCAATTTGAAATTATTGGCGAAAAGGTCACTTACCGATTGGCTCAGCAGAGACACACCTACGGGATTTTGAAATATGTCCGTGCTATTTATAAAAGAAAGGCGGATAAGCATATTGTCAATACACCAGCGCCAGAGAATGTCTTGGACACTCGATTTCGAAGTTTTTGAAAGCAAGGCTGCCTGAACCGATGGCTTTAAGGCAGGTGTAAAGACTACTGCTGAGACTCCTGCACAAGACTCGTCGAGCACAATCACAGTGACAACAGCAGACCTTACAGGTACATTATCGCGAATTCTTCCGTAACGCAGCAAGTACCTTCTTCCATGTTTATTCAGCCAGTTCCACAAGTACAAACTTTCGTCGATGAACTCAATCACTGTGTCCTAGAGCTCTCTGGTGATAAGGGGCTAACTAAAGCACAGCGATGTTGGATAGTTTTTGTTCTAATGGGCATTGTTGTCACCGGCAAATTGTGTTGGCTCGCATATGAACGATCCGATTGTTTTGGTCGCTTTGGGGAGGCTGGCTTGCGCTGGATATTTAAAAAATCGCAAATGCCTTGGCACCTTTTGCTAAGGGCAAGTGTATTGGTGATTATTCGTCGGTACGGGATCAACAGAGGTAGTTTAGTGATTGATGATTCTGAAAAGAGGCGCAGTAAAAACACAAAAAAAATCCATGGTGTCCAGAAGGTGAAAGATAAAGTGAGCAGTGGGTTCATTCAAGCTCAAGAATTTGTATTCATGGTGTTAGTGACGGATAAGGTGACGATTCCAGTTGATTTTGAATTTTATATATCAGACCCAAAGCAAATCGAATGGAAGAAACAATGCAAATTAGCAAAGAAAAATAAAACTAAGCCGCCAAAAAAACCAGCTAAAGACCCAAAGTTTCCATCTAAGCCAGAGCTTGCACTATCAATGCTTGATCGCTTTGTAACGAATTTTCCGGCAATAAAAATCTTACTCGTTGCTGCAGATGCTTTGTATGGCGGCAAGGGCTTTATGAATAAGGCTTCTGCCATTGAGCAAATTCCACAAGTGATTAGCCAGTTGAAATCCAATCAGATAATCATGTCAAAGAATAAGTCCGTAAGTATTTCAACTTATTTTAATCGCCAGCAACCAGTCAAAACTCAAATCACAATTCGAGGCGGCGAGAAAAAAACTGTTTACCTAAATGCAGCTCGCCTGCGTGTAAAAGCTCATGGTAAAAAACGTTTTGTCATAGCGCTAAAATATGAAGGAGAAACAGAATATCGCTATATTGTAGCTACGAATCTCGCCTGGAGACATCAAGATATTGTCCAAGGGTACTCACTAAGGTGGTTAGTCGAGGTTTTCATTGAGGATTGGAAGCAGCATGGAGGCTGGAATCGTTTGACCAAGCATCAAGGCGAAGAGGGGTCTTACCGAGGCATGATCCTGAGCCTGATGTGCGATCATTTGACCACTCACCATGAAGATCAGAAAATCCTCATTGAAAACAAACAGCCTTGCTTGCCAGTGGGCTGCGTCATAGAACGACTGAAAATGAGTGCTACTGTGGAGACATTCGAAGAGCTATTGCGAGATGACAATCCGGTTGAGCGGTTTGATGAGGTAGTTTCAATCATGAGGGCACGTTTACCGGAAAGAAGCTCATCTAGGCACATGAATGGGCGAGACTTGGGTCGTCAGACAGCAACAGAGTCGCTCAAATATCGCAACGAGCCTAAAGAAAACACAAAAGCTGCTTAATGCTATTGAACGACAATTACTACGACCGGACAAGATAGTTGACGTTCAACATAATGCAGTCCGCTCTGGAATGATGGCCTAGTAAAAAACTTCGAAATCGAGTATATAAATGATAGTGCAGCCCAATGAGGCACGTTGAATCACCATCAAGGCTTTTTTGGAAGCCGTTTATCAACAGTCAATTTCATCATGACAGAACCCAATGATCCTAGAATTTTTCTTGCTGCTGAGCGAACCTTGCTGGCGTGGAATCGAACGAGTT
>JAQCIQ010000011.1 GCA_027592025.1 Bacteroidota bacterium
CGATGAAGTTGAACCTCCTGACCAAGCTAGTGTTGCGCCAACGGCAGTTATATCAGATACAACAAAATCAGAAGGAGGCAAGCAGCTAGGCCCTTCATCCAAAACTAAATTGTCAATATGCGGGTTACTTGCTCCGTAAACACTTGTGCCTCTAAAGCCAATTTTGAAAGTTTCTCCGCCATATTCAGGTAAGTCAACTACTATTTGAGTCCAAGGAGTTACTGTTCCGGCAGTCGTATAAACTACCGTAGTAGTTGTTCCGTCATAAACCAACACCTTAACAGTATCCGAACCGCCAGCGTCATAATAATCAAAAGTCAAACGTGGCGAGGTCAATGTAGATGCATCAATCCAAGGCGACATCAAATCTGATGTGGATCCAGATGCAAAGTCATAATCGTTAAAAAATACGGCTGAAACACCCTCAGTTACAGTTCCTGGCCCATAATCGGTGCCGTCATCTAAAGCCCATGGTGTGCTTGAAGATGCATTGTTCCAACAATCTAAGGTCTCAAATCCATGAGAGTAAGGAAAAGCTGTAACAGCATCACAGTCGGTTGTGAATGAGGTCATCGTCCAATCACTGTAGCTAGAGTCACATACTCTCCTCACATACAAATCGTAGCCCGTATTTGAATAACAACCCGTAATGGTCAACGGATTGTTTGTAGTTGAAGTGCCAACCCCTGTCGGCGTTTCTCCTGCTAGTACCAATTCATATTCCCATATATCGAGTGAAGCTGTAACCACCACAGAACCTAGGGCAACTTCATCAGCTGGATTCGCGTTAGCTCCAAACACTTCAAATCCGTATTGTACGACTAGACCAGCAGGTAATTCGGCAGCCGTAGCTGATACTGAAAAATTGCCGCTCTGGGGTAAGTCAAATGTTTTTGAACCCCCAAATACATCAGCCCATCCATTGGCTGGATCAAGTGCCTTTATGAAGTACTTGGCCGTGTAAGCAGCATCTAAGGTGTAAGAAGATACAGACCCTTGAAAAGTAAGGTCGGCTCCGTTGGCAGTGGCGTCTTCTACAAAAGTCGCTGCTTGCATGTTCTTATTTCCAGCGCCAGTAGTTTGGTTGACCCAATAGGCATCAGTTGGATTTTCAGCATAAGTATTAAAGTTAGGCTGCAGTGTCAAGGTGTTTGCTCCTGTATTTAGTACAGATTTTAAAGCAGCAACAGTCCATGAACTACCGTTAACATAACCACCGCCATTGGCTGGCAACTCAAACCAATTCATGTAACCAAGAAAAGTAGCCGAGGCGTCAAAATCAACCACATTGCCCGATGAAGTTGAACCTCCTGACCAAGCTAGTGTTGCGCCAACGGCAGTTATATCAGATACAACAAAATCTGCGGGATAAAGGCAGGAAGGCGTTGGCTGCACAACTACATCGTCGAGAATAGTGGCATAACCGTAATTTGAAACAGCAACAAAACGAATTTTCGTTGTTGAAGAAGTGTATCCATCCAAGAACAGTTCTACTTCCGTTGGTGCAGAAACACTAGTGTTTAGTAGGGTGAGTACTGTCCAATTTGAGCCATCATCGGAACTTACCTCAACACTCAAGGTGTTTTGGTCACCGCCCCAATCTTTTTGAGAATAACTAAATTTTAATTGATAACTGGGTAATGACGACAAATCCAAGGTTGGTGTTGTCAGTGTTGCACTATTTCCATTGTAATTGCCAGCGTAATAAGAAGCAGAGGCAAGGCCGTTCATCGGACAAGTCTGCCCACCAAGACTGCCCGAGCAGTTTCCCCATGTTGCCGAACCAGAATTAACGGTCGCGACGAAACTTCCGGGAACACCTCCTTCAAAATCTTCTGAAAACTGGCTGAAGACTAAACTGGAAAAAAGCAAAAAACTTAATAAAGTAATTTTTTTCATAAAGACGGATTTTTTTAAAGTTTCAAATAAACAATGAAAGTATTAAAAAAATCAATCTAAATATAAAAAAATCAAAAAAAAATCAACTTTTAAGTTCTTGACGGAATGTGTAACAAAATCTCTTTGAAAAATTCCCAATATTTTTGAGCGGAAGAAATAGACGCGCGCTCGTCGGGTGAGTGCGCTCCTTTAATGGTAGGCCCAAAACTCACCATGTCCATACCCGGATTCCGCTCCCCTAAAATCCCACATTCTAGTCCAGCGTGTATGGCAACAACTTTGGCCGCTTCGCCTCCGTTAAGTTTGGGGTATAAATCGACTAACACTTTCAAGATTGCTGAATCCATATTGGGTTTCCACCCTGGGTAACCTCCAGAAAACACAACTTCACAACCCGCTATTTCAAAAGTAGCTTTCAGAACATTGGCGAGATCATCTCTTGAGGTTTCAACGGAGGAACGAGTCAAGCAATGAATTGACAGACTGCCTTCCTGAAGTAAAACTCTTGCAACATTGTTTGACGTTTCTACCAATCCCTCAATATCTGGACTCATTCTGTATACCCCATTATGAGCAATGCGAAGAGTTGATAAAAATGAAGACTGGTCTTTGGTGCTCAGCTGATATTTTGGCAAGTTGACGGTGTTGGTCAAAAGCACAAGACCAGGATCAACTGTTTGAAATTCTGCTTTAATTTCCTGAAAAATCGATCGACAGGCGTTTACAAGTTCTTGACCTTGTCCCAGCTTGCAAACCAAATCTGCTTTTGCCTCTCTGGGGATGGCATTGCGAAGACTTCCGCCGTCAAAAGAAACCAGCCCAAAAGCCACTTGCGACTGGAGATCGTGCAGCAATCTTACCAATATTTTATTGGCATTACCCAGTCCTTTAAAAATGTCCACGCCTGAGTGACCTCCATTCAAACCTTTGACCACCAATTGAACCGCCTCGCTTTTTGACGCCACTTCTTCCAACTGATAATGTTTCGATGCTGAAATGTCTATTCCTCCCGCACAACCTACTCCTATTTCATCATCATCTTCCGTGTCAAGATTTAAGAGAATGGTTCCTTTGAGCCAATTTTTTTTCAATTTTAAAGCTCCTGTCATTCCAGTTTCTTCATCAATGGTAAACAGGGCTTCGATGGCTGGATGAGGCAAGTCGGTACTTTCTAGAACTGACATGATGGTAGCCACCCCAAGACCATTGTCCGCCCCAAGTGTAGTACCCTTCGCTCTTACCCAGTCTCCGTCGACATACATTTGTATTCCTTGAGTTTCGAAATCAAATACGGTGTCGCTATTTTTTTGATGCACCATGTCCAAGTGAGACTGCAGCACCACGGTCTGCCTGTCTTCCATTCCCGCTGTCGCAGGCTTTCGGATAAGGACATTGCCCACTGAATCCGTTTCTGTTTCGAGACCCAATTGTTTTCCAAAATCAATCATAAACTGAATGATTCTTTCTTCTTTTTTTGACGGTCGCGGAACGGCATTGATAAGTTCAAAGTTTTTCCAAATACTCTTTGGTTGGAGGTCTTGTAAGATCATGCTGATATTTTTTTCGTTACAAATTTAATCATTCAATTCGGTCAATCCCAATGTTTAGTTACATTTGAGGGATGCGACCTAAATTGAAAATCATATTAACCTTAAGCATTCTTCCACTGTACTTGTTTGTCAAGTTTTTGGGATCACATCCCGCTTGGGTTGAAAGCTATTACAGCAGAGGATTGTACGTGCCAGTCTCAGGTATTCAGAATTTCCTTTTTGGTTGGATGCCATGGTCTTTTGGAGATATAGTTTATCTTTTAATTTTAGGATACCTCTTGTATTGGGTAATTTTCAAAATGCGGCAAACCACAATTAAACAGATGTTTCTGAATTTGGGTGTAAGCTTATTTTTAATTTATTTTCTATTTCACCTTCTTTGGGGGTTTAATTATTATCGCGAATCAATATCAACTCAACTGAATCTAGGCAACTCGTGTCAATTGGACGAACTGGTAGGAGTTACTGAACGCTTGGCAGAGTCTCTCAATTCGGTTCATCTCAGCATTACCTCAAATGACAGCAGTAAGGTAGAACACCACATGAGCATAGGTAAAATTGGGCAGTTGCTTCGACCTGGTTTTGAGCATCTCAATCAAACACTCAATACAGGAGATTTAGACTCTAAAAGAGCTAAAGCTTCCCTGCTGAGCGTCCCTTTGACCTTTATGGGATTTAGTGGGTATCTCAATCCTTTCACCCTCGAAGCTCAAGCCAACCATTTGGTGCCATCCTATTCTCTAGCGGGCACCGTTGCCCACGAGCAAGCTCATCAACTCGGATATGCTGCGGAGAACGAGGCTAATTTTATTGGAGTGCTGGCCTGTTATTATTCAAAAGATTCTTTGGTAAGATACAGTGGAATTGCTATGGCTCTGAGAATTTGCCTCAATGAACTGTATCGATTAGACAAAGAAAAATATTTTCAAATAGTTGGTCAACTGAATTACGGCATATTGCTAAATTTTGAGGAATCTAGATTATTTTGGGACAGATACAACAATCCTTTGGAACCCTTTTTTAAAAGCGGATACAACCAGTATTTAAAATCCAACGCTCAAAAAGCTGGAATTCAAAGTTACAATGAAGCTGTTGTGCTAATTGTCAATTTTTTTAAAACTGACAAAACTTGATGAAATTTTATTACATTCACAAATTGTAAATTGCATTACGTTAATCAATCAATATAATTTTCCTATGAAAAATAACATTTTGACCCTGATTTGCGCGCTATCAATTGGTTTCGGCCTTCAAGCGCAAATTGACTATTTTCCAAAAAATGACGGTGTCATTGCGGTAAACTCCAATTATACCGCCTTGACCAACGCCAAAATTTATGTCAATCCGACTACGGTGATTGAAGATGGTACTCTACTCTTCAAGGGAGGGGTTGTCATCTCGGTTGGCACTAAGATTGCCATTCCAGCTAACACCGTAGTTGTGGATGCCAAAGGAAAGACCATTTATCCTTCTTTCGTTGATGCATACTCAACCTTTGGTGTTAAAACCCCAGAGCGACCAAGAGGTGGCGGAAGAACTGCCGTTTATGAGGCCACACGTGAAGGCTATTACTGGAACGATCACATCCGTGCAGAACAGGACGCGGTCAACTATTTTCAGTTCGATTCGAAAACTGCGGAAAACTACCGTCAAGCTGGATTTGGAGCAGTAAACACGCACATGGCAGATGGAATTGTTCGAGGAACTGGAACGTTAGTTGCTCTGACTCCCGAAGGAAGCGATGCCCAACGCATATTGGCTTCGAAATCGGGGCAATATTTATCAACCTCAAAAAGTGTTCAATCGGCTCAGTCCTATCCTGGTTCCATTATGGGAACCCTTTCTCTACTCGAGCAAATGTATATTGATGCCGATTGGTATGCCAAAGGCAATGTTCCAACAACCGATCTTTCTCTTGAAGCCTTGAACCGCAACAAGGGTTTATTCCAAATTATGGTATCCGCAGATCGCAACAATGCCTTAAGAACTGATAAAGTTGGCGACAAATTTGGAGTTCAATTTGTTTTCATAGGAAGCGGTGACGAATACGAGCGTCTAAAAGAAGTAAAGGCCACCAATGGAGCTTTTATACTTCCTATTAATTTTCCAAAAGCATATGATGTTGAAGACGTTTTTACTGCAGAAGCTCTTGAACTATCAACCCTAAGGAAATGGAATCAAAGCCCTGCCAATCCAAAAATGATGCACGATGCTGGCATCCCTTTTGCCATCACTATGGATGGTCACAAGTCAGCAAAGGACTTTTTTCAACACTTGAGACAGGCCGTAAACTATGGCTTGGACAAGGAAACCGCACTAGCAGCTTTAACTCAAGTTCCAGCTTCTATTTTAGGCCAATCGTCCAAATTAGGAACATTAAAGGTTGGAGCTCATGCCAATTTTATCGTAACCTCTGGGGACATCTTTGAAGACGAAACAGTGATCCACGAAAATTGGGTACGCGGTCAAAGAGATGTCTTAAGTCCAATGGATACTACAGACATTAGAGGGAACTACACCGTTTCTTCGTCTAAAGGTGATTTTACTATTGAACTGAGCGGATCTTTGGACAAATTAAAGTCTACTGTTAAACAAGGAGATAAGGAACTCAAGTCTAATCTTTCTATGAGTGGCGAATGGGCAACCTTGACTTTTGCCAGTCAAGACAGCACAGTGGCGGGGGTAAATCGATTGTCTGCAAAAGTTGTTGATGCCAACACCCTCAGTGGTCAGCTTTCGTTTATTGACGGATCAGTAGAGCGATTTCAATCGACAAAAACTGTTGCTGATACCAAAGTAAAGAAAGACAAAGACTCCAAACCGAAGGAAGCTCCTGTTGTGGTACCTGTTACCTATCCAAACGTTGCGTTTGGATTTGATCAACTGCCAGTACAAGAAACGACCTTATTCAAAAATGCTACAGTTTGGACTAACGAGGCCGAAGGCGTTTTGACCGAGACAGACGTTCTGGTGAAAGGTGGGAAGATTGTCAAAATTGGCAAAAACCTTTCAGCTTCTGGCGCCACGATTGTTGATGCCACAGAGAAGCACTTGACCGCTGGAGTCATTGATGAACACTCACATATTGCTGCTTCGAGCATCAATGAAGGAGGCCATAACTCCTCAGCAGAAGTTTCTATTGGCGATGTAGTGTTGGATAACGACTCAAACGTTTACCGCAACCTTGCTGGTGGGGTCACTTCCATTCAGATTTTACATGGTTCGGCCAATCCAATTGGTGGTCAATCGGCCATTATTAAATTGAAATGGGGCAGATCGGCTAGCGAACTATTGAACCCTAACGCCAAGCCATTCATCAAATTTGCACTTGGAGAAAACGTTAAGCAGTCGAACTGGAGTAGTTTCAGTCGATTCCCACAAACCAGAATGGGCGTCGAGCAGGTCTATGTCGACTACTTTACAAGAGCCAAGGCTTATGACGATGCGAAGAAAAGTGGAAAACCTTATCGCAAAGATCTTGAAATGGAAGTTTTAGCTCAGATCATCAATAAGGAAAGATTCATTAGCTGCCATTCATATGTTCAAAGTGAAATCAATATGTTGATGAAAGTTGCTGAACAATTCAATTTTAAAGTCAACACATTTACTCACATCTTAGAAGGCTATAAAGTAGCCGATAAGATGCGCGATCACGGCGTAGGAGCATCAACTTTCAGCGATTGGTGGGCCTATAAATTTGAAGTCAATGACGCTATCCCGTACAATGCCGCTATCATGCACAATGTAGGAGTGGTTACTGCCATTAATAGTGATGACGCAGAAATGTCCAGAAGGCTTAATCAAGAAGCTGCCAAAGCCATGAAGTACGGTGGAGTCAGTGCAGAAGAGGCGTGGAAAATGGTTACTTTAAACCCTGCTAAATTATTGCAGATAGACGATAGGGTGGGAAGTGTTAAAGTTGGCAAAGACGCCGACTTGGTGCTGTGGAATGGCAATCCCTTATCAGTTTACACCTCAGCAGAAAAAACAATGATTGAGGGTGTAGTTTATTTTGACAAGGACAGAGATGCTGCTCAGCGCAAAGCCATTGCTGAGGAGCGTACCACTTTGATTAATATGATGCTGAAAGAAAAAAACAAAGGAATGGCTACGCAGCCAGTAAGTAAAAAGGAACAAGAACTCCTTCACTGCGATTCACTATAAAAAACACTGACTTATGATATTTTTAAAATATATTTTCATTCCGTTTCTGATTTTAGGAACGACAGCACATGCCCAACAAACGCCAGGCAACGTGCAAAGCGAAACGATTACTATAGTAGGCGCAACTGCTCACTTGGGCAATGGACAAGTGATAGAGAACAGTGTCCTAGTTTTTGACAAAGGAAAACTGGTTACGGTAACTGAAAAAACTACTTACAGTGGAACTCTCAGTGGAGCAAATGTGATTGATGCTTCGGGCAAACATGTTTACCCGGGCTTTATTGCCGCGAATAGCACTCTTGGACTTGTAGAAGTCGATGCTGTTCGTGCTAGTGATGATCAGCAAGAAATGGGTCAAATGTTGCCACATATTCGCAGTTTAATTGCTTACAATGCCGAGTCTAAAGTAGTTGAGTCTATGAGACCTAATGGGGTTTTACTTGCTCAAAGCACACCTCAAGGAGGTCGAATTTCAGGCACTTCGTCTGTCGTCCAGTTGGACGCTTGGAACTGGGAAGATGCAGCTGTAAAGTCGGATGATGGCATTCACTTAAATTGGCCCAGAACACTTAGCTATAATAGAAATTGGGAAACCCGTTCTTGGTCATTGGAATCCAATAAAGACTATGCCAAAGAAGTGCGAGAAATCGAACAGTTTTTCGAAGACAGTAAGGCATATCTTGAAGGTAATAGAAGCCCAGTTAATTTGCCTTTCCAAGCCATGTCGGGTCTGTTCGAAGGCAAACAAAATTTATATGTTCACGTCAATGACGAAAAAGGAATAACTGATGCCGTTGGTTTTGCCAAAAAACATCAACTGAAACTCGTTTTGGTCGATGCCGAAGAGGCCTATAAATTAACCGATCTTTTGAAAAACGAAGGCGTTGGCGTGTTGTTGAGTAACACTCATCGACTGCCAGGTTCTCAGGATCAAGACTATGACATGCCTTATAAACTTCCGAAATTGCTTTCAGAGGCAGGAGTTTTAGTGGGACTTCACACGGGAGGCAAGGCTAATTTCCAAAGTAGAAATTTGCCATTCTTTGCTGGACAGGCTGTAGGTCAAGGTTTGGACAAAGAGGCAGCGCTAAGCTTGATAACAGCGAATACTGCGAAAATTCTTGGCATTGATGCGGACTATGGCACCCTTGAAGTTGGAAAAAGCGCTACGCTGTTTGTTAGCGAGGGAGACGCTCTTGACATGATGGGCAATCAAGTAATTAGGGCTTTTATTGATGGTCGTGAAATCAGTTTGGAAACGCATCAAACTGAATTGTGGCAACGCTACAAAAAGAAATTCGAATCCAACTAGATTAAAAAAGTAGTATCTTTCGCACTTAGCCCTTCCCACTAAATCGAGAGAAATGAATAAGCATATTTCTAGTAATAACAACCCGTTAGTTAAGCAATTGCTTCAACTTCAGTCGAAGTCCAAATTGCGAAAAACTAGTGGGTTGTTTGTTATAGAAGGTCGGCGAGAAATTCAGCTTGCCTTGGACAGTGGGTATAATATAGAAACCCTTTTATACGCAGACGGCATCTCTCAAGACGCGCTTCCACAAGGTGTTCAGCGTTACGTTTCTGTAAATTCTGGAGTTTACCAAAAAATGGCCCATAGAGGCACTACGGAAGGGCAGATTGCCATAGCACGTATGCCTGGCCACCACTTGAGTGACCTTAATATTCAAACGCTAAATCCTTTAATTTTAATTGCTGAGGCTCCTGAAAAACCAGGTAACATAGGCGCTATTCTTCGAACTGCCGATGCCGGAAAATTGGATGCCGTCATCATTGCAAATCCATTAACAGATTTGTACAACCCCAATATAGTCCGTTCATCCGTTGGAGGAATTTTTACGGTTCCTGTGGCTACTGGATCAACAGAGGAAATTATTGCTTGGTTGAAATCCCACAACATTTCGATCTTTGCTGCAGCTTTGGACCAAGCAGAAAGCTATCAGCTGACCGATTACAAGTCTCCCACAGCCATAGTCGTTGGAACTGAAGACCACGGCTTGAGTGAATCATGGCTCAAGTCAGCTCAAAAAATCGTAAAGATTCCCATGTCTGGAAAGATTGACTCGTTAAATGTTTCTGTCGCTGCAGGTATTCTCATCTTTGAAGCAAAGCGTCAAAGAGGTTTCTGATTTATTTTTTTTAAAAAATAGAATTGAATTTATAGCACAATGTATTATTTTTAGACATGTCTACAACTGATGTGTTAGCGGAGAATAGTGCGATTAAAAATGCCTACAAAGAACTGCTGAGGGTAAGTTACCGTTCCTTATCACAGGACGATAAAAAACTTATTCGCAAGGCCTTTGACATTGCAGTGGCTGCTCATAATGAACAAAGAAGACAATCGGGCGAGGCCTATATCTTCCACCCTATTGCCGTCGCGCGAATAGTTGCTTCAGAAATTGGACTTGACGCGACCTCCATTGCTTCCGCCCTGCTCCATGATGTCGTTGAAGATAATGAAGACTACACCCTAGAAATGATTGAAGAGGCTTGCGGTCCCGATGTTGCCAGAATTGTCAAAGGTCTTACCAAAATCAACAAGCTCAAAGCCGAAACTCATGTTTCTCTTCAAGCCGAGAACTTTAGAAAAATGCTTCTTACGATTAACGAAGATGTTAGAGTAATTATCATAAAAATAGCTGACCGTTTGCACAACATGCAAACCATGGAGAACATCAAACCCGAAAAGCAAGTTAAGATCGCCTCTGAAACCTTGTACATCTACGCCCCTCTTGCCCATCGCATTGGATTATACAACATCAAAACAGAACTCGAGGATTTAGGTCTTAAGTATACTGAGCCTGAAACTTACGACTTGATTGTAGCCAAAATAGAGGAAAGTAAAGATGAGCAAGATTTGTACATCAAAACTTTTGGTGATGTACTGAAAAAAGCCTTAGAAAAAGAAAAAATCGAATGCATCGTCAAGGGTCGTCCTAAATCTATTTACTCCATTCGGAACAAAATGCGGAAGCAAAACGTCTCCTATGAAGAGGTATATGACAAATTTGCCATGCGTGTCATCTACAAATCAAACGAGAAAAACGAGAAATTTTTGGCTTGGAAAATATATTCATTGGTTACCGACGAATATACCCCCAACCCTACTCGAATGCGCGATTGGATTTCGGCACCTAAATCAACAGCCTACGAAGCTCTGCATGTGACCGTCATGGGACCTAGAGGCAAGTGGGTTGAAGTACAAATCAGAAGTGAAAGAATGAATGAAGTAGCCGAAAAAGGCTATGCCGCGCACTATAAATACAAAAACAACGGAGAGGATGACAACTTGGATGTTTGGGTCAACAAACTGCAGGATGCCTTTGAAAACAATGAAATTAGTGCAGTCGATTTCGTTGAAGAATTTAAATTTAACCTTTACGCTCAAGAAATATTTGTTTTTACTCCAAATGGGGAATTAAAGTCCTTGCCAAAAGGCGCCTCTGCTCTTGATTTTGCATACGCCATACACACCGAAGTAGGCATGCATACCAGAGGCATCAAGGTCAATGGACAACTAAGACCACTCGATCATCAGTTGTCGAGCGGAGATACTGTGGAAGTAATAACTTCGGCCAATGCCAAACCTTCTCAAAACTGGTTAGATTATACTATAACGGCAAGAGCCAGGACAAAGATTAAAACTGCCCTTAAGGAGGAAACTAAGGCCATTGCGGAAAATGGCAAAGAAATCCTTAGACGAAAACTGAAACAGCTCAAAATTCCTTTGAATGAAAAAGAAACCAATGCCATGGTCACTTTTTTCAAGCTCAAAACTAGTTTAGACCTATTTTATCGTGTTGGTGCTGGGTCAATTGACAGCAAGATGGTCAAAAATTATGCCTCCTCGCGAAGCAATTTGTTGATGAGTTTCATCAAACGCAGCATCAGAAAAACAAGAGGGCCTCAGGACATTGATCTCGGTGAACAAAAACCCAATTTTGACCTATTGGTTTTTGGAAATGATCGTGAACAGTTAGAATATAAATTGTCGCCCTGCTGCAGTCCAATTCCGGGAGACAAGGTGTTTGGCTTTTTGACCATCAACGATGGCATCAAGATTCATAAGCACGACTGTCCAAATGCGTTGAGCATGCAAGCCAATTTTGCCTATCGAGTTATTAAGGCCCAATGGATAGATTCGAATCAACCTGAATTTAATGTTGTGCTCAAGCTCTCTGGATTGGATCAAATCGGCTTGGTTAATGAATTGACCAAAGTAATTTCTAACACCATGAACGTTAACATCACCTCATTGAGCTTTGATACAAAGGGAGGTATTTTTCATGGCACCATTTCGCTGTCTGTAAAAAACAATAACTATGTCATCAAACTCATCAATCATTTGAAAAACATGAACGGGATTGATAAAGTTGTCCGAGTTTAACTAACTTTGCTGACAGACAATGAGTATAAAAGCGGGTTTAAAGCAAAAGGAAATTGTCAAGGAAGTTTTTACAGCTTTCCTTGAGTCTAATGGGCACCGCAAAACGCCAGAGCGCTACGCCATTCTTCAAGAGATTTACGACCAAGAGACACATTTCGACATTGAAGCGCTTTACATGACCATGAAGGCGAAAAACTACAGAGTGTCGAGAGCAACGCTCTACAATACCATTGAATTACTGCAACAATGTGCCTTGGTTCGCAAGCACCAATTTGGAGGCAATCAGTCTCAATATGAGAAATCATACTTTGACAAACAACACGATCATGTCATTTTGAGTGACACTGGAGAAGTAATCGAATTTTGTGACCCGCGCATTCAAACCATTAAAAAGACCATTGAAGAGTTGTTTGATATCAGCATTCACAAACACTCACTCTATTTTTACGGAACCAAAAACAAACAGAAATAAAACCCATCATGGCAGTAGACTTACTTCTTGGATTACAGTGGGGTGACGAAGGCAAAGGAAAAATTGTCGACGTTCTCACCGCGAAATACGACATCATTGCAAGATTTCAGGGCGGTCCTAATGCTGGTCATACTTTGGTTTTTAATGGTCGTAAGCATGTGCTGCATACCATACCATCGGGTATATTTCACTCTGAGGCTATGAACGTAGTTGGCAATGGGGTTGTCATTGATCCCGTTATTTTCAAAAAAGAACTGGACAAGCTTAGCGAAGAAGGAATTGACTACCGTAAAAACTTACTCGTTTCGCGCAAAGCGCACTTGATTTTGCCTACCCATCGTCTTTTGGATGCGGCCAGCGAGGCTTCAAAAGGCAAAGCGAAAATTGGTTCAACCTTAAAAGGAATTGGTCCAACTTATATGGACAAAACGGGTCGAAATGGCATTCGAGTGGGTGACATCGAATCGCCGAACTGGAAAAAGAAATACCGTCTATTGGCTGACAAACACTGTACCTTAGTTAATTTTCACCAAGCCGATATTGAGTATGACTTGAATGCTTTAGAAGCGGAATTCTTTGACGCTATTAAGACCCTCCAAACACTCCAATTTATCGATTCCGAAGAGTATTTGTTTCAAGCCATGAAAAATGGCCAACCCATTTTAGCCGAAGGTGCCCAGGGCTCCCTCCTCGATATCGATTTTGGAACCTACCCCTTTGTTACCTCCTCCACGACTACCGCAGCAGGAGCTTGTACAGGACTTGGGATTGCTCCAAGATCAATTGGAGAAGTTTTTGGGATTTTCAAGGCTTATGCCACCCGAGTCGGATCAGGTCCATTTCCAACAGAATTGTTCAATGACTATGGCGCGACCATGTCAAGAGTTGGTCAAGAGTTTGGTGCAACAACTGGTCGTCCTAGACGATGTGGTTGGTTGGATTTGGTTACTCTCAAATACAGCTGCCAAATCAATGGAGTAACCCAACTCATGATGATGAAAGCGGACGTATTGTCGGGCTTTGACACCATAGAAATTTGTACGGCCTATGAACACAATGGCGAAGAAATTAGTCATTTTCCATTTGACATTGCCCCAGAATTTGTGAAGCCCATTTATAAAAAATTTAAGGGTTGGAAAGAAGACTTGACCGGAATGACAACCATGACGGATTTGCCTCAAGAGTTGTTGGCCTATATCGATTTTATTGAAAAGGAACTAGACATTCCTATCACGATTGTATCCGTTGGACCAGACCGCAAACAAACGATTTTTAGATAAGACGCTCGAAGGTAAAATGGAACGGATTTATACCGTTAAAGTGGTTCCAAACGCCAAGCTGACCAAGTTGGTAGTTACCGAACAATTGCTCAAGGTGTGGGTCAATGCGCCCGCCGTTGACGACAAAGCCAACAAGGCAGTCATCGGTATTTTGGCTAAGTATTTTCAAGTTCAGAAAAAAAACATTAAAATTCTTCAAGGCCAACATTGTAGAAACAAATTGATAAATGTCAAAAAAGACCTCACAACCTAACTAACTCAATATCCCATGGAAACCAAGGACTGTAATGGAACTCTACTTCAAGATGGAGACAACGTTAAAACGACCAAAGACCTCAAAGTAAAAGGTACTGGCATGACCATCAAAAGAGGTACCGTGGTAAAAGGGATTCGACTAACCAATAATTCCGATGAAATTGACTGTCGAGTTCAAAAAACAAAAATTGTACTTCGGACTGAGTTTGTACAGAAACAGTAATTCGCCTCATGTACAACAATTCGCTCAAAATTATCCTTAATTTTACCAAAAACAAATCAGTGGGTTTATTGCGATATGTCGTTGTTTTTGCGTTGTGCAGTGTTGGAATTAGCCATGCTCAAGAGCGCCAACAAATCACCATTGATTACGCTCCTTCTTTGGAAAAGGACGCTTTGAAATTTCCAGGTGGAACCATTCTCACTCGCGACAAAACCGATCAAGTGAGTATTTCCCATAACGGGATCAAAATGTGGTGTGACCAAGCGATACACTATGCCAAAGACAATTACATTGAAGCCTATGGCAACGTGCTCATCCAACAAGGCGACAGTATAGAGATGAGTTCAGATTTTGTGGATTACAGTGGTAAAACGGAACTGGCCATTGCCAGTGGAGGTGTCGTTTTGAAAGACCCTACATCTACAATATTTTCTGAAAAATTGTATTTCGATCGCAGTGTTCAAGAGGCCTTTTACAGAGAAAACGGTAGAGTTGAACAAGACACTACTGGCACGATTACAAGTCGGATTGGTCGTTATTATATGAACGACAAAAAATATCAATTTGTCGACTCAGTACATTTAGTCAATGAAAAATACATCATCGATTCCCAACAGTTGGATTTTTACTCAGAGCGCAGTCACGCCTATCTTTTTGGCCCAACAACCATAAAAAGCAAGGACAGTCGCATCTATTGCGAACGAGGATTCTATGATACCAAACGCGATTTGGGCTATTTTTTAAAAGACGCCAAACTGTTTTACAACCACACCATAGTCCAAGGGGACAGTTTGTACTTTGACCGAAGCAGAAAATATGCTTCGGCAGTCAATCACATTCAAGTAACCGACACATTAAATCATACGGTGGTGCGAGGACATTTCGCAGAAATATTTAGGGAAAAAGACTCCATGTACATCACCAAAAGAGCTTTGGCTATTGGTGTTCAAGAAAACGACTCTATTTACGTCCACAGTGATTCTATCAAGGTTATTGGCCCTCCTGACCACAGAATTACCAAGGCTTATTACAACGCCAAAATATTTAAATCGAACCTCGCTGGCAAGGCCGATTCTATTCATACCGATCAAGCGAGTGGGGTAACCAAGTTGATCAATCTCGATCGTTTTTCGGGGAAACAGGCCTTTGGCAAAAAAAAGGATCCTATTCTTTGGCACTTAGAGAACCAAATGACTGGAGACACGATTGTTTTGATGGCCAACCCAAAGACCGAAACACTTGACAGTCTGAAAGTTTTTGACAATGCCTTTGTAGTATCTAAAGATACTATAGGATTGGGTTTTAATCAGATAAAAGGAAAAACTTTGGTAGGTCTGTTTTCCGAAAATGTGCTTTATCAAGTTGATGTGATTAAAAATGCTGAATCCATTTATTTCATGAGGAACGAAGCAAAGGAGCTCATTGGCATAGATGTCTCAAAATCTGGTAAAATTGTTATGCTTTTTGAAGACAATGCCGTCGAAGAATTGATCAAATACATTCAAATTGGAGGCAAATCCTACCCGGAAGAAGACCTTGACGAAAGAGATCGGATTTTACGCGGTTTTGTCTGGAGAAATGATGAAAGACCGCAAAGTGTAGAGGACTTGTTTAAAGACGATCCTCCACTTGAACTTCCTGTCATCAAAGGTTTGTCACCATATGTGCCTCAGACAGAATTTTTTGACGAATCACGACTCAAGGCCATTGAGTCGGCAACGCCAGAGGAAGTCAAAAAAAGAGAAAGCGAGGAGTCACAAGAAAGACCAACCGTAAAGCCTGTTCCGAAAAATTTCAAGGAGATGCTTCGCAAAAAAAAGTTAAAACAGTCAAAAGATCAAAATGATGACTTCTGACTTTTTCCGCTTTCAAGCACAGACTACCCCGTTTCCTTATGCCCTCAGTATTAGTAAAGCCAAGGGATGTTACATTTATGACGACCGAGGGAAGAAATATTTAGACTTGGTAGCTGGTGTCTCAGCCTGTAGTTTGGGACACCGTCATCCTGCAGTTGTCAAAGCCATAAAAAAGCAGTTGAGAAAATACTTGCACGTGATGGTTTATGGCGAATACATTCAGTCTGCCCCAGTCGAACTGTGCAAGCGACTTGCAGAGGCCCTACCCGACCCGCTAGAGACCACTTATTTAACCAATTCGGGTACTGAGGCTATTGATGGTGCTCTAAAGCTTGCCAGGCGAGCGACAGGTCGAACGGAAATCCTAGCCATGAATCAGGCCTATCACGGCAATACTTATGGTGCTTTAAGTGTTATGGGTTATGAATCCCGAAAGAAACCCTTTGAACCACTCCTTCCCGATGTTGAGT
The DNA here is from genome assembly GCA_027592025.1 of Bacteroidota bacterium. Lineage (GTDB taxonomy): Bacteria > Bacteroidota > Bacteroidia > Flavobacteriales > Flavobacteriaceae > JALRKI01. Next base: position 16,578 of record JAQCIQ010000011.1, read on the forward strand.
TCATTCAGTTTAACGCTTTTGATCATCTGTCCAAAATCACAACAAAAACAGCGGCAGTTATTGCGGAAACTATTCAAGGTGGTGCTGGTTTTATCTTGCCAATAGAGGGCTACTTAGAGGCATTGCGGGCAAGGTGTACGGAAGTTGGTGCTCTTCTCATTTTAGATGAAATTCAACCTGGCATGGGTCGCACTGGAACGCTTTTTGGATTTGAGCATTACAACTGTACTCCAGACATTGTAGTCCTAGGAAAAGGCCTAGGGGGTGGCATGCCTATTGGCGCATTTACTGCTTCGAGAGAATTGATGTATAAGTTGGCCGACAATCCAATCTTAGGACACATTACAACTTTTGGTGGACATCCTGTCATTGCAGCTGCCGCACTCGCCACTCTAAAAGTTCTTACAGAAAGTCCGTTAATGAATGCTATATCTGAAAAAGAACAATTAGTGCGCGAACACCTTAAACACCCACTGATTAGTGAAATACGTGGAAAAGGCCTGATGCTGGCTGCCATGCTGCCATCGGAGGAATCAGTTCAATGGGTCATCAATGATTGTCTGAATCGCGGTTTAATCCTTTTCGGATTGTTGTATGAATCAAAAGCCCTGCGCATTACTCCTCCCCTTACCATAAGTCAAAAACAACTGCGACAAGGTTGCTCTATAATCTTGGATTCGCTCGATGCCTACCACTCCCGATCATAGGTGTTAATTACTTTGTTAAAAAACTATTCTCAAATTTCAACCATTTAGGACATCCTAACGCTATATTCGTTAAAAACAAAGACAATGGAGTCGAATATGTTTGAGGAATACGAGCAGTGCCTCACACGATTTGAGTCGATGATCAAAACCAACAGGGTATTTTTCTTTGATGCCCTTGAGTTTGAGGCCATTGTCCAACACTACATCGATACTGGGAAAATTGCCTTAGCCAAAAAAGCCTTAAATCTGGGGCTCGAGCAACATCCCAATGTCATGTGTTTAAGTCTTCTTCGTGTTGAAATTATGCTTTTTGAAGATCAACTGGATCAAGCAGATGAACTTTTGAACGCATTAGAACAGTTGGAGCCATCTAATGAAGAAATATACATTCACCGAGCTTCACTTTACTCCAAAAAAGAAAATCATCTCGCGGCTATAGCAATGTACATTAAAGTTTTGGAATTGACCGATGACCCAGCTGAGATATTTGCCTTTATTGGAATGGAATATCTGTTTCTCGAAGACTACCAAAAGGCTAAGTCCTACTTTATTGATTGCCTCAAGGAAGATCCTTTGGACTATTCAGCCCTATATAACCTCATCTACTGTTACGACATTCTTAACCAACACGACGAGGCCATTGTTTATTTGAACGATTACCTAGAAGAAAACCCCTACTGTGAGGTGGCTTGGCAGCAATTGGGCAAACAGTATTACACCATTAAGGCGTACGACAAAGCCTTGTCGGCATACGATTTTGCAACCATTTCAGACGACAGTTTTGTCGGAGCATACCTCGAAAAAGGAAAAGTGTTGGAGCGCCTAAAGCGCTACAATGAAGCTATTGAAAACTACCAACTCACCCTAGTTTTAGACGATCCTACAGCTTTTGCCCTGTTGCGAATGGGTCATTGTTACGAGATGCTAGGAGCCGCCGAACTGGCTTTGCAGTTTTACAAAAAAACCATCAAGGAAGATCCTGTCTTGGAAAAAGGCTGGATGGCTTTAGCGAATTTTCACTACCGACAGAATGAACTGAAAGAAGCGTTAAATACCATTAACAAGGCCATGAATGTCGATGGTGAAAATATTGAATACTGGAAGATTTTCGCCAAAATTCAAAAAAAATTAAAAGACTTCGAGCAGGTTGAATTGGCCTACAAAGAGTTAATTGAATTAGGACTTTGCGATTTAGATATTTGGATCGATCGAAGCGACAATCTTTTAAAAATGAATGCCTCCGATCAAGCTTTAGTCAATTTAAAACAGGCTGCCATATTTCATATTGACGAACCTGAACTGCTCTTTCGAATTGCTGGAATTCTCATAGAACAACTCCAAACCGAGGAAGGCTTGAACTATCTCAAACGCGCTTACGATCAAAATCCGGACTACGATTTTATTCTTGAAGACCTTTTTCCTTCAATCCTATTGAAGCCTTCAATCGTGCGTTTTATTGACCAGATTAGAAAGGCACAATAGTCTTTTTCACTATTTTTACCGAAATCAAATGCACATGAAACGGAGTGTGAAATCCAATATTTTACTTGGCTTCAAAGGAATCTTGATGGGAGCTGCCGAAGCTGTTCCTGGAGTTTCTGGTGGGACAATTGCTTTTGTTACAGGAATTTACGAAGAACTCATCTTAAGCATCACAAAAATCCGTTGGAGCTTGTTAGACATCCTTCAAAAACAAGGAATCAAAGCCGTTTGGAAAGAAGTCAACGGTTCATTTTTTTTGGCCCTCCTCTCGGGTATGTCAGTCAGTTTTGTCATTGTTCTAAAAACTGCCAAATGGCTCCTATTGCATCATCCCATTTTGATTTGGTCATTCTTTTTTGGGTTAATTTGCGGCAGCACCTTTCTAGTTGGAAGAGCTATGAAAATCTGGAATACGACCTCTATAGTCACTTTAATCTTCGGAGCCTTGCTAGCCTTTGTTCTGACCAACTTGCCAGCTGGAAATCAAAATATGCCAGACTGGTTCTTATTCGTAGCTGGTGCGATTGCCATTTGTGCAATGATCCTTCCGGGCATTTCAGGAGCCTACCTTTTGGTTCTCATGGGAGTTTATGACGACTTAGGTCAAGCAGTTGAAGATGTGGACTTGAAAAAAATTGTGCTCTTTGGAGCAGGTGTTATTTTTGGTATATTGAGTTTCAGCAGATTACTCAAGTGGCTGTTTGCTCATTTTCGCAATTTCATTTTGGCCCTCTTAACTGGGTTCATCTTTGGTTCTCTATACAAAATTTGGCCATGGAAAACACCCGATCCTGACTCTGGCTGGATCACTGACAGAGCGGTTTGGCCCTCTTCTTACCCCTCCGAAGCCCATGGTGTCGAAGCCTTGTTTTTAATGATTGTTGGATTGGGCATCATTGTTGCTCTGGACAGCCTTCAAAAAGAAAACCAGTAAGTCGTGAAAACCTACAAACGTTATCGGTTAGACTATGTGTTGCTCCTGCTCAAAGGCATTGCCATGGGCGCAGCCAATAAAGTCCCAGGAGTGTCGGGAGGGGTGGTTGCACTGGTTGGTGGGTTTTATGAAGAATTCATCTACACGCTCCAAAAGTTCAACCGCAAATTGGCTTTACTCCTATTCTCCAAACGATTTAAAAGTGCTTATCAATACGTGAATGGCGATTTTTTAGCCGTATTACTCTCAGGATTTGTTATAAGTTATTTCAGTATTTCAAAGTTGTTGGACTTGCTCATTCTCAATTTTGAACGATTTGTTTGGAGTGCGTTTTTTGGAATGATAATAGGATCCATTTATGCCGTCCAAAAGGACCTCAAATTGATTAATCTAAAAAACTGGGGTTTTCTTCTCATCTTTGGGGTGATTGCAGGTATTAGCGTTAGTTTCCTTGAGCCCCAAGCCCAAAATGACAATCTTTGGTTCGTATTTTTCTGCGGAATCATTAGCGTCTCGGGAATGACACTTCCTGGGTTTTCAGGCTCATTTGTGCTGATACTTTTAGGCAACTACGTCCTTCTTTTAGTAGATGCGGTCAACGCCCTTTTCGACACGATCATTGCAGTTTTTACAGGGAATTTTGGAATTTTTAATGACTCGGAGACCACAAGACTTCTATTGGTTTTGGGCATATTTACGCTAGGCTCAATTGTTGGCCTTGTCTTATTTTCCCACTTGTTGGGATATGTACTTAAGCACTATAAGCGCCACACGTTAGCCTTGATATTAGGATTCATCACTGGATCCCTTGGCGTTGTATGGCCTTGGAAAACAACTGTTTTCAAAATAGACTCCTTAGGCAACAGAATGTCAGACGCCAACGGACATGACATTGTAGTATCCTATCAACGGTACTTGCCCGAATGGTCCCAGGACACCTATGCCTGCATTGGATTTATCATTCTTGGAATAGTTATTGTTGTTGGTTTGTCCTTATATGATTCAAAAATATCTCAACGTGGCTGAATTTGGACTTATCGGGCGTAACCTGAGTCACTCGTTTTCTGCAGAATTTTTTAATTCGAAATTCCAAAAGGAGAGGCTTGCACATCGGTACAGCAATTTTGACTTACCGAATTTGAATGATGTAAGAGCAATTTTTTCTAAAGAGCAAGTGACTGGAATGAATGTCACTATCCCATATAAAACAGAAATCATGAGCCATTTGGATCGTTTGGATGCTGCCGCTTTGGCTATAGGTGCAGTTAATACCATTAAATCCACTCCAAATGGACTAGAAGGTTATAATACAGACGCCTTCGGTTTCGAAAAAAGTTTGAAAAAACATTTATTAGCCCACCATAATAGAGCCTTAGTCCTAGGCACTGGAGGAGCTTCAAAAGCGGTTTGCTTTGTTTTAAAATCAATGAACATCGATCATATATCTGTTTCCAGAAACCCATTGCGAGATCAATGGTCTTATGCTCAACTTGATGCAAAAACCGTGAGTAACCATCATCTAATCGTCAATTGTACTCCACTGGGCACATTTCCCAAAGTGAAAGATTTTCCAAATATTCCATATGAAGGTATTGGTCCAGACCATTTGCTGTTTGACCTGGTTTACAACCCTGCTGAAACCGAATTTTTAAAACGCGGCAAACAGCATGGCGCAGAGGCAGTGAATGGATTAGAAATGTTAATTTTTCAAGCTGAAAAAGCTTGGGAAATTTGGATGGACTAAAAACAAATCGACTTAGCAAGTTTACTTGTTTGGTTATTATTATCATAGTTGTATATTTGAAGAATTACCGCTACGAACCTTAACATTGCAACAGATGTCAGACGATCAAAATCAAAACAACGAGTCACTAGACGCTTCAGAAAATACTGAGTCAAACCCACAATCTTCTGAGGATAGTGTAACCGATGAATTTCCAACAGCTAAAAATTTGGTCGAGGAAACCGTGACCGATGATTCTGTTGAGAATAGTTTTGCTTTGGAAAGCAATGAAACAGAGGAATCGTTGGAACCCCAGGAAGCTATTGATGATTCCTTGGCAAATGTTGATACTGAAACTGACGAGAAAGTCGTGGAAGAATCTCAAACCGCTATGAGTCAAGAGGATTCGAAAACAGAAACTGAGTCAGATTTACCGAATACTGGAGAAACGGAAGTATCCTATCATTTTGAACGTATGACCATGGCTGAGCTGGTAAGCGCCTTCGAAACCATTTTGTCTGAAGACTCTCTCAGAAACATGAGGGACAGGGTTGATGATATCAAAAAAGCATTTGACTCCAAATTCAATGAAGCCAAAGCAGAAGCAGAACTGGCTCATGACAATGACACCCAGGATTCGCTTTCTACATTTTACTTCCACAGTGATGAGAAAAAAGCCTTTGATAAACTGTTCAAAACCTATCAGCAAAAAAGAAAAGCGTCGCGACGAGAACTGGAGGAGAAGCTTCAACAAAATCTAAAAATACGCCTTCAAATTATTGACGAAATCAAAGCGCTTTTTGAATCGCCCGAGGAAATGGCGGAAATTTACAAAGTGTTTAAAGGCCTTCAAAAGCAATGGCGTAATACTGGTGCGGTTCCTAGATTGGAAAGCAACAATTTGTGGCAAACCTACCACCACCATGTGGAGAATTTTTATACTTTTTTACACCTAAATAGAGAATTTAGAGATCTTGATTTCAAACACAATCTCGAGCAAAAGTTGAAAATTATTGAGGTTGCCGAGGAGTTAGCAAAAAAGCCATTTACCAACAAAGTGTTTAGGGAACTTCAAACCTTGCACAAGATGTGGAAAGAGGAACTAGGGCCTGTCCATAGAGAGCAAAATGAAGAAATATGGAAAAGATTTCAAGATGCAACTAAGATAATCCATGACAAGCGTCAAAATTACAATGCTTCCTTGGATGAGAATTATTTGAAAAATTTAGTTCAGAAACAAGAAATCATTGCTGAAATAACTGAGCTTGCCAATAAGCCTCACAGCACTCACAGGGAGTTTCAGCAAGCCAGTAGTGCCGTTCAAAAACTTCAAGAAAGATTCTTGGAAGTTGGAAAAGTGCCGACAAAGGACAGAAACCTAGTTTGGGAGGCGTTTAAAGAAGCGACGAGAGTCTTTAACCGCAACAAAAATCGATATTTTAAAAATCAGAAAAACTCTCAGCTGGACAATTTGAACAAGAAAAAAGAACTGATCGCTGTCGCTGAAGAGCACATGAATAGTTCTGACTTTCAAACTGCAACGCCAATAATGAAACGTATTCAGCTGGAATGGAAGGCCATCGGCCAAGTACCAAGAAAGGACAGTGATAAAATTTGGAAGCAATTTAAGAGTGCTTGTAACACCTATTTTGAGAACTTGAAAAAAGAGCGCAGTGGCGATAGCCAGGAATCCATTGATGCAATTAATCGAAAGACAGAATATTTAAAAACCTTGAAAGACAGGGAAATTCCATCCGATCAAGATGACATGCTTCAGTTGATCAAAACATTGACAGCTGAGTGGCATGCCTTAGGTCATGTGCCCAGAGGTTCGAAAGACCTTGAAACTAAGTTGAAGAAATATATTGATGGCATCCTCAAAGGATTAGGTCTATCGAAAGAAGCATTAAAAAGCCACCTATACGAAAGCAAATTGAGAGACATGTATGCCTCCGACGATTCTCGATCTTTCGATTATGAGCAGATTCAATTGCGTAAAAAAATAGATGAAATTTCGGGAGAAATACGTCAATTGGAGAATAATTTACAATTTTTCAGTAATGTTGACTCTAGTAATCCTATGGTGAGAGACGTTCATAAAAACATTGAAAAAAAGCGATCAGAATTGGAGGAGTTTCAAGCCAAAATGAATGCCATCAAAAGATTGATTCGAGAAGAAGATTAATTCTTTTTGGCCATTTGCCAATAGTGTTCCATTTCTTCTAAAGATAAATCAGAAATGGATTTTCCTTCAGATGTTGCTTTGCTTTCGATGAACTGAAATCTTCGCATGAATTTTTTGTTGGTCTTTTCTAAAGCATTTTCTGGATTGATATTCAAAAATCGAGCGTAATTGATCATTGAAAACAAAACATCGCCAAACTCTTCTTCCATGAATTGTTGATTTCCCGATTGCACTTCCATATCAAACTCCCGCAACTCCTCGTCCAATTTGGCCTTGACTTCCTCTACCTTATTCCAATCGAAACCAACACCGGCGACCTTTTCTTGTATTCTGCTCGCCTTGACCAAAGCTGGTAAGCTCTTTGGAACTCCTTCCAAAACACTTTTCTTGCCTTCCTTAAGTTTCAACTTTTCCCAATTCTGTTTAACCGCAATTTCATCTGCAGCAACAAAATCTCCGTAGATATGCGGATGCCTTTCGACCAACTTATCAGAAATAGATTCGGCAACTGATCCTATGTCAAAATCCCCAGTCTCACTGCCAATTTTGGCGTAGAATACCATGTGTAACAAAAGGTCTCCAAGCTCCTTTTTGATCTCATCCATATTGCCATCTAGAATGGCATCGCCCAATTCATACACCTCCTCGATGGTCAAATGTCGCAGAGATTCAAGGGTTTGTTTTTTGTCCCAAGGGCATTTAGCGCGCAGGTCGTCCATGATGTCTAACAGGCGATTGATGGATTGTAATTGATTTTGTCTTGAGTTCAAATTATGTCTGATCAAAGGTTGAGTAAAGTTTTCTTAGCCAAATGATATTCAACCAAAATGTCTCTGACAATTTCGGCTACAGTTTTGATGTCGTTGATTTGTCCTGCTACTTGACCAATTTCTAACTCACCTTCGACTAAATCACCTTCAAACATACCCCGTTTGGCCCGAGCACGCCCCAGCAAAGTCTTCAAGTCTTCCACAGAACCACCGTTTCTATAGAGTTCTTGGACATCGTCAAAAAATTTATTCTTTAACAGTCTAACAGGAGCCAATTCTTTTAAAGTGAGTAGGGTATCACCTTCTTTTGCTTGGACCACCATTTGTTTGAAATTCTCATGAGCTGATGACTCTTGACTCGCAACAAAGCGAGAACCAATTTGCACACCATGAGCACCTAAGGCTTCCATGGCCAGCATGGCACGACCTGAGGCTATTCCTCCTGCAGCAATAACAGGGATATTTACTGCATTTAAAACCATTGGTAATAGGGTAAGCGTTGTAGTTTCTTCCCTGCCGTTATGACCTCCCGCTTCAAAACCCTCGGCTACGACAGCATCAACCCCAGCGTTTTGGGCCTTTAAGGCAAATTTTGCACTACTTACCACATGGACCACAATTATGCCATGAGATTTCAATTTTGCTGTCCACGTCGCTGGATTTCCTGCCGAAGTGAAAACAATCTTAACTTTTTCCTCTAAAACCACCTCAATCAATTGGTCAATGTCTGGATATAATAGGGGTATGTTCACGCCAAAAGGATGGGATGTCGCAGCCTTGCATTTTTGAATGTGTTCTCTGAGTACTTCGGGATACATACTTCCTGCTCCAATGAGCCCTAAAATGCCTGCATTGCTGGATGCAGCTGCCAATTTCCAACCACTATTCCAAACCATTCCCGCTTGTACTATGGGATGTTGGATGCCGAAAAGTTCACAAATTCTATTCATCGCTAAGAGATTACTCCAGATCCTAACAATTCATTGTCGCGATACCATGCGACGAATTGTCCCTCCGTAATGGCTGATTGTGGCTCGTCAAAAACAACGTACATGCCTTGCTTACTTCGATGTAACAACGCTTCTTGCAACGGCTGACGATACCTTATTCTCGCCCAAACTTTCATTTGTTGGTTCGATTCAAGCGCCAAGTCCTCTCTAACCCAGTGCACGTCTTCGTTGGTTATAAAAAGAGCCTTGCGAAATAGTCCTGGGTGATGGTGACCTTGTCCAGTAAAAATGATGTTGTTGTCGACATCAGTGTCGATTACAAATAAGGCCTCAACAGTACCTCCCACACTCAATCCCTTACGTTGACCTTTAGTGAAATAATGAGCCCCTTGATGCTTTCCAACCACCTTTCCATCGGTCAGATGGTAAACTGGTTTAGCCGCCCAGTAGTGATATTGATCTTCGTCGTTTGAAAAATTGGGAACTTCATTGTGGTATACCGGCCAAGATTCGGGAATCTCGACAATATCACCCTCCTTTGGGGCCAGCTGTTGTTGCAAAAACAAAGGCAATTTTACCTTACCAATAAAACAAAGTCCTTGAGAATCTTTCTTATTCGCGGTAATCAATCCCTGCTTTTGGGCAATACTTCTGACCTCTGGTTTGGTCAAATGGCCTATTGGAAAAAGCGTTTTTGACAATTGAAATTGAGACAATTGGCACAAAAAGTAAGACTGGTCTTTTAATTGATCCTGACCTGAAAGCAAATGATAAATTACTGATTCATCCTTTTTACTTTGTGTCACTTGACAATAATGTCCTGTGGCAATAAAATCGGCTTTAAGTTCTAGGGCCAATTTTAAAAAAATATCAAATTTGATTTCTCGATTACATAAAACATCAGGATTAGGCGTACGTCCTCGTTGGTATTCCTCGAACATATAATCCACAATCCTTGTTTTGTATTCTTCGCTTAAGTCAACGGTTTGGAAAGGAATACCCAATTTTTGGGCTACGATCATGGCGTCATTACTGTCTTCGAGCCAAGGACATTCGTCAGAAATGGTTACCGAGTCGTCATGCCAATTTTTCATAAAGAGTGCTATGACCTCATAGCCTTGCTCTTTTAATAGAAAAGCCGCCACAGAGGAATCAACACCACCCGAAAGACCGACAACTACACGCTTCATGTGGTAAATTTACAAATAATACTAGGGTTTAACATCAAAGTCCCTCTGTGGCGCTACTTGCGGGCGTTGCGTTGCTTTTCCGCTTGCTCCATAATCTCTGTCATCTTGCGTTGAAAGCGGTTTTGAGCCTTTGGTGTTTTCTTGTTCTCCTGAATTTGAGCATGAATTTTCTCTTCATCCAAAATCACATTTTTGATGATCAGCATGATTCCAATGGTGATTAAGTTGGAAACAAAATAATACAAACTCAATCCACTGGCATAGTTGTTAAAGAAAATCATCATGAAAATAGGAGACAAATAGATCATTACTTTCATCATTTTCGCCATATCAGGCATGCCTTCTTGAGTAGGCTGTGCCATAGTTTGCTGGCCGGTAGTCATCTTCATGTAGAAGAAAATGGCAATGGAAGCCAAAATAGGAAATAAACTGACATGATCGCCATAGAATGGAATCCTAAAAGGCAATTCGTAAATCGAGTCGTAAGACGACAAATCGTCGGCCCATAAGAACGATTTTTGCCGCAGATCGAAAGCCGTTGGGAAAAACATGAACAAGGCGTAAAAAACGGGCAACTGAATCAAAGCAGGAACGCAGCCGCTCATGGGGTTAACGCCCGCCTTGCGATACAAAGCCATTGTTTCCTGTTGGCGCTTCATAGCGTTGTCCTTATACTGAGCGTTGATGTCGTTCAACTCTGGACGTAGAATCTTCATTTTCGCCTGAGACAAATAGGACTTATACAATACTGGAGAAAGTACCAATCGAACCAGTATCGTCATCACAATAATAGCTATTCCATATGGGAACATGCCGCTCAAAAATCCAAACAAAGGAATAAACAAAGCTCTGTTAATCCAGCCGAAAATTCCCCAACCAAATGGTATGCTTCGCTCCAGATTCTTGTCAAACGATTTCAAAATGGTGTTGTCAGTTGGGCCGTAATACCATTCAAAAGATTTTCCAATTTCACCGCCAGACAAACTCAATGGCATGATGGCCTTGTACTTTTTGGTGAACAATGAATCTACATCTTCATTCTGAACCAAATCATTTGAATAGAATTTTACATTATTTAAAGACTGCTCCGGGATTAAGATGGCACTAAAAAAATGTTGGCGAAAAGAAAGCCAATGGACCTCAGAAGATGACTCGTCGTCCTCTCCTGTTTGTGACAATTTACTGATTTTATCCCCCTCATGCTGATAGGTGAGTCGTGTGTATCGATTTTCGTAACTGATACTTTTCGCTTGGCGAATCCCCTTATGTTCCCAAGTTAGATCGGTAGACTTGTTCCCATCGACTATGGCACTCATCCCTTGAGACCTTACCGAGAACTTCATCATGTATCCTGTTGCTGGAAGCTCATATTCAAATTGAACATATTGTCCTTGGCCAATGGAATCGGTTAAGGTAATAATTTGAGAGCCTGATTTTTGGCTTAATCTGGTGGTAAAAAACTGTCTTTTGGAAGAATAATTAAGTCCACTATTGGTGGTGAAATCGAGTCCCAATTTAGAATTGTCTCCATTCACCAAATACAACGGTTTACCTTTATAATCCTCATAGGATTTCAAACGCACCTCAACCAAATCAGCTCCTTTAGACTGGACCGAAATGGAAAGAACATCATTTTCTATGGTCGTAACCGTGTTCTCTTTGACTTCTTCTTCCTGAATGATGTCAGTTGACTGCTCTGATTGAACAGAATTTTCTGGAACTGAACTACTGGGAGTTTTTTCCTTTGCAATTGGCGATTCTGTTTGGGCCGTTTGAGCCTGTTTCTGTTCGAATTCCGTTTTATTCTGATATAACATCCATATCAAAATCGCAAAAATCAAGATGAACCCGATAATGGAATTGATGTCAAATTTCTTTTCTTCCATAATTAATTCTATAATTGAAGCCTAGTTTAGGGCTGCAGTATTTTTTTTTGAAGGCACCGCATATTTCAGAGCTGCCTCAATAAAGTTAACAAAGAGCGGATGTGGGCTTGCCACTGTGCTTTTATATTCCGGATGATACTGTACACCAACGAACCAAGGATGTCCGGTAAGTTCAATGATTTCTACCAGACCAGTTTCTGGATTTGTTCCAGAAGCAATCATTCCGGCATCAGTAATCATTTTTCGATAGTGGTCATTAAATTCATAGCGATGACGATGGCGTTCCTTAATGGCATCTGTCCCATATATCTGATATGCCAAAGTACCTTTTGCGATTTCACACTCCCACGATCCCAGTCTCATAGTGCCTCCCTTTTCAATGATCGACTTTTGACTTTCCATCAATGAAATGACTGGATCAGGGGTGTTTTCATCCATTTCTGTGGAATTGGCTTCTTTCAAATTCAACACATTTCGCGCAAACTCAATCACCGCCATTTGCATGCCTAAGCAAATTCCAAAAAATGGAATGCCTTGCTCACGAACATACTGCACTGCAGCAATTTTGCCCTCAATTCCTCTTTCACCAAACCCTGGCGCAACTACTACCCCGTGCAAATGAGATAAAACTGAAGACACTTTACCCGATTCAAGGGATTCAGAATGTATGCATTCAACCTTAACAGCAGTGCTGTTTTCAGCACCCGCATGGATAAAAGATTCTAAAATAGATTTGTAAGAATCTTGAAGTTCGACATATTTACCAATCAAGCCAATTCTGATGGTATTTTCTGGGTTTTTATGACGAAATAAGAATTTATTCCACTGACTTAACTCAGGTTCTTTCCATTGAAAGCCAAACTTTTTAAGTACGACTTTGTCAAGACCTTCCTCCAACATTAAGTTGGGCACGTCGTATATGGTTGATGCGTCAATCGACTGAATGACGGCATCTTGAGCGACATTACAAAATCTAGATATTTTTGACCTGATTTTTGTCGAAAGTTCATGCTCGGTTCGACATACCAACACATCGGCCTGAACCCCACTTTCCATCAAGGTTTTAACACTGTGTTGGGTGGGTTTTGTTTTCAATTCACCTGCTGCTGCTAGGTAGGGGATAAAAGTCAAGTGGATCACCAGAACATTTTCATAGCCTAATTCCCATTTCATCTGACGCACAGCTTCGATGTAAGGTAAGGATTCAATATCTCCAACAGTCCCTCCTATTTCTGTGATGACGATGTCATAATCACCGGACTTTCCGAAAACCTGAACTCTTTCTTTTATCTCATTGGTGATGTGAGGGATGACCTGCACTGTTCGACCTAAGAATTCACCTCTTCTTTCCTTATCGATTACACTCTGGTAGATTCTCCCTGTGGTCACGTTATTGGCCTGGGAGGTTGGAACATTGAGAAATCGTTCGTAATGACCTAAATCCAAATCTGTTTCGGCACCATCATCTGTAACAAAACACTCACCGTGCTCGTAAGGATTTAAAGTTCCTGGATCGATGTTGATATAAGGATCGAGTTTTTGAATAGTAATTCTAAAGCCTTGAGCTTGAAGGAGTTTTGCTAAAGAAGCGGCGACAATGCCTTTTCCAAGTGAGGAACTCACGCCTCCGGTTACGAATACATACTTGGTGTTTGGCATAATGCGTTTTTGACGCTAACAAATTTAAAAAAATAGTCTCAGAAACAGTCAGTTTCTTTTACAAATCAATGAACAATAGCGATAATAGAACAATGCCGCTCAAATCACCCCCAACAGAAGTTACAATTCACACGAATGTCAGGATGCAAACTATGATGCACCGGACAGGTTTTAGCGGTGTGTTCTAGTATTTTTCTGTGCTTGTCTGAAACGTCTTTGGGAAGCGACATATTGAGGTGAATCTCAGAAATGCGTCGCGGCTTATCCGCCATAACCTTGGTTACTTCGCAACTTGATCCTTTGAGCTCAACACCCATCGCGTCTGCCTTAATGGCCATTACGGTTAGCATACAGTCCGCCAAGGCAGTCGCTACGATATCTGTTGGAGAAAACGCTGAAGCCAAGCCGTGATTGTCCAATGGCGCATCGGTGATGAAGATCTTGCCCGAAGACAAGTGCGTGTTTTCTGTTCTCAATTGACCAAGGTAGGCTACTTTTGAAGTCATTTCGATAGTATTTTAAGTTCGTAATTGTCATATGCAACAACAAAACAGCTCACATTCTCATATCCACCGTTAGGCAATTTTTGATATTCAAAGTTATTTTCAAGCAAATCAGCCACCATTAGATTACCAACAGACTTGTATAAATTAGAATGCATTCCAAGTCTGTAGAGCAAATCAAGGGTCAAATCGTAAGCTCGAACCGCATATCGGTTTGGATAAGCATGGAATCTTTCTTGAAAACGATCGACAAATTCCTCACTCCGCAAAGAGTCCATGGGTCTGTTGATTGTTGCGTACCTAAACCTCAAATTGTTTTTGTATGAATTTGAAAAGTCTTCATTTTCAAAAGCTGGATTAAAGTGGGTTGTCGCGAGCGAAATTTCACGTTGCGAGGTTAACAAACCATTTAAAATGCTAGCAACGTTAGATGCAAAACCTACATTATCGGTCTCCAAAATGACCATATTATGTCCGTTGATCAGATTGTTTCTCATTTCTTCAACGGTTAAAAAATAACTGTCTGCTCCGCTTTTAGACACTCTGGAGAAAACCATTCTGGCTTGAGGAAATTGAGTTTTCAACTCATTGGAACGACTGCGGTTGGCTCTGTCAGAAACTATGACAATTTGATCAACAGTGTCATCGTTTTGGATTTGAGAAATTATGGCATTTTTCAATTGAAGGTCAGAAGGAATGCTTTGAAAAATATTTTCTCTATTTTCTTTGGGTAAGGTGAAAGGCGCAATACACGGTACTTCATCCGAACTCAATTTGATAGCTGTTTCGTCAAACAAGCCAGGGTCAATTGGTCCTACAATTGCATCGTAATAACCAAAATCTCTAGAATTCAACACTTTGTTTAAAGTAGATTTGTCATTGGCCGAATCAAAAACATCTACCGTTACGGTCAATCCCGCTGCTTTGGCATCTTCCAAAGCCAAAGCCATCCCGCTGTAAAAATCCAAAGACAGACCTAAAAAACTGCGATTGGAAAACACATTTTTAAGTGCAGACGGATCATTCACACTGTAATTGTCCAACTGAAAAGGCATAATAACCGCTAATTTCTTCTCGGACAAATCTGCGAATTTCACTTGAGGAATTCTTTCGGTCGTCTCGGAATCAGGTTTTGGTGATTCGATAATTTGCTTGGGTAACTTGAGCACCATGCCTGCTATCAAGCCCTTTTCCCTAAGAATAGGGTTCCACTCCATGATTTCTTCTCTAGTAAAACCTAAAGTTTGTTCTAGTTTTAAATAACCGATTTTGGGTGGGACCTCATAATAGTAATAATCTAGGTCTTCTGTGTTTGGATCGACAGAAGATTTGTTCGGGACGTTAATAATTTGACCAGAAGCAAGAGTTTCAGGCAAATCTGGATTGATCAATTCTAACTGTGCTATACTGATTCCAAATTTTTGAGAGATTCTCCACTTCCCTTCTTGAGGCTGGACTTCATAAGACTTGAGCCCATTCCCAATATAACTGGAAACCATCTCAGTGCGATATATTGGGATTTTAATTTTCATTCCGCGTTGCAGACCTTGGTTGTTCAGCTCGCTGTTAAACGCCAACAATACTGATTGGTCAATCCCATACTTTTGTGAGACACCAAATACAGTTTCACTAGCCTTGACTTTGTGCAACTTAAACCGACTGAACACTTGTTTAGGCAATTTGATTGGCTCCGTAAGTCTGTAGGTTTCTGGAATCAGTACTGTATTGCCTTCAACTAAGTTATTGTTCAAATTCTTATTCAGTGCTAACAAATCATCGAGGGTAACCTCATACAATTCGGTGAGCAAAAGTGCAGTATCGCCAGTTCGGACTTTGTGAGATCTTAATTTTTGGCTGTAAGAAAAGGTGGTTGATAATAAACCAATACAAACAAAAAGTGCGATATGTCGTAAACAGAGATTCATCTAGTAGGTTTTTATTCCCATTCTATAGTTGCGGGTGGTTTTGAACTAATATCATAGACTACACGATTGATGCCACTAACGCGATTGATGATGGCGTTAGAGACGTCCTGTAAAAATTTATACGGTAAATCGACCCAGTCGGCAGTCATACCGTCAGTGCTTTCAA
Source organism: Bacteroidota bacterium (assembly GCA_027592025.1). Taxonomy (GTDB): domain Bacteria; phylum Bacteroidota; class Bacteroidia; order Flavobacteriales; family Flavobacteriaceae; genus JALRKI01. The sequence continues at coordinate 32,658 of JAQCIQ010000011.1, forward strand.
CGGCTCTCAAAGCAACACATTGCTCATAGGTTCTTTCGTCTCCCATCACACCTACGCTGTTGACAGGTAAAAGAATTGCCCCAGCCTGCCATACCTTGTCATACAACTCCCAATCCTTTAGAATTTGGATAAAAATGGCGTCGACTTCTTGTAAAATACTAACTTTTTCGGGCGTAATGTCTCCCAAAATTCTAATGCCCAGTCCAGGTCCTGGAAAGGGATGGCGGCCCAAGATTTGTGCTTCTAATCCTAATGCCGCTCCAACTCGTCTCACCTCATCTTTGAACAATAACTTGAGGGGCTCGACCACTTTGAGTTTCATAAAGTCGGGCAAACCGCCCACGTTATGGTGGCTTTTGATTGTAGCCGAAGGCCCTCCTGAGACAGAAATACTTTCAATGACGTCTGGATAGATCGTTCCTTGGGCTAACCATTGGACATTTTCAATTTTATGAGCCTCTTGATCAAAAACTTCTATAAAGGTTCGGCCAATAATTTTTCTTTTGGTCTCGGGATCACTTTCTCCAGCCAAAGCGTCCATAAACTGTTTTGACGCGTCGACACCAATGACATTTAGCCCTAATCCTACATACTGATTGAGCACTTGTTGGTATTCATTTTTGCGAAGCAATCCGTTATTGACAAAGACGCAAAAGAGGTTCTTTCCTATGGCGCGATGCAACAAACTAGCCGCTACAGTGGAGTCGACTCCTCCAGAAAGACCTAATAGAACTCTGTCGTTGCCCAATTGAGATTTCAAATTGTCAATAGTCATTTCAACAAACGAATCTGGTGTCCAGTTTTGTTTCAAATGGGCAATATCTAATAAAAAGTTCTTTAAAATTTGAGTGCCATGTTCCGAGTGATATACTTCAGGATGAAATTGAATGGCATAAGTGTCTTCGCCCTGAATGGTGAATGCAGCATTAGCCACATCCTTCGTGCTGGCCAAAAGCTCCCCATGCTCAGGCAGCTTATTGATGGTATCGCTGTGACTCATCCAAACCTGACTATCCATTGGCACTCCTTTTAGGAAATCACAATTTTGATCGACGTAGGTCAAATTGGCTCTGCCGTATTCTCGTGTTTTTGAACTCCCCACTTCCCCTCCAGAAAAATGAGCCAAATATTGAGCGCCGTAGCAAATGGCCAATAGGGGCTTTTTCCCACGGATTTGCGAAAGATCAGGAATCAAAGCTTGTTCTGATCTCACAGAGAATGGACTCCCCGACAAAATCACTGCTTTGTAAACCTCTAGGTTATCGGGAATCTTATTGTAAGGAACAATTTCAGAATAAATGTTCAATTCACGAACCCTTCGGGCAATTAATTGAGTGTATTGGGAGCCAAAGTCTAAAATTAGTACCTTATCGTTCATGGTCAAAAATAAGCATTGATTTTTAGTTGGTCTTGTTTATTGGTCCTAATTTATTCACAGCGCTATGATATAAAATCCTTGAGTCATGGGATCTATGGATTCTTGCAATTGGGACTTAAATTTTGTTCCAAATTCGTTATAAAATGAAGCAAAATTGAGGTGTCTTTCTTGCATTTTACCACTGGGATTCACCTCGTGATATTGTCCTTCTATACGCTGAATGGATTGAAAATGCATCTTATTTTGGGCCCTTAACCAGCGTTTTTCCAAATTTTTGAGTCCCTTATTTTGCTTGCTCAACTGGGCTTCCACCGCCGACATAAAAGAGGGGTCAGTAGCTTCGGCATGCGTCTTGAGGATTCTGAATTGCCGATCTAACTGTTCATAAAGCCCTCTAAAATCAGGACGACTTTCTCCACTTTTTAGCGCAAATTCATCTGTCAATTCCTTCAGAGGACGCAAGAAATCTTTACCAGACAGTCCTAATTTCTCCCATTTTTGTTGCTGCTGCTTGGACACCAACAAAGCGCTGTTTCTGATTTTTAAAATCGGGAAGACAATATTTTGAGAACCAAAATATGACTTTAACTGAAGCCAATAAGCGATTTCGGCTCCTCCACCGACATAGCACAGGTTTGGCAAAACAACCTCTTGATACAAAGGCCGCAACAAAGCATTTGGAGAAAATCGCTCTGGATGAAGTTCCATTTCATTGAGTAACTCTTCTTCTGACCATTTATAATTAGGGCCTGAGGAAACAAATCCATTGTCGAGTCGTTCTATTCTAACTCTTGAGTTCTGAGTCAAACAGAACAGGTTTAAAGGTCTGGGGTTCACTTGTTTGTGATAGTGTTCCGATAATTTTTCAGAGGTCTTCTCAATTTTTTCAAATGAAGTTTGTTGCAACAATTCTTCCCTCAGAAATGGCAAGAAAAGGGTTTTCAGTTTGGGATGGTCTGCGTCAAGAATAACCAAACCATCTTCGCCAAACAACTCATTCACTAAATACCTCGTTGCTGAAGACAAGTTGGAATGATTCTGGTAACTTCTTTCGAACAAGGAAATCAGATACTCGCCATTAATACCCGGCTTCAAGGTTCGCTTGAGCAGATCGAGCACAGGTTCTATTCCTGTCGTATCCCTTCTTCCAACAGGACCAAGATTGAAGCCTTTCCACTGAATTGGCTGGTCTTGAACGTAAAAATGATTAATTTCCTCAAAATCATGATCTTCTGTCGCCATCCAGAAGACGGGGACAACAATTTTTCCATGGGTGGTGCTCAAATGAGCGGCTAATTTTATCGTATCAATGATTTTGTACCAAAAATAGAGTGGCCCTGAAAAAAGATTCAATTGATGTCCTGTGGTAACCGTAAAGGTCTCTAGTGACCCCAGAGCATCTATGTTTGCAGATGTTTTAGAAGATACAGTCAAGTCTGCATACTGTTCTTTCAGAACTTCAACTAAAATGTTGCGGTGATCAAAAGGAAAATTGGCAGCCTTTTCAATCATTTGAGGAGCAAAACTGTCCGGATGAAAAGGTCTATGAAAAAACGATTCTAAGTCAGGATGTGAGTCGGAATAATCTTCAATTAATTTTGAAAATCTACGGGTATCCTTAAAACTGAGACAATCACTTGACATGAGATGCAAATTGCTGGTAAAGATAGGACAGTTTAATTATTTAAGCCTTAGTGGGCTAAAATTTAAACACATTATATATCTTTAACTCATTACAAATAAACCAACTCATGAAACAAATCACTTCATTTCTTGCGGCATTTTTTATTACCTTTCTTCTGAGCGCTCAAACCTTGATGTCACCCTCCGAGTTTTTGGGATACGATATAGGCACTCAGTTTAGTCGTCACCATAGAGTGGTAGAATATTTTCAATATGTCGCTGCTCAGTATCCTGGCCAAGTTCAACTCAAACAGTATGGCTCGACCTATGAAGGACGGCCCTTGTATTTGGCCACAGTGACAAGTGCAAGCAATATGAGTCAAATTGAATCGATTAGAGCGACTCATTTATCTCAAACTGAATCGACTCAAAATTCGAGCAGCACTGGAGTGGTGTGGTTGAGCTTTAATGTTCATGGCAATGAAGCCTCGAGTACAGAAGCATCCATGCAAACGATTTTCGAGTTGCTGACCAAACATCAAGATTACTTGGACAATACGGTGGTCTTGATAGACCCTTGTGTGAATCCAGATGGACGTGACCGATATGCCAATTGGTTTAACCAACAAACAGGAAGTCCCTATGACAACGACCCAGGATCCATTGAGCACAGTGAACCTTGGCCTGGCGGAAGACCCAACCATTACCTTTTCGATTTGAACAGAGACTGGACATGGGCCAGTCAAATCGAAACACAATATCGACTTAAGGTTTATCATCAATGGCTACCTCACGTACACGTGGATTTTCACGAGCAAGGCATCAATGAACCGTATTACTTCGCTCCTGCTGCAGAACCATTCCACGAAATTATTACCGATTGGCAAAGAGAATTTCAAACTCAAATCGGGAAAAATAACGCCAAATATTTTGACCAAAATGGATGGCTCTATTTCACACGAGAAAGGTTTGATTTGCTTTATCCTGCCTATGGAGATACCTATCCGACTTACCTTGGAGCCATAGGAATGACCTACGAGCAAGCTGGCCATGGCATGGGTGGACTAGGCGTAATCAATGACGAGGGCAAAGAGCTTACTCTGGTTGATCGTGTCAAACATCACACTGTAACGGGATTATCGACTGTCGAAATGACTTCAAAAAACGCAGATCGATTGAACAAAGAATTCAAATCGTTTTTTGACAACAAAGAAATCGATGTAAAAAGTTATGTCCTCAGAGGCAACAAAGACAAAAAGCAGGCCTTAATGGATTTATTAGATAAGCACCAAATAAAATACGGCCAAGCCCAACAAGGTAGTGCCAGCGGATATGATTACAACAACATGAAAAATGCTCAATGGCAATTGTCTTCTAACGATTTAGTAGTTCCAGCGACACAAGCCAAAGGCAAAATGATCAAGGTACTTTTTGAGGCCAATGCGAAACTTTCGGACTCATTGACCTACGATATTACAGCATGGAGTTTGCCATATGCCTATGGCTTGAATGCCTTGGCCAGTCAAAAATCGGTCAATTTCAACCCAGTTGTGGTGGACAAACCATCGAATTCAGCCAACTCAACTGCTGTCGGATACTTGGTTGAGTGGAATAGCTTGAGTGACGCCAAATTTCTAGCCGACTTGCTTCGACAAAAAGTCAAGGTGAGATTTACTGAAAAACCAATGTCAACTGCGGGAAAATCGTTTAACCGGGGTACCTTAATTATTACCAGAGGCGACAACGATCATCTTTCAAATTTCGATCAATTGGTCACTGACGTTGCTAACCTGCATTCGCGTCAATTGACAGTCGCTACTTCTGGATTCTCAACTTCTGGACCCGATTTTGGTTCTCCAGATATCAAACTCGTCAATCCTCCCAAAGTGGCCATGTTGGCAGGTAACGGCACCTTTTCATTGAGTTATGGCGCGCTTTGGCATTTCTTTGATCAGCAGTTAAAATATCCCGTCACTAGAATTGACACCAACGATTTTTCCTCAACTGATTTGAGCAAGTTTTCGACTCTGATCATTCCAGAAGGCTATTACGGCAGACAATTGAACGAGAGAAATATGGAAATGCTCAACGACTGGCTCTCCAAGGGAGGGAATATGATTGTTATTGGCCGTGCAGCCCAATCTTTAGAAGGTCGAGATGGATTTGGTTTAAAGTCCAAAGAAAATAAACCTGATGAGTCAGACCCCCTATTGCCCTACGATAAACGAGAGCGCGAGAGCGCCAAGAATTTAATTACTGGTGCGATTTTCAAAATAAAACTTGACAATTCACACCCATTAGCATTTGGTTACGACGAGGACTATTTTTCTTTGAAACTCGACAGCATGAGCTACGACTATTTGCAAACGGGTTATAATGTTGGTTATCTTACAGAAAATACTCAAAAAGCTTCTGGATTTGCAGGAAGTAAGGCCTTAAAATCTATGAGTAAGACCTTGGTGTTCGGGGAAGAAAGTCACGGAAGAGGCAGTGTCATTTACATGATTGACAACCCCCTATTCCGCAGCTTTTGGGAAAATGGCAAGTTGCTGTTGTCCAATGCCATATTTTTTGTAAACAATAATATGCCCGAACTTTAAGTAGATTAAAAATCAAATGATTAATAGCGGAGGGCATAACCTCCGCTATTTATTTTTGTATCAGTTAGTGACAAATCTTAAACCTTTTAAAGAAAGACTGGTCATACCAGAGTAATTTCATAATTATGTACAAATCCATATCATTCGCTGCTATAGTCCTTTTGGTGTCGTGCTCGTCCAGTGACGAACAAGCACAGGGGACAACAAATATCGCTGATGCATTGGCTGGTTTAAACCTTCCTTCAAGTCCCTACAACTACTCCAATCAAACAATTCCTGGTTATATTACGAAAGACAACACTCCCATTGGTCAATCCATAGACGACAATGTCGCGACACTTGGAAGGGTTCTTTTCTATGACACGAATTTATTTGTAAACAATAGTGTCTCTTGCGCCAGTTGTCATCAACCATCTTTAGCTTTTAGTGATGAAGATGTCCAAAGTTCTGGTTTGTCAGGAGGCCTAACTGGTAGGCATGCAATGCGATTGATTAATGCCAGATTTTCCAATGAGTCCCGTTTCTTTTGGGACGAACGTGCCGTCAATCTTGAAGATCAAGTAACCCAACCCATTCAAGATCATGTCGAAATGGGATTTAGCGGTACGGATGGAGACCCCAACCTCGACGATTTAATCACAAGATTGAATGGACTGAGTTATTATCCCGTACTATTCAACTATGCTTTTGACAGCAGCGAAATCAACGAAGAAAAAATTCAAAGGGCATTAGCCCAATTCGTGCGAGGCATTCAATCCTTTGATTCTAAATACGATGTTGGTCGAGCAAGTGCTCCTAATGACCTTGCGCCATTTTCAAACTATAGTGCCCAAGAAAATTTGGGCAAAACGCTTTTTTTGAATCCATCCAATATGGATGGCGCTGGATGTGCAGGATGTCATGCTCCACCTGAATTTTCTATCGATCCTCAATCGTTAAACAACGGAATAATATCCTTGGCTGGTAGTGCTTTAGGAACCGATTTGACCAACACTCGAGCACCGTCCTTGAGAGATGTTACCAACGGTCAAGGCGTCATCAATGGTCCATTGATGCACAACGGTGCGTTTACAGACTTATTACAAGTTGTGAATCACTACAACAATGTAACGGTCAATGCCAATATCGACAACCGCTTGCGTGGTCCAAACAATCAAGGACAACAATTGAACCTTACTGAAGCCGAAAAACTGGCCTTGGTGGCTTTTCTCAGCACACTTTCTGGAAGTAATGTCTATTCAGACGTCAAATGGTCCAATCCTTTTCAGTAGAAGAACTTTATCCTGGTGGATTTTTGACTTAAACTACTGTTGAGTTTCCCAAAAGCAATAACTTGCAGCAGCATTAAACGCAGTTGTAACATTGCCTATTTTGGAAAATCCTGAACTTTCTGTTGTCATACCTGTTCACAACGAAATGGAGAACATCCTTCCTTTGAGCAATAAGCTTTTGGAGGTACTCCAAGATTTTTCATCCGAACTCATTTTTGTTGATGACGGGTCCACAGATGGAACTATCAGAAATATTAAAGCAATTACAAACTCAAGAATCACCTTGGTAGAATTGAATAAAAGATTTGGGCAAAGTATAGCTTTAGCGCGTGGTATTGAGATTGCTAGGGGAAAATATATAGTGACAATTGACGGAGACCTACAAAATGACCCCAAAGACATTCCAAAACTTTTAGAGCTGATCCAGACCAACCAATGGGATTTGATAACGGGAATTCGAATGAACCGACAAGACAACATCATAAGAACAGTCCCTTCTGTGGTTGCCAATGCTATAGTGAGATTTTCCACACGTCTAAGGGTCAAAGACTTGGGATGTGGCCTAAAAGTTTTTAATGCAGAATTGGCCAAATCGCTTCCGTTTTACGGTGAGCAGCATCGGTACATTACACTAATAGCGCACCTTAAAGGCGCCCGTATCTCAGAAACACCCATTTCACATCATCCGCGTCTTTCTGGCGCATCCAAATACAATTTAGGTCGCACGTTCAGGGTTGTGGGTGATTTGATGATCATTCTATTGCAAAATAAAAACCTTAAACTATTACTCTCTTCCTTGGGTTTGATTGGTGGGATATTCTTTGCAATAGGCTGTGCAGTCGGACTATATTTAGTATTTTTAAGCCCTATGCAGGGAACAGGTTCGGACATTTATTGGATTTGGATAGGAATGCTCAATGCGGTCTTCGGACTGCATTTATTTGGTTTAGGTTTGCTTTACAAATCAAGAGAAAAGTCTTTTGAAGAGTCGATTCAAGGTAAAGTTGGGCAGGTTAAAACAGTAACTACTCTCTATGTCGGCTCGTAAAATAGTAGGAAAGATTTTTCAACTCGGCATCACTGCATTCTGTGTTTACTATACGGTAAGTAACATCAATGGATCTCAATTGTTGGTATCTCTTCACAACACACAGTTACCTTACATCGCAGCTGCACTTCTCTTGTTTGTTTTATCTCAAGCTGTTTCTTCCTTCCGTCTGTATAACATTTTCAGACTATTCCATTGCCGTATTTCTTGGCAAACCAACCTGAAACTTTATGCAGCTGGACTATTCTATAATTTCTTTCTCCCAGGAGGTGTAGGTGGCGATGCCTATAAAGGCTATCGCTTGCGACAGATATTAGCATGGCCCGGCAAACAGATTTTGAAGATGCTGTTTCTCGACAGAGCTATTGGTTTTGGTGTTTTGGGGGTGATGATTGTGGTTTTAGACAAGGCTGGAATGATAACACCCCTATTCGAATTAAGACTTTTCTTTGGTGTAGTTTTAGCTGTTGCGGGATATACTATAACCAAATATTTGTTCAAAAGTCAGCATGTCTATTGGCTCACATTTGGATTTTCTGTGCTAGCACAACTTCTCCAAATTTCGGCAGTCATCTTGATTATTAAGGGAATGGGAATTCAAAGCTCGGTTGGGCTAATGGTCTGGATATTTTTAATTTCTTCAGCAGCTGGAATCATTTCGTTTGCTGGAATTGGTGTAAGAGAATTTTTATTTTTGAGTAGTGCCAGCATTCTTGAACTTTCTGGAGAAACGTCTGCTACTGTTGGACTTTGGATTTCCATCATTGGGGCCATTGTATCTTTTATGGGAGGCTTTTTTATTCTTTTTCCTAAACGACAACAACTAGAAAGTGAAGTCAGCTTGAAAGCCGATTAGTATTTCAACACACCGTAAAGGTCGTAATCAGCAGCTTCCTGAATTTGAACTTCTACAAAAGTACCAGGAGATAAATAAGCTTCAACATTCGAAATATGGACCAAATTATCGACGTCAGGGGAATCAAATTCCGTACGACCCACATAATATTGACCCTCTTTTCTGTCTATCATGACTTTTAAGACTTGTCCTACTTTCTGCTGATTGAGCTCCCAAGAAATTTGTGACTGAATTTCCATGATCTCATTGGCTCTCTGTTGTTTAACCTCAGTTGGGACATCATCAACCAATTCAAAAGCCTTAGTATCTTCTTCATGAGAATATTGAAAACAACCCAAACGTTCAAAACGCATCTCCTGAACCCAATTTTTAAGCAATTGAAAATCTGCCTCAGTTTCTCCAGGATACCCAACGATTAAAGTCGTACGGATAGCCATATCGGGCACGGCTAAACGGAATTCTTTGAGTAATGCGGTTGTTTTGGCCATGGTAGTACCGCGTCTCATACTTTTCAAAACACTGTCGGAAATATGTTGGAGTGGAATGTCGATATAATTGCAAATTTTGGGCTCGTTTCGCATGATATCTAATACCTCCATAGGAAAACCCGTTGGAAAGGCGTAATGCAAGCGAATCCACTCAATACCATTGACTTTTACCAACGCCTTTAGTAAATCTGCCAATCGACGTTCTTTGTAAAGATCTAATCCGTAATAAGTTAGATCCTGAGCAATTAGAATAAGTTCCTTCACGCCTTTTGCGGCAAGTTTTTCGGCTTCCATCACTAAATCCTCTATGGGGGTCGATCTGTGCTTCCCTCTCATCAGCGGTATTGCACAAAAACTACAAGGACGATCGCAACCTTCTGCAATTTTCAAATAGGCGAAGTTCCTTGGAGTGGTAGTCATGCGTTCACCGACAAGTTCGTGTTTGTAGTCGGCGCCAAGCGCGCTGAGCAACTGTGGCAATTCGGTTGTTCCAAAATACTGATCCACATCAGGAATTTCTTTAATCAAGTCCGGCTTATAACGCTCACTCAAACAGCCAGTAACAAATACCTTGTCCACCAGTCCATCTTGTTTTTTTTGAACATATTCGAGAATTGTATTGACACTCTCTTCTTTGGCGTTATCAATAAACCCACAAGTATTTATAACCACAATATTACCTTCACCTTCATGGACAACATCCTTTCCATTGGCGTGCAACTGCCCTAGTAGCACTTCACTATCATAGGTGTTTTTGCTGCACCCAAGAGTGATGACATTGATGGTGTTTTTTACTATGGTCTTTGTTCTCAAAATTTAAATGTGTAAAAAAAGAAAAGCTGCTTCCGAAACAAAAGCAGCTTTAATTTTCATTAAAACGTCAACTTATTTTTTCTTGAAAAAGTTGTCTACTTCTTCAGGTATCATAATGCTTTCAACAAAGGTATAAGCACCAGACTTAGGTGATTTTACCATGTTAATCGCTTTGGTTAATCGATTTGATCCAGTTTGTAAGGTTGCTACAGATTTTTTTGCCATGATTCAATTATTTAATTTCCTTGTGAACGGTCATGCGCTTAAGAATCGGATTGAATTTCTTAATTTCCATGCGATCTGGAGTGTTCTTTTTGTTTTTAGTGGTAATGTACCTTGATGTTCCTGGCATACCAGATTCTTTATGCTCTGTGCATTCTAGAATAACTTGTACGCGATTGCCTTTTTTAGCCATGACTAAATTATCTTAATATTATTTTATAAAGCCTTTTTGACGAGCATCTTTGAGTGCCGCTGCAATACCAATTTTGTTGATGGTTTTCAAGGCAGATGTAGACACTTTTAAAGTGATCCAACTATCTTCTTCTGGAATGTAGAAGCGCTTTTTGATCAAATTAACACCAAAGGTGCGTTTAGTTTTATTCATGGCATGGGAAACATTGTTTCCTGTCATTGCCTTTTTTCCAGTAAGTTCACAAACTCTTGACATGGCGTTCCTTTTAATTCAAACAGGGCGCAAATCTAGTAAATTTATACGTCCCCTCAAACTTCTTTTGAAGCATTTTTTAATAATTCGTTGTAGAGCAGTTCAAACGCCTTATTTATGGCCTTGTTTATTACCCTTTCCCTACTGTTTCCAAACTGAAAGCTGTAGGAGTCAACCCCTGTTGGAGTAGCCAATGCCATGCAAACAGTTCCTACAGACACTCTGCCTTCTGAAGTGGTAGGGCCAGCATTTCCCGTTGTAGAAATGGCGTAATCGGATTTAAATAAAATCTTGGCCTTGTGTGCCATTTGAATGGCTACTTCTTCACTCACCACTCCATGGTCCTTGATCAACTGTCCTTCAACTCCGAGCACTTGCTCCTTGATTGAAGTAGCATAGCTCACCAGACCTCCAACAAAATATCTGGAGGCACCTGGAAACGAAGTCAGTCGCTCGGCAATCGCACCGCCAGTGCAACTTTCGGCTAGTGACAAGGTTTGACTGTTCTTAACCAGCATTTCTCCAATAATCGTTTCAATAGACCGATCGTCCTCAAAACCTACAAAAATATCCTCAATCAACGGCAATAACTCGTCAATTGCTGTTTGCACTTTTGATTCTACAAGCTGTTTGTCATGGTGGGTAGAAGACAGCCGCAAGCGAACTCTTCCTAGATTAGGTAAATAGGCCAGCTTTATTGATGGATCGAGACGATTTTCCCAATCAACAATGCGTTCTGCAATCATGCTCTCACCCATACCTTGAGTGAGCAATGTTCTGTTGACAATTACAGGCAATTGAAATCGTTGAATCAATCGCGGCAACAATTCCGTTGTCACAATTGACTTCATTTCATATGGCACCCCCGGCATAGACACAAATACAGTCTGGTCTTTTTCGATCCACATGCCTGGGGCACTTCCGTTTTGATTGGTCAATATCTCAGCTTTGGACAGTACCATTGCCTGATCCTTATTGACTTGTAACAACGGTTGTTTGATAAAAGATTTCCAAAGGTCTTCAATATGACTCAAAACTTTTTGACTCAAAACCAAAGTATCTTGAAAAAATTCTGCCAAAGTCTTTTTGGTAATATCGTCCTTTGTAGGGCCTAAACCGCCTGTGATGAGAACCAAATCAACTCTAGAATTGGCCAACTGAAGGGCAGAAAGAATAGCAGTTCTGTCATCGCCAATTGAAGTGATATACTTGACCTGTACACCTATTTTAGACAAAGATTTTCCGATATAGGCTGAATTGCTGTCGACAATTTGACCGATAAGAATTTCGTCGCCAATTGTAATAATTTCAGCGCGCATAATCTATTTTACTTTTATAGAAAACAACTGATGGCCTTCCAGTTCCCCCACCAATTGATCGCCAGAAGCCACTGGTCCTACACCAGCAGGCGTGCCAGTAAAAATGATGTCCCCTATCTTCAAAGTAAAATACTGAGACACGTAGGCAATGATCTCGTCAATGGTCCAAAGCATATGACTGCTTTGACCTTGTTGAACAATTTTTCCGTTTTTAGACAAACTAAATGACAAATCGGCGATGTCTTTTATGTCAGCTTTAGAAATCCAATCTCCTATTACAGCAGCCCCATCAAATGACTTGGCTTTTTCCCATGGAAGTCCCTTTTGTTTCAATTCGTTTTGAACATCTCTGGCAGTAAAATCAATTCCCAAACCAATTTCGTCATAATATTTGTGGGCAAACTTGGTGTCAATGTGCTTTCCTAGCTTGTTGATTTTTACCAGCACTTCGACTTCATGATGGATGTCATTAGAAAAAGTCGGAATCACGAAAGGCATTTTCTGGAGCAAAATGGCAGAGTCTGGCTTGATGAAAACAACGGGGTGCTCAGGTTTTTCATTCTTTAATTCTGCAATGTGATCCGTGTAATTTCGACCAATACAAATCAATTTCATAGCAGTGTATTTGGATTGGAATTTAAGGCATTCAGCTTTATTCCTGTTAAAACTTTTTTGGTGTAAAGAGGGAAATCCGAATTGAGGAGCCAGCTGAAATAACCAGGCTCACTTTCTAGCACTTGGGTAACAAGCCTCCCCTTGTGCTTTCCAAAATTGAAACAAATTCTTTGTTGATCGTCATAGCCGAGAAATCCAGCAAAATCAGCAAATTTTTGTCTTGTAGTAAAATCTGATAAAAACGTCACGTCGTTTTCAAGATCATCGTATCGATCCAGTTGGGCCTTTAATATTTCATACGTCGCAGCGGTATCAGCTTCAGCGGTATGGGCATTTTCGAGAGACTGTTGGCAATAAAATTGATAGGCTGCTGATAGGGTTCTTTGCTCCTTCTTGTGAAAAATGTTTTGAACGTCTATTGCCGAACGATTGCTCATGTCAAAATCGCACTCAGCCCTCAACATTTCTTCAGCCAGTAAGGGAATGTCAAAACGATTTGAATTATACCCCGCCAAATCAGAGTTTGCAATCAACCGACTAATTTCTCCTGCTAATTTCTTAAATGTTGGCGCTTCTGCGACCATTTCATCCGTTATCCCATGAACTGCTGATGCCTGTGGAGGAATTGGTTGTTCTGGATTTACAAGCCATCGATGAGACTCTTGGTGGCCTTGAGGGAAAACCTTTAGAACAGCGATTTCAACAATTCTATCTTTAGTAATATCAACCCCTGTTGTTTCTAAATCAAAAAAACAAATAGGTCGATTGAGTTTTAAATTCATTCGATATTGATTATGTTATGGTCAAATATTAATCGCTTTTTAAACACTGCGATTTTCATCCCAAGCCTCTAAATACAGCTTGACGGCTTGAACAAACTGACCTCCAAGAGCACCGTTGACTACCCTGTGATCGTAAGAATGAGACAAAAACATTTTATGTCTAATTCCAATAAAATCCCCTTCTGCAGTTTCTATAACCGCAGGCACCTTTCTTATGGCTCCAAGAGCCAAGATACCCACTTGTGGTTGGTTGATGATTGGCGTTCCCATGATACTACCAAAAGTCCCAACATTCGTTACGGTATAGGTGCCATCTTGAATGTCCTCGGGTTTAAGTTTATTGTTTCTGGCGCGATTGGCCAAATCATTGACGCGTTTGGAAAGGCCTCTTAAATTGAGTTGGTCGGCATCTTTGATTACAGGGACAATGAGGTTACCATCGCCTAATGCGGTTGCCATACCAAGGTTAATATGTTTTTTAATGATGATTTGATCACCTTGAACAGAAATATTCATCATTGGAAAATCGCGCAATGTTTGAGCGACTGCTTCCATAAATATGGGTGTAAATGTTAATGGCTCTCCTTCTCGCTTCAAATACTCATCTTTGACTCGAGTTCTCCAGTTCCATATTTTGGTTACATCTACTTCAACAAAAGACTGCACATGAGCCGATGTATGTATAGAATCTACCATGTGTTTGGCCACTAGTTTACCCATTCGGGACATTTCAATAATCTGATCCTCTCCACTGGGCAGAATCACTTGTGGCTCTGAAACAGGAGCATGTATAACCTCTTCGGCGGGTTGTCTTATTGGCTGCACTGATGATTGAGTGCGTTGTTCAATATAGTTTAGTATGTCGTTCTTGGTTACTCGACCGTCCTTGCCAGTTCCTGCAATTTGGCTTAGTTCAATTTGACTGACTCCTTCTGTTTTGGCTATATTTTTAACTAGGGGTGAATAAAATCTGCTATCCGCAGAGGATTGATCCAGCCGATTTACTTTCAACGGAGCAGCAACAGTTGCAACAATTTCTGGCGGAGAAGGCTCTGGTTCGGGTTCAGGCTCAGAAATTTCTTTTTGACCTTCCTTAGCTCCTTCTGTTTCGATTATGGCTAAAGTATCGCCAACTTGAGCAACCTGATCTACCTCGAAACACATCTCAACCAAAACCCCACTAACCTCGCTTGGAACACCACTATCGACTTTGTCTGTGGCAATTTCTAGGACATCCTCATCCAAACTTACGGCATCGCCAACTCCTTTCAACCAATTGGTCACGGTAGCTTCCGCCACACTCTCGCCCATTTTCGGTAATTTTAATTCGTATCGTGCCATATCAAAGAATGTCAAATCTTTCGCAAAATTAATTAAAATGCCTGAAAGGAACCCTTCAATAGCATTAATTCGTCCTAAAAATATATCGTCGAGCCAAGGCTGTTCGTGTTGTCACTGCCGACAGCAAATCGGGCTCCAGTTGGTATAAATTTAATTTGGTTTGTTTTCAATCTCGATTTTGAACATAAGGCCGATATGACATCGGCGTAGGAATACTGGGTCATGTCGACGAGATAAGTCTTCCGATCTTCACTAAAATCCAAGGATTCTTGACGTTTCTCCACTGCTAGAGAATCAAATTGAGATGCAGCACCTTTAGAAACAAGAATGATGGGGTAATTGGGGCTCAATACCTTGGCTGTCTGTCTCGGGAACAATTGAATCAAAAATTCCCCAATTGCAATGACAATATCCCTAACCCAATTGCGCTTAAAATGTTTAAAATAAAAAATCTTCATTGCACCAAAAAAGTTTTTGCGATAAGCTCCTTCCTTTAAAGCGCTTTCTCCCTTGAAATGAATGGCTATCGCTTGTCCGAAGTAATAATTGTTGAGTCCTGCGCTCCTCAGTCTCGAGGAAAAATCAATGTCTTCCCCATACATGAAAAAATTTTCGTCAAACCCTTTCATAGACTTGTAGATGTCGGTTCTCATCAGCATAAATGCACCAACTAAAACCGAAGTTTTTCCGACTTCATCCTGAGTTAAATTCTTGTTGTAATAATTATAATCAAGCCCAAAAAATTTCAACAGCGCAGTATTGAACGAAAGTTGGTTCCTTTTACTTTCTGGGAGAAAAACTCCCCTTCCATCAACCAGCTGGCAACCAACAGCGCCCAAATTTGATTGATTTTTTGCAAAATTCAATACATGACCTAGCGTGTCTTCGGCAAGAACGGTGTCAGGGTTTAGAATGCACACATATTCTCCCTTAGCCTTATCCATGGCTCTGTTATAGGCCTTGGCAAATCCGATATTTTGGTCATTCTGCATCCAAATCACATTTGGAAATGCTGTCAATATGCCTTCACGACTTCTGTCAGAAGATGCATTATCTATGACAATAATTTCGGCCTCAATACTTGAAGTGGCTCGGGTAACACTATCAACACATAAATGAAGAAAATGATGGAGATTGTAGTTGAGAATAATTACAGAGAGCTGCATGAAAGTGTGCTAGGATTTGATAGCCGTTTCAAATGGAATTCTGTTTTGAATACTGCGTCCCAATGTAATTTCATCGGCATATTCCAACTCATCTCCAACCGCTACGCCTCGAGCAATGGTGGTGACTTTAACCTCAGCTCCCTTGAGTTGACGAAAAATATAGAAATTAGTCGTGTCTCCTTCAATGGTTGAACTAAGGGCAAAAATCAACTCTTTTATCAAGCCCGATTCTACGCGTTTTACAAGTGATTCGATTTTCAAATCTTGCGGACCGACACCATCCATTGGGGATATTTTGCCTCCCAAGACGTGATAAAGTCCCTTGAAAGTTCCCGTGTTTTCTATAGCCATGACATCTCGGATGTCTTCAACTACACATACAAGGCTTGGATCCCTAAAACCACTGGCGCATATATCACATAATGATGTGTCGCTGATGTTGTGACATACGTCACAAAATTTAATCGTTTGTCTTAGGTTTAATAAAGCTTCGGCAAGAGTTTCGGTCTGATTTTTGGGTTGTCGTAACAGATGTAAAACCAAACGAAGGGCAGTTCGTTTTCCGATTCCCGGTAAATGGGACATCTCCTCTACGGCTTTTTCGAGTAATTTTGATGAGAACTCCATGGACACAAAAATACAATTTAAACTTGTTTGGAGTCATGAAAGTTCATTCCTTGAACTATCATTTGGAAAATGCTCAAAATAATCGCAATATTGCTGTAATAAGGCCATTATGACACCAACTCTTATTTTATTCGTTATTCTCAGTTATTTTGCCGTTTTGTACGGCATTTCACGCACCACTAGTCGTGACGACAGCAATCAAGCTTTCTTCAAAGCCAACAGGCAATCGCCTTGGTATTTGGTGGCGTTTGGAATGATAGGAGCATCGCTGTCTGGCGTCACCTTTATTTCTGTTCCAGGATGGGTAGCAGGAGCTCAGATGGGGTATATGCAGGTGGTGTTCGGTTATCTAGCAGGCTATATGGTAATTGCTTTTGTCCTCCTACCGATATACTACAGCCTAAACCTTACCTCTATTTATCAATATTTGGAAGAAAGATTTGGTCCTGTAAGTCACCGAACTGGCGCGTTTTTCTTTTTTATCTCAAGGGTTATTGGCGCAGCCTTTAGGTTGTTTCTTGTGGCCATTGTATTGCAACAATTTGTCTTTGACAATTGGAACGTCCCCTTTGAATTGACAGTCATCCTTTCGGTGATGCTTATCTGGGTATACACCTATCGAGGGGGTATCAAAACCATAGTTTGGACAGACACACTCCAAACCCTTTTGATGTTGATTGCAGTGGTCTTATCGGTTTATCTCATTCTTAATTTTTTGAACATTGGTTTTATTGACTTTCTTCGATCGGAAAGTTTTGACCAATACAATCAGATATTTTTTACTGATAATTTATTAGACAAAAATCACTTTATTAAAGCCTTCACAGGAGGAATGTTTATTGCCATTTGTATGACTGGTCTGGATCAGGACATGATGCAGAAAAATCTCACCTGTCGCACTTTAAAAGACGCACAGAAAAACGTGGTTTGGTTCAGCTTGGTTTTAGTGATGGTCAATATGCTTTTTTTGATTTTGGGTGCCCTTCTTTTCATTTACGCGGACAGCGCTGGAGTTGCCCTACCTCTAATGGATGGAACCCCAAAAAGTGATTTGCTTTTTCCAGAAATCGCCTTGAATCAAGGTCTTGGAGGTACCCTTGCTGTAGTATTTTTGTTAGGACTAATCGCTGCAGCCTACAGCAGCGCCGATAGCGCCTTGACCGCACTGACTACCTCGTTTTGCGTTGATTTCTTAGCGATCGAAAAACGACCTGAAGGCCTTCAAAAAAGTTTGCGTAAAAAAGTACACATTGGGGTTTGTTTGGCTCTCATCCTGGTGATAATCAGTTTCAAATATTTTGTCGACCGCAATGTAATTGATGGTTTGCTGACGGTGGCAACCTATACTTACGGTCCGTTACTCGGGCTATTTGCATTTGGCATTTTGACCAAATACCAACTCAAAGACCGTTGGGTTTGGGTGGTATGTTTGATTTCTTTAGTGTTAATTACCGTTCTAGGAAATCTGCCTGCTTCGTATTTAGGAGGTTACCAATTGGGTTATGAATTACTGCCACTCAACGGTTTGTTGACCTTTCTAGGACTCGTATTGATTCGTCGCAAGTAGCACCAAGGTGCAAGCTACTTCTGATTGAATTCCAGATGACTCAAGCTCAGACTGCAAAACCTCGTTTTCTGTCCCAGGGTTGAATATCACCCTTCTTGGATTTAATTTTTTGATTTGATCTAACAAACCCTCTTGATGTTTCTTTCCCAAGTATAGCGTAACGGTATCAACAGAATTCGGTTCTGGCCAATTCGTTGAAATTTCAAGATGTTTAACTGTTCCAGAACGATTGCCTACGGCAATCACCTGATGACCATGTTTGAGTAACTCCACAATAGCCTTATAAGCGTATCTTTCTGGATTGTCACTTGCACCAAGCACTAGAGTAGTTAGTCCCATTTACCAGCGAAATATGGCACTAGCCCAAGTGAAGCCACTTCCAAATGCGGCCATAATAATGATATCATCATTTTTAACACGACCTTCTTGAACTGCCTCTGATAGTGCAATTGGTATGGATGCGGCCGTTGTGTTGCCATAGCGCATGATATTGTTATACACTTGGTCATCATTGAGCCCAAATTTGCGTTGAATAAATTGGGCTATTCTTAAATTCGCTTGATGCGGAATCAACAAATCAATGTCGGATGACGACAACCCATTGGCTTGTAGTGCCTCGTTAATTACTTCACTGAAACGAACAACGGCATGCTTGAAAACGAACTGACCATTCATGTAGGGGTAATAGGAGGTGTCTTCTGGATTGTTTTCCTTAATTAATCGATCGACCCATTTTCCGGTATTTGGCGCCAGCAGAGACAAATGTTCGGCATGAGCTCCTTCAGCATGCAAGTGAGTAGACAGTAATCCCCTGCTGTCGTCTTCACTTCTGGACAAGACCACAGCACCTGCTCCGTCGCCAAAAATTACAGTAACACCCCGTCCTCTGGTCGATTTTTCTAAACCTCCAGAATGATTTTCACTGCCAATTACTAAAATATTTTGATACATCCCTGTCTTGATGAATTGATCTGCTACTGACAGGGCATAAACAAAGCCCGAACATTGATTGCGAACGTCCAATGCTCCTATGGTAGGCATGCCAAGGATATCTTGAACCCTTACCCCTCCTCCAGGGAAGTACATGTCAGGCGATAGCGTTGCAAAAATGATGAAATCAATCTCTTCTTTTGAGACCCCAGCAGCCTTCATGGCGCGCTCTGCCGCTTTAGCACCCATAGTGGAGGTGTTTTCGCCAGACAAAGGATCAATCCAACGGCGTTCCTCAATTCCCGTTCTCTCTTGTATCCACTCATCGCTTGTTTCCATGAACTCAAGCAAATCAATATTTTTTATTACGCGTTCAGGAAGGAAGTGTCCACAACCTTTTATTCTCGATCTGTACATGATTCGCCATTTTTAGTTTCATTCCAAATATACACAATTGACAACTTTAACAAATGATGTCAGTTTGTCAGTTTCTAGCTTGTGGTATTTTTTTTGACATAGAGGATACATTATAAAAAACAAACTCATGACAAAAGGAAAAATCAATGTATCGGTGGATAACATATTCCCACTCATCAAAAAATTTCTTTACAGTGATCACGAAATATTTTTAAGAGAGCTCATAAGTAATGCCTCCGATGCTACCCTAAAGCTCAAGCATCTGCACAAATTGGGCGAAGCTAAAATCGACTATGGCAGCCCAAAAATCGAGGTAAAGATTGACAAAAAAGCTGGTAAGCTTCACGTCATTGACCAAGGATTGGGCATGACTAAGGAAGAGGTCGAAAAATACATCAACGAGGTGGCTTTTTCAGGAGCGGAAGAATTCCTGGATCAGTACAAGGACAAATTAGAAGATTCTGGCATCATTGGTCATTTTGGCTTAGGTTTTTATTCGGCCTTTATGGTATCGGAAAAAGTAGAAATTAAGACCAAGTCCTATAAAAACGAACCTGCCGTTCATTGGTCATGCGATGGTTCTCCAGAATTTTCACTTGAGGAATGTGACAAACAAGATCGAGGAACCGAAATTATATTACATCTGGATAAAGATTCTAAAGAATTTTTGGAAGAGACAAGAATCAAAACTTTGCTCAACAAGTATAATAAATTTATGCCTGTTCCAATCAAATTCGGAACTAAGGTAGAAACCCTTCCTCTTCCAGAAGGTGCTGCTAAGGACGCCAAGCCAGAAACCAAAACAGTTGACAACATCATCAACAACACCAATCCAGCTTGGACGATTCCGCCAGCAGAATTAAAAGACGAAGATTACAAAGCTTTCTACCGAGAATTGTACCCCATGCAATTCGAAGCTCCTTTGTTTCAAATCCACCTCAATGTAGATTATCCCTTCAACCTGACAGGAATATTGTATTTTCCTAAGCTGAATAATGAATTAAATCTGCAAAAAGACCGGATTCAGTTATATCAAAATCAAGTTTTTGTTACTGACAATGTAGAAGGCATTGTTCCCGAATTTTTGACCATGCTAAGAGGTGTAATCGACTCACCTGACATCCCTCTCAATGTATCGAGGTCTTATCTTCAGGCAGATGGCGCAGTCAAGAAAATTTCATCCTACATCAGCAGAAAAGTAGCGGACAAACTTCAGGCGATGTTTAAAGAGGACCGCAGTGCGTTTGAAAACAAATGGAACGACATCAAAATAGTCATTGAGTATGGTATGCTCAGCGATGACAAGTTTAACGAGAAAGCCGATAAATTTGCATTATACCCAACCGTTGCTGAAGATTATTTCACCTTGGAGGAATTCAAGAATAAGGTCAAAGACCATCAGACCGATAAGAACGACAAGTTAGTTTTACTCTATGCCTCTAATGTTGAAGAGCAACATGGCTACATTGAGCAAGCCAAAATCAAAGGTTATGAGGTCTTACTATTGGACTCCCCTATTGTAAGCCATGTTATTCAGAAACTCGAGGCTTCCAATGAAAAGTTAAGTTTTGTAAGAATCGATTCGGATCACATTGACAACCTGATCAAGAAAGACGACACTGTAATTTCGAAACTGTCAGATGACGAAAAGACCAATTTCGAAGCCCTTTTGAAGAAACAAATATCGGAAGACCAGTACGCCGTCCAACTTGAAGCCATGGACAGCAGTGCGCCACCGTTTTTGATTACCCAACCGGAATTCATGAGAAGGATGAAGGAAATGCAACAAACCGGCGGAGGTGGTGGAATGTTTGGTATGGGAAATCTGCCAGAAATGTATAACTTAGTGGTCAATGTCAATCATGAATTGATTGGGAAAATATTGAGCACAAAAACAGCCGACAAGCAACAGCGTCTTATCAAACAAGGAGTTGACTTGGCCAGATTGTCCCAAGGCTTGTTGAAAGGCGAAGAGCTCACGGGATTTATTTCTAGAAGTTATGAATTAATTAAATAAATTAAACCACTTATACTGATTTCGGTTCGAATTAAAAGGATTCTTACACCACTTATAGCAATAGCAATAGTACTACAAGTCAACAATCTACATTTGACTATCCTTTTTTGACACCAAATCAAAAATTTAACCCTACTGAAAAAACATCATCTAACCTAAGGTGGTGTTTTTTTGTTCTTAATTAAAGGGATCACTCCCAATAATAAGTCCAATGGTTTTGCCGTTTTTGATTTACTTTTGACAAAACTTCACACCATGAAATGTGTTTCCTGTTTCTTCTTATTATTTCTTCAACTGACCTTTTCTCAAAATGTCGAAACTACCTCTGTTGACATTGCAATTTCGAAATATATTGATGGCACTCTTCTCACCCCTGCTGACTCTATTAAGATCAATACATTAGCGATAATTATTGGGGGGTCTGGTCCAACAGATAGGGACGGCAATCAAAATTTCCTTAAATGCGATGCCTTGAAAAAACTTGCAATAGATTTAACTAACCAGGGCTTCTCAACTTTCAGGTTTGATAAGCGGGTAGTGAAAGACCTCAAAAAAGGGATCTACGACAACGAATACCTTTTCGATGATTTTGTCAAGGACACCAGAGATATTGTTGATTTTTTCGAAGCCAATTTCGATTTTGATAAGGTAGTGCTGATAGGACACAGTCAGGGCAGCCTTATAGCCATGTTGGCCTCTTCCAAAGCCGATGGGCTTGTTTCGATTGCTGGGCCTGCAGAATCTATTGACGCAATCATTTCCAAGCAAATCAAGCAATCTGCTCCAGAGTATGCTGAGGCTGCTGATAAAGTATTGGCCTCTCTCAAGTCAGGTCAAATGGCAAATGAATATCCTTTTGTCCTAGCAAGTTTATTTAACCCCAGCATACAACCCTTTTTAATGAATTGGATGAGTTATAATCCAAAAGAAATTTTTTCCAAAATGATCATACCAAGCTTGATCGTCAGTGGCAGTAACGATTTACAAATTGACCCCGAGCAGGCTCAAATGCTTGCTGAGGCCAATCTCTTGAGCCAATTGATGATTATTCCAAACATGAATCACGTGCTGGTTGACGTTTCTAAAGATCCTTTGGAAAACGCCAAGTCATATAATGAACCCAAGAAACCCGTCAATGAGGAGCTCATTGCGGGGATTTCTAAATTTATAAAAAGCTTGTAATTACTTTAGAGCGGCTAGCTTGGCCTTCAACTTTGATTCTGCTGTGAGCAATTCTTGGCGAATTTCAGCAAAGTAACCCTTTTTAGAACGCTCGTCCTTGTCATTCAACTTTGATATCAAAATATCGAAAACCTCAATAGTTTCGTCAATAATTGCTTCTGTTTCAGGCGCCTTTTCTGAGGTGTTTTGGCTTTGCCATACTAGAGCAGATTCAATAACCTCACCAAGAGTGTTATTAATGTCTTTCTTTAAATCTTTAATCTTTGTCATATCATTTTGTTAAGAAGCTAAACATAAACTTCTAAGAGCTTGGCGTAACTCGTTTCAAATTCAAAACCCGCTACAGCCGCTGGAATGAGCAGGGTTTGGCCCTGAACCAAATTCCATTTATTATTGTTGAAATTTACGGTGAGATCCCCTTCTATGCAAATATATATTAGAAAAGAATCAAATTTATTTATAATTTCAATTTTTTCATTGATTTCCAGGTAGTTACAACTAAAATATGGGCATTCTACTATAGGAGTCGAAGCGTTAAAACTCTTGTTATAGCCCCTTCTAAAGTTTTTTGGGAGTTCAAAATTAATGGCCTCAAGAGCCAAATCAGTATGAAGCTCTCTCGGGCGACCACTATCGTCCAATCGGTTCCAATCGTATAACCTATAAGTAACATCACTGGTTTGCTGAATTTCTGCCAACATCACTCCTCCGCCAATGGCGTGAACTCGACCAACGTCAATCATAAAGGCGTCGCCAGGACTCACCTGCTCATAATTCATGACTGATGGTAAAGTACCATCTTCCAAATGCTGCTGATAAACAGCAGCGTTCATAGGTTGATTGAAGTCAACAATTATTTTGGCCTGTTCATCGGCTTGCATGATGTACCACATTTCATTCTTACCAAAAGAATTGTGACGACTTAAGGCCAATTCATCGTTTGGATGCAGCTGAATAGACAAGTCGGTTTTGGCATCAATAAACTTTATCAACAAAGGAAATTTTGAGCCAAACCTTTCGAAATTATGACCACCCAAAAATTCATCTTTATATTGCTCTACCAAATCGCTCAAGCGCATTCCATGAAAAGGCCCATCAGTAACAATCGAAACATCACCTTCGACATCGCTAATTTCCCAACTCTCACCAATGTGGTCCTCCTTAGTATTTTTGTTCAATAATTTTTCCAATTTATCGCCACCCCAAATTCTAGATTTGAGTATGGGTAAAAACATAAGAGGTTCTAGAGTTAATTGCGTCATGCTTGTTGATTCAGACCTTCATAAGTCACGAAATTCCTCGGGGTTTCGTACAAGGTGATTTTTAAACTCAATTCCTGTGCAAGATGTGGCTTCAATCGGTTATATATGACTACCGCAATGTTTTCGGCAGTAGGGTTTAGCAATTCAAATTCTGGAACATCCAAATTCAAATTCTTATGGTCCAAAGCGTTTTCAATCTCAGATTTAATCAAATCCTTTAGAATTTTTACGTCCATAACAAAGCCCGTATCAGGATCAATTGGACCTGTCACGCTGGCTATCAGTTCGTAGTTGTGACCGTGAAAGTTTGGGTTGTTGCATTTTCCAAAAACCTGATTATTCTTTTCTTCGCTCCAATCTGGACGAAACAACCGATGGGCTGCATTAAAATGTGCCTTTCTACTAACCGTAACTATCATGCCGACGCCTGTATATGTTCGTAAAACTGATCAAAAACTATTTTAAACCAAGCCGTATATTTTTCAGGAGAATCAGCTAAATCGCGCTTCAAATCATCAAGATTGACCCAGGCCCAATCTGCGACCTCTTCATCATTAACAAGGGGTTCTTGGTCGCAAACACCCACAATCACATGATCCAATTCATGTTCGGTTAACCCATTACCCATATCCGCTTTGTACAAAAATGTAAAGGCCTCTGTCAAGTCAGATGAGATTCCCATTTCCTCGTTCAATCTTCTATGAGCGGCAGAAAGGGAGTCTTCGTCACGACGTTGGTGACTACAACAAGTATTGGTCCAAAGTCCAGGAGAATGATATTTAGAAAAAGCACGCTGTTGCAACAACAGTTCGCCTTTTACATTGAGAATAAAGACCGAAAACGCTCTATGAAGTTTACCTAGTTCGTGAGCCTCCATTTTACCCATCTCACCTATGACATTATCATCTATGTCAACCAATATCACTTTTTCTTCCATGTTGGTAAAAATAGCATCAAATTGTAAAACAAAGACCAAGTTATGGATAAAAATGAATCTTTTAAAACCCAACTCGAATGTTATCTTTGCACCAACTAAGAAACATGAATTTTAAAGAAGAAATTAAGCGTCGCAGAACCTTTGGTATCATATCACATCCCGATGCAGGCAAAACCACGCTAACTGAAAAATTACTGCTTTTTGGAGGAGCCATCCAAGAAGCAGGTGCAGTTAAAAATAATAAGATAAAAAAAACTGCAACAAGTGATTTTATGGAAATTGAACGCCAGAGAGGCATTTCTGTTGCCACGTCAGTATTGGCTTTTGAGTATAACACTTATAAAATCAACATCTTAGATACTCCTGGACACAAGGATTTTGCTGAAGACACTTTCAGAACTTTAACCGCAGTTGACAGTGTTATTGTGGTCATTGATGTTGCAAAAGGAGTTGAAGAACAGACGGAAAAATTGGTAGAAGTTTGTCGCATGCGGAATATTCCAATGATTGTTTTTATCAATAAAATGGACCGTGAGGGAAAAGACGCTTTCGATTTGCTGGACGAAGTTGAACAAAAGTTAGGACTACGGGTTGTTCCGCTAAGTTTTCCAATCGGCATGGGTTACGATTTTAAAGGCATCTACAACATTTGGGAGCAGAATATCAATTTGTTTAGCGGAAGCGAGAAAACTCAGATTTCGGATACCGTAAAAATTGAAGACATTAACTCACCTGATCTCGATCAATTGGTCGGCGCCAAATCAGCTAACACCTTGAGAGAGGAATTGGAATTAATTGAAGAGGTGTATCCAAGTTTCGACCGAGACAGTTATCTGAAAGGCGATTTGCAGCCTGTGTTTTTTGGATCGGCTTTGAATAATTTCGGGGTTCGTGAATTGCTGGATTGTTTTGTAAGCATTGCCCCTTCACCATTGCCAAAGCAAAGTGAGGAACGCTTAGTTGATTCTGCCGAAGAAGATTTTACCGGATTTGTTTTTAAGATTCACGCCAACATGGATCCCAATCACAGGGACAGGTTGGCCTTTGTAAAAGTAGTGTCTGGTCAATTTAAGAGAAATACACCCTATCTGCATGTGAGGCACAACAAGAAATTGAAATTTTCAAGCCCAAACGCCTTTTTTGCCGAAAAAAAACAGATTGTCGATGTCTCCTACCCTGGCGATATCATAGGCCTGCACGATACTGGGAATTTTAAAATTGGTGATACCCTCACTGAGGGAGAATTGATTCACTATAAAGGCGTTCCGAGTTTTTCACCCGAGCATTTCAGATATATCAATAACGCCGACCCCATGAAAGCCAAACAGCTGTTCAAAGGAATTGATCAACTCATGGACGAAGGAGTAGCACAGCTCTTTACTTTGAATCTCAACGGACGGAAAGTCATTGGCACCGTTGGTGCATTACAATATGAAGTCATTCAGTACCGCTTGGAGCACGAATACGGTGCTAAGTGCAGCTATGAAAGTTTGAATGTGTACAAGGCCTGTTGGGTTGATGGTCGAAAGGCTGATCCAAAAGAAATGGATGAATTCAAAACGGTAAAACAGCGATTTTTGGCTGTTGACAAACGAGGGCAACTGGTTTTCCTGGCAGATTCTTCCTTTTCTCTACAAATGACCGAGCAGAAGTATCCTAATATCACATTCCACTACACCTCCGAATTCGAATAGTTTAGGCTTGACCGGTTGGTCCAAAGCTCAAGGGAATATGTGGCTGGTCTTTGTCAGAAATCACTCCGTGCTTTTCTTCGTAGCGAGAAATGTTTTCCGCTATAGCCTTATTGAGCCTTTTGGCATGTTGTGGAGTCAAAATAATTCTGGATCTGACTTTGCTTTTCGGCGTGCCTGGCATAACGCTAATAAAATCCAAAACAAACTCAGATGGTGAATGATTGATTATAGCCAAGTTTGAATAAACTCCCTGAGCTACACTTTCATCGATTTCAATATTCAACTGACCTTGTTTTGGAGTCTTATTAGAGTCACTCATTTGTATTAATTTAAATTGACCTCTTCTTCTTCAGAAAACTGAACCATTTGCTCCAATTCCTCTCTTGAACCTACGATATATGAATCGTATTTGCGCATACCTGTTCCAGCTGGAATTCTCTTACCAACGATTACGTTTTCCTTCAGTCCTTCTAGAAGATCTACTTTACCATTGACTGCTGCCTCGTTAAGGACCTTGGTAGTCTCTTGGAAGGATGCAGCCGATATGAAAGATTTAGTTTGAAGCGACGCACGGGTAATCCCTTGCAATACAGGCGATGCTGTTGCGGGACGAGCGTCACGAGCTTCGACTAGCGCTTTGTCTTCTCTTTTCAACAATGAATTTTCGTCTCTCAACTGACGAGCAGTAATAATTTGCCCTAATTTAAGGTTGACCGAATCACCAGCATTTTCAACAACTTTTTTGCCAAAAATCTGGTCATTTTCATTGATAAAGTCATATTTGTGTACCAATTGGTCTTCGAGGAACAAGGTGTCACCAGAATCGATGATTTGAACCTTTCTCATCATTTGACGCACAACTACTTCGAAATGCTTGTCATTAATTTTCACCCCTTGCAAACGGTAAACCTCTTGAACTTCATTAACAAGATATTGTTGTACCGCTGCTGGGCCTTTAATTTGAAGAATGTCTTCTGGCGTAACCGATCCGTCAGACAATGGCATACCAGCCTTGACATAATCGTTTTCCTGAACTAAAATTTGGTTAGACAATTTGACCAAATATTTCTTCACATCTCCTAACTTAGACTCAACGATAATTTCTCGGTTACCTCGTTTGATTTTACCAAAGGATACCACCCCGTCAATTTCACTTACCACTGCTGGGTTCGATGGATTACGAGCTTCAAACAGTTCGGTAACACGTGGAAGACCACCAGTGATGTCACCTGATTTAGCTGATTTTCTTGGAATCTTAACAAGAATTTTTCCGACGTTAATGTTTTCACTATCGTCAATCATCAAGTGAGCTCCAACTGGAAGGTTGTATGAACGCATCACGTTGCCTTTCTTATCTTCGATGTGAAGCGTTGGAATTAACTTTTTGTTTCTAGATTCCGAAATCACTTTTTCTTGGAAACCGGTTTGTTCGTCAATCTCAACTTGGAATGTAATTCCTTGTTCTATGTTCTCATAACGGACCTTACCGGCAAATTCGGAAATGATTACACCATTATAGGGATCCCACTGACACAACAAGTCACCTTTTTTGATTTTGGAACCACTTTTTACAAAAATGCTTGAACCATAAGGAATGTTGTGATTGTTCAACACGTTGCCGGTGTTGGCATCTACCAATTTCAGTTCTGTTGAACGAGAAATTACGATATCGGCTTTCTCATCGTTAGCAGTTATTCCAGAAACAGTTTTCAAATCTTCCATTTCGGCAATACCGTCGAATCGAGCTACAATTTTATTCTCTTCAGAAATGTTACCCGCAATACCCCCAACGTGGAAAGTACGAAGCGTAAGCTGTGTACCTGGCTCGCCAATGGACTGAGCAGCTACTACACCGACGGCCTCACCGCGTTGAACCATTTTGCCTGTCGCCAAATTGCGACCATAACATTTGGAACAAATTCCTGTTTCAGCCTCACATGTTAAAGGAGAACGAACTGGCACCTTTTCAAGTGGTGAAGACTCAATATTTGCAGCAATTTGATCGGTAATATCTTCTCCCGCCCCTACTAACAATTCGTTGTTAAGTGGGTTAAAAATATCCTCGAGAGCTGTACGACCCACAATTCGAGATGCTAAATCTTCAACCACCTCTTCATTCTTCTTAAGTGCCTCTACCTCAACGCCACGCAGTGTACCACAATCCTCAGAGTTGATAATAACATCTTGAGAAACATCGACAAGTCGACGGGTTAAGTAACCAGCATCGGCAGTTTTAAGTGCTGTATCGGCAAGACCTTTACGAGCCCCGTGAGTCGAAATAAAGTATTCCAAAATAGAAAGACCCTCCTTAAAGTTCGACAAAATCGGGTTTTCGATGATTTCACCACCTCCAGCATTAGACTTCTTAGGTTTGGCCATCAAGCCACGCATTCCTGTCAACTGACGAATTTGTTCTTTTGAACCTCGAGCTCCAGAGTCCAACATCATGAATACAGAGTTGAATCCTTGCTGATCTTCTCGAATTCTCTTCATCGAAAGTTCAGTCAATTCAGCATTGGTCGAAGTCCAAATATCGATTACCTGATTGTAACGTTCGTTATTGGTGATGAGACCCATGTTGTAATTGGCAACAATATTCTCAATTTCCTTCTGAGCACCATCAATCATGGTCTGTTTTTCAACTGGAATAATGATATCTCCAAGACTAAATGATAATCCACCCTTGAATGCAAAATTGAATCCTAGAGTTTTGATCTCATCCAAGAATTGCGCTGTACGAGGGACAGAGGTCACTTTTAAAATCTCTCCAATGATGTCTCTTAGTGATTTCTTGGTCAACAATTGATTAATATAACCCGCTTCACGTGGCACTTTTTCGTTAAACAACACCCGACCTGTCGAGGTTTGAATGATTTGCGACACCAACTCACCTGATGCATTAAAGTCCAAAGTGCGCACTTTGATTTGAGCATTGAGATCGACTTTTTTCTCGTTGTAAGCAATGACAACCTCTTCGGGAGAGTAAAATGTCAACCCTTCACCCTTTACAACCAAATCTCCTTCAGACTTCATGATTTTGGTCATGTAATAAAGACCCAAAACCATGTCTTGAGAAGGAACTGCCACTGGTGAACCATTAGCAGGGTTCAAAATATTGTGGGATGCAAGCATCAACAATTGAGCCTCTAGAATTGCTTCTGGGCCTAAAGGAAGATGCACCGCCATTTGATCCCCGTCAAAATCGGCATTAAAGGCCGTACAAACTAGTGGGTGCAACTGGATGGCTTTGCCCTCGATCAATTTTGGCTGAAAAGCTTGAATTCCCAATCGGTGCAAAGTAGGAGCGCGATTCAAAAGAACTGGGTGTCCTTTCAAAACGTTTTCCAAAATATCCCATACTACGGGCTCCTTTTTGTCTATAATTTTCTTGGCAGATTTTACCGTTTTTACAATTCCACGCTCAATCAGTTTTCTGATGATGAACGGTTTATAAAGTTCGGCCGCCATGTTTTTAGGCAACCCGCATTCAAACAATTTCAACTCTGGTCCAACGACAATAACAGAACGGGCAGAATAGTCAACACGTTTTCCGAGCAAGTTTTGACGGAAACGTCCCTGCTTTCCTTTCAATGAGTCAGACAGCGACTTTAAAGGACGGTTTGAGTCGGTCTTAACAGCGGAGGCTTTGCGGGTGTTGTCAAACAATGAATCGACAGATTCCTGAAGCATCCGTTTCTCGTTTCTTAAAATCACTTCAGGCGCTTTGATTTCGACCAATCGCTTTAAACGATTATTACGAATAATAACACGACGGTATAAATCGTTCAAATCTGAAGTGGCAAAACGACCACCATCTAATGGCACTAAAGGGCGCAATTCTGGTGGAATTACGGGAATTGTTTTGAGGATCATCCACTCTGGACGATTTTCTCTATTCTCTTTTGATTCCCTGAAAGCCTCTACAACTTGAAGTCTTTTTAGGGCCTCAGTTTTTCTTTGCTTAGAAGTCTCATTATTGGCTTTGTGACGCAATTCATAAGACAATTCATCAAGGTCAATTCGAGATAACAATTCGATCAAACAATCCGCACCCATTTTGGCGATGAATTTGTCGGGGTCCGAATCGTCCATATACTGCTGCTCTATGGGCAAGCTCTCCATGATAGTCAAATATTCTTCTTCCGTCAAGAAATCCATTTTTTGTACAGAATCCCCTTCAGCATTTTTTGCAATACCAGCTTGGATTACAACATAACGCTCGTAGTATATGATCATGTCCAATTTCTTGGAAGGTAATCCTAAGAGGTAACCAATTTTGTTTGGAAGTGAACGGAAATACCAAATGTGAGCTACTGGCACTACCAAGTTGATGTGACCTACACGGTCGCGTCTCACTTTCTTTTCTGTAACTTCAACCCCACAACGGTCACAAACGATACCGCGATAGCGAATCCTTTTGTATTTACCACAGGCACATTCGAAGTCTTTAACAGGTCCAAAAATTCTCTCACAGAACAAACCGTCTCTTTCAGGTTTGTGTGTGCGATAGTTGATGGTTTCTGGCTTCAGAACCTCCCCTCTCGATTCAGCAAGAATGACCTCTGAAGAAGCTAATCCTATCGATATTTTATTGAACCTTTTTACAGTGTTATTATCTTGTTGTCTTGACATGAGTTGTATAGTAATACTGTTGTGTTATTATTCTTCTAATCTGATATCCAAGCTTAAACCTTTCAGTTCGTGCATCAATACGTTGAACGATTCAGGCAATCCAGGCTCTGGCATGGACTCACCTTTAACAATCGCTTCGTATGTTTTGGCACGGCCAATAACGTCATCCGACTTTACAGTCAAAATTTCGCGAAGTGTGCTAGAAGCTCCGTAAGCTTCAAGCGCCCAAACTTCCATTTCTCCAAAACGCTGACCTCCAAACTGAGCCTTACCACCAAGTGGTTGTTGAGTAATAAGAGAGTATGGCCCAATTGAACGAGCATGCATCTTGTCATCAACCATGTGGCCTAGTTTAAGCATGTAAATCACCCCTACCGTTGCAGGCTGATCGAATCTTTCGCCAGTTCCTCCATCATATAAATAGGTATGTCCGTAACGTGGTACGTTAGCAGAATCTGTAATTTCATTGATTTGGTCAATGGTGGCTCCATCAAAAATTGGAGTTGCATAAGTGCGTCCCAAATTCTGTCCAGCCCAACCTAATACGGTTTCGTAAATCTGACCAATATTCATACGAGATGGCACACCTAGTGGATTAAGAACAATATCTACCGGCGTTCCATCTTCCAAGAAAGGCATATCTTCTGGACGAACTATACGCGCAACAATACCTTTGTTACCGTGACGTCCAGCCATTTTATCACCTACCTTCAATTTTCTCTTTTTCGCGATGTAAACTTTAGCCAACTTAATGATACCTGCTGGCAATTCATCTCCAACAGCAATTGTAAATTTCTCGCGACGCAAGGCCCCTTGAAGATCGTTTTCTTTGATTTTATAATTGTGAATCAAATCTGCAATCAAACGGTTAGTGTCTTCAGCCGTAGTCCATTTGCCTGGAACCAAGTGAGCGTAATCGTCTACAGCGTTCAACATTTTTAGGGTGAATTTTTTTCCTTTTGGGAACAATTCTTCTCCTAAATCATTGTATACGCCTTGAGCTGTTTTGCCACCAACAATAGTGAATAGTTTCTCAACCAATACACCTTTTAACTCTTCAAATTTGACGTCATAGGCTTCCTCTAAAGTGGTGATGTCATCTTTGTCTTGAGCTCGCTTGCGCTTGTCTTTGACTGCTCTGGCGAAGAGTTTCTTGTCAATTACGATTCCATTCAAGGAGGGCGAAGCTTTGAGAGAGGCGTCTTTGACATCTCCAGCCTTATCTCCAAAAATCGCACGCAACAGTTTCTCTTCTGGTGTAGGATCGCTTTCTCCTTTTGGCGTTATTTTTCCAATCAAAATATCGCCTGGTTTGATCTCAGAACCGATACGAATCATACCGTTTTCATCCAAATCTTTAGTAGCTTCCTCCGAAACATTAGGGATATCGTTAGTCAGTTCTTCATTTCCTAATTTAGTATCTCGAACATCCAGTGAATACTCATCGATATGAACTGAAGTGAAGATGTCATCACGAACTACTTTTTCTGAGATTACAATTGCATCCTCAAAGTTGTAACCTTTCCAAGGCATGAAAGCAACTTTCATGTTACGTCCCAAAGCAAGCTCACCTTTTTGAGTGGCATAACCCTCGCACAGTACTTGACCCAGTTCAACGCGATCTCCCTTTTTCACAATTGGCTTCAGGTTTATCGAGGTGCCTTGGTTAGTTTTTCTAAATTTGATCAAAGGATATGTTTTGGTGTCTGAATCAAAGCTCACCAAGTTTTGCTCTTCAGTACGGTCATATCGTATTGTGATTTTATCGGCATCGACATACTCTATCACCCCAGCGCCTTCGGCGTTAATCAACACTCGTGAATCTTTTGCGACTTGACGCTCTAATCCAGTTCCAACGATTGGTGCTTCAGGACGTAACAATGGAACAGCCTGACGCATCATGTTTGATCCCATCAATGCACGGTTGGCATCATCATGTTCCAAAAATGGAATTAACGATGCTGATATTGAAGCAATTTGGTTCGGTGCCACATCAGTAAAGTGTATTTCCGAAGAAGAAACAACAGGATAATCCGCTTCAAGACGTGCGGTTACTTTGTCATCTATAATTGCTCCATTGGCATCAACTGGAATGTTGGCCTGGGTAATCAACTTATCTTCTTCTTCCTCCGCAGACAGATAAACTGGTTCTCCTTTAAAATCAATCACTCCATTGTCAACTTTGCGATATGGTGTTTCGATGAAGCCCATTGAGTTTACTTTGGCAAAAACACTCAATGACGAAATAAGACCAATATTGGGACCTTCAGGCGTTTCGATTGGGCACAAACGACCATAGTGGGTGTAGTGCACGTCTCGTACTTCAAAACCTGCACGCTCTCTGGACAGACCACCTGGCCCAAGAGCCGAAAGTCGACGCTTGTGAGTTAGCTCGGCTAATGGATTCGTTTGATCCATAAATTGAGATAATTGATTGGTTCCAAAGAAAGAATTGATCACCGATGACAAGGTCTTAGCATTGATCAAGTCGATGGGTGTGAACACTTCATTGTCACGAACGTTCATTCGTTCTCTGATGGTACGGGCCATTCTTGAAAGTCCAACACCAAATTGTTGAGACAATTGCTCGCCAACTGTTCTTACGCGTCGGTTTGACAAGTGATCGATGTCATCAATTTCAGCCTTTGAATTAATCAGCTCAATCAAATATTTAACGATGGTGATGATATCTTCCTTGGTCAAAACTTGTTTGTCCATTCCGATATCCAATCCCAATTTTTTGTTCATTCTGTAACGGCCAACCTCACCCAAATTGTAACGTTGATCGCTAAAAAACAATTTGTCAATAATACCACGCGCTGTCTCTTCATCGGGCGGTTCGGCATTACGCAGCTGGCGATAAATATGCTCCACCGCTTCTTTTTCTGAATTGGTTGGATCCTTGTGCAGGGTATTGTGAATAATGGCATAGTCGGCAGAAAGCGACTGTTCCTTGTGAAGAAGAATTGTTTTGACGTCAGCTTCTAGAATTTCCTCAATATTGTCTTTGTCTAGTATGGTGTCCCGATCGAGAACAATACTGTTTCTTTCTATCGAAACCACCTCCCCTGTATCTTCATCTACGAAGTCCTCATGCCAGGTATTAAGTACTCTAGCAGCCAATTGACGGCCCAAAACCTTTTTCAATCCAGCTTTAGACACTTTGACCTCTTCCGCCAAGTCAAAGATTTCCAAGATGTCCTTGTCTCTTTCGAATCCAATAGCACGGAACAAGGTTGTAACAGGTAATTTCTTCTTACGGTCAATGTAGGCATACATCACCGAGTTAATGTCTGTAGCGAATTCAATCCAAGAACCTTTGAAAGGAATGATTCGAGCAGAATACAATTTGGTTCCATTGGCATGAAATGATTGGCCAAAGAACACTCCAGGTGAACGGTGTAATTGAGATACAACAACACGTTCTGCGCCGTTGATTACAAACGTACCGCTTGGAGTCATATAAGGAATAGTTCCGAGGTAAACATCCTGAACAATAGTTTCAAAATCCTCATGTTCGGCATCGGTACAGAAAAGTTTTAAACGTGCCTTAAGAGGTACGCTGTAGGTCAATCCACGTTCAATACATTCTTCGATAGAATAACGAGGTGGATCGATGAAGTAATCCAAAAATTCCAACACAAATTGATTTCTAGTGTCAGAAATTGGAAAGTTTTCCATGAAGGTGTTAAACAAACCTTCGTGGGCCCGCTCATCGGATTTAGTCTCCAATTGAAAAAAGTCTTGAAAAGACTTGATTTGTATATCCAGAAAGTCCGGATAAGCAGTTTTATTAACGATTGAGGAAAAGTTGATTCTTTCAGTTTGTTGTGCTTGCATCGACGGACGAAAATTTAATTTTCACTTATAGAAAAATGTGTACGAGGTTCTACCATACACAAAAGGGTTTAGGCTTGGACGCTCCAAGCCTAAACCAATGTGTTAATCTGCTGAATTACTTCAATTCAACCTCAGCGCCAGCTTCTTCTAAAGAAGACTTAAGACCTTCGGCCTCATCTTTAGAAACACCTTCTTTGATTGCGCTAGGAGCATTGTCAACCAATTCTTTAGCTTCTTTCAAGCCAAGACCAGTAAGCTCTTTTACCAATTTAACTACAGCCAATTTTGAAGCACCAGCGGCTTTCAAAATTACGTCGAATTCAGTCTTCTCTTCAGCAGCAACTTCGTCGCTACCAGATCCACCACCGACAGCTACAGCTACAGCCGCAGCAGCAGGTTCGATACCGTATTCGTCTTTCAAAATTGTAGCTAACTCATTAACTTCTTTTACTGTAAGGTTAACTAATTGTTCTGCAAAATCTTTTAAATCTGCCATTGTTTTATGTTTTAAAAATAATAGTTGTTTTGTTGTTAAAATTATGCCTCTCTTTCAGAAAGGGTTTTTACAATTCCTGCCAATTTACCGCCGCTCGACTTAAGTGCCGAAACAACGTTTTTAGCTGGTGATTGCAACAGTGTAATGATTTCACCCAGCAACTCGTCTTTCGATTTGATACTGACCAGTGAATCTAACAGTTCATCGCCGACGTAAACCGATTCTTCAATAAAAGCACCTTTTAAAAGTGGACGTTCACTATTTTTTCTGAAGGTCTTGATCACCTTAGCGGGTCCGTTACCAGTTTCGGAGTACATGATTGAAGTATTGCCTTTCAAAGTGGAAGGTAAAGCGCCAAAGTCTTTGTCCGACGCTTCCATCGCTTTTTCGAGTAAGGTATTTTTTACTACAGCCAATTTAATATTAGCTTTGAAACACGCTCTTCTCAGTGCGTTGGTAGTTGCAGCATTTAAACCAGAAATATCCGTCAAATATATATTTGGACATTCCGATAGTTGGGCAGTCAACGTTTCAATTACTTTTGATTTTTCTTCTCTTGTCATCGTAAAATATTAAACTGCTCTAGTATGATTTCGAATCAACCGCTACACCAGGACTCATTGTGCTT
The DNA here is from genome assembly GCA_027592025.1 of Bacteroidota bacterium. Lineage (GTDB taxonomy): Bacteria > Bacteroidota > Bacteroidia > Flavobacteriales > Flavobacteriaceae > JALRKI01. Next base: position 68,854 of record JAQCIQ010000011.1, read on the forward strand.
GACATAAAAATGCTTTTCACATAAGTGCCTTTGGCCGTAGACGGCTTCAACTTAATCAGGGTTGAAATCAACTCCTTAGCGTTCTCTTCAATCATCTTTGGTTCAAAGGATACCTTAGCAATGGAGGCGTGAACAATACCAGTTTTATCGACTTTAAAATCGATTTTACCAGCTTTCACATCTGCCACAGCTTTACCAACTTCCATAGTGACCGTACCTGTCTTAGGGTTAGGCATCAAGCCTCGTGGTCCTAAAACCCGGCCCAATGGTCCTAATTTACCCATAACACTAGGCATGGTTACGATAACGTCGACATCTGTCCAACCCGACTTGATCTTTTCAAGATAATCGTCAAGACCAACAAAGTCAGCGCCTGCAGCGAGAGCTTCAGCTTCCTTGTCTGGAGTAACCAGTGCAAGAACTTTAACGTCCTTACCTGTTCCATGGGGAAGTGTTACTACGCCACGCACCATTTGATTGGCTTTACGAGGATCGACTCCAAGGCGAACCGCCAAATCTACAGAGGCGTCAAATTTGGTGTAGGAAATATCCTTCATCAATTTGGATGCATCGGCTAAACTGTAGGCTGTGTTCTTGTCGAACTTGCCTGCTACTTCTTTTTGCTTTTTTGTTAATTTTGCCATAAGAATTTATTTAGGTTCTGCTCCTCCTTTGACTGTAACCCCCATCGAGCGTGCCGTTCCAGCAACCATTTTCATGGCTGAGTCCACGGTAAATGCATTCAAATCCTGCATTTTGTCTTCTGCAATGGAGCGCACCTGATCCCATGTGATTTTAGCCACTTTGGCGCGGTTGGGTTCGCCTGAACCCTTTTTCACCTTAGAAGCTTCTAAAATCTGGACAGCAGCAGGTGCTGTTTTGATTACAAATTCAAACGATTTGTCTTTATATACTGAAATAACCACAGGCACTATTTTGCCTTGCTTGTCTTGAGTTCTCGCATTAAACTGCTTACAGAACTCCATGATGTTCACACCAGCGGCTCCCAATGCGGGCCCTACTGGCGGTGAGGGATTGGCTGCGCCACCTCTTACTTGTAACTTGACTAATTTGCTTAGCTCTTTTACCATTTACATACAATTGTGATCGATTGTCAGTTGGAAGCTAGACAACAAATCGGTTAGGTGTAACAATTATATTTTTTCAACTTGCATGAAGCTAAGTTCTAGAGGCGTTTTACGCCCAAAGATTTTAACCATCACTTCAAGTTTCCTTTTGTCTTCATTAATATTTTCGATAGTTCCATCAAATCCATTGAAAGGTCCATCGATAACTTTTACGGTTTCGCCATTGACAAATGGTATCACCATGTTCGGATCATCTTTGATGGCCAACTCGTCTACTTTACCAAGCATACGGTTAACCTCTGACATGCGCAATGGCAAAGGTTCTCCTCCTTTTGTTTCACCAAGGAAACCAATGACGTTGGTCACTGATTTAATGATGTGCGGAATTTCTCCGCTCAAATTGGCTTGAATCATGATATAACCAGGAAAATAAACCTTGTCCTTCTGAATCTTTTTGCCTTTACGAATTTGAATGACCTTTTCAGTAGGCACCAAAATTTGTTCTACGCAGTCCTGTAAGCCCATGCGTGCGATTTCTGACTCGATATAAGATTTAATCTTATTCTCTTGCCCACTGACCGCGCGAACCACATACCATTTTTTATCAGCTACTGTTGCCATCCTAGTTTGTTATTTTAAAAATGCAAAATAAGATGAAATCACCTTTACAAACACCGTATCAATAGCCCAAATAATTAACGCGAATACGACAGAAAAAGTTGCTACTAAAACGGTCAAATTCCAAGCGTTATCTCGGCTTGGCCAGCTAACGTTGGATTTAAGTTCTTCAAATGATGCTTTTATATATTCAATCATTGTACATCTACTAAAATTATCACCACTGTTGGTGTTCTGTCTCCATTGTTTTGCACGGGTTGAGAGACTCGAACTCCCGACACCTGGTTTTGGAGACCAGTGCTCTACCAACTGAGCTAAACCCGTAAACACGAGCCAAGGTATCCCGTCAAACGAGATACCTTTTGGCTGCATTTAAGAAATTGCTTAATCTAAAATCTCAGTTACTTGACCAGCACCAACTGTACGACCACCTTCACGGATTGCGAAACGCAAACCTACAGTCATGGCAATTGGTTGAATCAAATCAACATGGATAGTTAAGTTGTCACCGGGCATCACCATTTCAACTCCAGCTGGAAGCACAATGTTTCCTGTAACGTCGGTAGTTCTGACGTAGAACTGCGGGCGGTAGTTGTTATGGAATGGTGTATGACGACCACCTTCTTCTTTTTTAAGGATGTAAACCTCAGCTTTGAATTTAGCGTGTGGCTTAACAGAATTTGGTTTAACGATAACCATACCTCTACGGATATCCGTTTTCTCGATACCTCTTAAAAGGATACCAACGTTATCCCCAGCTTCTCCGCGATCTAATATCTTACGGAACATCTCTACTCCAGTAATGGTTGAAGATAATTTCTCAGCACCCATACCAATAATTTCTACTGGGTCACCTGTGTTAGCTACACCTGTTTCAATTCGACCAGTTGCAACTGTTCCACGTCCTGTGATAGAGAACACATCTTCGATAGGCATCAAAAATTCCTTATCAACGTCTCTTTTTGGAAGTTCAATCCAAGAATCAACAGCATCCATCAGTTGCATCACTGTATCAACCCATTTTTGTTCTCCGTTCAACGCACCTAGCGCAGAGCCAGAAATGACAGGTCCATTGTCACCATCGTATTCGTAGAAGCTCAACAAATCTCTAACTTCCATTTCAACCAATTCTAACAATTCTTCGTCGTCCACCATGTCCACTTTATTCAAGAAGACTACCATACGTGGAATCCCTACTTGGCGACCAAGAAGGATGTGCTCACGAGTTTGAGGCATAGGACCATCAGTCGCAGCGACTACCAAAATGGCGCCGTCCATTTGAGCCGCACCGGTAACCATGTTCTTTACATAATCCGCGTGACCTGGACAGTCAACGTGTGCGTAGTGACGATTCATCGTTGAATATTCAACGTGAGACGTATTGATAGTAATACCACGTTCTTTCTCTTCTGGCGCATTATCGATAGTATCGAAATCTCGCTTTTCAGACAAACCTGCATTTGCTAAAACAGAAGTAATAGCTGCAGTAAGTGTAGTTTTTCCGTGATCGACGTGTCCAATAGTACCAATGTTTAAGTGGGGTTTGGAGCGATCAAAAGTTGCCTTTGCCATGATTTAAAATTTAAGCTTAGTTGTTATCTAAATTATTATTAATGTTAAAAAAATTACTTTCAAAAATGAGCCAATGACGGGATTTGAACCCGTGACCTCTTCCTTACCAAGGAAACGCTCTACCCCTGAGCTACACCGGCAAAAATTGAGAGCGGGAGACCGGGTTCGAACCGGCGACATTCAGCTTGGAAGGCTGA
>JAQCIQ010000021.1 GCA_027592025.1 Bacteroidota bacterium
TGATAAAGAAAAATCAACTGGTGAACCCTAAAAGTTCAACCTACAAATCATTTATATCATTAGCTTCTTAAAAAATTAAATTAGTTTAAAACTTGATGCTTAATTTTAGCAGATGCGACAGAACCCACACACAGAGTAGTAGGAGTGGCAAGTAAAAATTGGAATTACGGTGCAGAAGACAAATGGGGCACGACCATAACAACCTTTTTTGAATATGCCCGTGGAAATCGATTCAGCTACACTTACGGTGGTGATATCAATGGCGACGGGTCAGGTTTGAACGATTTGCTATACATTCCTGCATCAGAGGAAATCAGTCAAATGAATTTTCTGGAGCTGGACAGGCTCAGGCCTTTGAAGCTTATATTGCACAGGATGATTATTTGAATGGTCGACGAGGCCAATACGCCGAGCGTTATGGCGCTCTGGCTCCATGGAGAGGCCGTTGGGATGTTAAATTCCTCCAGGACTATAGAATCAAAATGGCTAACGACAAAGTCAACACGGTTCAATTCAGTATTGACATCTTGAATTTCGGGAACCTTATCAGCTCTAAATGGGGATTAGTGCAGCAGCCAAATGCTTTGCAGCCGATTGGAGTTTCTGTTGACAGCAATAACGTTCCAACATATACATTCTCTTCAAATTTGAAAGATACGTTCGGATATGACTCCAGTTTGATGTCGAGATGGCAAATGCAGTTTGGTTTGCGCTATTCTTTCTAATTATAGAGGGAGGCCAGTAAAAATCAACTTTGCTTAAAAAAAACCCACAACTTAAAGGTTGTGGGTTTTTTGTTTTTAGAGCCATTAGACTGGGCAATTTCAATGGCCAAAAATAAAGTCAATTGCAGAATTGCAATGAATTTCAGTGGTATCGAAATAGGGAAGAGCGATATCAGACGAACCTATCAGCAGGGGAATTTCAGTGCATCCAGCTATGATGCCTTGAGCTCCCGCGGCCTCCAGTTTTTGGACGATGCTTAAATATTGGGATTTGGTATCATCAGTAAAAATTCCTTTTCCCAATTCCTCGAAAATAGAGTGGTGAATGAATTGTCGGTCTTCCTCCGAAGGAATAATGGTTTCAATCCCTTTAGCCCTCAATTTATCTTTAAAAAAATCGTACTCCATCGTAAACTTTGTCCCGAGTAGGCCCACTTTAGAAAGTCCTTGGGCATGAATGACTTTTGCTGTGACTTCAGCAATGTGAAGAATGGGAATAGTCAATTGGGCTTGAACTTGATCAGCTACATGATGAAGTGTGTTGGCACAAAGTAAAATGGCTTTAGCGCCGCTGCTTTCCAACTTCCGAGCCGCATTAATGATCATTTGCGCAGTGGCATCCCAATTGCCAGAGTCGTTAAAGTCCTTTACTTTTTGAAGGTTTAAAGAATAGACGAGACACTCAGCCGAGTTCAAGCCACCAAGGCGTTGATTGACGATATGATTAATTTTAGAATAATATTCAACTGTAGAAACCCAACTCGTGCCTCCGATCAAACCTAATATTTTCATACTTACAATTTTGCAATGCCGCCTTAATCTTAACTGTTGGCAAGTGTATCTTTTAAATTATCCAGCATGTCCTGAGTCAAATGATCAAGGTCAATTCGAGCACTCCATTTCCAGTCTTTACCAGCCTCAGAATCATCGATTGAACTGGGCCATGAGTCTGCAATGGCTTGCCTGAAATCGGGGTCGTAGTGGATCTTGAAATCTGGCAATTTAGCTTTAATTTTTTGAGCCAATTGTTCAGGGGTAAAGCTCATTCCGGCAATATTGTAGGCTTTAAATTGATTGACCGATGATAAATCGGAAGACATCAATTCCAAGGTAGCCCTAATGGCATCTGTCATATGCATCATTGGCAGAGCGGTTTGGGCTGAGAGAAAACAATTGTAAGTCCCTGTTTTAAGAGCCTCGTGGAAAATAGCCACAGCATAATCCGTTGTGCCTCCTCCTGGTTGGGCTTTCCAACTGATGAGACCTGGATAACGAATACTACGGACATCAACACCGTATTTTCTCTGATAATATGAACACCAAAATTCTCCGGCTAATTTGGAAATACCGTAGACTGTAGTCGGCTCCATAACGCAAGTTTGAGGGGTGTCTTTTTTTGGACTAGTTGGACCAAAAACAGCAATGCTAGAAGGCCAAAAAATTTGATCAATAAGCCCGTCTTTAGCCAGGTCTAATACACACAAAAGACTGTTCATGTTGAGGTCCCAAGCTTTACGCGGTGCGCTTTCTGCAGTTGCACTAAGCATGGCGGCTAAAAGATAGATGGTGCCCACCTGATGTTTAAGCACACATCTCTTGATGGCATCGACATCAGTAGCATCGAGTATTTCAAAGAATTCTTCCTGGGATTTCACGGGGGGCTGGTGCAAGTCAGTTGCAATAACACAATCGTTACCGTGAACCAGCCTGAGTTGTTGGGTCAATTCAGTCCCAATTTGTCCTGAAGCACCAATAATTAGGATTCTTCTTTTCATGCCAAAGGTGAATATGAGGGTAAAAATACAATTATATTTCGTTGCTATAAGATTTGCTATACCACACTTCCGACAATATGCTATATTTGTCTTTGAATGAAAGCACCAACTAACTTGTTCGTTATTTTGATTCTACTCTTATTGAGTTGCAGCCATGACTCCAATCCCCAAGGAGTGTCGTTGCCAGAGGCTTCTCCTATTTCTCAACCGACCTCAAATCAGCCTAAAGCACAAGTTCAATTGACCTTAGACGCCCAAATTCAGGCTGGTAGTTGGATGTCTTTCAGTGCCTGGCAGCAGAATATTCGTTTGCTTAACGAAGGAGACGATTTGTTTTTTAGTAAAGAAAACGCCACGATTGTAGAATTTTTTACCAATTTGGAAAACGCAATTCCATTGTCCTTAGCTTCTAATGGACTTACTGGACGGCTTAAGGTCGTCAAGACCAGCGCCTTTTCATTCAAAGAAGCCCTATCTCTTTTTGGGCCTAAAGACCGTCAAACTTCGGCGGCAAAAGAAGCACTCCTCATTTCCCACAACAACCTACTTCAATTCATCAACCAAACGGTTGAAAAAAATGCACTCCCAGATTTTAATAAACCTATAAACTAAATTTTAATTTTTAAAATAACCAGTTAAAATCTTTTATGAAAAGAATTATTCTCCTTTCAGCAACATTGTTGTTGACTATTTCAAGTTTTGCTCAATTTAACCTTGACGCACCATGGATGTCGACATTTGATCAACAGGATTTGAAATCCAATACTGTCCGGTTTCAAGAAATTGTAGATGCATTTAATATTTATTGGGAAACAAGAGATCCCGAAGCAAAGGGCAGCGGGTACAAACCTTTCAAACGATGGGAAAATTATTGGCAAAATTATGTTAACGAAGACGGCTATTTGCCGACTGCTTTGGATTTGGAAAACACTGCAAGATCCAAAAACCAAATGTCTCAAAATAGAACAAATCGAATGGTGAGTGATTGGCAGCCATTTGGACCGTTTTCACATGTTAATACAGGATCGTGGTCTTCTGGACAAGGACGGGTCAATGTGGTAGTTCAAGATCCAAATTCGCCAACAACCTATTACGTAGGAGCTCCTGCTGGAGGTATATGGAAATCCCTTGATTCTGGGTCAACATGGAATCCATTGTCTGATGAATTGGGACAGATAGGAGTTTCTGGGATCGCGGTCGACTATAATAATTCTGACACCATCTACATTGCCACGGGCGATGACGACGCTGGAGATTCTTATTCTATTGGAATTATGAAGTCAACTGACGGCGGTATTACTTGGCAACAAACAGGCTTGAATGTGAGCAATTCTCCAAATGTTACGACAGATTTGTTTATCAATCCTAACGACTCGAATGTATTATGGGTTGCTACCTCAGGAGGAATATACAAGTCGATAGATGCCGGTGTATCTTGGGTATTAAAATTGAGTGGAAATTTCAAAGCTTTAGACATCAAACCTGGAGACCCTAATGTGGTTTATGCTTTGACTTCAAATAGTTTTTACAGATCGGACAATGGGGGTGAATCTTTTACTCAAGTAACTTCTGGATTACCACTAGTTGCTGGACGTTTGGCTATGGATGTTACACCAGCTAATCCAAACGTGGTTTATATTTTGGCAGCAAATCCAGATTATAATTTTAGTGGAATTTATAAATCTACTGACAGCGGACAGAGCTTTACTCAAACCGAGGCACCATTGTCCACTGATATTCTGGAGTCAACTCAGGCCTGGTTTGATTTGGCAATCGCTGTTTCTTCAACAGATGAAAATACGATTTTTACAGGATGTTTGAATGTTTGGAAGTCAACAAATGGAGGGGACTCATTTACGAAATTGAACTCGTGGAGCGACCCTGCTGGGGTCTCCTACACCCATGCCGATATTCACTATATGCAGTATTTTGGAGATAATTTTTTCGTGGGCTCTGATGGAGGAATATATCGGTCTACAAACGATGGTGCGAATTTCGCTGATTTGACAGAAGGATTGCAGATCGGTCAATTTTATCGACTTTCCGTTTCTGAGTCAAATTCAAATTTGATGGTTGGAGGATTACAAGATAACGGCGGTTATGGATACAGCAACAACACATGGAACAACTACTACGGTGCCGACGGCATGGACACGGCCGTTAATCCTATCAATCCAAACACTTATTATGGATTTATTCAAAATGGCGGAGGGTTATATATTTCCAACAATGCTGGAGCCTCCTTACAAGAATATGCTGCTGGACCAGCTACTGGAAATTGGGTAACACCCCTATCCATCAACGCCGAAGGTGAATTATTTGCGGGTTACTCCCGACTCTACAAATTGGAGGGACTTACATTTCAGCCAGTTTCGGGTGAATTGGGCGGTAACATTAGTCGTTTGGAATTGGATCCCTCAGATTCAAATGTGATCTACATTGCTTTAAACAATGTATTAAGCAAAAGCACAAACCACGGAGTTACTTTCTCTACAATTTATACCTTCAGCACAGGCATAACGTCTATAGAAGTTAACAACAACGATAACGAAGTCGTTTATGTTACTACTGGAGGAACGGCAGGAAAAGTCATGCGGTCAAGTGATGGAGGGACAAGTTTTGAGGACATCACAGGATCTTTACCCAACGTGACTAAAAACGTGATCAAGCACCGACCAGAAGACCCAGCAGAATCAATCTTCGTAGGAACAAGTTTGGGGGTTTTCAGTTTTGACGATCAATCGGGTGTTTGGGAGACCTTTGACGTTAATCTGCCCAACGTTTCTGTGAGCGATTTAGAAATAAATATTATAGATGGAAATATTACTGCCTCAACTTATGGTCGAGGTGTCTGGAGAAGTATCTTGCCAGCAGTCGAGTCTCCCGCCAATGACATCAAACTTTCAGCCATATTAAGCCCTGTTGGAAATCAATTGAATTGCGATACCGAAGTCACTCCTCAAATCACGGTGACCAACAATGGCACCGAACCAATAACTGAATTCGATTTGATCTATAACTACGATGGAGGTACTTCGGTAACTTCGAACCTCATAACCAACATTGGACCAGGTTCATCCGTTAGTGTCGATTTGCCTCAAGTGACCCTCTCGATAGGGCATCACGTTCTAAATGTTGAAGCCGTTATTTCTGGTGATGCTTTTGTGTCGAATAATACAAAAACGGTTAGTTTTTCTGTGAATTCCAATAGTCCAATAAATGAGATTAACACGTTTGAAACTCCAGAGCAATCACTTTTGACGTTGAACATGTCCGATTCAAATGCCCTATTTGAACGCGGCGTCCCATCCGGAACTTTTCTAAACGACGTTTCTTCGGGCACTCAGGCTTATGGGACTAATCTTGACGGGAATTATCCCGATATGACCATTGCCCATCTTACCAGTGCTTGCTATGACTTGACGGGTATTTCCGACCCCATACTTCGATTTAATATGGCTTTTGAGTTAGAATTCGATTGGGACATCTTTTATGTCCAATTTTCAGATGATATAGGGGCCACATGGCAAATATTGGGATCATCTGATGATCCAAATTGGTACAACAGTTCCAGGTTGGCCGGTGATGGGATTGCATCCGACTGCTATAATTGTGTTGGAGCCCAGTGGACTGGAACCGATTTGACCATGACAGAATACAGCTACGATCTTGCCCCATATTCGGGATCCCAAAATTTTATGGTGAGATTTGTCTTTCATTCCGATCAATCGGTCAATGAAGAGGGCGTTGTAATTGATGACTTGGTCATTACTTCATCCTTGTCCAATCAATCCAACCTCATCCAAGATTTCGCAATACATCCAAACCCAACTTCTGGAGATGTTATAATCCAATTGTCTCAGCCATCTAACTTCCATTATTCTGTTTATGACCTTACAGGAAAATTGGTTGTTCCAGAAAATAAGGTAATAAGTTCTAATCAAATTGTGCTTCAATTGGATTCAGTGGCAAGGGGTCTGTATTTCATCATTCTTGAATTTGATAGTGGTCAAAGGATTTCAAAAAAACTAATTAAAGAGTAAAACCAACCAATTTAATTGAGTTTTAGGCCCTCTATTGAGGGCCTTTAATTTTTTTACCCAATTACAGCTATCAAAAATTGGCTCTTCTTGAAGTGAATCCTGAAATGTTAAAAAATAAGAAGTATAAAATATTTTCATAACTTGCGGTACCTTAAATCTTTACCTCATGAAACATTTCTACCTACTTTGCCTTACCCTATGTTTTACCTTTTTAAGTTTCAGCCAGTTTAACCCGGGAGCGCCTTGGATGTCGCAATTCAGTCAGCAAGATATAAAATCCAACAAAATTAAATTTCAAGATATTACGGACGCCTTCAATTCCTATTGGCAAACAAGAGACCCAATGGCTAAAGGAAGCGGATACAAACCCTTCAAGCGATGGGAAAACTATTGGAAGTCTTACGTCAACCAAGATGGTTATCTCCCCTCCAAAGCTTTTTTGTGGCAGACTTTGCAAGATAAAAATCAAATGTCAAGCGCAAGATCAACCAAAGCAGTTAGCAATTGGCAGCTTATGGGGCCGTTTTCTCATACTAATACTGGCTCATGGTCTTCTGGTCAGGGAAGGGTAAATGTTTTGGTGGTTGACCCTAACAACCCAAACACTAGCAAAGACCTTGAAAGCAATATGTTTTATTTTTATCCAAACCCAACAGGTGGCGATATAACTGTCAAATTGCCCAAGCCTTCGGATTTTAATGTTTTCATTTCTGATGTCACAGGTAAAGTCATCATTCGAGCCGCGGATTTCTCAAGTACTGATCAACTTGTAGTGCCAATGAAAGGACTTGCTGCGGGTCTCTACTTTTTGTCAATAGAGTTTTTGGATGGACAAAAGGTGACAAAAAAATTAATCAAAAAATAGGATTTGATCTATTAAAAAAGCCCTCATTTCGAGTGCTTTTTTTATTCTTTTGTTTGCTCTTTTCGACTGAGTAGAGCGTTCTTACTAAGCGAAGCCAAATTAAAATTTGGATCAGAGGCTAGTGCCAAGTCAAGCTTGGCGACAGCTTTGTCAATATTCTTTTCTGGACTTTCTTTAAAAATCAAAATACCCTCCAAGTAAGTAAAGGCACTTTTCATACTAACTTGATATGGTTGTTGGGTTTCGTAATAGGTATGAGTCATTTCGTCAGTACTGTTTGCCAGTCCATAGGTAATTTTCATTCTAGCGCCAGTAAGATCGTCTGCCTGAATTTTCAAATCGGCTATTTCGTAAGCAATAGCAACATTCGGATTTTTTAAAAACAGTTTCTCAAATTGTACCAAAGCCAATTCGTTTTGACCTAAAGCCTGAAGCGAAATGGCTTTGACTTCGACAGCTAACATGGAGTCACTATCGTTGGCATCAATTCCAATTGTGTTCAAAGCTTGAAGATGTTTGCCGTCGTTCATATAATAGGCCGCCAAGGTGTCTTGACGAGCAACATTGGGCTCTAAAATGTTGAGGTGTGTGAGAGCACTTATGATTCCTTGGACGTCTCCTTGGGCCAACATCTGACCGTAATATTTTTCAAAGTGGGAGGTGAGATCTTTGTTGCTTTGAGCATTAGCGATACTTCCAACGGAAAAAACGGTGATTATAAAGGTTAGAATATTTTTCATTTTGTTCTGTTTAGCGGTCAAAACTAATCGAATTATTGGTTTCTAAAAAGTCCTTCGGACAACTTTAACGAAATGTTTACAACAGGATTACAGTAAGCGCGTCGTTTTCCTTGGTTACTTTTGCCAAGCCATTTTGCGTTAGCGACTTAATGCTTTTGTCCCAAGCTTTGTTGCTTAATCCAGAAGCCTCCTTGAGGTTGTTGAGCAAGATGGATGGCGTAGACTTTAATAGGTCCATGACAATTTTCTCACTTTCATTCATTTCAAAAGGCTTTTGCTCTGGTTTCATTTGAGGGAAAAACAGAACTTCTTGGATGGATGGATTATTCGTCAAAAACATCAGCAACCGGTCCATGCCGATGCCCATTCCAGAAGTAGGGGGCATGCCATATTCCAAGGCTCTTAAAAAATCTTCATCTATAGATTTAGTAGCTTCCTCATCGCCTTGAGCCGCCAAATGCATTTGATTTTCAAACCGTTCTCTTTGGTCAATAGGATCATTTAGTTCACTGTAGGCATTCGCGATTTCTTTGCCGCAAACCATCAATTCGAATCTCTCAGTAAGGTCTGGATTGGTGCGATGCACCTTCGTCAAGGGGCTCATCTCTTTTGGATAGTCGGTGATGTAGGTCGGTTGAACATACAAATGTTCACATTTTGCTCCAAAAATCTCGTCAATCAATTTCCCAACTCCCATGGTTTGATCAACCTCTATTCCCATCGATTTTGCGGCATCGAAAAGCTCAAGTTGAGTTTTCCCAGAAATGTCAAAGCCAGTATGAGTGAATATAGCGTCAGTCATGGTGACTCTTGGGTAAGGAGCTTTAAAGTCAATTTTATGAGTTCCAAAAACTGCCTCAGTCGAACCATTCACGGCCATGGCACAATGCTCGAGTAGCTTTTCACAAAACTCCATCATCCAATTGTAATCTTTGTAGGCCACATAAATTTCCATTGCAGTAAACTCTGGATTGTGGGTACGATCCATGCCTTCGTTTCTAAAATTTTTGGAAAACTCATATACGCCGTCAAACCCCCCAACAATCAATCTTTTGAGATAGAGCTCGTTGGCAATGCGCAAATAAAGAGGCATGTTCAAACTGTTGTGATGGGTCACGAATGGCCTTGCCGCAGCACCTCCAGCAATTGGCTGAAGCACAGGGGTCTCCACTTCAAAATATCCAGCGGCATTGAAAAAATCACGCATGGCATTGAACAACTTGGTTCGTTTCACAAAAACACTTTTGACATGAGGGTTGACGACCAAATCGGCATAGCGCTGACGGTATCTTTGCTCGGGATCGTTGAAAGCGTCGTGAATCTTGCCTTCGGCGTCTTCCTTCGGTAAAGGCAGGGGCTTGAGCGATTTCGACAGTAGTAGAAATGTCTTCACCATCACCGTCTTTTCACCAACTTGAGTGGTAAACAATTCCCCTTCGATTCCTATAAAATCTCCAATATCAAGGAGTTTCTTGTACAAATCGTTGTAGGCGAATTTGTCTTCACCTGGGCAAATTTCGTCTCTGTTAAAATAAACTTGAATTCGTCCTTCACTGTCTTGAAGTTCGGCAAATGAAGCTTTGCCTTGAATTCGCCGCGACATCAAACGGCCTGCCATTCTGACTTTTTCACCTTCTTTGAAATTCTTTAAAAGTGTTTTTGAAAGATGCGTTACTGGAAAAGCCTCCGCAGGATATGGATTGATTCCTAGATCGTATAATTCTTTTAATTTCTCCCGTCTAATTAATTCTTGCTCCGACAATGCCATATATTTGTGAAATAGTTACCTTGGCAAAGATAGTTACAATTAAAATCGATATCAAACGATGAACTGTTTTACGACAACCTTACCAAAAAAGTCAATCGAGCCATGAGTCTGTTTAGGGTTTTATTGTCTATTTTTTTTCCACCTTTGGCTGTTTTAGACAAAGGTTGCGGCTCAGTTTTGATTGTTTTTTTGCTCACACTTTGCGGCTGGGTGCCTGGAGTTATAGCAGCTCTTATCATAATTAATAACCCTGATCGATGATCGAAATAGCTGCTCAAAATCGCCAAATTCTTTGTCGAGATATTGGTTTGAAGGATTATCAGAAAGCCTGGGATTATCAGGAAAATCTATTTCAAGGTATTGTCGACAGTAAAATCAAAAACCGAAGAGAGAATGCAGGGATAACTACTTCAAATTTTCTCATTTTTGTTGAGCATCCCCATGTTTATACTTTGGGTAAAAGTGGAGATTTGTCACACCTACTCATCGACGAAAATCAGCTGAAGCAAAAGGGAGCGAGTTACTATAAAATTAACAGAGGAGGAGACATAACCTATCACGGACCAGGTCAAATTGTGGGCTACCCTATTTTTGATTTGGATCATTTTTTTACAGACATTCATCGGTTCTTAAGGACCTTGGAGGAAGCAATCATCTTGACCTTGGCCGATTTTGACTTGGTAGGAGATCGCAGTCCAGGCGAAACAGGAGTTTGGTTGGATGTCAACACGCCATTTGCCCGGAAGATTTGTGCCATGGGGGTGAGAGCAAGCCGTTGGGTAACCATGCATGGATTTGCCTTAAATGTGAATACGGACTTGAGTTATTTTGAACATATCATTCCCTGTGGAATTACAGGTAAAGGAGTAACTTCTATGCAAAAAGAACTGGGAAAACCAATAGATGAAAAACTGGTAATTGAAGGCATCAAAAGACACCTCTCTTTCTGTTTTGAAGCGACAATAGTCGAGGAGCAAATTTAACGGTACTCGTACAAAATCATTGAGTGTCGGTCGCCTAGAGTCGTTAATAGAAATTTGTTTTTACCCAGTATTTGGAGGTCTATTTCCGAGCTTCCGAAGACTGGAAATCCTGAAATTTTCTGTCCTACACGGTCAAAAACAAAAATCTGGTTGGATTGTTGATCAATGATACTCACATACATGTTGTCAAGTCCTCGCCAAATTTTTGGGGTACCATAGTTACCAAATGGAAGTTCAATTTTGGTTTGATTGATTTTAAGTACATTTTCTTTTATGGTAACCAAACTTTTTCCGTCTGCAGCAAAACCGCGATTGGAGTCGACTTCTAAAGGTAGTTTGACAACGTTGCCTTTTGCGTCAATTTGAACTAATTCACCCTGTTTCGTGAAACCAGAAAACAAATCGTTGTACAACGTCAATGTCCTATCAGCAAAGGGAATTTTAGCACTTACACGAACACGGTCTTCTCCCAATCTGTTGATAATTTTCAGTCCTTCTTCTCCTGATCGAAAAACAATATAATCTTTACCTGATATACGGAAATGAGTGGGTTGTGAATTAATATTTTCTTTGATAGAATTATACTTAAAACCTTCTACGCGCTTGGCTTTCCCGTCAATCAAAAAGAGATCGGTTCCTTGAACGACTGACATGCGATAGTCTCTGGTCTGGTCATAATCAAAAACAGACAAGGGTTGAGTTATTGGGTCTTTAAGTTTTAGCGGAAATGGCGCAACGTCCTTTCCATTGATGTCCAGAACATAAACGGTTTTAGAAGTAGCGAAAGCCATTTGTTGTCTTCCGTTTTTGAATAGATCCACCTGCTCAATTTGTCCTAGGATTATTCCATCAAGAGATTTTTGCCAAAGTAAAGCGCCTTTGGGTGAAACAAATTTCAACCTATTTCGATTGTCTTGAACTGCCAAGTCGTAACCCTTGCTTTTATGGTTGTATATCAGCTGAGGCTCTTTAGCCAGTTCCTCTTCGAACTTCAAGCTCAATTGCTCTGATAAACCTGATGAGGCCTTTTGTGCTGTTGATTCGTATATAACGCCATTTAGAAAATAAAAGGAGGCGTCGGAGGTCAATTGAGCAATTAAGGCGCTGGATTTATTTGCTGTAAGATTCAGTTTTATATCATTAAAAAATTCGACAAATACTTTGTTTTTTTTGAATGAGAAGGCTTCCCAAGTGCTTCCCAACAAATCAATATTGTTGTTGTTTTTGATGATGTTAGACAGAGATTTTTCACTTTGAAACGCGGAAATAATAGACTCTAAGTCTTCGGGAGAATTTCCAACTGCAATAACATCATCAAACACACAATAGTATTTCCAAGAATTTCCAGGAGATAAGGTTGCGAAAAAAGTGTCTTTTGCCAAATCGCCCAATTCAAATACAGAAACATTTCTGAATTGCCCTGAGGCGCCTTCAGGGCTTTTAATTTGAGACAATGTTTGAGCTGGATTAATGGACTTGAAAAGACCCAACTTGCTTCCTCCATTATCAACGATACCCCATTGCTCCAATCCTTTCATAAAATCGTAGAAGACCTTGGAGGCTTCGTTATTTTCGGGAATATGAATAGAGCTCTGCTGTCCAGAATTTTCGAGAACTAAGAAGTTTTGAAACCCTATGGCGCTTTCTGGTACAAGAGAACTAAGGAGAGTCGCTTTTTTATCACCTTTAATCGTTTCAACACCCTCAGAATTTAACCTATTACCCACCATTTCCCAATGCAAATCTTTGCCATTGACATAGACATCAATCAAGACGAACTCATTAAAGATTTTTGTTGGAGTGTCAAAAAGGCCAGCAGTAAATTGATTGGCTAAATCTGGACTTAGCACCATAGAAAAAGTGGCAGATGAACTACCGCCTGCAAGTAATTTTCTGAAAGGCTCCCCCTTTAGAGTGTTTTTTTTCAGGTTGACCATGGTCAAATCGTTAATAACCACAGATGGAGAGTCCGATTTTGTATTAAAGCAGATCAGCCCAGAATTATTTTCACGATTTAGGGAAATAGTTTTGATGTTTTCAGCGATTTCTGAAGTGGTCAAATTTGAAATGAGAGGGTTGTTTGCTGCTGCATTTTGAAAGAGATCCGCATCGTTTATTTGAACAACAAGGTCACTCGAATCGGGAATAAAAACATAGAAATCATTAATGTCGGTGGAATCATTTCCGCATCCAGCCAGAAGAAGTGCAACAGTCGCACCTAAAATCAATTTTCGCATGTTCAAATTTACTAAAAAACTAAGTCGGTTTAATCTGCTAAAAGTTTAAACGATTGTCGATGATATTGACACGAACCAAGAGCTTCTATTCCTGCTCGATGAGCCTTTGTGGGGTACCCTTTGTTTTTGTTCCATTGATAGTGAGGGTGTTCATTGTGAATTTGATCCATATATTCATCCCTAACCGTTTTGGCCAATATGGAGGCTGCAGCAATATTCATGAATTTACAATCGCCTTTTACAACAGTTTGATGAGGTATAGCGCCGAAAGGTTTGAACCTATTTCCGTCCACCGCGATAAATTCTGGTTTAATTTTGAGTTTAGATATGGCCTGATGCATGGCCAAAATGGAAGCATTGAGAATATTGATTTCATCGATTGTTTTTGGATGAACATGTGCAACCCCATAGCAAATCGCGTTTTCTTTAATATCCTTGGCTAATAGCTGTCGAAGTTTGAAACTCGTTTGTTTGGAATCGTTCAAATAAGGATTTTTGTAGTCTGGAGGCAATATTACGGCAGCTGCAGTAACCGGCCCAGCAAGACAACCCCGGCCAGCTTCATCCGTACCACATTCTAAAATATAATCTGAATATTGCAGTTCTAACATTTAACTATTTTTGCATCCAGACTAATGTACTTACATTTACATTCTTCTGCATCTCCAAAGAAATGAAATATATGGGAAACAACTTTAATTTAACCAAGAACATCTTCTTGATATTGATAGTATTTTCATGCTTTGGATGGGCACAAATTCCAAAAGAATTTATTCGACCTGAAGGAAAAGAACGGCCACCAGATTTGGGTGGAGAAGGAAGGCCACTTGGTGATTCTTTGAGCTTTGAAGAGCTGTCGTCTAGGGTCACCTTTAAGGCTGCCAAAATAAGCGACTACCATTATTTCTCCCATCTTAATGACAGCGTGATGGTTGATACAACCTTGTCCATTCGAAAGGATTGGAAATTTAATTACCTCAGGAAAGACGAATTTGATTTGATGCCCTTCGCTAATATTGGTCAAACGTACAATACCTTGAGCTACGACCTCAAGAGGTCAGATTTGATGCCTGGTTTTGGGGCCAGTGCCAAGCAATTTGACTTCAAAGGAATAAAGGACATGCAATATTATCAGGTTGCTACCCCATTCACGGAATTGGCTTTTAAAACAGCTTTTAGTCAAGGTCAATTGCTCGATGCCTTATTTGCTGCGAATACTTCTAGAAAATTTAACTATTCAATTGGTTATAAAGGCTTGAGATCATTAGGAAAATATCAGCATGTTTTGTCGAGTTCAGGATTTTTTAGATTTACAGCCCATTATACGAATCCCAAAAATCGCTATCAATTCAAAGCTCATGTGGCAATGCAAGATGCTTTCAATCAGGAAAATGGAGGAATTAGTGATGAAGATTTAGTCAATTTTGAGAATGGTGATGCGGAATTTTTGGACAGATCATTGTTTGACCCGCTTTTCGAAGATGCTGAAAACAAATTTACTGGAAAGCGATTTTACCTCAATCAAACCTATACATTAGTGAGGCCCAAAGACAGTCTGTCGACCAGCAGCTTGAAACTAGGGAACGTCACATACTTTGATCAGAAAAAATACGAATACACGCAGACAAACCCTTACGAGGGTTATGGATTGTCTTCTTCTGTTGGAGACATCAAAGATCAGAATTATCTCAGTCGATTCTACACGGACTTTAATGTAGGCTTTACCTCTCAAGTTCTTGGAAGTATCACTGGATCAATCTCTTTTAATGATTACACTTTTGGACATGACAATGTCTTTTTAGTTGAAAATAATACTGTAAGTGAAGAATTTGGCGGCAGTTTGGTGGCTTTGGAAGGAACCTACACAAATAGGGTGGGTAAATTCGAAATGCAAACACAGGCAGGAGCCATTGTGACTGGTAATCAAGATGGTTATAATTTTGACGGAAGTTTGGCCTTCAATTGGAGCGATAAATTTAGAATCAAAGCAGGTGCTTACAGTCAATCGATTGCGCCAAATTTCAATGTGCAGTACTACCGAAGTGATTATTTGAATTACAATTGGAACACCAGTTTTAGTAATCAAAAAACTAACGGCCTTTATTTTGTCTTGAAAGCACCATCAGTTGTTGAGGTTGAAGCCGATGCCTCTTTGATCAGTGATTTTTTGTTTTTCGGAAAGACTGCTGATTTGAGCGAAATCAAACCGATGCAATACGATGAATCTATCGTTTATGTGAGAATCAAAGCATCCCGAGAAGATCAATATGGTAACTTTGTTTGGAACAACACATTGCGCTACCAAAATGCAGGGGACCAAACCGTCCTCAATGTGCCCGATTGGCAATTGAGAAGTACCTTTTACTATTCCGATGACGTTTTTAATAAAGCCATGTTTTTGCAGACTGGAATTACGCTCAATGTATTTTCGGAATACTACATGAATGGATACGACCCAGTACTGTCTGAATTCTTCAGCCAAAACAACCGAAAATATGGAGGATTTCCGCGTTTAGATTTTTTTGTGAACGCCAAAGTCCGTCAAACAAGAATCTTTTTGAAGGCCGAACACTTCAATTCAGCCTGGACAGGGTATAATTTTTACAGTGCTCCAAATCATCCATACCGCGATTTTACTGTACGTTTTGGCTTAGTTTGGAATTTCTTTCTTTAAAATAAAAAAATAAAGAAATAAACCTTGGATGTTGGAGAAATAAGGTTTTATATTTGCAGCCGCTAAAAACGCCAGAGGTGGTTTTTTTTAGTTTGGATAAGATTATAAAGGAGTTCATTGAAATATTGAATTGACAGCGTAAGATGGTTTTAGAAATAGGATCATCTACAAGAGAATAAGCCATTTTGAGTACAAGTTTTCAATTTCCGTCATTGTTTTAAAAAAGAAAACAACGATGAAGAGTTTGATCCTGGCTCAGGATGAACGCTAGCGGCAGGCCTAACACATGCAAGTCGAGGGGTAACAGGGAAGCTTGCTTCCGCTGACGACCGGCGCACGGGTGCGTAACGCGTATACAATCTACCTTTTGCTACGGGATAGCCCAGAGAAATTTGGATTAACACCGTATAGAATTACAACATGGCATCATGAAATAATTAAAGGATACGGCAAGAGATGAGTATGCGTCCTATTAGCTAGTTGGTGTGGTAACGGCACACCAAGGCAACGATAGGTAGGGGTCCTGAGAGGGAGATCCCCCACACTGGTACTGAGACACGGACCAGACTCCTACGGGAGGCAGCAGTGAGGAATATTGGACAATGGGCGCAAGCCTG
>JAQCIQ010000022.1 GCA_027592025.1 Bacteroidota bacterium
GATCGAAGAAAACCACGTGATCTAAAGATCGTGCTGAAAAGTCTGGTATAATGACCATTCGGTCGTAAGCATCACCTATTCCCGTGCTGAAATCAAAGGTAAGTTCCTCCCAATCACCATTAGTAACTGTATTGGTCACTTCGATCTGTTTGTAAAAGTTAGGATTGGTGGAATCTTCGAATTTAATAGCCACGGATGTCGCTACGGTTTTCAAAACCATCATTTTGACGATACTGTTATCCTCCGTAAAGGTAAAACTTCCAATGTTATCTGAATAAGTAAGAGCCCAAGGCTCACCACCTGTTGTCGCTGTAAATTTAGCCGCTGTGGCTGAAGTATTGGCGCCCCACGTGTTAGGATTGGACAGAATCTCGAGAGCTGGATTTGCACCATTCTGATCGACGATCCAAGTCCAACTTGCTCCTGCTCCACCGGCCTCAAAATCTACTGTAGTCTGAGCGAAAGAAATTGAGCAAAACATTAAAATTAATAAAGTAATTTTTTGCATAAATTCAGATTAAATATTTAGATATGCAATGTAGAAATAAATAACGACTTTATAAGACTCTTTAAAAATTATTAAATTATTTTTAAATATCAATCCCTTCCTTTTAATCGATTGTAAAAAGAATACTATTTGCATAGTTGTCAATGACAGTGATCACATAGAGGTATGAATTAATGTCGTCGGGAATGTTTTCAAACTTTTGCTCACCGAGAATGGCATTTGCTAATTCTGGAATTGTGTTGGAGTGACCTACAATCAATACATTTTGTCCTTTAGTTGACGCCTTAAATTCTTCAGAATACAAAGCTCTTGGATCATAAAATTGAAGTGCGATATAGTGAGCCTCAGCAGTTGGGCTAGCCGTTTGAATTGTTCTCAAATAATTGGTGGAGTAAACGGCATCTAACGCTATTCTCTCGAAGACAGCACTCCATCGCTGAGCCCTTTGGCGCCCTTCTAATGTCAAATCTGGGTTCGAATTGCTAGGGTCTGATCGATCCTTTTCCGCATGACGAATCAGATAATAGGTGGTTGCTTCTTGGGCCAACGTCAATTGAATACTCAAAACAAAAAGAACAGTTAGAAACTTTTTCATGACAGTTTGGTGAATTTGGATAAAGCTACAAAAAATAATAAGCCTCGACTTATGATCTCTCTGAGGGTATGAATTATTTAAGTTTGATCGAGTAAACTTTTCTTCCGCTCTTTCCAGATAATCGAAAATCAAGGAATGGATCAAATTCAGACCAAGGAATGGATCAAATTCAGTTTGTATTGACAGTCATTTGAATTTGCCCGTTGGTAATTAGAGCGACTTGAGAAAAGAATCAGCATTGGTCAAATGGGCATTTCTCTTGTGGTCGGACATCTTTCGAAACGAATGAACCATCATAGAGGTTCTAGGGTTTTTTAAGAAAAAATCCTCGTGCTTGTGAATAAATCGCCAGAACAAACCATCCCAAATGGACTCCCAATCACCTGTTGGATAATCACTCATCTTTTTGATGTAGTTCGATCCTCCAATATAAGGCTTGGTTGCAAAAGTTCCTCCATCGGCAAACTGAGACATACCGTAGACATTGGGCACCATCACCCAGTCGTAAGAATCAATAAAAAGTTCCATAAACCACCGATAAACCTCATCGGGGTCAAATTCACATAACAGCATGAAATTTCCGAGAATCATCAATCTCTCAATATGATGACAATAGCCTGTTTTTAGAACCTTTTTAATAGTGTCATCAACAGGAACTATTCTAGTAGTGCCGTCGTAAAAAGAAGGAGGGATTTTCCTTTTGAAGTTCCAGTAATTTTGAGTTCTCGAGAAATTACCCTTAGACCAATACATACCGCGGATGAATTCTCTCCAACCCATAATTTGTCTCACGAACCCTTCTGTTGAATTGATTGGAATCTGCTCGGCCTCGGCAAAGGCCAAAGTGCGCTGAACTACGGTCAATGGCAGCATCAAACCTGCATTTAAAACAGGCGAGAGTAGACTGTGATTCAAAAAAATCTGTTCTTTGACTATCGCATCTTCATAGGCTCCAAAATCGTAAAATCGAAATGTCAGAAACTGCTCCAACCATGCTGCCGATTCTTCGTGGGTGATAGGATAAATTCTCTGATTTGAAATTTCACCTGGGTTTTTATCGAAATGGGCTTGAGTATAAGAGACAGCCTCATCCCAAATGTCAGAAGGATCTGGAAAATTAATTGCCGGCGGAATTTTGTTTTTAGGGTATTTTTTTCGGTTATCGGCGTCAAAAGTCCACTGTCCTCCAAAGGGCTGGTTGTTTTCATCTACCAAAACACTATGTTCTATGCGCTGCTGCTTGTAAAATGCCGTTTGGAAAAACGATTTTTTGTCCTTTCGGAAGAATGCACTCAATTCTTCCCTCGAATTTAAAAACTGAGGATTTTCGTAAAACTCCACTTGGCAAATATTCAACAAGCGATTTATCCTGCGTTCCAACCACTCGTCCGTGGGATCAACAAGATGAATGTGACTAATGCCTTTAGCGTGAATTTCGGTATCAAAATTTCGAACGTCTGCCAAGTCATCAGCGCAATTGATGTAATGAACACCAATGCCTTGCTGCTCCAGTTTCAGCGCGTAGGCCTTCATTGAAGCGCGATGAAAAGCTATTTTTTGTTTGTGAAATTGAAACTGCTTGAAAAAAAGATGTTCTTCAATCAGATATACCTCAAAACCATTGACTAACAGTGGACTGAATTCAAACAATTGATGGGGAAATATCAAATTGACCGATTTACTCATTGGATTTGTTTTTGACACATTTTTTACTGCAATATTTCACCCCCTCCCAGTCACGTTCCCATTTCTTTCGCCAAACAAAAGGACGAAGGCAAACAGGACAGATTTTGAATGGAAGATTTTGTTTATTCATCGAAATTAGGGATTTCACTTTCACGAACATATGGCCATTCCTCAATCAACTGCAATTGATAGTACCTGTTCAATCCAGAAACGCCGACGCCATTGTGAGTGCTTAAATCTAGTTGTCCTTTATCATCTATTGAGGAATCTTCCACCTCCAACAAAACCACCTCGCCTATTACCAAAAAACAGCCGTTTGGCAAACTAATGTTTTCCAAGTGTTTCATTCCAATTTTAACTGGACTCTGTTTGACAAATGGCGCTGCAAAACCATCGATAAATGTTTTCTCAATTTGCATTCTTTCGAATTCCGATGTTTCGTCAGGTAATTTGGCGGAGGTATAATGAGCCTTTTTAACAAAGGATTCGGTGACATGATTGATCGTATAAAGCCCAGTGTCATTGATATTTTGGAAGGTATCCGAGAGGTGTTCGCCCTGCGGTCTCATGACAAAACCCAATTGAGCAGGATTAGAACCCAAGTGAACCACGGATGAAAATATAGCCAGATTCTCACGCCCTTTTTTGGAGGTCGTTCCAATGAGATTGACTGGTTTGATTCCAGAGATTGAATTGATAAGATTCAATCTAAAAATTCGACTCAAGTCGCTGATGTCATTTGATCTTAGCAGCATAAAATGATTATTTGTCCATCGAGGGTTAATAAGAGATTTCTTTTTTACATTTTTTCCAATAAGCAAAAAAAGAGGGAAAGTAGCCATTTATGCTGCTCAACCATTCTCTTTGTTCTTCTTGACCGAGATAATTCATGTTGAGAGGGTGTTCCTTATATATGATTTTCTGAGTATTCAAATGCTTTTGTAGTTCCATAAATTCACCGACAAACACCTTGAGGTCAGGAATATTTTCCGACAGCCCCATTGCAAAATCAATCGCCCTTTGACTCACTGGATGATTTTTGAAAACAGAAGGTTCTAGCAACAAAACCCTTTGTACTTCTTCACCCTCATGCCAATATGGATCGAGATTGTAATAGTTGTAAATCAAAGTTGTTTTGTTAGGGTTCAAATTTGGAATATCTACTGAGGGAAGTGAAGTTGTGGCATCCAATTTCATGGTTTCAGTTAAAGCCTGGGGAGTTTTTATCACATTAAAATGATCATAATCAACATCAAGGAAAGTTCCTTTTTGAGTACTCCTAAAATAAGTGTTGATGTTGTCCTGATTGGCAAAATACTTTTTGTTTGAAAAGCTCCCAGCAATCCACTGCCAGCTCAATTGGTTGCTTGCCAAGTCACCGTCCAATAAATGAGAATACATCCATTTTGCT
Organism: Bacteroidota bacterium; assembly: GCA_027592025.1. Classification (GTDB taxonomy): domain Bacteria; phylum Bacteroidota; class Bacteroidia; order Flavobacteriales; family Flavobacteriaceae; genus JALRKI01. Next base: position 4,201 of record JAQCIQ010000022.1, read on the forward strand.
GGCTGAAGCCAATGCGAATTCGCGATATTGCAACAGATCGAAGCCACATACATTCTCATATGATTGTGCATATAACCGGTCTGATAAAGCTCGATAATAGCCTGATCAACTGCCTCTATTCCTGTTTCAGCTTCGATTATAGCCTTCGGTATTTCAACATTAGATATTGGGGTTTGGGTGTTTTTCAGATCCTTAAAAATACCTTCTCCCTTGGCTATCCAAACCTGTTGCCAATAATCTCTCCAAGCCAGTTCTTGAACATATTTTTCAATAGCCTGCCATTCGTATTCTTGTTGTCTCAAATGATTGAACACTTGACTAGTGGAAATCACCCCTCTCGAAATGTAAGGACTTAAATAACTCACGGCCCCATCACCAAAATTTCTAGTGCGCGCATAGCCAAGTGGATTTATGGCCTGTTTAGCTCGCTCAATATCAATGAGGTGTGTTGAAAAATTAATGTGTTAATGATTTATTAGTGAAAACTCAAAGATATACTAAAACTAAATGTAAAGAAATTCCTGTTTCTTGAAATCAACACTCAAAACATAAAAAGAACTTAAAGATTTCATAGTTTTTTAATATCTGGTCAACGGCGGGATTTTTTAGCTACAAGTATGTTAGTCGATTCGATTGTGCTTGTGGCATGATTTATGCGTTCGTTGAAGTCCTAATTATATTATTAGTTCAGTCATTTTTAATCCTTTTTGATGATTTTTAATCCAATCTTTAGGATGGATTGTTCATAAATACTGATTTTAATGGATAAATTAATATTTTTGATAAAGTCAATCTATCGAACTAACGAGCTTAACCTATGGAGCTATTGATTTTTTTACTCAGTCAAAACTACGAAATGCTGATACCTATAGTTGTATTTGTTAGTTTTTTTGCTTCACGTCAAGCTTATCGACTCATTCACTTTATTGGAATTTCTAAAAAACTTTTCTCTCAACCCAATGCTAGGAGCAGTCATTTTGTTCCCGTACCTCAATTTGGCGGTGTAGGACTCTATTTCGCCACCTGCATAACGGCTTCAGTATTTGTCGCCCTCTTAGTGTTTCATAACTTTGGTGGTTTGGCAGACAAAGTATATAAACCGGGAGGAGTCTTAGCTTTTATTTCAGGGTTGACACTTATTTTCTACACTGGTTTTGTAGACGATTTGATCGACATGAAGGCGAGGTTAAAATTTTTATTTCAATTGGTTAGCGTGGCCATTGTCATGCTTCCTAATAATGGATTCATCAATCATTTCTTTGGTATATTTGGCGTTGAGGAACTTCCAAACGCCTTGGCTATTCCCTTTACTTTTTTTGTCTATTTGTTGATAATTAATGCCTTTAATATCATTGACGGTATTGACGGATTAGCCGCGAGCTTAGGTATAATAGGCAGTTTGTTTTTCGGGGTGTATTTTGCCTCTGTAGACCGTTATGATTTAGTCATTTTGAACTTTGCCCTTTTGGGCGCCCTCGGGGGATTTTTGATTTCTAATTTTTCGAAAACCAAAAAATTGTTTTTAGGCGATTCTGGCTCTATGGTAGTAGGGATTTGCATGGCTTTTCAAGCCGTCCAGTTTTTGACTATCAGTCCAGTCTTTGATGAATCTAGTGTCATTGGACATGCTCCCGTTTATGTCCTGAGTATTTTGGCCTACCCCCTAATCGATGTCATGAGAGTCATCATTTCCAGATTGTCAAGAAATAAAAGTCCATTTTTACCCGATAGAAATCACATTCATCACAAACTGCTTGATCTCGGGTTTTCTCATGTAAAAGCCACAGGTTTAATAGTTGCTTATACTTTTGTTTTGGTTTTATTGACCTATTTAACTTCCGACCTGAACATACATTTCCACTTGATTGTTATGACCATAACTGCTGTGAGTCTTGCCCTAGTGCCTGTCAATATTCATAAAATTAGATCTAAATCAAAAATTGCTGTCAAAACAATTAAAAACAACCAAGCGTTCTGAAAGCGTCTTAGTCTCTTTATTTTGTTGATTGAGAATGTTTAACCGATATTTGTAAGTCAAAACAAACTAAGTTGAGAAATATTCTAATTACAGGAGGAGCTGGTTTTATTGGTGGTCATGTGGTTCGGTTGATGGTTCAAAAATATCCACAGTACCAAATTTATAATCTCGACAAGCTGACTTACGCTGGCAATCTAGAGAATATTGCCGATGTGTCTACTCTTCCCAACTACAGTTTCCTGCATGGCGATATTTGCGATGTCGAATATGTCGATAGAATTTTTAAAGAATATTCTTTTGACGGTGTTATTCACCTAGCTGCCGAGTCACATGTCGATCGATCTATTTCGGATCCCCTCGCTTTCGCAAAAACCAATATTCTTGGAACCATTAATCTATTGAATGCGTTCAAGTCCTTATGGCAAGGACAATGGGAAAACAAGCTCTTCTACCACATCAGCACTGATGAGGTCTATGGCAGTTTGGGAGAAACAGGATTATTTACTGAGGACACCCCCTACGATCCCAATTCCCCTTATTCTGCTTCCAAAGCCAGTTCCGACCATTTTGTAAGAGCCTATGGAGAAACCTATGGATTACCGTATGTGATTTCCAATTGTTCTAACAACTATGGCCCCAACCAATTTCCTGAAAAATTGATTCCGCTGTGCATTCACAACATCGAACAAAACAAGCCCTTGCCAATTTACGGAGACGGAAAGTACACCAGAGACTGGTTGTATGTTGTTGATCATGCGATCGCCATTGACAAAATTTTTCACGACGGTGTTATTGGTGAAACCTACAACGTCGGAGGACACAACGAATGGCAAAATATTGATTTGGTTAGACTGATGTGCGACATTATGGACAGAAAGTTGGGCAGACCAACTGGACAATCAGCAGCTTTGATTCATTTTGTAACCGACCGGCCTGGTCATGACAAGCGTTATGCCATCGACGCCACAAAAATTGATGACGCACTTGGATGGAAGCCGAGTTTAACTTTTGAAAAGGGCTTAGACCAAACCATTGATTGGTACCTCAACCACAAAGATTGGTTGACAAATGTCACCTCCGGGTCTTATCGCCAATATTACAACAAACAATATCAAGCCCAATGAAAGGAATAGTGTTAGCAGGAGGTTCGGGAACAAGGCTTTATCCAATAACCCGCGGAGTGTCGAAGCAATTGCTGCCCATACATGACAAGCCCATGATTTATTATCCTCTTTCTGTCCTAATGGAGGCAGGTATTAGAGAGATATTAATTATTTCGACACCAGTAGACCTACCCAATTTCAAGAAATTATTGGGAGATGGGAGTGAATTGGGTGTCTGTTTTTCTTACGAAGAACAACCTTCACCAGACGGATTGGCGCAAGCCTTCATTATTGGCGAGCATTTTATTGGGACCGATGACGTGTGTTTGGTTCTTGGAGATAATATTTTTCACGGCGAAGGATTAAAAGATCTCACCTTGAAAGCTAAAGAAAGGGTCTTATCTTCAAAAGAAGCTACAGTCTTCGGCTACTGGGTATCAGACCCAGAGCGCTATGGCGTCGTATCTTTCGACGACAATCAGCAAGCGGTCAGTATCGAAGAAAAGCCCATTAAACCAAAATCGAACTATGCTGTAGTGGGATTGTATTTCTATCCCAACAGTGTGGTTGAAATCGCCAAGAATATTGAGCCATCCGCTCGGGGTGAGTTAGAAATCACCACGGTAAACGAGGCTTATCTGAATAATAAAGAACTTTATGTCCAAAAAATGGGAAGAGGTTTTGCTTGGTTAGACACTGGAACCCATCGATCACTTTTGGAGGCATCCAATTACATCCAAACCATTGAAAATCGCCAAGGCCTTAAAGTGGCTTGTCTGGAGGAGATTGCCTACCAACAGGGTTTTATTGATGCTGACCAATTGTTGAAATTGGCAGAATCTTTGAAAAAAACCGAATACGGTCAATATTTGATTCAATTGGTGAAATGATAATATCGGATACGAATTTTGCTGGACTTAAAATTCTAGAACCTTTAGTTCATGGAGATGACCGTGGATATTTTACAGAAAGTTTTAAGTCATTGGACTTTCCTGAACACAACTTCATTCAAGACAACGAGTCTAAATCGGCCAAAAATGTACTTAGAGGCTTGCATTTTCAACTCCCACCCTATGCTCAAACAAAATTGGTACGAGTCATTTCTGGTGAAATTTTGGATGTGGTTGTTGATCTTAGGTCTGATTCTCAAACTTTTGGAACGGCTTTCAACATTATTTTGAGTGGTGACAATAAACTTCAACTGCTCGTACCTAAGGGTTTTGCCCATGGTTTTTTGGTATTAAGCGATAACGCCATAGTTAACTATAAAGTTGATGCCCCTTATAGCCCGGAGCACGATAGCGGTATTTTATTTAACGACCCCAAACTGAATATAAATTGGGGCAACATAGAAAATGTCGTTTTATCTCCCAAGGATCGACAGTTACCGCGATTAGACCCAATGGCCTTTCAAGGTATTCACTGGTAAAACTTTTAGTTCATATCTTTACATCCTTAAATCAAATCTTCCATGACAGTAGGCATCACCTTTTCGACCTTCGATTTGTTCCACGCCGGGCATGTCAAAATGCTTGAAGAAGCTAAAGCTCATTGCGACTATTTGATTGTTGGTCTCCAGCTTGATCCTTCTATTGACCGCCCTGAAAAAAACAAACCAGTTCAAGCCATTGTAGAACGTTATATTCAACTCAAGGCATGCAAATACATTGACGAAATTGTTCCTTACGTTACCGAACAAGATTTGGAGGACATCTTGCGCAGTTTCAAATTGGATGTTAGGATCATAGGAGAAGAGTACAAAGACAAAGATTTTACTGGGCGTGCCTATTGTGAAGAAAAGGGAATCAAATTTCATTTCAACCGACGAGAACACCGATTTTCTTCATCTGGATTGCGACAAAATGTTGCCAATTCTGAAAACAAAAGGAAGTCAAAATAATCCCAATTGAATAATAGAACTGGTTTAGGCATCATCATTCAAGCACGGCAAGGAGCTCAAAGACTTCCCGGGAAAATGGTAAAACCGTTTTATGGTGGCATGGGTATTTTGGAACTTATTCTGGAGAAGATTTGCAATGGTCTTCCAAATGTTACCGTAATAGTTGCTACTACCACAAGCCACAAAGACGATGAAATCGTTGAAATTTGCAAAAGCCACAATGTGGTTTGTTTCAGAGGTTCGGAGACCAATGTCCTCGATCGATTTATTCAATGCGCCAGGCTTCACCAAATTGATAGAATAGTCCGGGTCTGTGCCGACAATCCATTTATTGATTTAGAAGGTATCGTGGCATTAATTGATCTTTTTGAAAAAACCAAATTTGACTATGGCGCCTTCCAAACCAGTGATGGAAAGCCGACGATATTGTCCCATCATGGTTTTTGGGCAGAGGCGACTACTTTAGAGGCTTTACAAAGAATCGCCCGACACACTCAAGACCGTTTTTATTTGGAGCATGTCACTAACTACATGTATCAAAATCCGCAGGAATTCGAATTTTGTTTTTTAAGAATTCCCCCTGAAATCGAAGCAGTAAAAAATATCCGTTTGACCGTTGATACTATGGAAGACTTCATTTTAGCTCAGACTATCTTTAGAACCCAAAAAGAATTAGGCATCTCTGATTTGAAAACTTTAATATCTTTAATATCTGAAAACAAGCAGTGGCAGATTCAGATGATGGAACAAATTAAACTAAACACCAAATAAATGAGCACATACGTCATTGGAGAAATCGGTCAAAATCACAACGGATCGGTCGATATTGCCAAGCTTATTGTTGATGTGGTTTCCAGACCGATTCATGACAAATTATTCAACAATGTGCTGCCTGTCATGGACGCAGTGAAATTAACCAAAAGAGATTTAAAGCAAGAACTGTCACAGTCTCAAATGAACAGACCCTATGAAGGTCCCAATTCGTTTGGAGCAACCTATGGTGAGCACAGAGCATTTCTTGAACTTGACGATGAACAGCATTTTGAGGTGTATCGTTATGCCAAAAGCAAAGGACTTGATTTTGTAGAAACGCTGTGTGCGGTTGGATGCTTGAGTTTATTGAAACTCTTTACTCCTGACAGACTCAAAGTAGCATCTCGGGATTTGACCAACCTACCTCTACTAGCTGCGATGGCAGAAACCAAAATTCCTATGATCGTTTCAACAGGAATGGCAGGAAGAAAAGAACTGGATGACGCTGTTACGGTAATCACCAAATACCACAACAATTTGTCCATTCTGCACTGCGTTTCTCAATACCCGACGCGCTATGAAAATGTCAATCTTAGGACAATCACCTATCTGAAAAAACACTTCCCTCAATTCACCATCGGATACTCTGATCATACCATCGGAATTGCCACCCCAATCGCTGCCATTGGCATAGGAGCCGAAATTATTGAAAAACACATTACTTTGGATCGCGGTATGAAAGGAACCGATCAAGCAGGCTCTTTGGCCATTGACGGAATTTACAGAATGATGAGAGACATTAGAAATTTGGACAGATCCATGGGAAAAGAAGATTTGTATATAGAACCTTCAGTAGTCACCGCTCGAGAAAAACTAGAACGCTCCATTGCATCTAAAAAAGAACTTTTTGCGGGATCAACTATTCAAGAAAGTGACCTTCATTTACTCAGTCCAGGGGATGGCATAAAATGGGCTGACAAGTCTCTTTTAATTGGAAAACAGTTGACCCAAGACCTACCACAAAACGAAATTATATATCCTCATCATGTCTCCTAATTCCAAAATATTGCCAAAACTTGTCCTTACGGACATCGACGGAGTCTGGACCGATGGCGGAATGTACTATGACCAGTTGGGCAACGAGTGGAAAAAATTTAATACCACCGATAGTGCAGGTGTTTTGTTTCTAAAGACCCTAGGGATACCCGTTGGCATTATCACCGGAGAAGACACTGAAATAGTTCGAAAACGTGCTCAAAAACTCCATATAGACCTACTGTTTATGGGTGTTAAAGATAAGTTGAACATTGCCACAAAGTTGTGCCAAGAAATGAAAATCGATTTAAAGGAGGTCGCCTATATAGGCGACGACATCAATGACATTGAATTATTGTCGGCAGTAGGATTTTCAGCTGCACCAGCCAATGCCCCTGAATACATCAAAACACTTGTAGATTTGAAACTTAAGGTATCGGGTGGAGACGGTGCCTTTAGAGCGTTTGTCGAACATATCATTGACGCTCACATACCCATAGGGTCCTTTATTAAAGAGCATTTTTCGGGTAAGTTTTGGCTCAATCAATAAACTAGAATTGAAACTAACCCACTGGCCTTTCTGGGCGCTGCAACTTCTTTAATTTGAACCTAGATTCTGCAGATTAAAATATATTATCATCCCTTTGATGAGCAAATGATCTGTGTTAGGATAAGTTGAGGAAAATTCGTTAATTTGGTAAGTAATCTCAATTAATTCAGTTTATTTCATTAAACAACTGCTGATAAAGTTATTTCAAAAAATACTGTTGCATGAAAACTAGTCATAGTCTGGTATTTTCTTCGCTCTTAAGTCTATTGGCCTTTTGGGTGAATCCCAGTTTTGGGCAGGATTTTGATATACTATGTAACCAGGATAATATAGTTTTTGCCATACCAAACACCGATGAATTTGTTGTTATCAACAGTGAAAACAGTTACACTATATTTCCAGAAAAAATTTCATACAAATTTCCAGAAAACCTCAATATTAGTGACAATATTTCACGCTATAGAAATGTCATTACTTTAGATCAGAGCGTGTTTTTAATCCACAACGGTGGCGGCGAGGTAGTTGAGTTTAAAAATAAAGCGTTTAAAAGAATTGACAATTCCTTTTTGCATCACAATCAATATTCACCAACCCCTTTTAGCTACAATGGCACGCTCTATTTATTTGCCGGTTCTGGGTTGTTTTTGACCAAAAACATACTTATCAAATATGATTTTGAAAAAGGAGAATGGTTCAAGGTATTCGCTAAAGGAGAAGTACCGCCAGCTGGAAAAAATTACTCTGGACTAGTAATCGATGACAAGTTTTATGCCTTTTTGGGAGACATTACTGGAGATCAAGAAACTCAAGTTCCAAACAAATCTGTTTTTGAACTTGACCTGATTACACTAATTTGGACATACAAAGGAGAACTAATTAATTTCGATTCTCAACGTTACAATCAAGGAATATTTTATGGAGAGGACAAATCATTTATAGTAGACAACAAATACTATTTTTTGAAATCGGCTGAGATTGTAGAAATTGATATTTTAAATAATACGGTCAATAGATATTACGATTCCGAAAAATGGTATTCTAACGGGAATTACTCAACGAATTTTTTAAGGTCCGATGAGCAATATTTGTACTTTCAAAGATGTAATTCGATGAGAGTTCTAGATGAATTCAAAGTCAAAAAATCTGAATTTCAAAATTCTGCTAAATTAACCCAGGAATTCTATATTTCGTCGCCTGAACGAATTTACAGATCATTTGGGGTAATTTTGATTTCCGCTCTTCTATTAATGGTGGTTTTAATTGTTCTGAAGGAGTTTTCTATTGAAAACAAAATCAGTATAAAGGTTAAGTCTGCCTCATTTTTATATAAACTAAAAATAATTAAAATATTTTCTGACGCAGAAAAGCACATAATTTTGATCATGGCGACAGAGAATCAAATCAGTTTTTCAAAAATAGAGGATCTATGTTCTAAAAAAAATGATTCTCAAGATGTTCGAGTTAAAAACAGAGAGAAAATTATCAAATTTCTTAATGCCAAGCTTAATGGGATTTTTAACAATTCTGAGGAGATTGATTTCTTTATAAGCATCTCAAATGCGGAGGATAAGAGAATTAAATGCCTCAAATTAAATCCTATGTATTTTAAAATAAAATAGTCGATCCACTATGTTCCATTAAAAATTATATCCGCTGCTTGTTTTTAAAGTATATTTGAAAAAAATAAATAGTGGAACCGCTAATTTTTGTTTTAATTTCAGGATTAATTGCACAATTGAGCGCCCCCGCTATTAGGGCTTTATTTGCAAATTTAAATTTTACCGATCAACAAAACTGGCGCAAAACAAACTTTCAGCCTATTCCTCTTTCAGGTGGTACATTGTTGTTTTTATTAGTTCCTGCCATTTCAATGCTCTTTTCATATGTTTCTACTTTTAGCATCCTGAATTTAAACGTTTTATTTTTATGGATCTGTGCCATTATAATTTTTACTTTAGGACTAATTGACGACATTTATGATGTCCGCGCGAGCCTCAAATTGATTGTTCAAATTGTCGTTGCAACAATCATGGTTCTTTCTACAGACCTTCATCTGGAAAGTTTTCAAGGTCTTTTTAATCTTTATAAAATACCATCAACTTTTTCGTTATTGTTAACTGGTATGTTATACCTGGTTTTCATCAATATGTTCAACCTGATTGACGGAGTTGACGGCTTGTCATCTGGCATAGGAATTGTTGCAACTCTATTCACAGCCTCATTGGCTATTTATTTTAACCTTGGTGATTTAATTATTATTAGCTGCGTTTTTCTTGGTGTTTTGATTGTTTTTTATAGGTGGAATCACCACAAGTTAGAGAAAAAGATGTACTTGGGCGACAATGGATCCATGCTTTTAGGGTTGTTAATGACCTATTTTTTATTATCAGTCCTCAATCAATCTAATGGTTTAGAAAATACTTGGAAAGATTCATTTTTAAAGGTAAATCCTGTTCTTTTTATGACCTTATTTTCTTACCCTTTACTTGATTTAATTAGGGTATTTACAATTAGGGTTGTTAACGGAGAATCTCCATTGAAAGCAGATCGGCGACACGTGCACCACCGACTCTCTGATCTTGGCCTGAGTCACCTTCAAATCTCCTTAATAGTTATGGCCTATACTGTTTTTGCATCTGTAATTGCCATCATTTTAACTCCAATGTTATCCATAAATTCCCTATTTTTTTGCCTCGGATTATTTACAGCTATGGTCGTATATAGTCCGTTTATTTTTTTGTTCAAAATAAAATCATCGGCCCATGATTAATTCTAACTGGCTTGCCCTTTACACTAAGAAGAATTGTGAGAAATCAGTACTTGAGAAACTCACCGCCCTAGGATTGCACTGCTATTTGCCCCAAATCACAGTGGTTAGGCATTGGAGCGACCGCAAGAAGAAGCTCCAAGTTCCAGCCATCAATGGCATTGTTTTTGTACAAGTCGCTATCGCCGAAAAAAATCAAGTATTTCAGGTTTCTGGACCAGTGGGCTTTGTTCACTTGCATGGGAAATTGGCCGAAATACCTCACCATGAAATAGAGCGTATGCAAGACCATTTGGAAGGACGAGGAGTTATTGATCAAAGCCAATATCGACAAGGTGATGCAATTTATATTGAAGCCCTTGGGTGTGATGGTGTCATCAGCAAGATAGGCTCCAACCAGCTTTGGGCCAAAGTAAAAGATATGGGCCTTACCGTCTGCCTGAAGACGGCTTAAGGTTTTAGTTTTAAATAGTTAAAATAGATCATGGGACTCCCAAGGGCGGAGCCGTGCAAAAAACAGACTACTGGTGGTAGTCGTTTTACAAATTTTACAGTTAGTGGGGGTTATAGGGATAATTTTCGGTAGATTTATTAGATAGTCTTCTAGTAGTAGTTGAAGTTGATCTAATTTATGGCTTAGAAAATATAATACAATCAAATAGTTGGTTATTGAATAAATGAATTTAGAAAACGTAAAAATCGCGGTTATTGGTCAAGGGTATGTTGGTCTACCGCTAGCAATCGAGTTTGGAAAAAAATATGAAACGATTGGTTTTGATATTAATTCCAAGAGAATCGAAGAATTGAAAAACGGCGAGGATCACACCAAAGAAGCGTCGAAAGAACAATTAAAGAGTGCTTTACAACTTTCATTTCATTCCAGTTTAGAAATGATCAAAAACTGTAATGTATACATCGTTACAGTACCTACCCCTATTGACGCTTTTAAAACTCCTGATTTAAACCCATTAGAAGGCGCCTCAAAAATGCTTGGAGGGGTAATTAATAAAGGAGATATCGTTATATATGAAAGTACTGTATACCCTGGTTGTACTGAAGAAGTATGTGTTCCACTTTTAGAAGAGATAAGTGGACTTAAGTTTAATACAGATTTTTATTGTGGCTATTCACCCGAAAGAATTGT